>JAGYKK010000055.1 GCA_018401645.1 Mycobacterium sp. | reverse complement strand
CATCATGATCATCCTGAATGCCGGTCAACAACAGACCAGTTGACGTATGTTGCGGAGACCGCCGACGATGCCCACGACCCCAGGACTCTGGACATGGTGCAGGGGCGGCTGGTCGGCGTGGGCGTGGTGAGCTGCTGATTTGAGGTGTGTCGGGGCCGATTTCCCACGCATTTCGCGATATAATTCCTGAAGGGTTTCCGGAGGGTTGGTGGGGTGCGACGATGGCGGTGATGACCACCCAGCAGCCCTTACCGCTGATCCCGGCCGAGGCCACCGAGATCAGTGCCGCGGCGGCGATGATCGAGGATGCCGAGGGGGGTCGGGTCTATGTGCACGGCAACCTGTGTTTCGCCTGGAACGCCGGTGACACCGCGGGGCGCCGGTTCGCTGCGGTGTCGGTGATGCGGACCAAGGCGGCCAACCAGACCCAGGTCGCGGCGGCTTTCGGCACCTCGGCGTTGACGGTGTGGCGCTGGGATCAGGCACTGTCGGCGGCCGGGGTGGGAGCGTTGGTTCCGCAGCGCACAGGGCCGCGGCGGGCCTCCAAACTCACACCGGAGCTGGTGTCGAGCATCGCCGCCCTGCGAGCCCAGGGCCTGTCGCTGCGGGCGATCGGACAGCGGGTCGCGGTCTCGGAGGCCAGCGTCCGCCGAGCACTGTCGGAGAACTCCCCGACCGGAACCGAGACCGATTATCCGGCAACGGTTTCCGGTGCCGAGTCTGATCCCGGTGGGCAGAGGCCCTCGACACCGGTGATGGCCTGCGGGGATGCGGTGGCGGTGTTGGCCGATCCGGTCGACCGTTCCGGTGAGCGGGTCTTGGCGGCGTTCGGGTTGATCGAGTCGGCGGCGCCGGTGTTCACCGGGTGTGGCCGGGCCCCGTTGGCGGGACTGGTGTTGGCGGTGCCCGCGCTGGTCGCGACCGGGTTGCTGCAGTGCGCGCACCAGGCCTACCCGGACTTCCCGAACGGGTTCTACTCACTGGACACCATGTTGTGCGAGGCGGTGTTCCGGGCGCTGCTGGGCCAGGCCCGCGCCGAAGGCTCCACCCGCATCGACCCGACCGCGTTGGGTCGGGTGTTGGGTTTGGACCGGGCCCCGGAGGTCAAGACGATCCGCCGTAAAATCAAGGCCCTGGCCGAGGCGGGTAAGGCCGGCCAGTGGATCGCCGCGATGGCCGCCGGTCACCTCACCACCCGTCCCGAGCAGGCGGCGGTGTTCTACGTCGATGGCCATGTGCGGGCCTACCAGGGCACCCGCAGGATCGCTAAAACCCATGTGCCGCGGTTGAAGTTCCCCGCCCCGGCCACGGTGGAGACCTGGGTCACCGACGCCGCCGGGGACCCGCTGCTGGTCGTGATGGCCGAACCGGGGGCTTCGCTGGCCTCCGAACTACGGCGGCTGATCCCGCAGCTGCGGGCCATGGTCGGCGACGACCGCCGGGTGCTGGTCGGGTTCGACCGCGGCGGCTGGTCACCCACGCTGTTCGCCGACCTCGATGCCGCCGGGTTCGACACCCTGACCTGGCGCAAAGGCCCCACCGCCGATATCGCCGAGCACCTGTTCGCCGAACGCACCCACACCGATGAGCACGGCCGCACCCACACCTGGGAACTGGCCGACACCGACGTTGAGCTGGAGATCACCGACGGCCCCCGCAAAGGCCAAACATTCGCGATGCGCCAGATCACCCTGCACGACCGGCCACGGGCACGCCAGATGCACATCCTGACCACCCGCGCCGACCTAACTGCCGCCGAGGTCCGCTACCGGATGGGCTCACGCTGGCGCCAGGAGAACCACTACCGCTACGCCCGCCTCCATTTCGACCTCGACTCCCACGACACCTACCAAGCCGGTGACGATGATGCCGACCGGATGGGGCCCAACCCCGCCAAGAAGACCGCCTACGCCCAGGTCGAAAAAGCCCGCCGGACAATGCATTCGGCCCAACACACCGCCAAGGCCGAGCTGCTGGCCGCGCACTCACCGAAACCAGGAACCACCGTCGTGCTGACCAACACGATGATCAACACCATCAACACAGACCTCCACGCCGCCCAGACAGCACTCGACGCAGCGCTCGCGGCACACCAGGCCATACCGGCCCGGCTGCCGCTGGCCGAGGTCAACCCCGGCCAACAAGTCCTGGACACCGAAACCAAACTGATCCACCACGCCATCCGGATCGCCGCCTACAACACCGCGCAAACCCTCGCGCGGACCATCCTCACCGACACCGGCTACAGCCGCGCCGCCGACGAAGCCCACACCCTGATCCGCACCGCCCTGGCCGGCTCCGGCGACATCATCCCCGACCCCGCCAACAACACCCTGCACATCCGACTCGACCCACTGCCCGCACCACGGCACACCGCCGCCATCGCCGAACTCTGCCAGGTCCTCAACGACACCAACACCGTCTACCCCGGCACCAACCTGACCCTGCGCTACAGCATCAAATCCCACCAGTGACCCTGCATCAATTCCTACGCCATGTCCGGAGTCCTGGTGTCAGGGTGAGTTGAGTCCAGTGGTTCATAGCAACCCGCCTGCGGGGCGAGAGGGTAAGTGTTGACCGGCATTCAGGATGATCATGATGGCGGCAATGACGGTGGGGACGTGTGGGTATGAAATGACCCCGCCGGGCGGTGTCCGGTGGGGTCGGTGGTGTTCGAGGTGTCGGGGTGGTGTTCAGTCTGCCGTGACTTCGGCGATGGCTGTGCGGGTGGAGGATTCGTCGACGATGGCCTTGTCTGCGGCGAACGCGGCGACGAGGGCTTGCAGGGCGAGGTTGTTGACTGCACGCGGGTAGCCTCGGCTGGTCTGGTGGACCAGTGCGGTGGCGTCGCCGGAGAACAGTGTGTCCTCGCGCCCGGCCAGCTTGAGGTGGTGGCGTAGGTAGCTGTTGGTCTCGGTGTCGGTCATGGGTGCCATCGTGTAGCGCAGGCCGATGCGTTGATCGAGTGCGGCCAGTACGCCGAGTTTCATGCGCCGCCGCAGGGTGGGTTGGCCGATGAGTAGGCAGGCGAATGGACTCGATGAGTCCAGGTCATGGTTGGTCAGCAATCGGATGGCCTCGAGTTGATCATGGCCGAGCAGGTGAGCCTCTTCGATGACGACGACGGCGGTGCGACCACGTTCGTCGCGTTCGGCGGCCAGAGCGTCGGCGGCCTGGGGTGCCAGCGTGGCGTGATGGGTCAGCGGTTGCCCACCGAGGGAGGCGACGATGCGGTGGTGGATACCGCGCACCCCTACGGTGGGGTCGGGCAGGTAGATGACGGTGTGGCGGCTGCGGTCCAGGGCGTCGAGTGCGGCGCGCACGGCGACGGTTTTGCCGGCGCCGACTTCGCCGGTGATCACCCCGATGCGCCGTTCGGCCACGCACCAGCCGATGCGGGCGACTGCTTCGTTGTGCGCGGTATGGCGGTGCAGCATGGATGGGGCCAGGTCGCGACCGAATGGCATGCGGGAAAAGCCGTAGTAGGAGGTCAGTTTGTCGATCATCGTTGCACCTCGTGTCCGGTGAGCAGGTCCAGTTGGCCGGGGATCTGGTCGGCAGTCCCGGTGAGGGCGGCGTAGTTGACGCCGCGGGCGATCTCGGCTTGGTGGGCGGTCTCGATCAGCTTGGCGTAGTCGATGCCGCTGGGTTTTGTTGGTGCGGTGGGAGTTTCGGGTCTTGCCTTGGGGTGGGAATGTCGCCCGATGTGGTGCGGAATGGCAAGTCCCATCGGCACGCCGGTCGCACGGACCTCGATGCGGGTCAAGTCGAACGGGTCGAACACCAGCTCGACCTTGCGCCCTACCAGCGCGGGGTCGACCTCGTAGCTGTTGCCGTGCAGCGAGACGGTCGCGGTCTTGGTCACGCGGCGGTGTTCCTCCCACAAGAACGCCTCGGTCAGCGTTTCGGGGGCGGGAAGGGCGATCGGGTCTCCGGCGCACCAGCGGGCCAGCGGGGTTTGGCCGGTCTCGGAATGCACCGCCCGGTGATACTGGGTTTCGACCCAGGCGGTAAAGAGCCGGTTCAACTCGGCCAGATCGGCGACGTGGTGACGTCCGATCACGTCGGGCTCACCGGTGATCTCGACCAGGAACTGCTCGCGCACGGTGCGGAAGAACCGTTCGATCTTGCCGCGCCCTTGGGGTCGACCAGGTTTCGAATGAACAAGGCGTACGCCTAGTTTGGCGCATGCCCGCAACAACCACCGATCGACATAGGCTGCCCCGTTATCGACATAGACGGCCTTGGGCACACCGCGGGAGGCCAGAGCCGGCCGCAGCGCTGCCGCCAGCCGTACCGTGTCTTCGGCGTAGCCCCACCGGTAACCCGGCAACAGCCTGGAGTGATCATCGAGGAAAGCGAACAGATAGGTTTTACGGGCCGCGATCGCCATGCCGTGCAACGCATCCCCGGTCCATAGGTCGTTGGGGTATTCGGCCTCGAAGCGGCCGAACACCGCCGCCGATCCGCCAGCCGCCTCGCAGATGAGCCCGAGCCGGTGGAAGTTGCGTTGCAGGGTGCGTTCGTCGGGCGCCCAGCCCAGCTGGGTGCGCAGGATCCGCCGGATCGCTGCGGCGGTGCGATCCGGGTTCTCCCGTCGCAGCGCCACCGCCAGCTCCAGCACCTGCGCCGGGGTGCGTGGGGTGCATTGGCGCGGGTTGGGCACCAGTGCGTCGAACCCGCCGGCACGCCAGTCCCGAATCCAGCGGTCCATGGTCTGCCGGCTGATGCGCACCTGTCGGCCGAACGGGTCGGTGTGCGTACGGCCAGCCAGCTCGCGCACCAACTTTCCCCGCTCCTTGGTGGAATGCACCGGATCGGCGGCGTCTCGGATCAACTGATACCGAAATAACCCGATCGCTCGGGCCCGTTCGGCCCGCACCTTCGCCTCGTCATCGCCGAGCATCGGCTGCCCTCCTTTGCTGTTGGTGGAAAAAACACAACAGCGCACAGGATTACGGCTGCATCGGCCCCAGCGGCAGGGTCGACTCGTGTTGCACCCGCCCCTTCGGCCAGCCCGGCGCCAGCAATCGACCCCCCGAGATCGCCACCGCGGCCACCGCCAGCGGCACCGTGGGCAGCACGAACCGGTGTGTCACCGCGGCCGCGACCGCGGCGATCGCCGTCACCGCATCGGCGATCGGGCCGCCAGCAGGCTCAGGCATCACCGGATCGGCATCCACCGCACGCAGCCACACCGTAAACACCGACCGCACCGCCTCGGCCCTGCCGGCGAAACGGCGCAGCCAACCGCGCACTGTCTCAGCCGGACGAGCCAACTCGGCCGCGATCCGGCGAAACCCCACTCGGCGCGACGCCTTCGCCGCCAACGCCGACACGATCACCGCGGCCGCATCCGCGCGGCGCAGCAACGCCGTCACCGGCAACAACACATGGGTCACCCCGCAGCCGGTGCACCGCGACCGGCGAGGACACAACCGCACCGGCCCGCCCGCGCCACGCAGTCGTCGCGGCCTGGCCCGCCCCCACCTCGCCAACACACCACCGCACCCCGGGCAACACAGCTCACCCGCGGACAACCGGCGCTCGACTACATCGACATCCGCCTCTACCGTGACCACTGCGCCTCCAAGCGCGCACAGACGGCCCTCCCGGCAGACTCCGCCAAAAGAGACCGGGAGGGCCGTCGCCTACAACGACGTGATCACCGTGCCGCCCCGGCACAACAAAAACCAAACGCACCCACGCCGGCCGACAGCCCGCTCACCGTCAATGCCGGACCACTACCCCCAAGTGCTCAACCTGAATGCCCCCTAACAGTCTGTGATCTCGCGAGTCTGCGCGCGGACGTCGACCACGGCAAACGTTGCGCCATCGGAGGCTTCCCTTGAAGCCGCCGAGCGCCGGCTCAAACCCGGGATGCTGGGCGGGCCCTAGTCGGGGCCGTCGGTGAGTATTCCTCGCCCTGAGTAGGCCGTGAGCCCGTCGAAGACCTGCAGCGCAACGAATACTTGCGCTACGCCCACGACCTCCGGCGTAGGTCGGTACGCGCCGAGGTCGTCACTGAACCGCAGGCTTGTTCTCCGTCGCGGTATTGCAGGAGGTCATCGCGAGAGGACAATCCGGGCGAACCAGTCCTACAGTCTACGACAACGCCCTCGTGGGTCGAGGACAACGAACTCACCACCGCGATCAAGAGCCTCGGCTACCGATGCGCCTCACTCAACCGAATGCACTGTCGCGACAGAATTGATGCCGACGGTGCGCACCCTGTACTTCCAACGCCTGCGATGGCAACGCGGCGCCCTGACAATTCTGCGCACCTACGGAATCACCAAGACGACCGCACCGTACTTCGTCCGGCAATTCTCATCCACGTCGGCATCCTTCTTCCCGTTCTTCGTCACGGTGGTGGCGCTGGCCATCTTTCAAACCGGCCGCTTCTCGTGGTCCTGAGCCGTGGTTCTCTCTTCAGTTCCATCGTCCTACTCGAACGGCTTTGGACCGTGCGTGAGGGCGGGCCCTGACGCCGTCCTGCTCGCGGCGTTGATCCTGCCGGAGATTTTTACGTGACCTTTTCCTCCACTCGCTCCGTCCGTGCGCTGGTCAGACTCGGTGATGATCGAGGCCACCGACCATGCCGAAGCGCATGGTGCCCGCGCTGCTGACGCGTTACGCCGGATTCTGCGGTTCGCCGCCAGATCGCCATACTCACTGTTCCGACTGCTTGACGGACTACCGCTCGGATTGCTCACCAGCCTCGTCGCGGTGGCGGTCATCGTCTTCTTCTTCGTCACGTCCTCAGACTCCGGATCGCTGGTCATCGACATACTGGCCTCCGGGGGTGATCTCGATCCGCCTAAGCCTTGATGCACCGATGGGCCTTCGGCGTGGTGGTGGGATGTGTTGTGGCGCTTGAGCCGGTGTGTGGGCGTGACTGATGGCCCGATCTCGGTAATCGGGTTGTTCCTGTTGGTCTTTCGGGTCGAGGGCCGCTGGGGGTCGCTGGTTAGGCCAGCAATGGCGGTGTTCGACCGAAAGCGCTGGTGAACAACGTTTTCCAGGCTGTTTCCCAGGGCCAGTCCCGGGGTAGGTGCAGCGTCAGTCGGCGGGCTGAGGAGGCGATGCGGGCGGGCAGGGTGATCAGGGTCCGGCGGATGGTGGCGGTGCGGGCTTTGGCCAGGGCGGTGTCGGTCAGGGCGCCGGCGGCGCGGGTGAGGTTGAACGCTGTGACGGCCAGGACCAGCCAGGCGGCGTTCGCGGCGAAGCGCCCCGAGGGCAGGTGCGCCAGGGCGGAGTCCTTGAGGTCGGCGTGGACCTGCTCGATGATGGCGTGGCCGCGGTGGGTCTTGTCGGCGGTGACTGTATCGAGGTCGCTGGTGGTGAAGAAGGCGTGGAAGCGCCAGGTGTCAAACAGGGCGCCCTGCCCGGTGTCCTTGCCCGGGTTGAGGTCGGGAATGCGGCGCACCACCAGCCGGCCCGGGATCTGCTCGGCGCTCTTGCGGGAGCTGAACGCGGTGAATCCGACTTCGGCGACCTCGGCGCGGGAGATCCACCGCCCGGTGGGTTCGTCGAAGATCGCGTCGGTGTACTCGATCGGAGTCCAGGCCTCGGCGCCGATCTCGGCGATGGCGGCTTTGACTTTCGGGTCCAGCCGCACGGTGACCGACACCTGCGCCCCACCGCGGATCGCCGCGGCGACGGTGGGGTGGCCGTAGAACGCCGAATCCGCCCGCAGCAGCGGCGTGGCCGCCGCCTGTGGTGAGCGCAGTCGTTGCAGGGTGGCCAGTGTGTCGCCGACCATCCGGGCCGCTCCGCGTGGTGAGCCGCAGCTGCCTTTGCGTAGCCGTTGGCCGATGATTACCGGAGCGCCCTTCTCGGTGGTGGCTGTGGCGATCAACGCATTAAGTCCGCGCACGCCGGAGTAGCCGTACCCGGATCCCTGTTTGGCGTATCCGTGTACTTCGATGATGGTGTCGTCGATGTCGACCAGCACCGGGCCGTCGATCCCGGCCAGCACCGGGGTGTGCTCGCCCAGACCCGCCAGTAGACGGGCCGCGACGGCGTCGAGTTGACGGACGTGACCGAAGCGGAATTCCCGCAGGAAGGACCCCAGTGTCGAGGGGGCATACGGGCGGGCGAAGACCGTGCCCATCGCGCCGTGGCGCAATAACGCCATGTCGGCGATGCTGTCGGCGCCGGCAACCATGCCGGCGACCAGGGCACTCACCTTCGCCCCGGGGTTGGAGCCCTTGTCGGTCGGGACGCTCAGATGCTCATCGGCCAAAGCAGCCAGACCGCACCGCTGGGCCAGGGCGGCTATCGGGACCAGCCCGGCGCACGACACCAGATTCGGGTCATCAAAGGATGCTGAAGCTATCGGACGGGTGTGAGATAATTGCATCTACGAGATGCCCTTCGTCGTGGCCGAATTTGATCCTCAAGAAATCTCATTCTCCCACCACGACAGGGCATTTCGCTGTTATGACCCGTCCCGAACCACTACTGAATCGGTGAATCCAGGCTTAGTGGTCGTCGGTTCAGCGATGCTCCACGGCCCTTCGATGTCGTTGCGCACCTCGTTGCACCAGGAACACC
>JAGYKK010000054.1 GCA_018401645.1 Mycobacterium sp. | reverse complement strand
AGATCGAGGGTCGCCTGCAGGGTGCGGACCGAGGCGTCGCCGGTGGGGGTGTCGGTCCAGGTGAACGAACAGTCGCCCATCCGCCAGGAGGAGCCGTCCTCCCCCCAGACGCAGTCCTCGGTGGGGAGCTCGGAGAGCAGATAGAAACGCTCGCGCCCGCCCTCGTAGACAACGAGGTTGACGCTGGGCCGTTGCAGTGGAAGGTGGGGGTGCCCGACGCGGGCCGACCGGGCGTACCCCGGCAGAAACGGCAGCCCCCAGGACCAGATGAGCGTCGCGCCCCGACCGTGGTCATCGACCAGATCGACGTAGAACCAGGTGAATCCGCCCGGGCTGCGCAGCACAGCGGGGTCTGGCGCGCGATCGGCGGAGCTTAACGTGATCAGGAGGCCTCCGGATTCCGGTTCGGGCGCGGCAATGTGCCGGGGCAATCCTAACCAGTCTGTTCACCGCCGAGTTCAATCAGGGCGATCCGGGCCCACCCAGCCACGCTGACTTTTCCGGTCAGCGCTGAATCGACTTGAGGTAGAAGAACTCCTCCAGGCCGTGCATGCCCAACTCGCGGCCGAGTCCGGAGGCGCCGACCCCGCCGAACGGAGCGTAGGGATTGAATGCGCCGCCATTGACGTCGATCTGGCCGGTGTAGATCCGGCGGGCTACCCGCATCGCCCGGTCCTCGTCACCGGACCACACCGCGCCGGACAACCCGAAGCGCGAGTCATTGGCGATGCGCACCGCATCGTCCTCGTCGTCGTAGGCGATGATGACGAGCACCGGCCCGAAGATCTCTTCCTGGGCCACTTTCATGCCACTGGTGACGTCGGACAATACCGTCGGGGCCACGAAGTAACCCTGATCCAGTCCGGTCGGGGTGTCCGGTCCGCCCGCGACCAGTCGCGCACCGTCGGCCATGGCGCTGCGGATGTGCTCGCGCACCCGGTCGCGCTGCAGCGCCGAGACCAGCGGCCCCATCAGGGTGGCCATATCGAACGGGTCGCCCATGATGTGGGCTTGGGCCACCGCGGCGGCGATCGCCTCGGCCTCGGCCAACCGGGAGCGGGGCACCACCAGACGGGTCTGCGCGATGCAGGTCTGACCGGAGTTCAGCATGCAGCGGCTGACGCCGGCGGAGATCGCCATCACCATGTCGGCGTCATCGAGCACCACGCAGGCCGACTTGCCGCCCAATTCCAGGGCCGCGGGCACCAGGTTGCGGCCAGTGACCTCACCGATGTGCCGGCCGACGCCCTCGGAGCCTGTGAAGGTGACCATGTTGACGTCGGTGTTGGTGATCATTGCTTCGCCGATGACGTTGCCCCAGCCCGTCACCATGTTGACCACTCCGGGCGGGAGGCCGACCTCGTCGAAGATCTCCATCAGCGCGAACGTCGAGAGTGGAGTGATCTCGGAGGGTTTGAGGACCACCGTGCAGCCGGCGGCCAGAGCCGGGGCGACCTTGGCGGCCATCTGGTGCAGCGGGTAGTTCCACGGCGCGATCGCCGCGACGACACCGATTGGCTCGCGAACCACCAGGGAGTTGCCGATCTCCTCCTCGAGGTGGAAGTCGTCCACCAGGCCCCGGATGGCCGAGAACGACATGGTGGGCAGCCCGACTTGAATCAGGCGGGCCAGCGTGATCGGGGTGCCGACCTCGGTGGTGATGAGGGCGGCCAACTCGTCGCCGCGGTCGGACAGCTTCGCCGCAATCGCGTCGATCATGTCGACACGATCGGCGATCGGAGTTGCCGCCCAACCGGGGAAGGCATCGCGCGCGGCGGTGACCGCGCGGTTCACGTCGGAAGCGTCGCCGACCGGGATGTTGGCGATGACCTGCTCAGTGTAGGGATTCTCGACGGGAATTGTCTCGGAGCCGCTGGCAGCGGTCCACTGACCACCGATGTAGAGACGGTCGTGGACTGGGGTCGGAATCATCGTCGTCATGGGTTCTCCTCAGGCGTTGACGGTGGACTAGGCGTTAACGGCAGGTTGGGCTTCGTTGGCGATGTTCGTGGCGGTGCGGTGCGCCAGCGACATCGCCGAGATCATCGGATTGGTGCCGCTAGCGGTCGGCATACCGCTGGCGTCGCCGATGTAGACCCCAGGGGTGTCGTGCAATTCGCCCGACGTGTTCGCCACCGAGGTTTGCGGATCGCTGCCCAGCCGGCAGCTGCTCATCTGGTGTGCCGAGAAGAGCTGCAACCCACCGGCCCGCAGCGGCACGCTCTGTATCGCCGTGATGAACGCCTCCAGGTCCTCGCCGCGGCGCCAGCGCTGGGTGATCGAACCGAACGGGATGATCTCCTCGGCGCCGGCCGCGTGGTGCAGCCGGATCTGCTTCTCGATGGAGGTGTGGGCTACCAGCAGGTCGACCTCATCGGTCATCGAGTAGTTGATCACAGCGTTGCCGTGGTCATCGACTGTGACCGTGCCGTGCCCGCGGTCGCGCGGGAATGCGACCGAAAACGCCGCATGGCCGAGTTTGGCGATGGTCTCTTTGTGCTCGGCGCCGGAGGCCCGGGCCATGCCCCCGGCGATGACCGACGGCGACCATTGCGCGTTCTGGATCAGGAAGCCGTGGCCATCTTTGATGTTGGCGAACTCGTCGACCATGGCGGTCATCGGTGCACCCCACCACGGATTGGTCTCGTCGGGGTAGATGCCGAGGAAGCCCACCACCGGATGAAGGGGCAGGTACTTGCCCACCGCCGGGCCGCCGATGCCGGAACGCAGCAGCAGCGCAGGGGATTCCAACGAGCCGCACGCGACCACCACGCGCGGAGCCTTGATGGTCAACTCCGTCGTCGCGCCGGTCGCGGGATCGGTGCTGCGGACGCAGCGGAACCAGTACACAACCGCTGGCGCGGGCCGTTCTCCACCAGCACCCATCCGCCGAACAGCCGACAATCACCTTGCCGCCGGCCCGACGGCGCCGTGCAGGTCTGGCGGACGTCGCGCTTGAGCCGGACCGGTCGCCGAAACCGATGTGCCCGGCCGAGTCCGGCGAGAGGTCTCCGTCGGGCGCGCCAGGTCAGGTCTTGAACGACCAGCCCAGGGATTCGGCGCCAGCGCGCATCCTCAGGTGCGACCGTTCAGATCCGGAGCAGTCACCATTGACGTCGAGGCGCTGCCAGACCGGTCGATGTGCTCGTCGAAGTCGGCTGCTGGTGACGTCCTGAGTCCGAAATTCCTCGCTCCAGTTGTCGCGCACGACCTGCGTACGCAGGCAGTTGGACCAGTTCACGGTGGGGCCGCCGCCCGTGAGTCGAGGCGGCCAGCAACGAAACGTTCATATCGGCGGTGGCGTTGACGCCCCGCGCCAGAACAATTGCTGGTAAGCGAGTAGTCACAGCCCCAGGAAGTCAGCCTCGTTGCGCGCCCAGCCGGCTTCCAGCACGACGACACCAGCCCCGCCTGCGCCAGGACACCGGCGATCAGACGTCGCCGGCGCCGGAACCGACGATGCAGACGTCGCGCAAATGCATCTGGTGGGCGAAGGTCGCCAGCGGCTCAGGTCCCCGGGCGCTATCCGCGGCGGCCCTCGTAGCCGTGTACACCGTTGCCAAGGTTGACCCCGGTCGTCCGGGACGCTATACGCCATGGCGGTGGTCAGCGAGGCCAGCGCCTTCATCCCGGCAGCTGGCGCGGTGCCCATCAGCGCGACATTGCGGATCACCTGCTCGCGGGACCGCTGCGAGCCGGTGGCGAATCCGAACACGTGCATGCCGTCGAGCAGGCTGAGCAGACCATGGCGTTGGTCATCTGGCAGACCGGAGATCACCTGGGCGACGGCGATATCGGCACCCATGGCGCTGCCGCTGGCCGCCCAGAACCCGGTCGGGTCGTCGTCGCGCGGGATCGAAGGAACAATGGTGTCGGCCAAGGCGCGTAGGACAGCGCGGTGGTTGTCGGTGATTTCGGTCATGCGTCCTCCAAAAATTCGCAACCGGTCAACCGTTGTCGGTCAACACGCTCAGGACATTTCCCCCGGCCTTGCGGGCATTCAGTCACGAACCGTGGTCCTGTGACTGAGACGGTATCCTCCGGAAACGGCCGATGCCGATGATTCGGGCAAAGTCCGGACTAATCCGGTGCAAAGTCCAGTTCGGTCAGTGCAGGGGGCGGGCAATCAACCGTTCGTGCTCCTCCGGCGAGACGTCGACCGCCTCATCGACGAGCAGAACCGGGATGGCGTCCTCGATCCGGTAGGCCCGGCGCAGTCGCGGGTTGTAGAGCACCGGGTGGCCCGGCGCGTCGTCGACGAGAACCAGGGGTCCGCGGTCGGCGGGACACACCAGGATGTTCAGCAGGGTCGGATCGAGGACGGCCACTGGGTCTGAATTACGGCGCCGGCGCCGGTGCTGGGACCGGAACCGGTGCCGGTGCCGGGACCGGGACCGCCTGAACCGACGTCACGGTGGCACCGGACTGCCCGCCGGGGGCCGAGGTGCCGGATTGACTGCCGACCGGCATCTGCCCGGTGCTCACCATGCCCTGTTGGGACTGGGAGCCCCGAATGAGGTCGGTCTGCGCCTTGATCTTCGCCTGGTAGGCGATGGTGTCCTTCAGTGCCTCGATCAACGGGTTCTGGTTCGGGCGGTAGGTTGCCGCTTTGGTGAGCCCGTCCAGGTAGGTCTGCGATGGTTTGTAACCCATCGACCGCAGTTTCAGCGAAACCTTGAGCAGTTTGGAGAGCTGTCCGCCGCTGGCACCAATCGCGTACTGCTCGGCCAGATCGTCGAGGATATCGGCGTGCGCCGTCGCCGTGGACCCGCACACCAGACCGACCGCCAGTGCTACGCCGGCAATGCTTCGCAGCGCACCCCGGCGCCAGGCCCGAGCCACGGTGATTCCGGTCATCTGTCCCCTCCAACTGGGCGTCCGCTAACGGCGAGCCTAACAGCGTCGGCTGGTTCCAGCAGTGCCCAGCTACTCACGCTGCGCCGATCCCGCCGGCTAGCCCCGGGCCAGCGCGGCCCGGGCCGCCGCCGTCAACCTCTTGTACCTGCCCGTATCGGCGTCGAGGTACCAGCTGTTACGCCCCGCCTTGGGCAGACCTGCCTTCCGCAGCGCCGACGACACCGGCCGGTAGGACGCGCTGACCGGCAATTCCGGCACCACGTGCACGACGTCGGGCGCCAGGCCGATCGGCATCGACGCGACCGCCTCGCCCAGATCGGCGACGGTCACGCTCCGGCCCGGCCGCAGCGAGATGGCCGTGACGGCCAGGGTCCCGGACGGTGTTTGCACGCCGTAGGTCACCGCCAGGTCGACCCCGGCGATGGCACCGATCGCGTCGGTGATCGGCGCGGGAAACACCACCCCGCGCGGGGTGTGCAGGAACCTGGACCGGTTGCCCAGGAGCCAGAAGTCGCCGTCGGCGTCGCGCCAGAACACGTACTCGGTGGAGATCCAGACGTCACCGGCGGCGAACACCCCTCGTTTGATCGACGCGCTGGGGTCGATCGGCCCCCATGGCCGGGCCAGCAGGACGCCGATCTCTTCGGGGCCCGCGACCTTTACGAACCCGCGGTCATCTTCGAGGATCAGGTCTTCGTTGACGTCGTAGGCGCCCAGTTCGACCTCCCCGCCGCCGGCGGTAGGGCGCCCTCGCTACCACCTTGACCCCAGCAACGCGTTGGCCCAGTACGGCCTGGCCGTCGGAGGTGGCGAAAAACTCAACGACCCTGGCCGGGGCGAAGTCGTCCACGATGCGCTGCCACATCCCGGTCGGCAGTCCCGAACCCATGAAGAGCCGGATCGGGTTGTTGCCGGCTAGTGGGTTCTGCCCCGACGGACCGAAACCCGGATCGTCGAGGATCTCGCGCAGCATCGACCACGTGTAGGTGACCACGGTGACGCCGTACTGCCGGATCTCGTCGAAGAACCGGTCCGGACGCAGCCCGCGGGACAGGGCGATCCGCGCGCCGGCCACGACGGCGCCGCCCAGGCTGACCAGCAGGCCGGATTGATGGTGCAGTGGTGTCAGGCAGTAGACGGTGTCGTTGCGGGTCAGCGCCGCCGCCGAGGCGGTGCCAAAGGCCGACAGCGCCCACCGGTAGTTGGTGATCTGCTTGGGCTCCAGCACCCCACCGCCGGTCGAGTTGAAGACCACGTACGCCACGTCGCGGGCGAATCCGGGGTTCGGTCGATACCACCCGGGCAATTCCACCGCGTCGGGGTCGATCTGCTCCATGTCGATCACGCCCCCGTGGTCGGGCAGATCGAGTTCACGGGTGTCGCCACCGCCGAGAACCAGGATCTGCACCGGCAGGGTGCCCGCCGCGGCCAAGTTGGCGGGATCGGTGATCAACTCGGTGATACCGCCGAGCCTGGTGGCTTGTGCGAGATCGCCGTCGGGCGGCATCAGCACGGCCACCCCGCCCAGCCGTGACAGCGCGGCGACGGCCACCATCGCGCTGGGCCGGGTGTCCATCAGGACACCGACCCGGGTGCCTTGGCGCACCCCGACGGCGATCAGTCCACGCACCACGTTGTCGATGCGCCGGTTAACCGCCTCGTAGGTGTGAACCCGACCGTCAAAAAGCAGAAACTCTCCATCGGGCACCGACTCGGCCTGCTCAGAGATGATGCGCCCCAACGAAATTCGAGTGTGGTCGTTGATCTGTCCCAACCTGACCAGGCGCGGCAGCGTGCGCGCGGTCTCGATGGCCAGTGTCCGGATCGACCGGTTGGCGCCGATAACGACGTCGGCCGCACTGCGAGCCAGCGACACGGCCAACTCGGAGACCTCCGCGACGCCGTGCATGACACGCGAACTCATCGCCACGCCGGTGTCGGTGGAGCCCGCTGTGGTGTCGGGCATCGGCACGATGTGGTCCGGGCGCTCACCGCCGCCGGAGAGCCACTGCACCCAGGCCGCGACGGTTGGCCAGGTGATGGTGGCCGCCTTCGAACCGACGACCAGGCCGAAATGCCCGGCCCGGATCATCACCTCGTACGCTTCGGCTTTCGGTGCGGCGCGTTTGATCCCCCGCACCGAGGCGGGTTGGCCGATGTCGTCGACCTCGCCGATGAACGCCAGCACCGGACAGGTGATGTCGGACAGCGTCACCAACTGGCCCTTGATGGCGAACCCGCCGGTCATCATCCGGTTGTGCGTCACAAACTGCTTGAGCAGTTCCGAGACCGCCGGCCCAGACCAGGCGATCCAGCCGTCGCTGTCGAGAAAGCGGCGCTGCTGTTCGCGCGGCAGCAATGCCTCCCGGTCGTGCAACTGAAACAGGAAGTCGACCTTCGACTGGACCGATTTAATCGGGTCGAGCATCTGGAATCCGGTTCGGGCCAGCCAACCAGGGATGTCGATGCGGTTGAACACGTGGTCGGCCAGGAACTCTGCGGCCACGACGCCCATGTTCGCCGGGATCCCCATCGGCAGCGCGGCCAGGGTGTCCACCGGAGAGCCGAAGGCCACCACGCTGGCAACGTCCTTGGATCGGCGGTAGGCCGCCGTCTGGTAGCTGAACATCCCGCCCTGGGAGTAGCCGAGCAGGTGAACGCTCTGACCGGTGGCGGCGGCGACGATGTCGATGGCTTCGCTGAGTGCGACGATGTGATCGGTCAGCGTGCGCTCCATGCCGCCCTCGACCCGGTCGGGCGAGCCGTAGTCGATCACCCACGGGTCCAGACCGCCGGCGTGCAGGATGCCGACGGCACCGTCGTCGCGGCTGACGTCCCACATGTTCGCCGACATCATCATCGGGTGGACCATCAGCGCCGGCGGTCCCGCCGGGGCGCGGCCTGGTCGGGTGTCCGGCGGAAAGTACCGCCGGAGCTTGTACATGTTGTTGCTCTCGACGATCTGGAAGGTCGACGGCACCGCCCCGGTCTCCAGGCCGCCGAAGCGCGCCACCTCGTAGCCGTTCTGGGCGGTCGAGACGAGCCGCTCCAAGGGTTTGGTGATCGCCGATAAATTGAGATCCACCATCGCTTGTTCCCCGCCTCCGTCGCTGTCTACCGCACGCCTGCTGACAGCCTAGGCTCGTCGCCGTGGCACATCTGCTCGGCGGCGAAACGCTGCACCTGGCCTATCCGACGAAGGTGGTCTTCGATTCGGTGACGGTCGGTGTCAATGACGGTGACCGCATCGGGATCGTGGGACGCAACGGCGACGGTAAGTCCAGCCTACTGGGCCTGCTCACCGGACGGATCACACCCGACTCAGGCAGGGTGACCTGCCGCAGTGGGCTGCGGGTGACCGCCCTCGAGCAGGCCGACACCCTGGACGGGTCCGCCACGGTAGCCCAGACCCTCGTCGGCGATCGCCCCGAGCACGAGTGGGCGGGCGAGGCCCGGGTGCGCGACGTCGTCGCCGGCCTGGTGTCCGACATCGACTGGCAGGCCCCGATCTCCGAACTCTCCGGCGGCCAACGGCGGCGCGTGCAGTTGGCGGTCCTGCTGATCGGTGACTGGGACGTGATCGGACTCGACGAGCCCACCAACCATCTCGACATCGAGGGCATCACCTGGCTCGCGGCGCACCTGAAGTCGCGGTGGGCGCGAACGGCCGGCGGCCTGCTGGTGGTCACCCACGACCGGTGGTTCCTCGACGAGGTGGCCAACACCACCTGGGAGGTCCACGGGGTTGGCAGCCAAGGGGGCACGATA
>JAGYKK010000053.1 GCA_018401645.1 Mycobacterium sp. | reverse complement strand
ATCCGTGGGCCATGCGGCAGCGGGCCGACCCGGTCAAGGCCTACCAGGAGAACACGGCGGCGATCATCACGGCGGTCACCTCGAACTTGGAACTGCTCATCGACGGGCTGCCGGTGGGGCCGGTGTTGCACGATGCCCTGACCGGCATGTTGTGGACGATCCGTCGTTCGTTGTTCAACCTGGCCCCGACGATGGACCAGTCGTATTCGGTGACCGCCGGGCTGGGCACGGTCACCGGCAAGGCCACGGCCACCGATCCCGAGGGCGACCGGATCCACTACATGGTGGTGCAGGGCCCGGCGCACGGCAGCCTGACGCTCAATGTCGACGGTGGCTATGTCTACACGCCGGGCGCGGGATTCGAGGGAGTCGACACCTTTGTCATCGCCGCCAACGACCTGGGCTGGCACATCAACCTGTTGGAGCCGTTCGGGGTCGCCGGTGCCTCGGCCAGCATGCTGGTCAACCAGAACGCGATCGACTTCTCCTTCGACTACAACGACCCCGACGGATACTTCACCGACCAGGCCCGGCAAGCGCTCTACAAGTCTGCCAAGCGCCTCTCGGCCTACTTCCTGGTCGACCACCCCACCGTGCTGACCTACAAAGTCAACAGTGTCAACACCGATGACGCGACCCTGGCCAGCGCCGTCAGCAAACTGATCAATAAAGATGACCCCGGGTTCTGGCCCACGATTGTGCAGGAGAAGCTGCTCACCGGTGTCGATGCCAACGGTGCGGAAGCCGACGGGGATATCACCTGGAACTGGTTGGGCGACGGGCCCCAGCCCAACAACTGGGGCTTCTACCCCACGGTCGAATACGACCAGTTCGACGCCACCGCCACCCTCATGCACGAGTTGGTGCACTCCTTCGGGTGGGAGGGTGTGATCTCCGGGGCAACTGTCCCCCGGTGCGAACTGGCGTGCACCACGAACAGAAATTGGTCGCTCTACGACAAGTTCACGACCACCTTCGACGGTAATTCGCCGATCGACCCCGACACTTACCTGTGGAACTCCGCCTACGATCCCTACCTCGTCGGCTATGGCGGGGGAATGTTCTTCACCGGAGCCAACGCGATGGCCGCATACGCCGGGCGGCCGGTGCCGCTGTGGACACCGAACAACTGGATGCAAGGCAGCTCGACCGCGCACCTTGACGACGACATCTTCTCCGGATCCAACCACGCGATGATGGATGCAGTGGCGACCACGATCTCGTCGTCGATTGGCTTCGGCCCGGGCAAGATCGTGCTGAGCCCGGTGGAGCTCGGTGTGCTGATGGACCTTGGCTACACCGTCGTACCGTCCCCGTGGTTCGCTTACCCCCCGTGATCGGAACGTCAAATTGGGCAACAGATTCAGGTGGTGCCTGCCGATTCGGCATCAGATCGTCTTCGGTCTGCAGGAGGTCGCGGAGGCGGTCGAGGTTTAGTCGTTCGAGTTGTACCGTGATGAACCCTCGGTGATGCTGGAGTAGGGCTGTGCCGGAGCTCGCTACTTCGACTGCGGCCTACTTGAGACTGCGGCCTACTTAAGTAGGTGCGGGAAAAGCGTCAGTAGTTGGCGGTGCCCGAAGTGCAGTATTTCTACGGATTTCTCTCAAGGGAATCCGGTTTAGGGTCGGGCGGAAGGCGAGCGTCGCCTCCCTGCCCGCGTTCCCCGTCCGGAAGAAGTCCGACGTGACAATTTCATCGAAGGTTTCCCGTACTGGTGCTGCCGTGGTTGCCGCTGGTGTGTTGTGGGCCGGGCCGCAGGCGGTGGGCGTAGCCGTCGCGGACAGTCAGGAGGAAGCCTCCTCAGCGTCGGCTGGGGCCGCCGATTCTTCGACTTCCCCGCCCCGCGGGAAACCCGGGATGGGTGGTTCCCCGGCGGGGTCTCGGTCGGCGGGTGCTGGGGCGTCCTCGGGCACGGTGCGGGTACCGCGTGCGTCGGCGGCGGTTACCGGTCCCTCCGGTCAGGCCGTGACCCGGTCCGGCGATGTGGCGCGGCGGATTGGCCCGAGTGTGAGTCGGCCGGTGGCGCCGGCGGCGGCGCGTGGTGCTCGGGTGTCGGCGGGGTTCCCCGATCTGCGTTCCGAGGTCGGTTCCGGGGCAGGTGGGTCCGGTCCGGCGTTGCCGTCGGCGGCGCGGGTGGCGGTCCCGGCGGTCGGTGCGGTTCGGGGTTCGGTGGCTCGGGTGGCACCGTCAGCGTCGGTGGCGATCCAGGCGCCGGGGGCGACTGCGGTGTCGTTGCCGGTCGGGGGTTCTGCTGTGGCCCAGCTGTCGGTGCCGGCCCCGACGCTGGTCCCGCCGCGGGGCGGGGTTGCAGCGCCGGTCGGGGTGGTCAGGGAGGCGTTGAACACCGTTGTCGTGGGTTTCTTCGACACGGCGTCGCGGTGGTTGTCGAGTCTGCCGGCCAACCCGGTTTCTGAGTGGCTGTCCGGGGCGCTGCTGCTGGTGCGGCGAACGTGGTTCAACGAGTCGCCGACCGTGAGTCCGGTGCAGCAGTGGAGCGACGGCCAACTCCACGGGCATCTGCGGGCTCGGGACGCTGAGGGTGAGCAGTTGAGCTACTCGGTGCTGGTGGCGCCTGAGAACGGCAGTCTGGAACTCGACCAGCACGGTTTCTATAAGTACACCCCGCATACCCCGGCCGAATCGGACCTCGACCAGGACGTGTTCGTCCTGGCGGTCTCTGACCCGCCTGGCGGCACCCACCTGATCACCGGCGACACCGGGACCGTTTCTGTGCCGTTGACGTTGCAGAACCTCTCCGGCGCCCATGTCACCGCGGCCGGGTCGGCGGAGTGTGTGAATGGTAAAGATTGCTCGGACAAGGATCTGGCCGGGGCGGATCTGTCCGGTCAGAACCTCGCCGGTGTGAAGTTCGTGGGCACGAACCTGACCTTCACCAACCTGACCGGCGCGACCCTGGTGTCCGCGGACTTCACCCGCGCGATTTTGACCGGAACCAAGCTGGCCGATTCGGATCTGACCCGCGCGATTCTGCCCGGGGCGAACCTGGGTGGCACGACTCTCGTCGGTGCGGTGGTGGCCGGGGCGGATTTGACCGGGGCGGTCCTGACCGGGGCGAACTTGAGCGGCAAGGTCCTCACCGGCACGGTCCTGACCCGGGCCGACCTGACCGCGGCGAACCTGACCGGCGCCGACCTGAGCGGTAAGGATTTGTCGGGCGCGACTTTGACCAACGCGATTCTGACCGATGCGATTCTGACCGGCGCGATTCTGACTGGCGCGAAACTCAACGGCGCCCAACTCGCTGGTGCGGTCGGCCTGGCCACCACGACCCTGACCGGCACGGATATGACCGGCCTGGATCTGTCCGGGCAGAACCTGACCGGGAAGAACCTGACCGGCACCGTGCTGGCCGGGGCGAATTTGACCGGTGCGAACCTGACTGACGCGGTCATGACGAACGCGAACCTGACTCGGGCAATCCTGACGGATGCGAATCTGACCGGGGCGAAGCTCACGGGCACGGTGCTGACCGGCGCGACGGGGTGGGCCACCACGACGCTGACCGGCGCCGATCTGAGCGGGCAGGATCTGAAGAATTCGGTGTTGTCCGGCAAGGACCTGACCGGGGCGAATCTGACCAACGCCAAACTCAACGGCACGAATCTGGCCGGGGCGACTCTGATCAACGCCAAACTCAACGGCGCGGATCTGACCGACGCGACTGTGACCAACGCCAAACTCAACGGCGCGGATCTGGCCGGTGCGACCCTGACCGGGGTGTCCGATGCCGACGTGCGCAGCGCCGATCTGAGCAAGGCGAATCTGACCGGCCAGCAACTCGGTGGCCGTGACCTCACCGGCGTGAATCTGACCGGCGCGAACCTGACCGGCGCGCAACTGAATTCGGCGAACCTGACCAACGCCACCCTGACCGGCGCGACCCTGACCAACGCGAACCTCGACGGCGCGAACCTGACCGGCGCGACCCTGACCGATGCGAATCTGGCCAAGGCGAACCTCAACGGCGCGAACCTGACCGGGGCGAATCTGCGCGGGGCGAACTACTCCAGCACCATCTTGACCGGCGTGGTGTGGAGCAACACGGTGTGCTCGAACGGCGTCTCCAAGAGCATCGACTGCCGAGGCACCCTCATTCAAGGACAATCGCTGTCCCCGGGCGATGCGTTGACGTCCCCCAACACGGTGTACTCCCTGGTCCTGCAGGAAGACGGCAATCTTGTGCTCTACCGATACGACGCGGCGAAGGACCGCCGGACCGATGTGTGGTCCACCAAAACCTACGGCAAGCCGGTCACGTCCGCCCGGCTCCAAGATGACGGCAACTTCGTGCTGTACACCGCCGCCGGCGCGGTGTGGGAATCCTTCACAAGCGGCACAACGGGCATCGTCACACTGTTCGTGGAGGACAACGGCAACCTGGTGATGTACAAGGATGACAGCCTTCTGTGGACGACCGGTTGCAAGGCGAAGGGTACTCGCCGAGGCGCGCAATCCATTACCTGCGCAATGGACGTTGCGTGATGATGTGACCTCGCCAGGTCGTCTCATAACCCATCGAAAGGCCACCCAGAGTCGCTAGTCTCAGTTCACGCGGTGCGTCATCCTGAAAGGCGCGCTGTTCAGAGGTCAGATTCATGGGTTGGCGAATCACGGACCACGGCACTCGGGAGGTCGGCCATGGTGGAGCCCCTCCAGGTTCGCGCAGTCTGAGAGAGGTCGGCATCGTGGACCCAGGATCCTCAGTCGCCGACAACGTCAGCGCTGTTCACGGCGTCGGCACCGGAACCCCTCAGAGTGCGCCGCGTGGCACGGGCCTCGTGGGCCGGCACGTCGAGCAGGCTGTCCTACGCGCGTTATTGTCCCAGGACGACGAGCCTGCGCTTGCGGTGTGCGGCGAACCTGGCATCGGCAAGACCGCACTGATTGACCAGTTCTGTCGCGACGCCCGGGCCGGAGGCTGGCGAGTGGCTCGTGTGATCGGTGTGCCCGCGGAGCAGCACTTCGTCCTTGCGGGGCTGCATCAGATCGTCTTCAGTCTGCAGGAGTTCGCGGATGATCTCAGCGAGCGGTCTCGTGCGGTTCTGGCCCCGGTCTACGGCGGCGAGCCGGGCGCGACAGTAGCCTCCCTACCGCTTGTGGGGGCGGTTCTTGATCTACTCGCCGCCGCGGCCACGAGTACCCCGCTGCTGCTCACGGTTGACGACGTGCAATGGTTCGACGACGTTTCCGCCCAGGTGTTGAGTGCGGTGGGTCGCCGGGTGGCCAATCCGCGGATTCGCATCGTCGTCGGGATGCGGACGACCGGAGCGGCGAGGTTCTCCGCCGCCGGGTGGCGCGAACTTTCCCTCCATCCGCTCAGCTCCCTCGAATCGGAACACCTGCTGGATCGGACGGAGACGTCGCTGGCGGGCGTGGTTCGAGACCAGATTCTCGAGGCGGCAGCTGGCAACCCACTGGCACTGACCGAACTCCCGCGGTGCGCGAATCAGATTGATGTCGGCAACCCGGCGCTTCCGCTGACCCATCGCCTGGTGTCGGTTTTCGCTGAGCGATCGGAACAACTGGAGCCTTCGGTGCGGGCCACGATCTTGCGAGCAGCCCTCGACGGAAGTTCCGGTTCTACCCGCGGCGTCAATCAGTCTCGCTATGAGATGCGCAGCGTGCAGTCCGCCATCGAGGCTGGTCTGTTGATGGTGGATCCGCTCGGGCGAGCCGTGTTCCGCCACCCCCTCGTTCAATCGGCAATAGTCCACGACGCCGAGCAGTCGGAGATCCGCGAGGCGCACCGCGAGCTCGCGGCGCTTTACGGCGACGTGCTGTTGCGCCAGGCGTTCCACTTGGCGGCCGCGACAGCCGGTCCCGACCAGGAGGTGTCCGATCTGCTCGTGCGCGCGGCGAAGCTGTCTGGCCGCCGGGGCGGCCTGGCGGTCGCGGTCAAGTGGCTGCGCCGGGCCGCCGAGCTGAATCCTGATCCCCAGCGCCGTGAAAGATTGTTCGGCGACGCTGTCTTCGTCGCTGCCCGTGCGGGCAAGCTTGACGATACGCGAGATCTCCTTGACAGCGGAGTAGGCGTTCCGGCGGGATCCGCGTCGGCGATCCTGGCCGACGCCTACCGGGAATTTCACCGCAACGGCGACGCAGTCTCCGCCCATGGCTGGCTTCTCGACGGTTTGTCCAGGGCCAGCTCCCTCGATGACAAGATCGTGAGTCGGCTGGCTCACCTGCTCGTTTCCGTCACCAATTACCTTGGCGACGAACAGCATTGGGTTAAGACCAATGCCGCTCTCGCCGCCGTGGACAATCGATTGAACCCCGCGATCTTGATGTACCGGACCGGCGTGGATGACATCGCGTCCACAAGTATCGCGCTGCGCACTGCGCTGCTGGGTGAGTACGCAGAGAAGCTGCCACGGTTATATGCACGGCAGGTGATGTTGCTTGCGTTCCCCGCGTACTGCGTCGATGCCATGGACCAGTTTCGCGGGCCGCTGCGGATCGCCTACACCCGATTGCGCGAGTACGGTGCGTCCATCGACGCCATCGAAGCGGGGCGAGTGGTGATGCTGGACCTGTTTGCCAGCGGCCACTGGCAGGAGGCCGAGCAGGTCGGCAGCGACTGCCTGGAGATGTCGGAGTCGACCCGGGGCAGTGAACTGCGTCGCTACCAGCTGCTGGCCGACCTGGGGCTGCTTGCCGCCGGACGGGGCGATGTGGATGTCGCGCGCACGCACGCCGCTGAAGTGAGATCGTGGGCCACGCCGCGGCATCTGCAACGGCTGGTCGTCGCCGCAGACCGGATCGAGGTTCGGGTCGCACTGTCCCAGGCCGATTATGGCGGGGCCTATCGGGCGGCGGCCAGGACCAGGCTGCCGGTACACACCGATGTGGTGAACCTGGTGCTCCGGTGGGCCGTGCGGATCCAATCAAGAACCGGCCCGTCGGTCATCAACTCGCGGGTACCCACCCCGCCCGGGACCAGCACCACGTCCGGACCGGTGACCTCATCGAAGGTGGCGTCGCAGGTCAATCCGAGCATGCCGTTGTCGGTCCGGACCTCCCCGCGCCGATGCCCGACGAAGACGACGTCGATCGACGGGACACGCTGCAGGACCTCATAGGGGCCCACTGCATCCAACGCCGTCACGCGCGGGAACAGTGCGATTGCTATCTGCATCCGGGACCTCCTGGTGTTTTTGAGCGGGCCGCAGTCGCTGCGGCCACCGCGCCGGGAATGCATCGACCGCTTCGTCGAAAACTCCACCGGACGGATCGTCGGCGCGTCCCCGCATTCGGACCAGATCCTCTGCGGGACGGTAAATCTGGCGAATCACCATGGCGGCCAATCCCACGACGGCGATGTCACGGAGCAGCACCGTGGCGGTGAACCACTGCTCCGGCAAACCCTTGTTTTGCTCGCCGAATAGATAGAGCATCCGGGGTATCCACACCAGTGCGTCGACGGTCATCCATGCCAGCAGCACCCTCCGGTGCGGCAGGGCCAGGACTGCCAAGGGCACCAGCCACAGCGAGAACTGCGGACTCCAGACCTTGTTGACCAAGAGGAAAGCCGCCACCACCAGAAATGCGAGCTGTGCCAACCGAGGTCTGCGAGGAGCGGTCAGGGCGACGTACCCAATTCCCGCGCAGCACAGCAGGAAAAGCCCACCGGAGACGGCATTGAGTACCGTCGGTGGCTCCCAGAATCCGAGCTGGGGATCAAAACCCCGCCAGCCGGTGAAGGAGGTAACGACGTTATAGAGCGAATCCAAATCCTGATTCCGCCGGGTATTGAGCCGGAAGAACTCCGACCAACCGCGCGGATACAACAGCAGCACCGGAAGGTTGACGGCGCACCACACCAGCACCGCCATCGAAGTGGTCCGCACCGCATCGCCGAAGCGACCGGTGCGCACCGCGAGCAGGATCAACGGTCCCAGCAGCAATGCCGGGTAGAGCTTGGCGGACACTCCGAGCCCAATGAGGGTGCCGGCCAGCAGAGGGCGCCGGCGCGCCCAGGCTAGCAGCCCCCCGGTCACCAAAGCCGTTGCCAGAGCATCGAAATTGGTGAAAGCCTGAAAGATCAGAATCGGCGATGCAGCCACCAGGGCACCGTCCCACACCCGGCGTCCAGCCAGCATCGAGGTGGCCCACACCGTCGCCAGCCAGGCCAGCGCGAGACCGAACGCCGAGATATTGAAGAACATCACGACTTCGGCCACCCCGGCGAGTACCGGCAGGCCGGTCGCCTTCGCAACCGCGGTGTAGGTCTTCGCCAGTGACATCGACAGGTACTGGTAGAGGCCGGTCAACACCGGATACTCCATGTAGCGCACCGCCGCACTGCCGTCGTATTGCGTTCGCGGATTGCCTGCGGAATCGAGTTCCAGCCAACTCGATTTGTAGGGAAACTTGCCCTGACTCAGCAACTCTGCGCCATACAACGGCACCGTGTCGGAATAGCAGAACTCGTAGTAGGCGCGCTGGTTCTCCCAGTTCGCGACGCGTTGATCGGGTGCACCGGAGCCGATCGTCTGCAGACAGGGCGCCTTCGTCGACCACCCCAGCGCTAAAAAGACCAAGCCGATTGCGAACATCACCCGCAGGGGAGTGAACACCCGAGTCCGGCCCACCACCGCGTGCCGCCCGACCGGGCCGCCGATCACTTCTGAGAGCGCGCGGCCCAGCGCGTCGGTGCGGCTGGGCAGGTCGCGATCATCGGCACAGCGCAGATCATCGGCGAGGGGCGCGGGCGAGACTTCCGAACGCACCCATCCCGCCGGGTCACCGTCTGTCAGGGGATCTCCGGTCGGTGCCCCACTCACGGTAGATGGTGAAG
>JAGYKK010000052.1 GCA_018401645.1 Mycobacterium sp. | reverse complement strand
AGGTCGACCCCGGCCAGCACGTCAAGGGCAGCCTCAATCTGAGCGACCGCCCCAGACACCTGACTCGAAAGCATGTTCGAATAATAAAACAGACCCCCGACACAACCCACCCCCACCAACCCAACTGTGGATCAAATCGACACTGTGCAGAAAGGCCATCCCGGCAGGACAGCCATCTCCGAATAGCCGTCGACCTAGGCGGGACCGAATCCGTAAACCTGCCCGGCACTGGTGGCCGCTACCACCCGGCGGTCCGATCCAACCGATATCCCGACCGGGTAGCCGGCGGCATCCGGAAGCGGGTAGCTGTTCAGAGTTCGCCCGTCGGCGGGATCGAAGACCAGCAGCGACTGTCCCGGCGGGTCGGTTGCCACGACGGTATAGGCCACCTGTGCGCCGGCTTGGCTGGAGGTGCTCAGGGGAATGAGATCGTCGCGTCGCCAGGTAACCTCGGCGCGGTCTCCGTCGTCCCTGAGTCCAACCAACCTGGTGTCGGGTCCGCCGCCGGCGATGATGAGGCCGCCGGGCGCCACGGTGGGTGGTGTTTGGGGCTGAAAGCCCAGTGCCACAGACCACTTGGGTGTGCCGTCCTGTGCGTTCAACGCCCATAGCCGACGATCGCGGCCATTGACGTACACGGTTTGGCCGTCCTCGGCGAACACCGGAGCGCCCAGCACGCCGGTGGTGACGGCCGCGCTGGTCCATTCCGTGACGAGCAGTGGCGTGCCCCCGGGTTGATAGCGCAGTGCGGTCAGCACCGACGCCGCGGCGCCCGGCTGCCACACTCCCAGCACGGCCAGTCGACTTCGTGACGAGAAGGCCGGTGCGGTCGGAACCGGACAACCGGGAAGAGACTGCTGGCAGTCGGTCAGTCCACGGGTCGCATCAGTTGGGTTGACGCCCGCGACGAGGTCGATCGGGGTGCCCACCACGTCACCGCGGTGCGAATCGAAAACGAGCACCTGCCCGAGGTGAGTAACCACGAGAAGCTTTCCATCGCCGAGAAACCTTGCGGTGGTCGGCATTCCGATCACGGGGGTGCGCCAGCGGACCCACTGGGTAGGGGGATAGGAGAGCATCAAACCGGGCTGGCCGATGTAGAGATTGTCGAATCCGTCGAATAGTGCGCTGGAGAATCCGCCGCCGAGAACCATCCGGGTACACCAGCGTTGCCGGCCCGAATTGCCGTTCTCCCACACCATCAGTGAGCAACCGCCAGCGGTCTGGCCGTTGACGGCGACATAGCCGCCACCCAGGGCCGCCGCCGCACCCAATTCGCCCTTGACCGATCGACTCCACTGCGGTGCCAGTGCGGCCGCACCGTCGGTGGCGCTATGACTGGTATTGCCGGCGTCGGCGTACTGAGCGCTCCAACCCGGCGCTGCGGCGGATTCCACCCAGGAGTCGGTTCCGCTGCAGGCCGCCAAGGAAGGGATGAGTAGCGCTGCGGCGGACAATACAAGGACCCTTCTGGTCCAATCGGGCCGCAGTATCGGTGTCCTGACCATCCAGGGGAGACTAACTCCCCCGGGGCGATGCCAGGCGCATCCCGTGGCCGTCCTAAGCTCAAATCCGTGGAACTCAACGGAGTCAGTGCAATCGTCACGGGTGGGGCATCGGGGATCGGCGCGGCCTCGGCCAGCCAACTGGCCGATCGCGGCGCTCGGGTCGTCATCGCCGACATGCAAGCCGAACGTGGACAGAAACTCGCCGAGGAGATCGGTGGGGTTTTCGTCCAGGTCGACGTCACCAAAACAGAACAGATCGAGGATGCGGTGAATACCGCAATGGACCTCGGCCCCCTGCGCGTGCTGGTCAACTCGGCCGGGGTCGGCTGGGCGCAGCGCACCATCGGCAAGGACGGTGAATTCGCCTCGGCGCACGACCTCGACGCCTACCGCAAGGTCATCGCGATCAACCTGGTCGGTACCTTCGACTGTATCCGCCTGGCGGCGACCGCGATGAGTCGGCTCGAGGCAAGCGGCACCGGTGAACGCGGTGCGATCGTGAACATGACCAGTGTGGCCGCTTTCGATGGACAGATCGGCCAGGCGGCGTACTCCTCGTCCAAGGGCGGCGTCGTCGGCCTGACGCTACCGGTGGCTCGCGACCTTGCCGCGGTGGGCATCCGGGTCAACACGGTCGCCCCGGGCCTCATCGACACGCCCATTTACGGCGAGGGCGAACACTCTGAAGCCTTCAAAGCCAAACTCGGCGAATCGGTGTTGTTCCCGCACCGCCTCGGCAAGGCTGAGGAGTTGGCCTCGATGGTTATCGAGTTGATCACCAACTCATACATGAACGCCGAGGTGGTCCGCGTCGACGGCGGCATCCGGATGCCGCCGAAGTAGACCGGCCGCGGGCGGCACGGCTGGCCTCACCGACTACCGCTCTACCGCCATGACGAGCATGTGGGGTGCGCCGATCCACAAGCGCTGGCGGGGTTCCCGGTTGCGCGATCCCCGCCAAGCCCAGTTTCTTACGACGGCATCGTTGAAGTGGGTGATCCTAACGCGCGTACACACCCTGGTACCTGGTGCGCTACTTCCGGCTGCTGAAGTTCAAGCTGGCCAACCCCCACGTGATCACCCGCGGCATGGTGTTTCTGGGCAAGAACGTCGAAATCCACGCCACCCCGGAACTGGCCCAATTAGAGATCGCTGGGTCCACATCGGCGACAAGAACACCATCCGGCTCACGAGGTTCCCTGCGCCCGGCGACAAAGTCGTCTTCGGCCGTGACAACGTCATCAACTGCTACATCGATATCGAGTTCGGCGACTCGGCTAATGGCGGACTGGTGGCTACGTCTGCGACTTCGGACCACCGGATGGACAGCATCGAGTTGCCGATCAAGCGACCAGGGCATCGTCAAAAGCCCGGGTGCGATCGGCCCGGACACCTGGATCGCGACGAAAGTGACCATCCTGCGCGGGACCACCATCGGCCGTGGCTGCGTGCTCGGCGCGCACGCCGTCGTGAAGGGCGACATCCCGGACTACTCGATCGCGGTCGGCTCGCCGGCCAGGGGTCAAGAACCGAAAGCTGGCGTGGGAGACCTCCGCCGCCGAGCGTGCTGAACTTGCCGCACACCTGGCCGACATCGAGCGCAAGAAGGCCTCGCGGTAGGGCGCGCCCCGCGCCGCAACGCCGCAAGCAGACGTAAAATCCTCCGACACGCCGCGCCATGGGCGACTTTGAGTCTGCTCGGCGCGCGGGCGAGAAGGGTCAGCGGTCCGGAAGTGCGTGCTCGATGATCGGCCGGCGGCCCTGCGGTTCGCGCTCGCCCCTTTGGCCCCGATAAACGTGCGCAGTCTCGGCGGCCACGGTGTGCCAGTCCGAAATCCGAAGTGAGACGGGGCGCGCGCGGCCACGGCGCGTGCCGCGCTGGCGGCCGGGTCGCCGAGCGCGCGGCGCACTGCGGCGGCCAGGGCGGCGACGTCGCGCGGCGGGAGGGGACAGCCCCGTCTCGCCGTCGATGACGGCCTCGCCGAGACCGCCGGCATCCGAGGCGACCAGCGGGATGCCTGCGGCAGCCGCCTCCAGTGCGGCGATGCCGAACGGCTGTAGTGGCTCGGCAGCACCGCCAAGTCGGCCCGGTGCAACGCGGCCAGCAACGCGTCGTGGTCCAGTCGGCCGGCGAACCGCACCGCTTTGAGCACCCTGGCTTGCGCCCACGTCGATCAGCCAGTCCTGCTGAGTGCCGTCGCCGGCGACGTGAGGGTTGGTGCCGGGATGGGCCCGACGGATCTGGGGCAGCGCCGCGATGGCGTCGTGAACACCCTTCTCGTACTCCAGCCGGCCGACGTAGAGCAACTCTGGCGGGTCGGGACGGCCGGTGCGGGCCGCGAATGGCCAACGGCTGGAGTCGATTCCGTTGCGGATGACGGTGACGGCCGACAATCCGGGTCGAACAGTTCGGTGATCTCGTCGGCCATCGAATGTGAGCAGGCGATCAGGGTATGGATTCGCGGGCCAGCCAGGGATTCCTGGCGTGCACCTGACGACAGATCGGTCAGCCACCCACCCGGAATGGCGGCCGGCCTCGGTGGCATGGATGGTGGAAACCATTGGTGCGTCGAAGAACTCGGCGAGCGCGATCGCCGGGTGTGCCACCAGCCAGTCGTGGGCGTGCACCACGTCGGGCAGCCAGCCCTGCGTGTGCAGTTGCAGTCCGGCGCGGATCATGGCGTGGCCCATGGCCAGCGTCCAGGCCATCATGTCGGTGCCGAGTCGAACTCGTGCGGGTCCCTGTGCCGCGGCGATCCCGGTACGCCCTCGTGGATGCCGTCGGTGCTCGTGACTGGCGGGGTCGGTGCCGAACGGTCGACGCGACAGCACCACCACGTCGTGACCGTCGGCGGCCAGAGCGCGGTCGCCAGGTGGTGAACGTGCCTGCCGAGGCCGCCGATGACCACCGGTGGGTACTCCCAGAGAGACCATGAGGACCTTCATCGGGGCAGCCGCCGGGCATCGAGGGGCGCTGAACAGTCCGTCGGCGCGGTTCCAGTTCGCGGCCAGACGTACCGCGGCCTCGCGGTGCCCGCCCGCCAACGCATCGGCGATTCGCGGGTGGCGTGGGCGTGCAGGTGGGCGCGGTAGCGCGCATAGTCGGCCGCCAGTCCTTGCTGACCATGAACGGCCAGTCGCTGGATACCGTCAGCAGCGTCTCGCGCAGGATCTGATCGGCGACCGGGTCCCGGGTCGGCGCGGTCCCGGTCTGACAGCGCCTGTCCACGCAGCCGAGTGCGGTGTCGACCACCTCGGTGTTGAGTGCCACCGGTCGCCACCTTCGGCCCGGCCCACACCTGCCAGTCCTGCCCGAACCCCAGGAACTCGGCGGCAGGTCGACGCCCGCGCCGACGAATCCGCCGCCCAGTGCGTCGTTGAGGGTGCCGATGCGGATCCGGCTTCGGGTAGCGCACGGTAGGCGCTCCAACCAGATCGGGCCCTCGTACCACCAGTGCCCGAACAGTTCGGTGTCAAGGCCGCCACCACGTGCGCGGGCCGCCCGGATGCGCTGGGATTCGCTGACAAGCCGATCGCGCACCAATTCCACGAAATCGGCGACGTGGGTGTCGATCACGCGGTCGGCGCGGTCGGGGTCGTAGGGGGCCTTGGCCTCGGAGTCCACACCGCGACCGGTGACCCGGGCCGGTTTGAGACCGGTCAGGTGATCGAAAGTGTGGAAGTCGCGGTAGGCGGCGTTGCCGGGGTAGCCGGATTTTGGCGACCACACCCGATAGGAGACCTTGAGGTCACGACCGAAGGCCACCACGTCGGTTCCGGCGACCGGGCGGCCGAGCGCGGTGTCGCCGTGTAGTGAAGGCCCGTCGACCATGAAGTGTCCGATGCCGGCGGCGGCGTAGTCACGCTCCATTCCGGGGGCGTAGGCGCACTCCGGTGCCCAGATTCCGGTCGGTGTGTGACCTAGGCGCGCACCGGCATCGGCCAGGCCTTCGCGCAATGCGAACTCTCGAAGCCGGGGGTTCAGCAGCGGCTGGAACGGATGCGCCAGTGGGCCCCCGAGTAACTCGACGGCGCCGCAATCAATCAGCTCTCGAAGCAGCGGACTCGCTCCGTGGCGCCACCGCGCGGCGAAGTCATCCAATGCCTGTTCGGCTTCGGCGTATTCCCGAATCCCGAAGCGTCGCAGGGCCTCCGGTGTACTCGCGGTGCCGGCTGCGGCACCTGTGGCGGTGTGCATCGTGGCGGCTTCCAGCGCTCGCAGTTGCCAGTTTGCCAGCCAGCGGTGCATCCCGTCGAGGCAGTAGGGGTCGTCGAGTTGTGCAGCGACCACCGGCGTCATTCCGAGGGTGACCAGACCGCGACGGTTCTCGGCGGCCAGCGTCCTCAGCACGCGCATCAGTGGCAGATAGGACGCCGCCCAGGATTGATAAAGCCACTCTTCTCCGACCGGCCAGCGGCCGTGATGGGCCAGCCAGGGCAGGTGGGTATGCAGCACGAGGCTGAACTGACCGGGGACCGTCTGCGTGCTTCTGCTCACGGGCGCACCGCGATCGCCAGCAGATCGAGGCTCTCGTCGATCTCGCGCCCGGAATCGTCGACGATGTCGAAGTCCGCGCAACTGACCGCCGCCACATCAGCCAGCAGATCATCGGGCCACGGGGTGCCGGCGAGTGCGCGAACGATCTGAGCGTTGATGATCGAACCGCCGTGGCGGCTATCCATGTCGATCAATCGCGGGCCGTGGAAGACCCCACTCATCGACCGCACGACGAACCCGCCGTCGGTGAGGAGCGTGCGCAACTCGGCGGCATTGAGTTCGCGGGTGTGGAATGGGTTGACCGGGGTGTCGCTGTCTGGCGTGAAGGTGATCCGGTTGGGCGTCGACATCAGCAGTGACCCGCCCGGCCGCAACACCCGTAAGCATTCGGTAATGAATTGTGGTTGATCCCACAGATGCTCGATGACCTGGAAGTTCACCACGACGTCGACGGAGGAGTCGGGCACCGGCAGCGAAGCGAGATTGGCCGCGAAAACCTCGACCCGGGGGTACCGGGCGCCCACGTGGCGACGGTGGCGGCGTCGTAGTCGACGGCCACCACTCGCCTAGCCACCGATGCGATGAGGTCAGCCCCGTAGCCCTCGCCGCAGCCGGCCTCGAGCACGTCATGACCTGCGCAGATATCAACGCACCGCCGGTAAGCCACTTCGTGGCGACGGAACCAGTAATTTTCCACCGGCAAGCCGGGAACGGTCCGCTCGCCGGTCAGTGGCAGGGAACTGTCGGCTGCGTCGCTGCGGTGCGCGTTCATCGCAAGGCAGGCTAACCCGGCCGGCCCGGATCGAGAACCTCTCGGGTTGCGACAGGGGGGTGAGAGCACGGCGGTGGGCCAGCTATGGTGAGGGTGCAAGCCACCGATGTTACTGGTCGGTAACATAGTGTGGTCAGCGATTGTTCCCGAAACGAGCGGCCCACCGGTCGTTCGACGCCTGCCAGGAGGACTAGCCATGACCAACATCGTGGTTTTGATCAAACAGGTCCCGGACACGTGGTCTGAACGCAAACTCAGCGACGGTGACTACACCCTTGATCGCGAGGCGGCCGACGCCGTGCTGGACGAGATCAACGAACGCGCCGTCGAGGCGGCGCTGCTGATCAAGGAGAAGGAACAGGCCGAAGGTGGGGAGGGCAAGGTCGTCGTCCTGACCCTCGGACCCGAGCGGGCCGGCGAGGCGATCCGCAAGGCGCTGTCGATGGGTGCCGATGAGGCCGTACATGTGCTCGATGACCGCGTAGCCGGATCGGACATGGTGCAGACCGCCTGGGTGCTGGCGCACGCGATTGGCCAAGTCGAACCACCGGCAGACCTGGTGATCACCGGCAACCAGGCCACCGACGGCACCGGCGGCACCGTTCCGGCGATCATCGCTCAGAACCTTGGGGTGCCGCAGTTGACCCACATGCGGGAGTTCACGGTCGACGGCGGGAAGATCACCGGACTTCGCGAAACCGACGAGGGCCAACAGACGCTGGAAGCAACATTGCCGGCCGTCGTCAGCGTGCACGAGAAGATCAACGAACCGCGCTTCCCCTCCTTCAAGGGCATTATGGCCGCGAAGAAGAAAGAGGTCCGCACCCTCACGCTCGATGACATCGGGGTCGGTGCCGACGACGTCGGTCTCGCCAACGCCAACTCGAAGGTCTTCTCCGCGGCGCCGCGGCCGGCGAAGAGTGCCGGTGAGAAAGTCAGTGACGAAGGCGACGGCGGCACGAAGATTGCCGAATACCTCGTCGCGCAGAAAATCATCTAGGACTGTTCAAACCCATCTAGGACCACTTCACATCACCGAGGACCCCTTCCGACAGGAGATAGAGAACCGCTATGGCTGAAGTACTTGTGCTCGTCGAGCACTCCGAAGGCGCGGTGAAGAAAGTCACCGCTGAACTCCTCACCGCCGCACGTGCGCTAGGTGAGCCGTCCGCCGTGGTCATCGGTGGCCCCGGCACGGCGGCCCCGTTGGTGGAGGATCTCAAGTCCGCCGGTGCCGTGAAGATCTACGTCGCCGAATCCGACGACGTCGACAACTATCTGATCACCCCGTTCGTCGACGTGCTGGAGAGCCTCACCGAGTCGGCGAGTCCGGCCGCGGTGCTGATCCCCGCCACCGCCGACGGCAAGGAGATCGCCGGTCTGCTGGCTGCCCGAATCGGTTCCGGCTTGCTGTGCGATGTTGTCGAGATCAAGGCCGACGGAACCGCGATCCACTCCATCTTCGGCGGCGCGTTCACCGTTGAATCGAAGTCCGAAACCGAGGTGCCGGTGATGACCGTGCGTCCCGGCGCGGTCGAACCGGTAGCGAGCACCGCCGCCGGTGAGCAGGTCACCGTCGCGGTGCCCGCCCCGGCGGAGAACGCCACCCGGGTGCTTGCCCGCCAACCCGTCGTCGCCGGTGACCGCCCGGAACTCACCGAGGCGGCGATCGTGGTCGCCGGCGGTCGCGGTGTCGGCAGCGCCGAGAAGTTCGTCGTCGTCGAGGAATTGGCGGACTCGATGGGCGGCGCGGTCGGTGCGTCGCGCGCGGCCGTGGACTCCGGCTACTACCCCGGACAGTTCCAGGTGGGCCAGACCGGCAAGACGGTGTCGCCGCAGTTGTACGTCGCTCTCGGCATTTCCGGGGCGATCCAGCATCGCGCCGGCATGCAGACGTCCAAGACCATCGTCGCGGTCAACAAGGACGAGGAGGCGCCCATCTTCGAGATCTCAGATTTCGGGATCGTCGGTGACCTGTTCAGCGTCGCGCCGCAGTTGGCTGAGGCGGTCAAAGCCCGCAAGGGTTAACCCCGCGAGTAGACGCAAAAGCTCCCGACACGCCTTGCGTGCGGGGGCTTTTGCGTCTACTAGTCACCGACTGTGCACCGACGCGTAACGCCGGCGTTGACATCTGGCCCACAAGTTCAACGACCGTGCACACTATGAGCACTGCATCTGTACTCATAGCCCCCGACCACACCGAGACCCGCCGCTCCGCCGGCCCGCGCTACACGCTGTTGCTGACCAACGATTCCACTCACATCGAGGCCGCCCAACGGTTGCGGTACGAGGTATTCTCCACCGAACCGGGATTCGCCTTCGCCAACGACACCGGGTTCGATGCCGACCGGTTCGACGAATTCTGCGATCACATCCTCGT
>JAGYKK010000051.1 GCA_018401645.1 Mycobacterium sp. | reverse complement strand
GGTGAATACCGCGGCCATGCCCGACGATGTGGCGAACGCCGCGGGCGCACCCTCGATGAGTCGGAGTCGTTCCTCGAACATCGCGATGGTCGGGTTCCCATAGCGGGAGTAGACGAACCGGTCGATCTCGCCGGTGAATGCCTTCTCCGCGGAAGCCGCCGAGTCATAGACGTACCCCGACGTCAGAAACAACCCTTCGGAGGTCTCATCGAATTCCGAGCGCAGCAGGCCACCGCGAACGCCGATGGTGGCCTGGCTGACCCCGTCCGGCAGTGGGGCCGGGATCCGTACCGACGGGACCTCATCGGCGGTCATGACTGCTTCCAGGGGAGGCCCTCGGCGCGCCAGCCTGTTACACCGCGGTGGCCGTTCGCGTCGAGTTGCCCCTCAAAACCCTCCAGCATGTTGTAGGCCGGCGCGATGCCGGCGGCGGTGGCGGCCTGCGCGGCCGGTATCGACCGGTTGCCGGATCGGCATAGGAAGATCACCGGGCGCTCACCCGGGGTGACGCCGGCGGCGATCAGATCGGCGACGAAGTTCTGGTTGCGTCCCGCGGCAGTCATCCACTGCACGGATACGACGTCGCGGCCGAGACTGGACAGGTCGGGTACCCCGACCCACGTCCACTCTGCGTCGGTGCGAACATCGACGAGAACCGCGTCAACGTTGTCGTTGAGCAGCTTCCAGCTTTCCTGCGGGGTGATATCTCCGGCGTAGCTCACATTATGGAGCCTACCGGGGGCCGGCTGAACACACCGTCCACTGCCCGTTCTCCCGAACGAACGTCGTCGGCGTAGCGATCTTGTCCTCAGGCGCCTTCTCGAAGTGATAGACCACCGTCGCGGTTGCCCGATCCCCGCTGACGGAGATCTCCGTGACGTCATCGACGAACCGGGCCCCCCTGGCATTCACGGACTGCCGTTGATCGCCGAGGACGCCGGATTCGGTGCCCTGCTCCGCGATACAGGTGAAGGTGCGGAAGTCGGCGTAATCCCCTCGCTGGAGGGCGTCGTTGTGGCCGACAGCGGCGAGCCCGACCCGGGTGTCGTCTGGCTGGTCGTCACCGGGCATCAGCCGCAGCACCCAGAATGCGGCCAGGGCGACCGCCAGAACTGCCAGCGCGGACAGAATCGGCAGCAGGCTGCTCCGGTTCTTGCCGGATTCGGTCATTGGAGGCCTTTCCTCAATTACGACCCGGCCAGTGCCAGGCGGGCTCATCGAGCAGTCCCTGGCCCGCAATGCTGGTCTGGCCGTCGATTTTGGTGAGTGCCAGGGTGCTCAGATCCTCGCCGAGTCGATCTCGCAGCGCATCCACCAGCGCAGCCGAGTGCGTGACAACAACTGTCTGCGAGCGTTCGCAGGCCCGTGCGATCAGGCCGGCCAAGGCCGGCAGCAGATCCGGATGCAGGCTGGCTTCAGGCTCGTTGAGCACCGTCAACTCGGCCGGGCGCGGACTCAGCAGCGCAGCCAACCACAGCAGGTAACGCAGGGTGCCATCGGAGAGTTCGGCGGCCGTCAGTGGGCGCAGCATCCCCGGTTGCGTCAGCATCGTCTCAAATCGGCCGTCGCTGAGGCTGATCTGCACGCAGCTACCCGGAAAGGCCTCGTCGACCGACTCCGACAATGCGGTGCTGTCGCCGACTTCGGCGATCGTCTGAAGTGCGGCGGCCAAATCGGCGCCGTCATGACCGAGAACCATTGTTCGCGTACCAATCTGAGGCGCTCGCGCGGGAGCCGTGCTGTCTGTTCGGACGTGATCGTAGAAACGCCAGGACCGCATGCGCTCACGCAGTTGCATCAATTCGGGCGCGACCTTCGGGTCGGCTAATTCGCTGAGCATGCTGTCGAAGGGCCGCAGCGCGGTCGCCGTCCGGATCCAGCCGCCGTCGGCGTCACGGACGCGCACCCCCGGACCCGAACGCTCGGCGAGCAGAGTCGCGGGCCGAAGCAGCGCACCGGCCCAGACGGCCTCCGACTTGACCTCCGGATCCAGCCCGAAGGCGGTCTGCGCGGGCTGCGGCAGCCCGAGATCCATCGCGTAACCGAAATCGTCGCCGGCAAAGCCGAGTTTGAGGCTGACCGGGCCCTTGCGCCCCGACCCGGCCCACATTGTCGAGGCCAGTCCGCCCTCGCGGGCCAACGCGTTGACCGCGCCGTTGCGCGCGGAATCGGCGAGCAGTCGCAGGGTGCGGTACAGACTCGACTTACCGCTTCCGTTTGGACCGGTGACGACGGTGCACCTCCGCAGCGGGACGACCAGCCGGCGCAGCGACCGGTAGTTCTCCACGGCGAGGGTGTCGAGCACGGCGAAACCCTATCGGGAGACGAAAATGTCGGGATGCATCGCGCGCCGGATATCCCTCCACTTCTCTGGGAACGCATCGGCGAGGTCGTCTCGAGTCGGCGGTCCTGGGTGCTGGCACTGGTCGTCGCCGCCGTGGGCGGCGCCCTGCTGGGCCTGATCCCCCAAAGTGCGACGGCCGACCAGTCGCCGGTGGTCCTGCCGGCCGGGGCTGAGTCTGTCCGCGCAGCCGAGTTGGGCCGGCAGTTCCCCGGCGGCGACGCCACACCGGTTCTGCTGGTGATCAGCCGCGGCGACGGCGCCGATCTCACGCCAGACGATCTCGCCGCGGGCCAGCAGGCCCGCGAGCGGATGGCCGGGGTAAGCGGTGCCCTCGCCGGCCCCGGGCCGCCACTGATCCCGGCTGCCGATAACAGGGCGGCGGTGGCGCCGGTGTTGTTGAGCCCGGACCTCACCGGCTTCGCCCTGTCCGACACGGTGACCGGGCTGCGTGAGGCCGCGCGCGACGGCCTGCCGGACACCTTGGTGGCCAACGTCACCGGCGGACCGGCGTTCGGCGCCGACATCGCCAACTCCTTCGCCGGGGCCAACATCAACCTGATCGCTGTCACCGGAGCCGTCGTCGCACTACTGCTGATCATCACCTATCGATCCCCGGTGCTGTGGCTGGTGCCACTGCTGGTGATCGCCTTCGCCGATCGGATCGGGGCGGTAACTGGCGCGGCCGTGGCCGAGGCGGCGGGTCTGGGCGGCGACGGGTCAACCTCGGGCATCACCAGCGTGCTGGTGTTCGGCGCGGGCACCAACTACGCACTGCTGCTCATCTCACGCTATCGCGAGGAACTGCGACGCCAACCCGTTCACCGACAGGCACTTCGCACTGCGGTGCGCTTCGCCGGTCCGGCGATCGTCGCCAGTAACGCCACCGTCGTTCTGGCATTGCTCTGCCTACTACTGGCCTCCTCGCCCACCACCCGCAGCCTCGGGGTGCAGGCCGCCGCGGGCCTGGTGGTGGCCGCCATCTTCGTCCTGCTGGTCCTACCACCACTGCTGGCTCTATTCGGTCCAAGGTTGTTCTGGCCCTTCATCCCTCGCGTGAGCGCCGAGGAGATCACCACCACCGGAGTCTGGCATCGGATAGCCGACTGGGTGTCAGGTCATGCGGGACGGGTCACGCTGGCGTCTACCGTCGCCCTCGGCGTCCTGGCCACCGGTCTGATCGGCATCCCGATCGGTCTGTCGCTGATCGATCAGTTCCGGGTGCGCGCCGATTCGGTCACCGGGTTCACGACCCTGGCCGCGCACTTCCCCGGCGGGTTGACCGACCCCACCCGGGTGATCGCCCGCACTGATGCGGCCCCCGCGGTGGCGACGGCGATCTCGGCCACGCCGGGTATCGCCTCGGTGACATCGGCGGGGGTGCCGTCGGGAAACGCCAGTGGCAGGTGGTACTGGACCTGCACCGGCTTCCGATGCAGCGTTCACCGCCGTTGCTGCACTTCGCGATTCGGTACGACAAGTCGCTTCCGATGCGGTCGTCGGCGGATCGACGCCACCGCGTTAGACACCACCAACATCGCCGTCCGGGACCGCTGGGTGGTGATCCCGGCGATCCTGTCGTTGTGCTCGCAGTGCTCTTTGTGCTTCTGCGTGCAGTGCTGGCGCCACTGGTGCTGATGGCCACGACGACACTGTCGACACTCGCGGCGCTGGGAATGGGCGGTTGGGTCAGCGTGTACCTGCTGGGCTTCCCGGCACTGGACAACACGACCCCGTTGTTCGCATTTCTGTTCCTGGTGGCCTCGGCGTGGACTAATAATCTTTTTGGTCACCCGGGCCCAGGAGGAGACCCCCACCACGGCACCCGCAGCCGGAATCGTGCGCGCGTGTCGGCAACCGGCGCCGTGATCACCAGTGCCGGAATCGTATTGGCCGCGGTGTTCGCCGTACTCTGTGTGCGCGCCATTGGTCGCGCTGACCCAGTTGGGCATCATCGTCGGCCTGGGCATTCTGCTGGACACCTTCGTGGTGCGCACTGTCGTGATCGGCGCTGTTCACACTGTCGGCCCGGCGATCTGGTGGCCGGCGTTTCACCCGTGACGGATCGAGCCCCAAAACTGAGTCGGGTGCGATTCGAAAGTCGCTATTTCCCTTCCCGCACGGGCAGAGTGCCATAGATTCTGCGGCATGGGAATCTAGCGGTGAACTCGACGGATGGTCGCAACGGCATTTCGGCAAGCTCATCTCGCGCTACGGGTACCGGTTACTGACCCGAAGGATCGGCGAGGAGGAAATCTACTTCCTCAACTTCGGTTATGAGGAGGACCCGCCCATGGGTCTGGTTTTGGACCCCGCAGATGAGCGTGACCGTTACTCCATCCAGCTTTACCACCGCACCGCCGCCCAAGTCGACCTGACCGGCAAGGACGTGCTGGAGGTCAGTTGTGGACATGGCGGCGCGGCCTCCTACATCACCTGACCATGCATCGCGCAGCTACACCGACTTGACTACAACCCGGCGGGTATCGAGTTCTGCAAAACAGCGTCATCTTCCGGGATTGACGTTCGTCCACGGCGACGCCGAAAACCTGCCCTTCCCCGACGGGTCGTTTGACGCCGTCATCAACGTCGAGGCCGCGCATCTATACCCCGACTATCCCCGGTTCCTCCAGAGGTGGCGCGGGTCCTTCGTCCGGTGGCCATTTTTTACGCCGACCTGCGGGAGCGCAGCTACCTCGCGACATGGGAAGCCGAGATGGCCAGCGGACCGCTCCGCGAGCTTTCCGACTTCAGCATCGACGACGGTGTGCTCCGTGGCCTGAGAAAAATTCCGAGCGCCACATCGAACTGATTAACAGGATCACTCCCAAGCCGCTGCGCCGATTCGGCCAGGAGATCGCCGGCATGTCGAGGGTGGCGGAAGTACCAGCAGGTCAGGACGGCCTGCTGTCCTACCGCATTTTCCTTCGTCAAGGACTGAACCTGACGCACGGTCACGGTCCTTAGTCCTCCCGGTGACTCGCGAACGCCCCGTCCCGAAGTAGGAACAGGATGCTGACGACCAGCACCCAGACCGGGAACGCCAGCGTCAGCCACATACTGGCCTCGGCGCCGATGATCAGGGCCACCGCCAACAGGTAGGGGAGAAAGACCAACCAGCGTGGCATCAATCCGGTGCGCAGCCAGATGGTGGCCAGCGACATCATGAACACCGCCGCCATCCGCAACGCATAGGTCTTGGACAGGTGCAGCAGCAGCATCTGGCCGAACACCTCGAATCCGGAACCGGCGATTACCCCCTCGCCGAGGTCACGGCTCGTGGCGGCGAGAGCGCCGCCCACCGCGGCGGTAGTGAACATCATCGCCAGGAAGAGCAGGCCGCTGCCGAGGGTGACGGTGCCAAAGAACTTGTCCTCGAAGCCCCCAAGGTTGGCCCGCACCACACCGATGAACCACAGGAAGCAGACGCCGGCGAACGGCATCAACTCCGCAGCGAGCCGGATTTTTTCGTTACCAGACTCGAGCCATTGTGAACCCGGCTGCGCCCCTTCGGGCAATGACGAGCGGATCAAGATGATGGAGATGCCGAACAGCAGCGCGAACAGAACGCCCGCCAACGCGGCGGCGCGGGGAGTGGTGAGCGTGTTCAGCACTCGGGGTTGATGTTGAGCCACCGGCACAGTCTGACAGCAGAAGGCGCGCTCAGGGTTGGCCGGGTTTCAGACTGACCATCAGTCCGTGGGCTTCTGCTAGGACCTTCCCGTCGGCGTCGGTGAGTGCGGAGTTGACGAAGGTCTTACGGCCCTCGACGTTCGAGGCCCAGCCACGCACCGTCAAACCCACGTCGATCGGGGTGACGTTGCGATAGTCGACGTGCAGGTAGGCGGTGCGACTGATCGGCCGGGCGGTGGCGTGGATGACCATCCCGAACACCGAGTCGAATAGCAGCGGCAGCACGCCGCCGTGGACCGCGGAGTTGCCGCCGACGTGGTAACGACTGAACTGAACCGCTACCTCGACACCGTCGGCGTCGAAGCGGCGCAACCGAAACGGCGGCATCAACAGGCTGCCTCCGCCGGGCAGATCGGGCACCCGGGCAGCGGGCCCGACCCCCTCGTCCGCCTCATACGGTGTCAGCAGAGCGTTGAGTTCCTCGACCCGGTCGGCGGCGATCTCCCAGGTATCCGGGTCTGGGTCCGCCGAGACCGCGAGGTCCTGCGCTCGGCGCATGGCGGTCACGAAGCGGCCGAATCCCGGCCCCGGATCGGCTGGGGAGAACCGCGGGAAGCCGCCTCGTCGCTGCGTCTGCGGATCCTCGGTGGTATCGGTCACCGGCGAAGCACGTCGCGGCGCACGATGGTCTGTTCCCTACCCGGACCAACCCCGATACACGAAACCGGGGCTCCGGCAAGCTCTTCCACGCGTAGCACGTAGTCCCGGGCCTTGCCGGGCAGGTCGTCGAATTCCCGCGCGGCGGAGATGTCCTCCCACCAGCCCGGCAATTCCTCATAGATCGGCACCGCCCGGGCGATGTCGCTCTGGGTCATCGGCATGTCATTGGTGCGCTTGCCGTCGATCGTGTAGCCGACACACACCGGCACGGTCTCCAGGCTGGACAGGACGTCGAGCTTGGTCAGGAAGTAGTCGGTGATGCCGTTGACCCGGGTGGCGTATCGGGCGATGACCGCGTCAAACCAGCCGCAGCGTCGCCGACGGCCGGTGGTCACCCCGATCTCGCCACCGGTCTTGGACAGGTACTCGCCGCTTTCGTCGAACAACTCGGTGGGGAACGGCCCCGAGCCGACCCGGGTGGTGTACGCCTTGAGGATTCCCAGCACGGTGGTGATTCGGGTGGGGCCGATACCGGAGCCGACCGCGGCACCGCCGGCGGTGGGATTGGACGACGTGACATAGGGATAGGTCCCGTGATCGACGTCGAGCAGGGTGCCCTGGGAGCCCTCCAACAGCACGGTCTCCCCAGCCTCCAGTGCGTTGTTGAGCAGCAGTCGGGTATCGGCGATCCGGTGCGCGAAGCCCGCGGCCTGAGCCAGCAGGGTATCGACGATCTCATCGGGATCCAGGGCCTTGCGGTTGTAGATCTTTACCAGCACCTGGTTCTTGAACTCGCACGCGGCAGCGACCTTGGCGGCCAACAGGTCAGGATCACAGACGTCAGCGGCCCGGATTCCCATCCGGGCGATCTTGTCCTGGTAACACGGTCCGATCCCGCGCCCGGTGGTGCCGATCTTCTTGCTACCCATATAGCGCTCGGTCACCTTGTCGATCGCCACGTGATAGGGCATCAACAGATGGGCGTCGGCGGAGATCAGCAATTGCGAAGTGTCGATCCCGCGGTCGTCGAGGCCCCGAAGCTCGGCGAGTAGCACTCCGGGATCCACCACGACGCCATTGCCGATCACGTTGGTGACCCCGGGCGTCAGAATGCCCGACGGAATGAGGTGCAGAGCGAAGTTCTCGCCCGTCGGCAGTACCACGGTATGCCCGGCGTTGTTTCCGCCCTGGTACCGCACGACCCACTGAACACGTCCACCGAGTAGGTCGGTGGCCTTCCCCTTGCCCTCGTCGCCCCACTGGGCGCCGATGAGGACGATTGCCGGCATGGCCTGACCCCGCTTCGCTCCTGGCATATTGTGTCCAGCCGGTTCGTAACCCTATCGGAGCAGCGCGAGGAGTGTCGTTGATCAGCACCGAAGTCATCGTGTTGCGCTTCGGCGGACGCCGGCTACCGCGCGCACTGGCAGCCCTGCCCTGTCGGGAGGCCGACGGCATGCCCGCGATCGACGCGGCGGTCCGCGACGTGCGGCGGATCGTCGTCGCCGGATCCCAGACGGATCTGGCTGCGGTGCTGACCCGGCTGATGCGGACCGAGAGCCTTGACGTTGAGGTCGCCCATGTTGACGGACGGCGCGGCGCGCGGCGGGCCGTGAACGGGGTAGCCCGACGGGTGCCGCTGATCCGCGATGAGACCGCGACCGTGCTGGTCGGAGCCGCGTTGTGGCTGCCGCCCGAGGGCTGCGCAGTGATCCGGGGGGAAACCGTGGTGGATGACGCGGTGCTCTTCGACGGCGCGGTTGGCGCCGTGCGGATCGAGCCGACGACAGCGTTGCCGGGACTGCGCGCCACGGTATCGGCCGGACGGCTCCCGCGGCGCTGGCTGGCGGGCCGGGCGGTTCAGCTGGGTACCACCGGCGCCCGAGTGGTCCGCGACGGCGTGGAAGGACCCCGTGAGGTCAAGCGGTCGACGTTCTATCGGCACACCACCGGCTGGTTGCGGGTGGGCTGAGGAACCTATAACCGGGGTCGCCGCCGCGACCGTCACCGTCGACGGGACCGGGTAGTTTCGGTGAGGTGAGCGTTCGCCCGTTACACCAGTCGGTGCGCCCGAGCCCGATCTTCCTGGTTCTCGTCGGGCTCACCGCCCTCGGTGGCGTCATGGCCTGGATGGCCGCCCAGAACACCCGGCCGCTGGCCTACGCCGGGGTGTTCGTGTTCGTGATCGCCGGGTGGGTGGTGTCCCTGTGCCTGCACGAGTTCGGCCACGCCTACACCGCCTGGCGCTTCGGTGACCACGATGTGGCCGCGCGGGGCTATCTAACGTTGAACCCGCTGAAGTACTCCAGTCCGCTGCTGTCACTGGGCCTGCCGTTGTTGTTCATCGCATTGGGCGGGATCGGCCTGCCCGGCGGCGCGGTCTACATCCGCAGCGGCTTGATGACACCGCGCCAGCGCACCCTGGTGAGCCTGGCCGGGCCACTGGCGAACCTGGTACTGGCGATCGTGTTGCTCGGGGCCACGCGATTGTTCTACGACCCCGAGCACGCGGTGTTCTGGGCAGCCGTGGCGTTCCTGGGCTTCCTCCAACTCACCGCGCTGATGTTGAACCTGTTGCCGATTCCCGGACTCGACGGTTTCGGTGCCCTGGAACCGCATCTGAGTCCGTCGCTCCAGCAGAAGTTGGAACCCGTCAAGGGGTACGGCTTTGTGATCCTGCTGGTCGTGCTGCTCGCACCGGGGCCCAACCGCTGGTTCTTCTCGACGGTCTTCGCGCTGTTCGATCTGTCCGGCGTGCCGGGCACGTTGGCTTCCGTCGGCAACCAGCTGACCAGATTCTGGTCGGCCTGGCTAT
>JAGYKK010000050.1 GCA_018401645.1 Mycobacterium sp. | reverse complement strand
GCGCCTGTCGCACGCTCTCGGCGATCTCGCCGTCGCTCTTGGGCCCGTAGCCGGGCAGCTTGACGACCAGGTCGTTCGCGACGTCGAGCACGGCCGCAACGACGCCTGCCAGGCGGTGTATGACGGCATCGCCGAACTCGGCCTGTTCGGGGTCGCGGTCGCCGAAGCCTCGGGCGGGGCGGGCGGTTCGGTGGTCGATCTGTGCGCCATGGTGGAGGAGGCGGCGCGGGCCCTGATCCCGGGCCCGGTCGTCACGACCGCACTGGCCTCCCTGGTGGTGACGGATCAGGGACTGCTGGAGGCGCTGTCGTCGGGACGGATCACCGCCGGGGCGGCACTGACCGCTGACCTTCGCGAGGACTCCGGTCGGGTTTCTGGATCCGCCGACTACGTGCTGGGTGCGCTGTCCACCGGTCTGTTGCTGCTACCGGTCGGCGAGCACGTCGTGCTGGTTGATGCCGGCGCTGACGGGATCGGCATCGAACCGCGTGACGCCACCGATTTCTCGCGTCCGCTGGCCCGGGTCACGCTGGATTCGGTTGCCGTGACCCGACTGGCGGTTTCGCGGCAGCGGTTTGCCGATCTCGCCGCCACCCTGCTCGCCGCCGAGGCCGCCGGGGTCGCCCGGTGGACACTGGAGGCCGCCACCGAGTACGCCAAGGTCCGCGAACAGTTCGGCAAGCCGATCGGAAGCTTTCAGGCGATCAAGCACATGTGTGCGGAGATGCTGCTGCGGTACCAGCAGATCTCGGTCGCGGCAGCCGACGCCGCAGTCGCGGCAAGCGAACCAGGCGACGACCAGTTGTCGATCGCGGCGGCGGTCGCGGCCGGCGCGGGGATGGCAGCCGTGAAGGCCAACGCCAAGGACTGCATCCAGGTTCTCGGCGGGATCGGGATTACCTGGGAACACGATGCGCACCTCTACCTGAGGCGCGCGTACGGTATCGCCCAATTCCTCGGCGTTCGATCCGCCACCTTGCGCCGGGTCGCAGAGTTGACGCTTAAGGGTGTGCGGCGCGAGTTGCGCGTCGATCTTCAGTCAGTCGCCCATCTGCGCCCGGAGATCTCCTCCGCGGTCGCCGAGGTGGCTGCACTTGATGAGAGTAAACGCCAGATCGCCATGGCGGATAACGGCCTGCTGGCCCCGCACTGGCCCAAACCCTATGGCCGCGAGGCGCTACCGGCCGAGCAGTTGCTTATCGACCAGGAACTTGCCGCCGCCGGGATTGCACGCCCGGATCTCGTCATCGGTTGGTGGGCGGTGCCGACGATCCTCGAGCACGGTACGGCTGAGCAGATCGAACGCTTCGTGCCCGCGACTCTGCGCGGTGAGCTGATCTGGTGCCAGCTGTTCAGCGAGCCAGGCGCTGGTTCGGACTTGGCGGCGCTTCGAACCAAAGCAGTTCGGGTCGAGGGGGGGTGGAAACTTGACGGCCAGAAGGTCTGGACCTCCGCCGCGCACCGAGCGCACTGGGGGGTATGCCTGGCCCGCACCGATCCCGACGCCCCGAAGCACAAGGGCATTACCTATTTTCTGGTCGACATGCGCTCAGCGGGCATTGATATTCGCCCGCTCCGCGAGATCACCGGGCACCAGAATTTCAACGAGGTGTTCTTCGACGATTTGTTCGTTCCCGACGAAATGGTGGTGGGTCCGGTCAACGGCGGCTGGCCTTTGGCCCGCAACACGTTGGCTAACGAGCGGGTAGCCATGGCGCACGGCACCGCGCTGGGCAACCCGATGGAGGAGATGTTGCGCGGCTTCGGGTCCGAGTTGGATCCGGCGATGACCGACTGGCTCGGTGAATTGTTGCTGGCCGCCCAGGTGGGCTCTCTGCTGGACCATCGCATCGTCCAGCTGGCGGTGGGGGGTCGAGACACCAGCGCCGAAGCGAGCGCCCGCAAGTTGATCGGCGTGCGTTATCGCCAATCACTCGAGGAGTTCCGGATGGAAATGTCTGCGGGTTCGGGACTGGTCAACAATGACGCCGTCCAGACGTTCCTCAACACCCGGTGCCTGTCAATCGCCGGCGGCACCGAGCAGATTCTGCTCACGATGGCCGGCGAACGGCTGCTCGGCCTGCCCCGGTAGCGAGGTCCGGCGGTGACGGCGGGTGGGTTCTAGTCGTAGCTGACTTCGACTGAGTCTGACAGTGGGCGGGCCTGGCAGGCCAGGATCAGGCCCTCAGCGAGGTCGTCGGATTCCAAGACATCGTTGACCTCCATCTCCACCTCGCCGTCGACGGCGGTCACCGCGCAGGCGCCGCAGTGTCCCTCCCGGCATGAGTACGGCGCCTCGATGCCCTTAACGAGCAGAACGTCGAGCAGTTTTTCGCCGCGGGGCCATGGCACCGTGTGGGTCTGTCCGTCGAGGTGCACGATGGCGGTGGCAGGTTCGCTGGCCGTCACGGGACGATCGGTCCTTTCGATAACTGCAACACGTTACAGAAATGACAATACGATGAACTAGCTGGTACGGACTCAGTTCGCTCGACACAAATCGTAACGTGTTCTAGTCTGATGGGCAGTAACAGACTTCTTGGGAGGCATGCAGTGACGTCCATTCAGCAACGCGACGCGCAGACGGTTCTGGCCGCCATCGATGATCTCCTGCCGAGGTTGCGCGAGCGCAATCAGGAGACCGAGGACCTGCGCCGGATCACCGATGCGACGATCGCCGACCTCGACGAAGCCGGCTATTTCAAGATGCTTCAGCCTGAACAGTGGGGCGGCCTGCAGTGCGACCCCACGCTGTTCTTCGAAGCGGTCCGCCGGATCGCTAGCGCGTGCGGGTCCACCGGATGGGCGACCTCGATCCTCGGCGTGCACAACTGGCACCTCGCTCAGTTCGATCAGCAGGCCCAGGATGACGTCTGGGGCGAGGACGCGACGGTACGCGTTTCGTCCTCCTACGCTCCGATGGGTGCCGGCGTGGTTGTAGACGGCGGCTATCTGGTCAACGGCACCTGGCTGTGGTCGTCGGGTTGCGATCATGCGACCTGGACCTTCGTCGGCGGTCCGGTGATCAAGGACGGTCGCCCGGTCGACTTCGGCAGCTTCCTGATGCCCCTCGGGGACTACCAGATCCGGGACGACTGGAATGTCGTCGGATTGAAGGGCACCGGAAGCAACACCCTGATGGTCAAGGACGTGTTCGTGCCGCGGCACCGGTTCCTGTCCTACGGGGCGATGAACGACCACACCGCGGGTGGTCTGACGAACAACACCGCCCCGGTTTACCGGATGCCCTGGGGCACCATGCATCCCACAACCATCTCCACTCCCATTGTTGGAATGGCCTACGGTGCCTACGCCGCGCATGTCGAGTATCAGGGCAAGCGGGTGCGTGCGGCGTTCGCAGGCGAGAAGGCCAAGGACGACGTGTTCGGCAAGGTTCGTATTGCCGAGGCGGCCAGCGATATCGACGCGGCATGGCGACAGCTCAAAGGCAACCTCGCTGAGGAGTACGCGCTCGTCTGCGTCGGCGAAGAAGTCCCGATGGAGTTGCGAGCTCGCGCTCGTCGCGATCAGGTCCGGGCCACCGGCCGGGCCATCGCCTCCATTGACCGACTGTTCGAAGCGGCCGGGGCCACCGCCCTCAACAGCGACCAGGCACTGCAGCGCTTCTGGCGCGACGCCCATGCCGGCCGGGTGCATGCCGCCAACGACGCCGAACGCGCCTATGTCATGTACGGCAACCAGGAGTTCGGGCTGCCCCTCGGCGACACGATGGTCTAAGACCAGATGACCTCGTTCATCCGCGAAGCCCAGTCGCAACAAAAAGTCACGTTCGAATCCACCTCGCGGTTCGCTCAGGTGCGTTCCGGTGAACGTGACATGCGGCTGCACTACCACGAGGCCGGCGTGGGTAACCCGAAAACGGTGGTTCTCCTGCACGGGGGAGGGCCGGGAGCTTCGAGTTGGTCGAACTTCGGACGCAACGTCGCGGTATTGGCCCAGCACTTCCACGTCCTAGCCATCGACCAACCCGGTTACGGGCACTCTGACAAACACACCGAGCACGAGCAGTACAACCGATACAGCGCCAACGCTGTGCTCGCTCTGTTCGATCACCTCGGTGTCGACCGTCCGGCATTGATCGGCAACTCACTCGGAGGTGGAACCGCGGTGCGGTTCGCCCTTGACAATCCCGACCGCGCTGGACGGCTGGTGTTGATGGGCCCCGGTGGTCTCGCGGTCAATCTCTTCGCTCCCGACCCCACCGAAGGCGTCAAACTGCTTGGCAGGTTCACCGCGGAACCGACGCGAGAGAACATGGAACGCTTCCTGCGCATCATGGTCTACGACCAGAAGTTGATCACGCCGGAATTGATCGACGAACGCTTCGCCATCGCCAGTGCGCCGGAGTCCCTGGCTGCCGCGCGGGCGATGGGGAAGTCCTTCGCCGGCCCCGACTTCGAACTCGGCATGATGTGGCGCGAGGTGTTCAAATTGCGGCAGCCGGTGTTGCTGATCTGGGGCCGTGAAGATCGCGTCAACCCCCTCGACGGCGCACTGGTGGCACTCAAACAGATTCCACGGGTGCAGTTGCACGTGTTCGGGCAGTGTGGACATTGGGCCCAGTTGGAGAAGTTTGACGAGTTCAACAAGTTGACGATCGATTTCCTCGGAGGCGCGTAGTGAGCAGCCCGATCCGCTCGCTGGGATACCTGCGGTTTGAATCCACCGACGTCCCGGCCTGGCGTGAGTACGCACTCAAGGTCCTCGGAATGATCGAGGGCCGTGGTGATATCGAAGGCGCACTGTATTTACGGATGGACGACTTCCCGGCCCGGCTGGTTATCTTCCCCGGTGAACACGACCGACTGTCCGACGCGGGCTGGGAATGCGCGAATGCCGCGGGCCTGCAGGAGATCCGCACGGCACTCGATCTGGAGGGTGTTCCTTACAAGGAGGCCACCGCGGCTGAACTGGCTGATCGCCGGGTGGACGAGATGATCCGCTTCACCGACCCATCCGGCAACGGACTGGAGGCGTTCCACGGCGCCGCGTTGGAACACCGTCGGGTGGTCAGCCCCTACGGCCACCGGTTCGTCACCGGGGAGCAGGGTTTAGGCCACGTGGTACTAACGACTCGCGACGACGCCGAGTCGCTGCACTTCTACCGTGACGTTTTAGGCTTCACATTGCGCGACTCCATGCGGATGCCGCCGCAGTTGGTGGGACGCCCGGCCGACGGGCCGCCGGCGTGGCTGCGATTCTTCGGTTGCAATCCGCGCCACCACAGCCTGGCATTCCTGCCGCTACCCACGCCGAGTGGCGTCGTGCACCTCATGGTCGAGGTGGGGGGTAGCGACGACGTCGGACTATGCCTGGACCGCGCGCTGCGTCGCAAAGTTCCCATGTCGGCGACACTCGGTCGTCATGTCAATGACAAGATGCTGTCGTTCTACATGAAGACGCCGGGTGGTTTCGATATCGAATTCGGTTGCGAGGGTATGGAAGTCGACGATTCCGACTGGGTGGCGCGAGAGAGCACCGCGGTCAGCCTGTGGGGGCATGACTTCTCCATCGGTTCGCACGTCACGTAGTGGCCGATATGCCGGTTGAGCCAATCGACCCGCGGATTTTCCGCCACGTCCTCGGCCAGTTCGCCACCGGCATCACCATCATCACGACGATGCACGACGGCGCACCCAATGGGTTCGCTTGCCAGTCGTTCGCGGCGTTGTCGCTGGACCCCCCACTGGTGCTGTTCTGCCCGACCAAGATGTCACGATCCTGGCAGGCCATCGAGAACAGCGGTGCATTCTGCGTCAATGTGCTCACCGAGAAACAGCGTGAGATCTGTGAGCGTTTCGGTTCCCGGGAACCCGACAAGTTTGCCGGCGTCGACTGGCACCCGTCGGAACTGGGGTCGCCGATCCTGGATGGATCGCTCGCCCATATCGACTGCACCGTGGCTTCGGTGCACGAAGGCGGGGACCACTTCGTGGTTTTCGGTGCTGTGCAGTCGCTTTCGGAAGTACCGACCGTCAAGCCCCGGCCACTGCTGTTCTATCGGGGCGAGTACACCGGCATCGAACCGGACAAAAACACCCCCGCCAAATGGCGCGACGATCTCGAGTCGTTCCTCACCGCCACCACACCGGACACCTGGCTGTAGCCATCGCCATCCTTGGCGAGCAGACCCAAAGGGTCCCGGATATCTCAGTGTCGCGGGTCCTTTACGTCTGCTCGCCGATGAAGGCAACCACCGTGGCGGCCACTTCTCGGTGCGTGGTGTCGTTGAGGACGTCGTGGAGGGTGCCGTCGAACTCTGCGATCTGCAGGGCCGGGATCTGATCGGCATACGCCCGCACCGCTCCGACTGCGGCGATCGGATCGTTTTCGCCGTGTATAGCCAATGTCGGTACCACGAGGTTGGGTAACTCGGCACCGAAGCGGTGCCAGGCGCGGTCAAGCTCCCGGGTCAGTGACCGGCCATCGGTGTGAGTGAACGACAGCGGGTCATTCTCGATGCAGTCCAGATAGAACGGGTCAGCGGATAGTCCGCGCACATCCAAATTGATCACCGTGTTGAGATCGACCAATTCGGCCACCGGAACCAGCGGTGCACCCGAGATCACACCGGCCCGGTACCTGCTCGGTTGGGCCAGCAGCTGGAACAGCGTCACGACCGCACCGTAGGAATGGCCCTGGGCTACCAGTGGCAGCCCGGGCTGCCACTGCTCGACAAGATCAGTGAGCGCATCGGCCAATGCCAAACTGTCTTCCAAGGTGCCGAGGATCCCACGCTCGCCGGGGGAGAGGCCGTGACCAAGTTGATCGACCGCCCACAGGTCGATCCCGGCGGCATTGAGGGCGAAGCCGTACCGGTGATACAGGCCGGTGTGCTCACCGAACCCATGCAGAAAGATGACCGCGGCACGTGGCTCCAACGTAGCCCAGTGCCGGTAGTAGACGGGGCCGCGCTGATGATCGAGGAATGGCATGTTCCCGACTGCACCAGGATTGGCGGCGGTAAGCAAGATGGCGCGCTGACTACCGTTTCAGCCAGGGTCCCAACCTGCGAATGGCCTCGTCGATATCGGTGGCCGGTCCGGCGAAGGAAAGTCGGACAAACGACCCACCCCGCACGGTGTCGAAATCCACGCCGGGAGCAATCGCCAGACCGGTCTCGGCAAGGAGTTCCTCGCAGAAACGCAGTGAATCACCGGTGAAGTCCGACACGTCGGCGTAGATATAGAACGCTCCATCGGCCGGCGCCAACCGGGACAGGCCCATTCGGTGCAGTCCGGCCAGCAGGGACTCCCGGTTCGCCGCGTAGTGGTGCAAATACCCGTCTACTTCTGCGATCGCCTCCGGCGTGAACGCCGCGACCGCGGCGTACTGCGACAGCACCGGCGGGCAGATGGTGAGGTTCCCGGTAAGACAGTCCACCGCACGGCGCAACTCGGCGGGAACCAACAGCCAGCCGAGTCGCCAACCGGTCATGGCGAAGTATTTTGAAAAACTGTTCACCACAACGGCGTCACGGGATGTTTCCCAGGCACATGATGTTGCCGGGGCGCCCGGGTACACCAGTCCGTGATACACCTCGTCGCTGATGAGACGAACACCCTCCGTGTCGCACCAGCGTGCGATGTCGGCCAGTTCCTGCGGTGGGAGCACGGTGCCGGTCGGGTTGGCCGGACTGGCGACGATGAGGCCTTTGACCGGCGGATCGAGTTCGGCCAGCATCTGCACGGTCGGCTGGAATCGGGTTGCAGGTCCGCACTCGATCTCGACGACCTCGCAGCCCAACGCGCAGAGGATATTTCGGTAGCAGGGATAGCCCGGGCTGGCGATGGCCACCCTGTCTCCGACGTCGAAGCAGGCCAGGAAGGCGAGCAGGAAACCGCCCGAGGATCCGGTGGTCAGCACGACGTCGGCGGCGGTGACATCGAGGCCGTATCGCCGGGCATAGGAACCGGCAATCATCTCGCGGAGTTCCGGGATGCCCAGCGCGACGGTATACCCCAACTCACCGGACTTCAGCACCGCTGCGGCGGCGGCGAGAACCGGTGCGGGCGCTCCAGTGCTAGGTTGGCCGGCGGAAAGGTTGACGAGATCGCCGTGGGTACGCTGCCGCTCGGCGGCTGCCAGCCATACATCCATCACGTGGAACGGGGGAATCCCGGCCCGGCCGGCCACGTGGGGGTTCATGGCGTTAGAAGACCTCAGATTCCAGCCGCCGCAACTGTTCGCGCGGTGAGCCAAGCAGTTGCGCGCTGCTGTGCGCGCGTTTGAAATACAGCTGCATATCGTGTTCCCAGGTGATCGCGATGCCGCCGTGCAACTGGATCGCCTCGCCGGCGACCGAGCAGAATGCATCACTGGCCGCCAGCCGGGCCAACGCCGCTGAGATCGGCGTGGGTGATGCGACCGCCTCGCCGACAACCGCTCGCGCCGACTGTACCGCCACGTACATGTCAGCCATCCGATGTTTAAGCGCCTGGAAGCTGCCGATCGGTCTCCCGAACTGCACGCGTTGCTTCGTGTACTCCACGGTGAGTTCCAGGCAACGCGCCGCAGCACCGACTTGCTCGGCAGCCAGCAGAATCGACGCGGTATCGGCGATACCCGGATCGTTGCCGATCGTGGTGCAAGCCCCCGGTGTCACCCGCGCGAGCCGCCTTGTGGGGTCGAGAGTGTGGGCGGCCGCGATTGAAACTTCCGCCCAGCGCACGATCCTCGCATCGTCGACGGCAAGCACCACGTCCGCGACGTCTCCGTTGATCACGTAATCGCGGTCGAAGACCACCGCACCTATCGCCGTCCCAGCCGCGAGCCGCTCAATGGTCTCACCGTCAGGTTCATCGGCAGCCAGCAGAGCCAACTCGGCCAACGTCGTGCCGAGTAGCGGAGTGGGCACCAGCGCGCGGCCGAGTTCCTCCAACACCGCTGCCGCATCTGCCAACTCGCCTCCGGCACCACCGATTTCCTCAGGGACCACCAACGCGGCCACCCCGACCTGCTCACAGAGCATCGACCACAGCGCCTCGTCGTATCCGGTTACTGAGTCCATTGCCCGGCGGTTGGCCTCGGAGGTCGCGTGCTTGCTCACCAAGGCCGCGACGGATTGCCGCAGTAGTTGCCGTTCTTCGAACGTCGTCACAATGCCTCCAATACCCGACGGCGGTGGGTTGCCGGGGTGCCCCAGGCACCGCGTAGGGCCTGCACCCGCAGGAGCCACTGCGAGAGGTCGTGTTCGGCGGTGTATCCGATGGCACCGTGGGTCTGTAACGCGGTACGTCCGGACAGCAGTGCGGCATCCGAGGCAGCGGCCTTGGCTGCACTCACGTCGCGTGCGATCTCTCCGGAGGCCTCGGCCAGTGCCACCGCGGCCCCGTAGAGCAGTGGCCGGGCCAGTTCGAGAGCGATGTGCACATCAGCCAAACTGTGCTTGATGGCCTGGTAGCCACCGATCACCCGGCCGAACTGGGTGCGTTGTTTGGCGTAGTCCACCGAGGAGTCCAGCATCGCCTGGCCCGCACCGATCAACTGCGCGGCGGTCGCCAGTGCGCCGTACTCGTAGGCCAGTGCGGCGTCGGCCGTCCGGGACTGCCCGGAGGCCGACACCGAGAACAGTCGTCGGGCCGGATCCACCGACTGATGTTGCTCGCCGACGATCGCATCGCTGACCGCCCCGTCCTGTGCCAGCAGCACCAGTCCGGCGAAGTCGGCATCGACGTACAGGCGCAACCAGACGGTTGCGGCGCTGTCGCCAATGGTGCCGACGAGTCGGTGCTCGAGCG
>JAGYKK010000005.1 GCA_018401645.1 Mycobacterium sp. | reverse complement strand
GCGCATCGAGTCCCTCGAACTCATTGCACACGATCTGCAGGGCGTCGTCCAACTGCGGAGCGAGATCCCGGGCCCTAGCCTCGTCGATCTGAATCGGCATCGTCTCTGCTCCTCGTCGGCATCGCCCGACCCTAGCCGCCGGGCCGGAAGTCGATATCCCGGCCATCGGCAACGTCCCCGATTTCGATGAGTGCGACATCGCTCCTGCCGTTGAGGAACCGGCGCGCGCCCTCGTCACCGCTGGCCGCGGCCAGCGCCTCGGCCCAATGTGTGCGGCTGAACTTCACCGGATGTCCGCGCCTGCCGCCGAAGGTAGCCGCCGCGATCGCCGCCGGAGAGTCACAGACTCGCCGGACTCCGTCGGCGGTCAGGCCCGGGAGGTCGACGAGTGTCACGATCACCGAGTCGATATCGTCCGAGCCTTCTAGCGCCGCCAGCCCGGTCCGCAGCGACGATCCCATTCCGTCCGGCCAGTCGTCGTTGATCACCACAACGGCATCCGGTACCTCGCCGACCCAGGCGCCGAGCACGACGATTACCGGCGCGCATCCGGCGCCTCGCAGCACCTGAACCGAACGGTCGACGAGGCGCTTGCCGTCGAGGACGAACGGCGCCTTCGGCCCGCCGAACCGCACGCCGGCCCCGGCGGCCAGGACCAAACCGGCCGTCGTCATTCCCGTCTCGCTGCGGGGCTTGCAGGGTGGATCGGCCCGGTGGTGCCGGTCAGGCGCGATCCCGATCCACCCCACCTGGCCGCGACGATCTCCGCGGCGATCGAAATCGCCGTCTCCTCCGGGGTCCGGGCGCCGAGGTCCAGGCCTATCGGCGAGTGCAGTCGATCGCACTCGGCGTCGGTGATCCCGGCGTCCTTCAATCGGGAGAGCCGATCCTCGTGGGTGCGCCTGGAGCCCATCGCGCCGACGTAGCCGGCCTTGGACCGCAGCGCGACCCGCAGTACCGGCACATCGAACTTCGGGTCATGGGTGAGCACGGCGATCACCGTTCGTTCGTCGACCTGCTGGTTGCCCAGCCACCGGTGCGGCCAGTCCACGACGACCTCGTCGGCGTCGGGAAACCGCTTCCGGGTCGCGAACACCGGGCGCGCATCGCAGACGGTCACCCGGAATCCGAGCAGCTTGCCGACCCGCACCAGCGGCGCCGAGAAGTCGGCGGCCCCGAAGATGAACAGTTGCGCAGGCGGGGCGTAGCTCGTGACGAACACCTCAAGTTCCGGGCCCGGGTGCCCACCGTCCGGTCCGTGGTGCAGTGTTGCGGTGGCACCGGAGGCGAGCATCGCGATGGCCTCCTCGCGGATGGTTTCGTCGAGCCTGGCCGTGCCCAACGTGCCCTCGGTGCGGTCGGGACGGACCACAAGCCGCCGGCCGACGCAGCGCCCGCCTTTGACGATGGTTGCGATCGCCACTGGTTCCCGCGCGGCGATACTCGACGCGATTCCCTCGAGTTCCGGCCAGGTCTCGGAGTCCACCCGCTCGATGAACACGTCGATGACGCCGCCGCAGGTGAAGCCGACCGCGAACATATCGTCATCGCTGACACCGTAAGTCTCCAACTGTGGAACGCCATGGCGGAGAACCTCCTCGCCGGCGGCGAAGATTTCGGCCTCGACGCAACCGCCGCCCACCGAACCGACCACCTCACCTGAATCGGTGACCAGCATCGAGGCGCCCACGGACCTGGCCGTGGACCACCGGGTGCCAACAACCGTCGCGATCGCCGCCATGCCCCCGCGACGGCGGATCGCGATCAGTTCGTCGAGAACTTCACGCACCGGTCAATTGTGACGACATCGGGTCCCCTTGTCATCGCGGCGGGTCACCAGGCCAGGTGAAGCTGTTGACGTAGCGGCCCATGTCTTCGGCGATCCGCAGGTTCGCCCCGGACGGATGTCCGGGTCCGGAATCCGGCCCGAACTCGCGGAAGGGACCTTCCGCAGAGGCGATCAGCGCCAGGTCGTCTTTCACCGCGACCATGACGAGGATCCGGATTCGGCTGTTGCGCGCGCTTGGGTTCTGTGGCCAGTAGTCGTCGACCTCGCCATATCCAGGTTGATAGCCCACCATCGCATTAGGAATCTCATAGGCGACCCTGGCATCCGGATAGGACTTCTTGACCGTCGCCTTGGCGATATCGCGGGGTGAGCGGCCGGCCGCGGGTTCGGAGAAGAACTGCATCACTCCGCCATCTCCGGCGGTCCACGTGGCAGTGACCCGGGTGGCTTCGGTGACGACGCGGTAGGCCGAACTGCCCGGGTAGCCCACCGAGAATTGGCCGTCGGCCGCTGTGAAGCGCGGATTGTTCTCGAAGGGAGACTCGACAGCGGCCGGGCCGCAATCCGGTGGGCACAGATAGCTGACGTCGCCGGCGTGAGTGTGAACTCGATCGCACTGAGCACCAGCACAATCGCCCCCATCGCCGTCACCCACCGGCTCACCACCCAGTCGGTGCTCGGCCGCCGCGACGGTTGCCGATCAGATGCGACCATGGCCGCTCCGCACTCCGAACAGAACACCATCTCGGCGACCCCACGCCCGCACTGTGCACACGTCAGCGACGCGGCCTCGTCGACCGGATCGTGGGCCTCGTGCAGCATCGCGATTTGCAGTGCGATCCGCAGCGCAACCAGAACGAGAAGCGTTATCGCCAGATGGATGACCAGTATCCAGACCTCGGTCAACCCCGGCCAGAAACGACGGGTGACGTCGAAAGGCCCGAGCCCGGACTGAGCCAGTAACGCGCCTGCGACCAGCAGTGCCAGCACCAGGCGTACCCGGCCGGGGTGACCCGCGGCCGCGCCGCCGCTTGGGTGGCGAAACCACAGCAGGATTCCGGCAATCCCGCCCGTGGCCGCAACGGTGACCGGAACCGTCATGCCGATCAGGCCGGCCTGTACGAGCAGTCCCTGGACAGGTCTGTCATGGGCGACGAGCCCGCTGGTGAATTGCGGCGTCAGCCTCGCCATTGTCACGGCAGCGGTGAAGGCTAGCGCACCCAGCGCGCCGATTGCAAACCCGTGCAACGACTTTCGCGTTCGCGATGGCCACACCCGCAGCACGAGGGCGGGAACCATCATCAGGCCCAGCAGGAAAGTGAATTTGATCATCCGGCTCACCAGATCCTGCAGCGCCAGGCCCGTCGAAATCGGAACGGTGTAGCTGCGCGCAACCAGTTGATCGGTGACCAGTTCCCAGCCGGCGCCCAGTGCAGCGCCCAGTGCCGCGGCCAAGACCAGCGATGTTCGCGAAATGTCTTGATCGCCAACGCAGGCGCATAGGTAGAAGACGAACAGCAGCGGCATTCCGAGCGCGGCAACGGTCATCTCAGCGGTGGAAAGCTTGAGCACCGCCAGGCTGACCAGCGCGACGGCCCCGATGATCAGTGTTACCCGAAACGAATTGCGGGAGCGCCTCGGCAACTCGGGGAACAGCGAGCTCAAAAGATAGGGGCGAAGCACTCTCTCCCCGGGTGCGAACACGAACGATCGGGGTCGAAGGAATCGGACTTTCCCGTCGGTCGGTCCCCCCTGGTCGAAACCGCACAGTCCGCAGAAGCCACCGGCCGGGACGTCAGCGGCGCAGCCGCGGCACCGCGTCCGGGATCCCGTAGCTGTGCTCATCCCCAGATCATCCCCAGCGCCGCAGCCGCTGCAGGTCGAGCACATTCTGGACAAGGTTCTCGACGTCGGGGCTGCCCAGGCCGGTGACCAGGTCATAGCCCGGCTGGGCAAGGTCGACGGCGTTGCCGCCCAGGGCGATGGTCCGAAACGCCGGCCGCGGCGCGCCCTCGGCTATCGCGTAGAGCATCGGGTTCAATTCGCCGAGTTGCCGGCCGCCGTGCTCAATGAGGTACTGGTTCATCACCGCCGCCAATCCGGCCCAGATGGGGGCGGACATTGAGGTGCCGCCGGCGGCCATCCACTGCTGGCCGAAAACGATCGCGATGGCGTTGTCGGGATCTGCGACCGCGGCGACATCGGGAGTGAGCCGCCTGCCCTGGCCCTTGCCGACCTCCAGTCCCTCCTGCCAGGGCGGGCGCTCGAAGAGGGCGGACACTCCGCCGCCGGTGCCTTGCGACAGCGGAGCATCGAACCACGCCTGCTCGGAAATCCACCGCCCGTCCTTGTCGGTCGACAGGGTGGTGCCCCCGACGTTGGTCATCTCGGGTAATGACGCCACCGCGTCGAGTCCGATGTCGTCGGGACTCGGTGGCGCTGACCAGTTCTGCCCGCCCTTGCACTCCAAGCCGGCCAGATCGCCGCTGGCGTTGAACGCCGTGGTGCCGTGGCTCAGCGCGGTGGCCAGCGCCGATCGAATCGGGGCCAGGTCTGCGGCGGTGATCAGCTTGTCGCAGCCCCATCCGATGGAGAAACTCCACACCGCCCCAGGGAAGTCGCGGTCGGCCGACTCCATCATCCGCGCGACCTTCTCGTAGGAGCCGTCCGACTCGACGGTGGGTCGGGCGTTGATCAAAACTTTCTTCGCGTCGGGAGCGAGGGCGTGGATGAGTTCCAGATCCATCGTGGCCTCGCCGCTTCGCTGGGACGCCATCCCCCCGACAACCTGGGGGGTTAGCGGCGGTAGGCCGAACTCGGCGGAATAGGCGTCGAGATCGGGTTGGTCGAACCCGTCGAAGGCGAAGACGACGACTGTCTGGCCCTTGCCGGTGTAACCCGCCTCCCGCAGCGCCCCGGCGTTGTAGATGTTGGACAGCAACGTGTCCCGCCGGTCGGGTAGGGGAACGTCCGAGCCGATTGTCGGCCGTGCCTCTCGGTGCGGGGTGTACCCGAGGACGCGGCCGAGTTCGGCGACCTCGCCGCGCAGTGGCGCTGGGACTTGGGGCTGATGCGGGGAGGCGTAGAAAACCTGGCCGTGGCGTCCCCGGTAATCCCGGACCGCGACACCGAACGCGCCCGCCACCGCCGCGGGCGCGCCCTCGATGATCGCCCAGTCGTCGCCGGGGCGCCAGCGCGCCGTGAGTCCGAGGCGGCTGGTCCAGCGGATCAACTCCGCCGGCGAGGACGGCTGGGTCAGCGCTGCGGTCAGCTGTATCCGAGCCGAACGCGCCGGACCGAGATCGGTTGATGCCGCCAGCAGGGATGCGTACGGTCCGGTGATCACGCGGGGAATGGGCGGTCCGGCTGACGCCGGCACCACGACGGCGGACGCGGCGACGGCCACCGCAATCAGCGCTCGGCTGACCGCGTGCCGCATGGAACTCCCATCACCGCGAATCGGTGAAGTATAGAACTGCGATCGAGCCGATGCCCGTTGAATGCACTCCGCCGGTCGGCATCTTCACTAACATCAATGAATCACGGAAAGGCCGCCGGGAATCGACGGGAGCGGACAATTGGGCGCCCACCATTGGACGGATCAGATCGGACTCGTTGCGGGCGGAGTGGCTATCGTCGTCATGGGTGTCCGGGTTGAAGGGGATTTGACGTAGACCTCAACACCGTCGAGGACATTGTCCGCCGGCCACCGAAGTGGCCCGGCGCGCTGTGGCGCGACGGCGACGCGTGGCTGGCCGGGGGAACCTGGTTGTTCTCCGAACCGCAACCTGGCCTGCGCCGTCTGATCGACCTGCCTGCGCTCGGCTGGCGGTCCCTCGAGGTCACCGATACCGGTCTGCGGATCGCGGCGACCTGTTCGATGGCGGAGTTGTACGCATTCGAGGCGCCCGCCGACTGGGCGGCGGGCTCCCTGTTCACGACGAGTTGCGAGGCGTTCCTCGCGTCGTTCAAAGTGATCAGCTCGGCAACGGTCGGGGGCAACATTTGCCTGTCATTGCCCGCCGGCCCGATGATCACCCTGACTGTTGCACTCGAAGCCGCCTACACGCTGTGGGCCCCCGACGGCTCCCAGCGGACGGTGGCCGCGGCCGACTTTGTGACCGGAGACCACCAGAACGTGCTGCAGCCCGGTGAAGTGTTGCGCAGCATCGACATTCCGATCAGCGCTTTGCGGAAGCGCCACGCACATCGCCGCTTCACGCTGACTAAACTCGGACGGTCGACGATCTTCATGGTCGCCACCCGCTCACCCGATACCAGCGACTTTCTGCTGACCATCACCGCGGCGACCATTCATCCGATCCGGTTGGTGTTCAACATGATTCCGGATAGCGGCGTGTTGCAACAGGCCATCGACGGACTGCCCGACGCGGTGTGGTTCGACGACGCGAACGGAACACCCGACCATCGGTGTCACCTGGCCAAGCATTACGCCGAGGAGATCCGACTGGAACTTCTGGCCACCGGGGACCGGTGATGACCTATACCGTCAACGGCGAAACCGTCGAGCACGAACCACGTCCGGGCCAGTGCCTACGCACCTTCCTGCGCGCCCTGGGCTGCCACGGTGTCAAGAAGGGCTGCGATACCGGCGACTGCGGGGCGTGCACCGTCTGGCTGGACGGCCGGCCGGTGAACAGTTGCATCACCCCGGCATTCCGTGCCGAGGGTCGGGAGGTCACCACCATCGAGGGCCTCGGCACGCCCGACGACCTGCACCCGATGCAGCGGCAGTTCCGCGACGCACCGGGATTCCAGTGCGGGTTCTGCACGGCCGGGATGATCATGACCGCGGCCGCTCTCACCGACGAACAGAAACGGGATCTGCCGCGGGCACTGAAGGGAAACCTCTGTCGCTGCACCGGCTATCGAGCCATTGAGGACGCGATCAACGGTGTCACCGGTATTGAAGAGGCGGCTCCCGGGCAGGCCGTCGGCGTCAGTGTCGGCGCACCGGCGGGTACCGCCGTGGTAACCGGGCGTGCGGAGTTCACCATGGACACCGAGATCGACGGGATGCTGCACCTGAAGGTGCTGCACTCCCCGCACCCGCACGCGCGCATCGTGTCCATCGACTCCTCCGCCGCCCTGGCTGTACCCGGAGTCCAACGTGTCTATACGTGGGAAGACGTGCCGCGCAAGCTCTACACCACCGCCATCCACACCGATCATCTCGTCGATCCCGATGACACCTACGTTCTCGACAACGTGGTGAGGTTCGTCGGTCAACGGGTGGTTGCCGTCCTCGCCGACTCGGTCGGTGCCGCCGAGGAGGGCTGCCGCAAGGTCGTCGTCGACTACGAGTTGTTGTCGGCGGTGTTCGATCCCGAAGAGGCGATGACCGACGGCGCCCCGCAGTTGCACTCCGGCGCCGACCCGTTCGTCCATGATCCGGTACACAACATCCTGCTGGAACTGCACAGCGAGATCGGCTCCGCGGACGAGGGATTCGCCCAGGCCGACGTCGTCCACGAGGGCACCTACTTTTCGCCGCGGGTCCAGCATGCTCATCTGGAGACGCACGGGGCGATCGCGTGGATGGCCGACGGCCGGCTCAACGTACGGACCAGTTCCCAGTCGCCCTCGCTGGCCAAGGTCAAGCTGGCCTACCTGTTCGATCTTCGGCCCGACCAGCTACGGGTGTTCTGCAAGCGGGTCGGTGGTGGCTTCGGGGGCAAGCAGGAGGTGATCACCGAGGATCTGGTCGCCCTGGCCGCGCTCGACACCGGGCGGCCGGTGTGTCTGGAATTCACCAGGGAAGAGGAATTCACCACCGCATCCCCGCGGCACCCGATGAAGCTGACAGTGAGATTGGGCGCCCGCTCCGACGGCATCTTGACCGCCATCCAATTCCGCAATGTCTCCAACACCGGTGCCTATGGAAACCACGGCGGTGAGACGCTGTTCGCCGGGGGTCGCGCCATCTCGCTGTACCGCTGCCCGAACAAGAAGTTCGACGGCTACTCCGTCTACACCAACACCGTGCCCAGCGGTGCGCTGCGCGGCTACGGCATGACCCAGCCGGCATTCGCGATGGAGTCGGCCATGGACGAGTTGGCGATCGCCCTTGATCTGGATCCGCTGGAACTTCGGCGCCGCAACGTCGTTCGGCCGGGTGACGCGCTGCTGGCCATCGGTGACCGGCCCGACGATGTCTCCTTCACCGAGGACGGCGCGCTGTCGTGCATCGATCTGGTGGACCAGCACCTGCGTGGCACGGGCAGCGATCCTGGACTCGGTGATGACTGGCTGGTCGGAACCGGCGTGGCCAGTACGCTGCACGAGACGGCGCCGCCAACCGAACACATCTCCGAAGCCTGGGCAACCCTGCGCGACGACGGTGTCTACGAGATCGCCGTGGGAACAGTGGAATTCGGTGAGGGAACCTCCACCGCGCACATCCAAATCGCCGCAACTGCACTGAGCACCACGCCATCGCACGTCCACCTCGTCCAGTCCGACACCGACCGAACCGGTTTCGACACCGGAGCCTTCGCCAGCGCGGGACTCTCCGTCGCTGGCAACGCCGTGGCGCGGGCCGCCACGGCGCTGCGGGACCTGATCCTGCAGTTCGCGGCCCGACACCTGCACGCCGATCCGGCCGACTGCTCGCTGGAGCACGACGGCGTGATCTTTGGTGAGCGACGGCTGTCACTAGCCGATATTGTCGCCGCGGCCGGGGCTCGCGGCACCCGGTTGCGGGCGGCGCGCAAAGCCTACGGATCGCCCCGCAGCGTGACCTGCAACACCCACGGATTCCGGGTCGCTGTGCACCGGATCACCGGCGAGGTCCGTGTGCTCGACAGCGTCCAGGCGGCCGACGCGGGTGTGGTAATCAACCCGGCACAGGTGCGCGGACAGGTGGAAGGCGCTGTGGCACAGGGCATCGGCTTCGTCCTGACCGAGAACTTCCATGTCGACGACGGCGTGATGACCAACCCGAGCCTGCGCAACTACCGGATCCCCACCTATGCCGACACCCCCCGTACCGAGGTGCTGCTGGTGGACTCCACCGACTCGGTCGGTCCGATGGGCGCCAAGGGTATCGCCGAATGCGGTATCAACCCGGTGGCCCCGGCGCTGGCGAACGCGATCGCCCGCGCCACCGGTGTGCGGTATCGCTCGCTGCCGCTGACTCCCGAACGTATCTATGGCCGGCTCGGCGACGGCGGTTAAACCCAAAGATCAGCCGGCCAGGAGTTTCTCGATGCCGGATTCGATCCCGATAAGTGGATGCCAGTCCAGTAGTTCTGCTGCAGCCGTGATCGACATGGTCCGCGCGTTCATCGCATACCGGTCGGGTTCGTTGCCGTGGCCAATCGTGGTGCCCGGGATCCGGCTGGCGACGATCTCGGCGATCTCGGCGAACGTCGGCCGGCCCGGGCCGGTGATGTTGAAGGCGTAAGTCCCCTGGTTATAGAGCACGTCCCGGGGCGCCGCCAGAGCGGCAGCGATGGCGGCGCTGAGGTCATCGACGTAGATCCACGGCAGCGGCAGCGTGTTGTCCCGATCCAAGGTGATGGTGCCGCTGGTCCTGGCTTCGGTGATCATCCGCGTTATACCGCAATAGGTTTGGCGGTTCTTGCCGTACACGATCGAGATGCGCAAGGCGACCGCATCCACGCCGAACTGGCTCACGTAGGACCTCAGCAGTGCTTCGCATTCCACTTTGGAGGCACCGTAGGGTTCACTCGCCAGGAGAGCCTGGGTCTCCGCACAGGGGTGTGTGATGGATGCCGCTTCGGCCGCCTGTCCGTAGGTGCTGCTGGACGACAAGAAGACGATCCGCCCCGGCAATTCGATCTCCCTGGCGATTTCGAACAGATTCAGTGTGCCCCCGACATTGACCTCGTGAAGGTATGCGGGGCGTTCATTGGCGACGTGTGGGCCCGAGACGCCGCCGCCGTGCACGATGCTGGTGACGCCGTGCTCGACGAAACACCGCAGCAGAGCGTCGCGATCGCGAATGTCGGCGATGACGGTCGGGAACGCATCCTTCCCGGTGTGTTCAGTGGCGTCGAAGCCGATCACCTGTCGACCGGCGGCGATTAGCGAAGAGCCGATCTTTTGTCCCAGGAATCCATTGCTGCCGGTGATCAGCGTCGTGATGGTTGCTCCTCGGGTTGCGGTCACGGGTGTACGCCTGCCTTGACTGTCAGCAGGTAGAAGACCACCGCCCAGGCTGCGTTGATCGCCAGGATCAGCAGAAAGCCCTTGACGTCGGTTGCGGGCTGGGGAGCCGATTCAGCCGGCGAGGTCCACCAGCCCATGATCTTGGTGACATAGAACTTCATGGTCAGATAGCTCATGACAAGGCTGGAGACCAGGTTTCCGACCAGCATTGCCAACCAGAACGGCAGGTTCAGTGGCGCCATCAGTAGCGTCAGCAGGACCACCGTGGGATATAGGCCCATCCAGACGGCGATCGCCGTCTTGAATTGCGGGTCTTTGGGTTTGAACCAGTTGCCGAACGGCTGGTAGGTCCTGCGGAGTTTGAACTCACCGAATCGGGCACCCTCGGCGAGCAGGTCGCTGCGTTCCTGCGACGCCAACCACGCATCGAGGTGCTCGACGGTATCGAACCGCAAGATGGTGCTCCATTGGTCCTGAACGCCCTCCACCGGCCGGAACAGCTCCGAGCCCAGGTATCCCGGGTATCGGCTTTCGGCCTCGACCATTTTCTCCCGCCAAACCAGGAAGGCCTCGACCTGATCGTCAGCGACAGGGTGGGTCACCACCACCGGAGGACAGGGGTCGAGGATCTCGTTGCTGTCGGTGATCACCCGCAGAGTGCCGGGCCCGTCGAAAAGATCTGCTGCGGAACGGATTAGGTGCTGCCGGGTCGCACTGTTCAGCCAGTTCTGCGCATTCAGCGTTGAATCGAATCGGTATATCACCACCCAACTGGGTTCTCTGTCGTTGGGCGGTTTGACTTCCGAGCCGAGATAGCCGGGGTAACCGGCCGCGGCCGCGGCGACCTTCTGCTCCCAGGTCAGGTAGGCGTCCCGACGGCCGTCCCGAATGCGCTGCTCGATGATCAGCAGTGCCGCGGTCTGCTCTTTGCTCACGGCAACCTACAGCGGGCAACCACCGAGCACGCCGCTCGGGTCGTAGCGGCGGCGCAGGGCGCGAAGGGGTTCCAGGTTAGCTCCGTAGGCACATTCCACCTCTCGTTGCGTTTCATCGAATCCGGGCCGCAGTTCGACGCTGCAGCCGCCGATGGTGTCCTCGGCGAGCGAACCCAGGGTCGCACGCGCCCACTCGTGACAGGCTTCGCCGTCGTCGGGGTTCGCCCAGACGGCGTTGAGCGGGATGTTCCACTCCGCACCGCGACCCCAGAATGAGGTCGCGGTGTCGGCGATGTCGGCCAGGGCGCCGCCGGTGTGCTGGAAGTCGATGCGGCATGAGGTGGTCGGCGCGGATCGGATCGCATCGCCCAGCACCGCGGCGACCTCAGGACCCAGTGTCGGACCGGCGAACGGCGCCTTGCCGAGGAACCAGCCCGGTCGGCGCGGGTGGCGGCAGGGTGATCGGTGCGGGTTCCTCGCCGGCAGGTCCGGGGATCGCGAACTGCGGCAGGCCTTTCAGATAACGGCTGCTCATCTCGGAACGGTAGCGTCCCGGCTGGTGACGCGGCTGCGACGGCCGTCGTGCCGATCGGGCCGCTGCGATGTGGCCTCGGCCTGGCTGCGGCACGCCGTGTACAGAAAGAGCACCGGGTCTTCATGGCTGGCGCCGGGCACCCAGCCCAGGACCGCGCTCATCGTTGTGTGCCTGGGCAGCTCGGGTGCGACCGCGAAGTATGCCGGCAACGCATCCACGTCGACCACCACGCGGTCGACGAGTACCGGGCCCTGCTCGTGGGTGCGCAGGACCGCCCGGTGACCACCCCGAAGCATGAGCGCAGCCGCGAACCGCCCACCACAGTTCGGCCTCCTCGCCGGTGCTGTCCTCGCTGAGGTGGACGACCTCGCCGCTGGGCAGCACCATGTCGACCTCGACCAGGTGGTCCATGGTCAGCCCGAGGCTGCGGGTCAGGTACCCGATGCCGCCGCGGGTGACCATGCCCATCCCCGGCAGCTGGGCGACTCCCACCGGGATGACCCGTCCGGACGGGGCGAGCGCGTCCAATGCGGTTCCGACGGTGGCTCCTCCACCGACCCGGACCGAGCCGTCCATGGGCAGCGCCGAGCCGAGATGGGTGGACAGGTCGATCATCGCCGCATCGTCTGCCACGCAGTTCGAACTCAACCCGCCCCCGCGAACGGTCACCCGCCCACCAGATACCTGGGCGACCCGCAGCGTCCGGGAGATGTCGTCGACATCGCGAGGCTGGACCACACACAGCGGGATGCGGCGCGAGGCCTCGGGAAAGTACACACCGTCGAGCGCTGTGCGGTAGGCAGGCGTTGCCGGCAGATGAACAAAAGCGCCGAGTTCGGCGGCGAGGTGGGCGGCGAACTCGGAGGACGTTTCGGTCACGGTGGTCGCCTCCTCGGCACGGACGATTCGCCGACGTGTCCGCCTCATCGGTGGCACTATCTTCGCAGGGAAGCCGAAGTCGCGCTGCCCGTCAGGCGACGTCCCGCCGCCGATCCTCATTGCGCACGCCGGGATCCGATACCACCGGACGGGAGTTCACCGCATGACCACCCACACCCACCTCGGGCATATCTTCCACATCGCCGGCACGACGGCGACCGAGGCCGCCGCTGCCCTGGTGTCGATCCTGACGGCGCCCTGGTGCTCGACGACGCTGGGCGGATCATCTTCTGTGGCAGGCGAACCGAGATCCCGGTGGCATACGAATCAGCCACCGTGCACGACCATCGGCCCGGGTTTCTGCTGCCGGATTCGTCGACACCACATCCACTTCCCGGACCTACGCCGGGGCCTACGGCGGCGGCCAACTGCTGGGTGGCTGACCCTGCATGTTCCCGTCCGAGGCGAAGTTCGCCGACCCGGAGTTCGCGCGGCAGGCCGCCGTCGAGTTCACCAACCGGCGTATCTCGGCGGGTACCACTGCGGCTATGGTGGGTCGGCGTTCCCGCATGCGCAGGATGCGTTGTTCACCGAGACGCAGAGGCCGGCTTGCGGATCGTCAGCGGCCGCGGAATTCAGACCGTCGGCGGCGACACCGCCCAGCCGTTGATGACCTCAGAGCAGGACGCCATCCGGCTCACCCGCGAGGAGATCGACAAGTGGCACGCCGCCGACACCGGCGATGTCGCCACCGCCTTGCTGCACGTGGCGATCGTCCCGCGGTTTTCGTTGTCGGTGACGACCGAGACCCTGAGGAATCTCGGCGAACTCTACGACGAGGTACGCGACCGCGGGGTCTACGTGCACTCCCACCTCAACGAGAACAACCGCCCCGGCACCGGCGAGGTCGACGTCACCAAAGAGACCTATCAGGTGAACTCCTACCTCGACACCTACGACGGGAAGTTCCTGCCCGGTTCGGCGGTCGGCGGGAAGAGCCTGTTGGGCCGGCGCACCATCCTCGCGCACTGCGTGCACTGCCAGGATGTCGAACTGGAACGGATGGCCGAGACCGGAACGTCGGTCTCGCACTGTCCGGTCTCGCAGCTGTTCCTGGGATCGGGGACGATGCCGTGGAAGCGCACTGTGGCCTCCGGTGTCAACATCGCCGCGGGAACCGATTTCGGCGGCGGAGACGAATGGCTGATCCCACGGGTCCTCGGCGACGCGTTCAAGGTGCATATCACCGAACCCGGCGACGACGGGGTGTCCATGCATCCGGCCGAGATGCTGTTCCTCGGCACCCTCGCCGGCGCGCGGGCCCTGGACATGGAGAACCGGTTCGGCAACTTCGACGTCGGCAAGGAAGCTGACTTCGTCGTCATCGACCCGTCCGGTACCCCGGCCCTGCACGGGCCGCTGCGCAACGCCGTTCGCGCCGCCGATCCGGGCCTTGCCCGCGATCAAACCTTGTTCGCACTGCTGATGGGGATCCGCGAGACGTCCATCGCCGAGATGTATGTCAGGGGCCAACGGGTTAGGGCGAGTGGTGTGACGCCGCCGGCGGTCTGATGCCACTGCTCAGCCACGCTGATCTCCCTCATGAACGAGAGTGACAAGGATCAGCGAATGAACGCTGACTCCTGAGTCCACACCACCGCCGTTGCGACAGCCGTCGGCATCAGCGGCTGTCGTCGCCACCCTCCCTCTTCGAAGGGGCTAAGCCGAAATGGTGCGTGTGGGTCTGCGACTCTGCCGTCGTAAGCCAACTACGCCGACATCGGTCGGCTGATCGTCGGCCTCGGCTATGTCGCGGCATTTCCGCCCGTACCCGGGGCTGAAGCCGGGGACTGACGCCTCGGGTCGGGAGCCACCGTCGGTCCTGTTAGGAAGTGCAGTGACTTGTGAGAACAGTGACGGTGCAGACGCGTGGGAATCAGCTGTAAAAAGCCAGTTGAATTGCCCCAGCAAGTGCAGCGTAATTTGAGAACCTACATTGTTGTCGAGATGCAACGAAGATTGACAAGCCGCACTTCGTTGTTAAACAAGCTTTGACGCTTGAAGTGGGGTATTCGGCCCGTCTCCGCTGGTGGCGAGTTATTTCTGCCGCACCCTACTGGTCGAGGTGGCCGACAGCTACACCTTCGTCTCCGGGGATCACCCCGACGTTCTGGCGAGCGAGATCGTCTCACTCATCGGGGGCACAGGACAGTGACCGCTACGGTCAGCACCCCCGACCATGGACGACTGCGCCACGACGTCGAGCAGCTCGTGGCCTTCGACCGCCGAACCGTCAGCCCGGGCGAACGCGACTCAGCCTGCTACCTCGCCCGCCGGCTCCGCGACATCGGCGCCGAAGACATCGAGTTACCGACATTCCGCACCCAAACATCCTGGGCACCGGCCCATCTGGACAGTCGGCGTTCGGCGCCGTCGAGATACCTTGCTGCTTGACGGTGCAGGGCGGTGCGGCGGAAATTCCGACGCGTCTTACGCATTGTCGTACACTGGTTCTTATGGCTGACACGATTACATTCCGCCCGGATGAGGACACTTCGAGGGCGCTGGAGGTTTTGACCAGGGACGGCTCGCCCGTGTCCGCGGTCGTTCGGGCCGCCCTTATTGATGCCGCGCGGCGGAAGGCTGGTGCTGCGATTCGCGCCGAGGCGGAGAGCCTTGCTGCAGATGAGTCGGACCGCGCGGAGTCGATTCAAGTGTTGCGCGATATGGAGACGTTGCGTGCGTGGTGAGGTCTTTGAGTTGCACGCGCCGCGGAGGGTGCGTGGTCATGAGCAATCTGGATCTCGCCATGCCGTCGTAGTCCAGTCGAATCAACTGCCGTTGTCGACTTGGCTGGTGGCACCGACGTCGACGTCGGCTCGTGCTGCGAGTTTTCGGCCTGAAGTGGACGTGGCGGGCACGAGTACCCGGGTACTTGCTGAGCAGACGGCAGCGGTCGACCCGGGCAGGCTGGGAAAAAGCGTTGGCTTCCTAACCTTCGAGGAGCTGCGCCGAGTGGATGCGGCTCTGCGCATCGTTTTGGAACGGCGGAGCTAGCCGCCGATACCAAGAATTGGTACCTTCATGCATGTGGGTAGGAATACGTCGTTCAGCCTTGATGAGCATTTCAGCGCGTTCATCGAGGATGAGGTTGCTTCCGGCCGTTACGGCTCGGCCAGCGACGTTGTGCGGTCTGCCCTACGGTTGCTGGAGGATCGTGAGATCCGCCTGAGGGCGTTGAGACAGGCCCTCATTGCTGGCGAACAAAGTGGCGACTCGACGCCGTTCGACTTCGACGAGTTCGTTGCGCGTAAGCGAGCCGAGGAGCCTCGCGACCGGTGAGCCGGTACGTGCTTTCACCAGCCGCACGTGCCGACCTAGAACAGATCTGGAATTACAGCTCTGAGCGGTGGGATGACGATCAGGCTGAGGAGTACCTGCGCGAAGTCCAGCGTGCGATCGAACGCGTCGTCTCCAATCCGACGATCGGGCGGGCCTGCAATGACGTTCACCCTGGCTACCGCAAGCACGCTGTCGGATCGCACACGCTGTACTACCGGATTGGCAGCGACGACGTGATCGATGTGGTGCGCGTACTCCACCAACGGATGGATGCCGACCGGCACTTCGACTGAGGCCACCCAGTGGCCAAGACGTCTGGTCGGTCGGTCAACGACGGCCCGACGGTGCCGTCGCAGTTCGGGGCGCCAAACCCGGACAACTGCGCGGTTCTCGGATTCGCCAGGAAAACCGGAAAACCCCTTCGCCAGCACGTCCGGAATTACCGCGTCATCGCGCGCATCGACCACGCCGCGCGCCCAACCCAGCACCGATTGTCACACTGACGCTTTGGAAATCGAACCGTTAATCGCAGCGCTTCGGGGCGTGACAGGATGCTTGAGCATGACACGCCCCAACTTTCTGGTCATCGTGGCCGACGATCTCGGGTTCTCTGACATCGGCGCCTTCGGTGGTGAGATCAACACTCCCAACCTGGACCGCCTGGCCCACGCGGGCGTCAGGCTGACCGATTTCCATTCCGCCCCGGCCTGCTCGCCGACGCGCGCGATGCTGCTGACCGGAACCGATCACCTGGACGGACAAGAATCGCACTCAGTCGATGAGGGAGTTCGCCCGGCCCGACGATAGGCGCTGGGCGTCAGACGAGTATCGAGGCGAAACGGTCCCACATCCCCGTTGTCGCCAGTCGCATCAGAACCGCGCCGGCAACCGCAAGGCGCCGCAGCCGATCCCCAGCCAACGATCGAATCTGCGAAACAGCAACCACTTTACGATCAGAAAAATCAGCGCCAGCGCCAACGCTGGGGCGAAAGGCCCGAAGATGTTGCCGGGCAACGAATCTTCGAAGGCCTCCCGGACCGGGTCGATGCGGAAGAGTGGCGGCGGCATGGCGGCCAGCACGGCGGTCAGCATCATCGGGCGGTGGATGTCGGGTGTGCTGCGGTTCACGATGGCAATCGTCACGAAGAGGCCGAAGAGCCAGATGGGGACCAGCGCGAAGGTTAGGAACTGGCGTGGCAGCAGACCCCAGTTGAGTGTATCGGGGGGATTGAATCGTGCGGACTCGACCGCCACGAAAGATCCCAGAACGACCGCGGTCGCGGCGATGACGGCGCCGGCCTTCCCGAGCGCTTTGTGAATGCGGTACTTGCGTCCCGCGATGAGTTGGGGCTGGACTGCGAATAGCAGCATCCATGCGGTCATGACGACGCCGTGGACCACCACCAGTGTTCGGATCTGCGAGGTGATCTCGGCGCCCCCAGGGGCTTTGCCGTGCAGATAGAAATTGTCGAATCCCCAGAACGTGCACAGCAGCAGAACCAGCGCGGCGCCTGAGTAGAAGTATCTGGCCGCGGGCATTGGAGTGCGCTCTTTGGCCGAAGCCGCTACGGCTGCCTCAGGCGTTGGTGTTGTCGACATGATTCTGCCCTCGTTCCGCTGAAGAGGAAGATTGCGTCGGCGCCATACTGAGGTGACACTAAGCTACGCCTTCCGATCACGCGCTGGTTATCGCCGTATCAACAGAGTTGAAGAATCGCACTCAGTCGATGAGGGAGTTCGCCGCCTGCAGATGCTTGACTGCGTCGGCGACGATGCTCTCGATCAACTGCGCGCACGACGGCAGATCCTCGATGATGCCGGCGACTTGACCGGACGCCAGCACCCCGGCGCCGGTGTTGCCGTCCACCAAACCGGCCTTGAGCAGCATTGGCGTATTGGCGGCCATCAGCACCTGTGACCAGGTCAGGTCTTTGCCGTGCCGCATGGCAAGCCCATCGCGCACCATCGACGCCCAGCTCATCTGGGACATCTTCTTGAACTTGGCGGCGTTGACCACGGCTGCTGTGAAACCTCGCACTTTGGAACCGCTTTCGAGCTTCTCGACCAGCCCGGTGCGCAGCACCCGGTGCGGGATGCCGTCGACCCGGGTCGATACAACTGTCCCGTCCAAGGCCGACTGCAGATACTGCTGCTTGACCGCATCGGGCACGGTGGAGTCGGTGGTCAGCAGGAACCGGGTTCCCATCGCCACCCCGGCAGCCCCGTCCGTTGACAAGACCGGCACGAAGGTTACCCCGGCCGTCGAAGAATCCCCCCGCGGCGATGACGGGATGTCTTTGCCCGGCCAACACATCGAGGACGGCGGGCAACAGCAGCGTGGTGGCCACCGGCCCAGTGTGCCCCGCCCCTTCCCGCCCTGGACTATCACCGCATCCCCGCGCCCCGGGCGGCAACCTTGCAGCGGGCGTGCGCCGCGGCCCCCACCGACAGGACCACCACCGAACCGGCTTCTTTGAGTCAGGCGATCCAGTTCCTGATTGGGCGCCAGTGCGAAGGATGCGACTTTGACGCCCTCGCGAATCATCAGCTCCACCCGATCACCGGCATCGGCGGCGTCGGCGCGGATATTCACCCCGAATGGTTTGTCGGTGGCGGCCTTCACCTTGGCAATGGCGGTGGCCAGTTCATCGATGGTCATCGTCGCCGCGGCCAGGATGCCCAGGCCGCCGGCGTTTGCGGTGGCGGAGACAAGTCGCGCCCCGGCCACCCAGCCCATGCCGGTCTGCACGACCGGATGCTCGATGCCGACAAGACGGTGGAACGCGCGATTCACCCCCGCCGACCAGAGCACCCCCGGCCCAACGGGTTCGCGCCGCGGCTCCCACGGCTCACCGTCACTTTCAGGTCCGCGGCGGGCGGATCTACGATGCGAAGTCAAAGACGCCTGGACCGATGAAACCGGGGTTGAGTGGCCCAGAAGTCACCCCCGGCGCGATCACTGCTGGTCAATATCCTCACCGACATCACCCGCGACGCCACCGACACGGGTACGCACTGATATCCGACACCCGCTAGCTCACACCGCTGATCGACCACACCCAGTTGCCACCACCGTGGCCGAAGCACCCGCCGACGCGGCGGTCGTCCTCGTCCGTTGCGGGGACGGCTGGCAACACGCCCTTGATCTGGCGGGCAGCCACGGTCGACCCGGCCGCCCTGGGGCTACGACGGGAAGCGACCGCCATCATACCGCCACCATCACGGCCCCTACATCTCGCCGGTGATCGTTCTGCGCGACCCGACCAACCAGCACCGTGCGGGCTGCGATAGCCAAAGTCACTGGAACGGGGACACTGCCCACCTCGATCGTCACACCGACTGCCACCACCAACTCGCGGCTGCCTTGTGCACCCCGGCCGCCGGCGGGCTGACTCCACCCACCTCTGTCGGGGGTGTACTGCACACTGCGTTCAACCCCGACCTCGGAGGTGTCCATGGACGCACACTTACCGAACGGTCGCTGCGCCCAAGAAGGTCGCTGCGCCCAAGAAGATCGCTACCTCCGGCGGCGCAAGGTATCATGACCGCACCCACGCAGGTGATCCGGTGAAGGCGGTGGTCCAGGACATCCACTAGCTATTGGCCTGATGGTTGTGGTGTCGCTGTCGGTTTCTTTCCGGACGGCGGCACCACTCGCCGGGAACCGATATGTCCGTCATGGACGAGTTCTCCACACCGTGGTAACGGGTCGCGGAAACCTGTAAGGACAGGGCCGATCTATATTTTGGCGGCGCCGCTGCCCGGCCGAACACGTTCGCCATGACGGTGGGTCAGCAGATAACACTGAACAGTGTGTACACCGACGAGGCCCTGCTTGCCTCAGAAATCCAGCACCCAACATCAATAGCGGCTGGATACCGGGAGGATGCTCGCCCGCAGCGACGGTAGCTCTGCGAAGCGGCGCGTCATCGACAACGTCAACGGGAGGGGGTGGGCACCCGGCGGGTCGCCGCCACCTACCGTTTCAGCGAGCCCGGGTCAATCAGCCTCTACTCGTTTGGCGAAGGTGGAAACCTCCCAGTGCCGGTGAGGCAGTGGCGTCCACGTTCAATCTGTGCTGTGCAACGGCGGCACGGAAGCAGAGCAGGACATGTATTGGATGTTGATTCAGCCATGAAATATCTGTAACTACCGTCCCTGGCCGTGTTTACCCGCCCGGTAGTCGGGTGCACGGTAGGCGCGGCCCAGGTACCAGTCAGTGATGAGACAAGGAGATATCGTGGCATATTCCGTTTGGCGGGGTGCGAAGAAAGCGTTATCGGCGGGCTAGACGCTACCGAAACCGATATTGAGACGCCACGACGGGGAGTGCGGCCGACAGTGGAAACTCCTGCGCCACAGACAATACGACACTCAGTAGGAGCAGTCGAGTCCCAACGCCAGGAACACTGTCCCGTTGATGCCCATGACGGTTTGAGGTGGTATCGGAGGACGTCGGCTGTATTGCGGTTTCCGCCGACTATCGGCATCGCAGGAGTAAATTGGCTGAAATGGTCAGTAGCTCAGGTGCTCAACGCAACACATCCCGGTGGCAGCCCTACGGGTGGCTGGGGGCGGGAGCGATCGCGTTGGGTGTGGGGGTGGCACTGGCCGGGCTGGAGCCGCCCATGCCGACGACGGTGTCAACGACGCCGCCTCGGCTGCGGCGGCCTCCTCGACGCGCGCTCCGGGCAACGCGGTCGCAGGCGCCGCCACAGGAAATCGACGCCCCGGTCGCCGGTGGCGACGTCGCGTGCTACGCGGCCGCGCCACAGCGTGAGCGACGGTGTCGGCAAACGGGCACTGAGCGCCGCCAGCCGGTCCACACCAGCGGTGACGCCTCAGGTGACTCCGGTAGTGCCGGTGTCTGCCGCCGCGTCGGCAAGTGCTGAGAAGTCATCGGCCAGGGCGCGGGCAGTGCGGGTCGCAGTCCCGGCGTCGCCTGTGCAGGATCCTCCAGCTGCATTGGCAACGGCCGACTCGGTCCCTGCGACCCGACCGGAAGCGGGGATCGGCCTTTGCGTGGGGCGGTCGTGCGGGCGGTCGCGTCCGCACCGGCGAGCACTCAATTGGCGGTGAATCCCGCTGAGGCAATCAACGCGGCCGTCGTCGACTGGTTCGACTCCACTTCGGCCTCGCTGGCGACCCTGCCGCGCGGCCCACTCAACGAATTGGCCTCCGGGGCGCTCCTGCTGGTGCGACGCACGCTGTTCAACCAGTTGCCGACGGCGGATCCACTCCGGCTGTTCAGCAGCGAATCCGAGCAGCTGTCGGGCAGCTTAGGGGCGACCGACCCCGAGGGCGACGCGCTGAGCTATCAGGTGGTGACGGCGCCGCAGTTCGGCGCCCTCCAGATCAGTCAGGACGGGGTTTACACCTACACCCCGGGTTCGGCCCGCGACGGTATCGACAACTTCACCGTTGCCGTCTCCGATCGAGGGTTTAACCTCGTGGATCCGTTCAGCACCCGCGCCACACTGGTCACCGGGACGATTGCGTCATCGGACGGTGGGCTCGTAGCAGGATTATTTGGACAGTTCCAGCTGACCGTCAAGAACCTGACTGGAAGTCCGCAGAGCGGCATCGCGAACGGGGACAGCCGCACTGAAACGGGCTCAGCTCCAAGGCTTTCTGTAGGTTCATTGACCTTCGAAGGCGGATACCAGTTCTTGTTCAACTCGCCGTTCATCAAGCCCGGCAACCAGGGACGGTTCCTTCTTGGATGCCTCGATGGCTGTGTCTTTTTCGGGGAGGTCCCCGAACCCGGCTGGTTCGACAGGGCTCTGATCTGGTTTTCGCTTAAGGAAGGGCCGCCCCCCTCGTATGCTTGGGTCAAAGACGCGGGCTTCAGATCAGTCGAGTACGAGCGGATGCCCGACGAGATGCTCCAGGTTTTGCCGGTGCCGGGGTCCACCTTTGGAGGGCCGCCGGTGAAGACGTACGTTGTGACCGTGACGGTCAGATAACACTCGCGTCGTCGCCCGCCGCCGCCCAGCCAGATGCTGGACGTTTCGCCGGGGCCGTGCAATCCCGCATAACCGTCCCGGCCGCCGACGAGAATTGGCACAGCCGAGGTGTGGCGTTCACGCCGAAGCACGCCGGCTAGGTGGTGGTCATACGGCCGCGGGTGGATGGATCTTCCGACACGCTTGACCGATACGTCACAGTGACGTTTTGGACGAGTGGGTTTGGATGTGGGGCTGACGAGGCCCCGGGGCGCTCCGAGGAGAGCAATCAAAGGTGGGGCGTCGCGTTCGGCACTTTGACAGATGGATGTGGACGTGGGTTTTGATAGCTTGCCTCTGTCAGACGCGTATCGATCATTGTGTAGCAGTCTCCGGTTCAGCCAGGTCGGCGTTGAGCTCTTCGACTCGCCCGGTCGCGTTACCCCGCATAACACTCAATATGCGTGAGATACTCGTGGGGTGGCTGACGTGGTCCCCTCGCCGCCCACCGCCGCGGGCCGTGTTCGGCCCGAATGGTTCTCGGAGTTCCTGGCTGACCGCGGGACTCGTAAACCCTCGGCGCACACCCTGGCCGCCTACTGCCGTGACTTCGACGGCATCGCCGAGTTGGTTGTCGGCGGCCCCGACGTGGCGGCCATGCGACTCGAGGACATCACCCGAGACGCACTGCGCAGCGCGTTCTCAATGTTCGCCAGCACCCACGCCGCGGCGTCGATCCGGCGGTGCTGGTCGACGTGGAACACCCTGTGCGGCTATCTTTATAGTGGAGAGTTGATCGCGGCCAATCCAATGCCGATGGTCGCCCGACCCAAGACCGACAAAACACTGGCAAAAGCCCTGCCCCCCAACGTCATTGACACTCTGCTGGGCTCCCTTGACGCCGATCAAGGATCCACCCGTCGCGACGACTGGGTGCTGCGTGACCGGGCCATCATCTTGACTGCACTACTCGCCGGTCTGCGTCTCGATGAACTGGTCGGTATCAACCTGGGCGACGTCCGTGCGGTCGGGGACGGCGCCGTCATCCACGTCCGTGGCAAAGGCAACAAAGATCGCCGCGTCCCGATTGAAGCACCGCTGATCGCCGTGCTCGAGGTCTACCTGGCTAGCCGGGCAACCAGATTCGCCCACCCCAAATCTCGCAGCCCCTCCCCCGGCGGGGGACTGGGAAGCTGGCCTGCCAGTGCACCCCTGTTTGTCAACGCCCGTGATGACACCCGGATCACCCGCAATACGGTGCAGTATCGCGTGCTGCGCCTGTTCCGGCGCGCCGGCATCGACTCCGAACGCCAACGCGGCGCCCTGGTACACGGCCTGCGGCACACCTTCGCCACCGACCTCGCCAACACCAATGTCAGCGTCTACGAACTCAAGAACCTCCTCGGCCACGAGTCCATCGCCACCTCGCAGCGCTACATCGACGGAGCCGGACAGGAAACCCGTGCCGCGGCTGCCCGCAACCCGCTCTACGACCGGCTCGGGCGCGGCTGAGGAGTGCGTCGGTGGTTCGAGCGCCACGGGCGTGAGCCTGCACATGGCGAACCTTGATCGAGTTGTCCGCGCTGTTGCCGAAGTACGTCGTACCCGGGGTGCAGGATTGGGGGCATGGAGGCTGACGAGCACTGGCAGGCATGGCTGGAGCGTTATGGTGCCGACTAGGACACCGACGCTGAACGCCGGGCGGCGTACCGCAATTTCAAAGGCAACCTCGCACGACTCACCGAGATGTTCTCCCACGGGGATGATGAATCCCCGGTGACGTGATACCCGTTGGAGGTGGCGAACGGCCGCCCGCCGACGAGTCGGTGGGTTTACTGAAGGGGACCCGGGTGATCCTCTCCCGATTCCGGGTGTCCCTGCAAAGTCCCATAGGCGAAACCACACCGGTAATCGTCATCGACGACATAAACGACTCGGCAACGCCCGAAAACCGGACCCCACCCAACCACCACCTCCACGCCGGGTTGTATGGCCGGGGCTGAAGGCCGGATGCGTAACCCCGCACCCCGCTGCATCCCCCAGCGCCCGAGCCGGTCGCCAGCCGCATCGAAACAAGCCCGTCCGTGCCCAATCACCGCCCCGCGACGGATACGCCGATACCCACCAGGAAGACGCTATTGACCGAACTGGCCGGAGACTTCGGGCTTTACCGGCGGCGGCGAAAATGAAAGCGCGTAGTTCTGGGACTCTCGCCCCGTTACCGTGGAGGGTCCGACCACCGTGCTGTCATCTGTGTAGGTGATGGGATACGACGGAAAGCCGGTTGGAAATGCGTCGGTGTTCGGCAAGACCGGGGGGACAGCCTCCAAGCCATCACACCCCCCGTTGGCGGCTGTGCACGTATAGGCCGCAAGATATGCCGGGTAAACGTTTACCTTGTACGGGGTGTTGTACCAAACGTCTTGCATGATGTACTCCGTGTTGCCGTACGTCACGTTCCAGTCGCCGTAGAACCGGTATACCGGCATCTCCCAATATATGTAGAGGCGATCCCCGGGTTCGACGATCTGCTGGAGGGTCTGGGTGTAGGTGTTGGTGTCGGTCACCGTTGTCCCCCAAGTCGCTTGGGCGCCTTCCTCTGCCCGCAGGGACATGTTGAACAGTTTCGCTTCCTCGGTGACTTTCACGGAGACGTTGTACGTCGTACTGGTTGCGGTGGATGTGGTGGAGGTGACGGTGTTGGTGTTGGTCGAATTGTCTTTGGTGCCGTTGTAGTACGGGCTGAAGCCGATCGGGATGGTGGGGTCGGTGTAACCGATCGACGGCTCGGATTTTGTCACGAAGATCGCATTCGACAGGTCATCGGCGACGAGGTTCTGCAGGATGTCGGATTGCTGCTGAACCTCGTCTGACGCGACTAAGAACACGGTCCCTGGCGGATCTTCGAGGTAAATGCTGGTGCCGATCACCTGGCACGCATCGGAGCCCTTGGCTGTGCAGGTCGCCGACGACCCCGTCATCGTCACCGTGTATTGAAACTGGCCGCCGTCAGTGCCGTTGGGGTCAATTACCGACACCGCATTGTTGCCTGTGGCAACGACGTAGAGCAGACCGTTGATCGGGCTGACCGCCACCCCGTATGGGTTGTTGCCGGCGTCGAGGGTTGCGGTGACTTGGTTGGTGACGGCATCGATCACCGACACCGAGTTCCCAGGAACATTAGTGGTGTTGCTGAAACCGCTATTGGTGACGTAGACGTATTTGCCGTCGGGGCTGACCGCCATCCCGATCGGGGTGTTGTCCACCCCGATGCTGGCGATGACGCTGTTGGTGGCGGTGTCGATCACCGACACGGTGCCGAAACCTCCGGTCGGGCTGGGTTGAAAAGAGTTGAGAACGTAGGCTCGTGTGCCGTCGGGGTTGAACCTCACCGCGGTGGGGAAGACGGTTTTGAGGTTGATCGTCGAACTCACTGCGTTACTGGTGGTGTCGATCACCGACAGCTCGCCGTAGCCGGTCGTCGCATTGCTGCCGGTGACGTAGAACTTGGTGCCGTCTGGGCTGACCGCCACCCCGATCGGATAGTTGATTGAGGTGAGAGTTGCGATGACGGTGTTGTACGTGGCGTTGTCTGGGTCCGCGTCGATCACCATGACCGTGCTGTATTTGTCCACGCCGCTCACGCTTTCACCCCAGTTGGTGACGTAGACCTTTTTGCTGTCCGGAGTCACCGCCACCCCCATCGGATTGACCCCGACAGCGATAGTTGCGGTGACGGTGTTGTAGCTGGCGCTGCTTGGGTCGGCGTCGATCACCGACACCGAATTGTTGCCCACGGCGACGACATAGGTCCGCTTGCCATCCGGGCTCACCGCGACGGTAAATGGGTTTGCGGCGACGGCGATGGTGGCCATGACGTCGTTGAAGGTCGCACTGTTTGGGTCGGTGTCGATCACCGACACCGAGTTCGAGCTGCTGTTGGTGACGTAGGCGCGGTCGCCATTGGGGGTCATCGCCACAAAGGCTGGCCCACTGCCGACATTGGTACTGGCGACCGTGCCCTGATGAGTGACACCTGCCGGGTTGAAGCCGACTGTTACTGACTGGCTGCTACCGATCTCGAATAACGTCTGGGTCACCTCCACGTCGGCACCAGTGGCCGGCGACGTCAACCCGGTACCGAGAACCGGTGACAGCGAGGCGTTGTTGTTCTCGTAGCCAGAAACGTAGGTCGCGTTGATGCCCGTGTTGAGAATGCTGAAAGCAACGGTGTCCTCAGCTCCTCCCGGGGACGGGACGACCGGCTGCGGCAGCGAAATCGGCACCGTCACGGTGGCGCGGTGACCGGGCAACCCGAAGAGCGTTCCTAGGTGGACCCGCTGGGAGGGTTCAACCAACCGGCATTCGCCCTGAAGAAATTCCAGACCGGGCTAAACGAAGCGGACCGCGCCGTGCCGGCGCCGGTGTTTGTCTTCGAAAGCGATGTGGGACTTCAGGACAGCGTGGGATAGGTCGCGGGATCGAAGAAATTGCTGCCGGCGACGTAGCCGCGCCCCGGTGACAGGTCCGGCGGTGGCCCCGTCTCGGTGCTGCCGTCGAAGCTCAACTCCAGTTGCACACCCGAAGGGTCGAAGACGAACAACTGCCAGGTCGTCGTGCCGGGCACCAGGAATTCGCGCCATTGCAGCCCCGCCGCGGTGAAGCGGTCGATGAATCCGTGGTAATCGTGGCAGGTCAGCGTCACATGGTCGATCGCGCCGGAGCCCAGCACAGTAGCACCTTCGGGTCCCAGTGCCGGGCCACCGGCGTAGATGTGCACGATTGCGTGCCCGCCTTGGCCCGGCACACCCAGCCACGCCCCGGGATAGCCGAATTCAGGCCGGGACACCGAAACCAGCCCAATCACCCTGGTGTAGAAAGCGACCGTCGCAGTCAGGTCATTGGTCTTGATCGCCACATGGGACAGCCCGTCGACCCCGGGCACATCCGGGGATGCCGACGCAGAGTTGCCAGACGACGTCGACGATGCCGAGGACGACGAACTCGAAGGTTGATTGCTCGAACAGCCGGTGAATCCGGCCAAAACGACAGCGACGCCAATAACCGCCGTCCCTAGACCGCGGAGCGGCTTCCCTTCCACGTCGGTGATCCGACGCTGTCGGGGCACTGCCACGTTGTGGGTCATTGTGGTCCTCACCTGAGAAGTGCACGCCGGAGTCTGCGGAACATACCTGATTAACAGGGGCGCGCCTGCTTCTTCATGACATCATTGGATGCACAACGGCATCCGCGAGTTCCAGCGGGTAGCTTCACTGTCTGGTACCGCCGCGGAGCGTTTTGCCGACTGAACTTCCGACTGAACTTATTGGACGGCCCGAAAACCGGCGCATTTGGGCATATCCTTCGGGCGCCGCAACCACGACGAGGAGGCCCAGTGCCGAGGCTCTTGCAGGAGTCGCCCTTGTGGCTGCTCATCCCGGCATGGTTTGTGTTCTTCGCCGCGCTCAGCGTGGCGGCGCGATACGCCGTCCGGCGCATCCGGTCGGACGAACGCCGAACCGAACTGGCCGAATACGCCGGCAAGGTACTGAGCCCGATCGGCGCGACTTTCGCCTTCCTCATCGGATTCGCCGCAACGATGACCTGGTCGGCGATCAGCGCCGGCCAGGAGGCCGTCGACGCCCAGTCGACCTCGGCCCAGCAACTCGCCTGGGCCACCAAGTCGATCTCCGACAAGGCCGGGGCCGCGGAGGTGGTCGGAAACCTTGAGTGGTACCTATCCGTCGCCGTCGAACAGGACCCACAGTTCCTGGCGACCGGCGACACCACGACTCTGCCCTCCGCTCGCGCTCTGGACACCCTCCAGCACAGCGTGCACAACGTCGCCTACGGCAATGGCGCGAGTATTCCCGAGGCCGGGGCAATGACCTCTGCAGCCGCCGCACTGACCGCCGCCCAGGCCAAAGTCTCGGCGGTCGCGCAGCGTTCCCTGCCCTCTCTAATGGTCTGGCTGCTGGTCGCTGCGGGAGCCCTCCTGGCCGTCACAATGGGGACGGCGGCCGCCGAGATGACCCGCCCCATCCTGATGTACGGATGGGCCTTGGTGGCGGCCATCGCCCTGGTTCTCATCGTCACCCTCGACGTGCCGTTCCGCGGCTCGATCAAGGTGAACATGGAACCCCTCGCCGAGGTGTCCAGTTCGCTGGCCGGCAAACCCTTCGACAGTTAGGGCAGTTGGCCGGCGATGGCGCCGCGCACTTGACCAGCGGGAAATGGGCTGGCACGTTGCGCCTGCTCAGGCTCGATGTGCGCGTTAGTCGGCATGAACGCCGAGGCGTCGAGCCAATCGGCGTGCTCACCGAAGTGTGTCATCTCACTCATAGGTGAACAGTCTCATTAACGACGAACGCGTTTGCGATCAGAGGAACTTCGCGAACGGGTGGAATCTGAGTCGATTGTGCGGGTCCATCGTCTGCTTAGTGCCGCAACGCTTTCGGCCATGGCCGCCGTACCGAAGATGTCCGACGGCAAGGCGGCGCAGTGCGCATCGTCGGGTTGTGAATGCGTCCCGCTGAAGTCGAGTGTCAGGCCGTCCATATCCCGCGCCTTGTCAATGACAGCTTTGGTGAGATCGACAATCGTCTGGCGCTGTCCGGCGGTCTTGTCCTCGGCGTCGTACTGGGTGATCAGATCGACGAAGAAGCTGTGATGGCAGTTGCCGCTGGGCAGCTTCATCCCCGACACGGCCGCGCCCCCCAACGTCCGAATCTCCACCAGCGACAGCGCAGCTTCGTCCAATGGCACCTCGGCGACGACCGTGTTGGAGATGAAGTCGAGGACCGCGTCATCAGGATCGCCCCGGGTTCCCATGCAGTGTTGAAGTGTGGCAAGCGGATTGCCCTTGAGCCCGGCGATGACGGGCCACAACGCCGCCGCCGCCTCGTACCAGGATCCCCAGCGTGTTGCCGAGATTTCCGGAAGCTTCAGGCTGGCTGCCAGGTGTTCCAGTGGCTTGACGAATTCCGCTGTACTGCTACGCCTCGATCCACTGATGGGCTGGGGGTTTGGCGGCCTGACTGATGGGAATTTGGATTTACGGTGATGGGCAGGGAGTATCTGCTGGCCTGCCCAGCTTTTCCTGTGTGTCCTGGGTGAGCCTTGTGGTCGGATGTTCAGGGTGTCGTCGGTGGCGGTGGGTCGGCCAGCCGATGATGTTGCGCCACAGGGCAAGCCAGGGTTGCGACCAGGGCCAGTGGGTGGGCAGATAGAACACCGCGTCCCCGAGCACCGCGGTGTCCTCGCAGACCGCGATCGGGTGCGGGTGCGGCACGTCGGTTCCGGCCTGCGCGCGCAACACCCGGGTCTCTCACAGGATCACCGTATTGCTGACTGGGCGAAGGTGTCGCGGCCCGCGGCGGAACACGTACTCGCATCCCGCCCAGGTGAACCGCAGCATGACGTTCTGGGTTCCGCCGGTGATCTCGGCGACGGCTTCGACCGGACCTGCGCCGAGGCCGTTCTGAGACATCCAGGCGGCCACCCTTGCCATCCCAGGGTTCAGGTCCTCCACGCTCGCGAAGCTACCTCACGTGTTGGCGGCTTCGGTTTTCGACCATGGCAACCAGCCGTCAATGGTCCGGAAGATGCTCCAGCCGACCAGGGTGCCCAGCGCGATGGACAGGATCGCCGAGCCGACTTGGCCCAGGCTGGAGATGTCACCGTTGCCGCCGGTGGCGGCCTGGCTGACGGACATGAAGCTCGTCGTCGAGGGGACCAGAGACCAGAACGACGCCACGATGAGCACCACTGCCGGCGGCGCGGTCTTGATCCGGGTGGCCAGGTTGGCGAATAGCACAGCCATGACCGCGCCGAGGAAACCGGCGTGGGTGGGCGCGATGACGATGCTCGCGAGTTGCTGGGTGATCAGCGCGACGGCGATCGCGGCCGTCAACCAGAACAGCGAGCCCGGTGGCGCGGAGAGGTATACCGACAGGCTCAGGCCTACAACGATGATCGCCAGGTAGAGCGACCACGAACCCATCTGGGACGACGGCGTCTGCGGAGCCACCGGTCCGGCGAGGTGCATGCCGATGATCACGCCGAACACCAGCAACGCCAGTTGCGACATCCCGAATACCAACCGGCTTGCCCCGGAGATGATCTGGGAGGCCGCCAGTTCGGTGGCGCCGACGGCGAGGGCCATTCCCGGTATGGCGGCCACCAGGGCCGGGCTGATCACCCGCAGCAGCCCGTCATTGGCGGTCTCGACGACGAACCACGACGCCAGCAGCGTCACGACGAACGCCGCAAGCGTAGGCAGGATCGGGGTGAGAGACGGAAGCGGTTTGCTGAGCATCAGGATGGCACCGGCCACCAGGCCGAGGAAGAAGTAACCGGGCAGCGATGCCCAGGTTGGGTTGATCATCATCCCGAACCCCACCGAGGTGACGGCGGATGCGGTGATGGTGGCCGCCTTGCCGAACCGGGGTGGCCTACTGCGGGCCGCGGCCACCGCGACGACCGCATCGGTGGGGGTGATCGCGCCGGCCTCGGCCAGGCTGGCGATGTGGTCAATCCGGCCGGCCGCGTCGAGTTGCAGCGACGAGCGGGTCGATCCGTCGATCTCGTAGGCTTCCCGGCCGATTTGGATCAAGAGCATGGTCGGCAGCACCACCGTGCGCACCCGTTGGGTGGTGTATCTGGCGGCGATCAGGTCCAGCCGGTCCTTCACGATCGATGTCGGTTGGGCGACCTCGACCAGGGCGATGCCGATTTCCCGAAGCATCGCGGCGACGTCATCCGGGTCGTAGATGTCCGGCGGCGCCAGTGCGGCCGACGGGGTCTTTCGCAACGCGTCCAGGATCCGGCGGCGACGTTCGTGCCGGTTCACGGCGCGCTCGCGGCGGCCTGCCGCCCGCGGCCCGGGCGGCCTGCCACGGCCAGTAGCCGGTGACCCGAGCCGCACCGCCGACCACACCAGGCCGTGTTGGTCGAGGAACTCGAACCAGTCCCGCAGATCGTGCGCATAAGTCTTAACCGTGTTGGGCGAGCGCTCCACCGCATGCAGATGCGCCAGGAACGACTCCGCCGGCTCTACCACCGAGCCGTCCTCAGTCACCGTCCACGAACGCGGGTCGCCGAACGGCATCTCGACGCGCTGCACCCGGATTCCCCGCCCCGTCATAGACGCCGAAGATAACCAATCCACAACGGATCTCGGCGCACCCCGGGCCGCGTGTCGTTAACATCATCGGAGGCTGAGGACCTGAGATAACGATCGTTTCTTCAAGCTCCCGGTTCTTTTTTCGAAGCTCCCGCAGCTGCTGAGACGCCGGGGGGTCATCCCCGCGACCCTGGCCCTCATTGATCTCCGCCTGGCGCACCCACTTGCGCAGCGTCTCGGTGCTCATCCCCAACCGCGTGGAGATTGCCTTCATCGCCGCCCATTCGGTCTCGTACTCGTCTCGATGCTCCCGGACCAGCCGGACCGCCTTGGTCTTGACCTTCCGGTCGCTTTTCTGACGCCATCTCCAGAAAAGAAGGTGTACACGAAACCCAAGGCGGTTCAGAACTTCTCCCGCTACGCGATACCCCAACCGCTGCTGGTCGACATCGTCGACACCATGGCCCGCTACGGCCGACTCCGGTTGGTCAAACACCCCGCCCACGGCCTGTGCCTGCTCAGTCTGGACCACGCGGTTCTCGCGGAGGTGCTGCGTAACAAAAAGATCACCCCGATGCTGGGTGCGCGCGTCGATGACGACACCGTCCTGGTGCACCCCAGCGAGCGGGGCCGGGTCAAACAGATGCTGCTCAAGATCGGCTGGCGGCCGAGGATCTGGCCGGCTACGTCGATGGCGAGGCCCATCCGATCAGCCTGGCGCAGGATGGCTGGGAACTGCGAGACTTCCAGCAGATGGCGGCTGACTCGTTCTGGGCCGGCGGATCGGGGGTGGTGGTACTGCCGTGCGGCGCGGGGAAGACCATCGTGGGTGCGGCGGCCATGGCCAAGGCCGGTGCCACCACGCTGATCCTGGTCACCAACACCGTGGCCGGCCCGCCCGGTCACCACCGCCACCTATCAGGTGATCAGCCGCCGGACGAAGGACAAATACCGGCACCTGGAATTGTTCGACAGCCGGGCTTGGGTGATCATCTACGACGAGATGCATCTTCTGCCGGCCCCGGTGTTCCGGATGACCGCCGATCTGTAATCGCGACGACGGCTGGGGCTGACGGCCACCCTGATCCGCGAGGACGGCCGCGAGGGCGATGTGTTCAGCCTGATCGGACCCAAGCGTTACGACGCGCCGTGGAAGGATATCGAAGCCCAGGGCTGGATCGCCCCAGCCGAGTGCATCGAGGTCCGGGTCACGATGACCGATAACGAGAGGATGCAGTACGCCGTTGCCGAACCGAAGGAGCGCTCAAAGCTGTGCTCCACGGCGGACACCAAGGTCGCGGTGGTGAAGTCGATTCTGGCCAAACACGCCGGGGAGCCGACGTGGTGATCGGTGCCTATCTCGATCAGCTCGACGAACTCGGTAAGGAACTTGATGCCCCGGTGATCCAGGGGTCGACCAAGAACGCCGAACGCGAGGCGCTCTTCGATACGTTCCGGCGCGGCGAGGTTAAAAACACCGGTGGTGTGAAAGGTGGCCTTTCTCCATCGACCTGCCGGAAGCCTCGGTGGCCGTGCAGGTTTCGGGCACCTTCGGATCACGCCAGGAAGAGGCTCAGCGCCTCGGCCGGCTGCTGCGGCCCAAGCACGACGGTGGCAGCGCGGTGTTCCACTCGGTTATCTCCCGCGACAACCTGGACGCCGACTACGCCGCACACCGGCAGCGCTTCCTGGCCGAGCAGGGTTACGGCCACCACATCACCGACGCCGACGACCTGCTCGGCCCGGCGATCTGAACCGTGTCGGAACCCATTCCACGGCCCGTGCCGCAATCCTTGGCGGGCCACCGCGACACAAGGCATACTCGGGGGGTGACGTCATGTTCCCTCCACGCTGACATGCTGACCACCCCCACCCCACCCTCGGCATTCCTGCGGGAGGCATGACCGTGGCGACTCGACAACTGAAGGGCCTACCCGACGTCCGCGCGTTCTTCCACACCAATACGGAGCCGCTCTACTTCATCTCGCCGACGCCGTTCAATCTGCTCGGCATCGACCGTTGGGTGCGAAATTTCTATTACCTGAACTACTTCGACTCTTTCGAAGGCACCCACCCACGGGTGTTCGTACCCCGCAAGCGCGACCGCAGGGATTTCGATTCCATGGGCGACGTGGTCAATCACCTCCTCTCCGATCCGGAGACGCTGGAGTTCATCGCCGACCGCGGCCCCGGCGGCAAGGCGTGCTTCGTCATGCCCGACGAGGAGACTTCCGGCCTGGCGCGCCAGGCCGGGCTCGAGGTCATGGAACCGCCCCCGGAGCTGCGCCACCGCCTGGACTCCAAAGTGGTCATGACCCGGCTCGCCGAGGAGGCGGGCGTGCCGAGCGTGCCGCACGCAATCGGGCGGGCCGGCTCCTACGCCGAGTTGCTTGCGCTGGCGAGCGGCGCCGAGCTCGGTGATGACCTCGTCGTTCAGGACCCCTACGGCAATGCTGGCAGTGGGACGTTCTTCCTACGCGGCGAGCGCGATTGGGACCAGTGCGCCGCGGAGCTGACAGCTCAGCGCGAAGTGAAGGTGATGAAGCGCATCCGCAATGTCGAGGTGTGCCTGGAGGGTGCCGTGACCCGCTACGGCACCGTCGTCGGACCCGCGATGACGAGCCTCGTCGGGTACCCGGAGCTGACTCCCTACCGGGGCAGCTGGTGCGGTAACGACGTCTGGCGAGAGGCGCTGCCGCCCGCGCAGACACGCGCCGCCCGGGAAATGGTCCGAAAGCTGGGTGAGGTCCTAGGCCGCCAGGGCTACCTGGGTTACTTCGAGGTGGACCTGCTACACGACCTGGACTCCGATGGGCTCTACCTCGGCGAGGTGAACCCGCGGCTCAGCGGTGCCAGTCCGATGACGAATTTGACCACCGAGGCATACGCCGACATCCCGCTGTTCCTGTTCCACCTGCTTGAGTTCATGGATGTCGACTACGAACTCGACATCGAGGAGATCAACGCGCGCTGGGAGCGGGGCTACGGCGAGGATGAGGTCTGGGGTCAGGTGATCATCTCCGAGACCTCGACGACGGCAGAGATCTTCACCCAAACGCCGCGAACCGGTGTGTACCGCCTCGATGCGGCTGGGCACGCATCGTTTGCCCGGCCAGCCGACGACTGGGACTCGATCGCCGACGATTCAGAGGCCTTCTTCATGCGGGTGGCGGCGCCGGGTGACTTGCGCTGCGAAGGTGCTCAACTCGGCGTGCTGGTCACCCCCGGGCACCTGCAGAGCGAGGATTACCAGCTCACCGAGCACTGCCAGCGCTGGCTCACGGGGATCAAGGCGAAATTCGCCTCGACACCCTTGGCGCAGACCTCGCCGATCCTGTCCCGGCTCGTCGCGCGCGCGTAGTCCCCACCGTGGCCGAACCCGATCGCGTCCCGGCCGGAATCTCGCTGGCCAATTGGCTGTGGGAGCCCTACTCGCACTGGTCATTCCAGCACGTCGACGAGATGGTGCCGACTTCGGTCATCTCGCGTGGGACGGCTCCGGCAGCGGTGCTGGCACCGGCCGCGGCCGCGATCGCGGCAATACCGGTAACCGGTACCGATGGGGATCACACCACCGTCGGAGCGGTGATGGCCGACACCGACACCGATGGATGGGCGGTCTCCTGCCGCGGATCGATGGTGGCCGAGGAGTACCGCCACGGCCTTGCACCCGAGTCCCGGCACCTGATGTTCTCGGTAAGCAAGTCGCTGACCGGTGCCGTTGCTGGGGCTCTCCACGGAGCAGGTGCGATCGACCTAGACGCACCGGTCACCGCCTTCGTCCCGGCGCTGGCGCACTGCGGCTACGCCGGCGCGACGGTGCGCGACCTGCTGGACATGAGATCGGGGATCGCCTTCTCCGATGACTACAGCGACCCCCACGCCGACATCCACATTCTCGACCAGGCGATGGGATGGGCACCGCGAAGCGGTCCGGAGATTCCGGCCACCCTCTACGACTTCCTGCTGACCCTGCCGCGGAAGTCGCCACACGGCGGACCGTTCGAATACCGCTCATCCGAAACCGACGTTCTCGGCTGGATCTGCGAGGTCGCCGGCGGCCAACGCATGCCGGGTCTCATGTCCGAACTCCTCTGGAGTCGAATCGGCGCCCGCTACGACGCCACCATCGCCGTGGACAGTGCCGGCACCGGCATGTTCAACGGCGGAATCAGCGCCTGTCTCACCGATATGGTCCGGTTCGGATCGCTGTTCCTGCAAGACGGTGCATCCCTGACCGGACAGCAGGTGGTGCCGGCGGCGTGGATCGCCGACACCCTGGCGGGTGGGCCCGACTCACGTCAGGCGTTTGCAGCCGGCCTCGGTGACGCCGATCTTCCCGGCGGGATGTACCGCAACCAGATGTGGTTTCCTTACCCCGGCAGCAGTGTCCTGCTGTGCATGGGCATGTGCGGCCAGCTGATCTACATCAACAGCGCCGCGGACATGGTGGCCGCGAAGTTGTCGACCCAACCACACACGCGCGGGCCGCACGTGCTGCAGGACACCCTGCGGGCGTTCGACGCGGTGGCCGACGCGCTGACGGGATCACCGGGCCGGAATCAGGCCAAGCGAACGCTGGCATGACCTCGCGCTCGAACATGTCGATACCGGAGCGGTCGTAGGCCGCTTCCGGGAAGTAGCAGATGACGCACTCGCAGCCGAGGTCCCGCAACTCGGTCAGCGTCTTGACCACCTGATCGGGAGTGCCGGTCGCGTTGCCTGGGGCGGAGTTCATCGCGATCATGGCATCGGCGGCCGCATCACCGCAGACCCCGGCCAGTCGATCACGGACCCGTTGCAGCCGCTGTTGCACATCGATGTCCGAGTGGCCCAGCACGGTGTTGACATTGGCGGAGCGCACGATCGCGTCGTAGTCGCTGCCCACCTCGCGGCAGTGCCCGGCGAGAATCTCCGACTTGCGGGCGAATTCGTCGGGGGCGGCGCTGAAGTTGGTGTACTGGGCGTAATTCGCGGCGATCTTCAGCGTCACCTTCTCGCCGCCACCGGCGATCCACAGCGGGATTCCCGCGGGCTGAAGCGGTTTGGGCGACACGATGGCACCGTCGACCTGGTAACGCCTGCCATCGAAGGTGACATTGCCGTCCCGCCATGCGTCGCGCATTATTTGAACGCCCTCGTCGAGCCTGGCCAACCGGACCCCTGCTGAGGGGAATCCGTAGCCTTAGCCGCGCCACTCATGCTCGTACCAGCGAACCGCCGGGTCCGCTGATCGATTCCTTGGCGAGTGCGTCCAAACGCCCCGACACCCTGCTCAGCCGGCACCGCAGAAACGCTCCAGGCCGCTGTATCTGGTCAGGCCAGCTCCAACCCGTTTCGCGCGTGTCCTCATCCGGTGCACTGCGAATCTGGGCCGCGGTCACTGCAGTCGGGTCAATATCCGCCCCGCGAATCGCATCACACACGGCACCGATGAGCCCCCGATCCAATCCATGCGATCGTGCGACCAACTCCGCGGCAAGACGCTGAAGCAGCAGGGAGCGTGGCGGGCGCTGCGGCGCACGCCACCGACGCCCCGAGGTCGTTGGCGGAGAGGATTTCCGGCGCGCGTGCGCGCTTGGTGAGTTTCTCTTTGCATGAGTAGACCCTCCTACCCTTCGGGTGGAGGGTAGGTCGCAAACCGGCGCGCACGGTGCTAACGGTGCGTTCAGAGCATCTGGCGTCGGCTGTAACGCGCGCGTCGGTCAATGGCGGCCAGTGGCGCTGTCGGCGCAGGCCGCCAACGCCTCACACATCGCCAGAAACAGATCCGGTCGCGTACCGACTCTGGCGCGCAGAACCGGCGCGCCGTCGAGCATCAGCCACGCCGACACTGCGGCCAGCCACGGCGCGCGGGAGAAGGCCAATCCCATGGTTCCCGTGCCCTCCTGCGAAGCGCGGATTGGGGACTCACCGTGTGCAAAATGATGTCCCAGCCGACACCGATGCGGTGTCGGTGTTCGAGCGGCGGTTGGCTGGCGCCAAGCGCCGGCAGGCCCGCCGCGGCTACATCGAGGTGGCGGGCGGCCGGGTGCCGGTGAGCACCCCGATGTGATCCCAAGACGTTTCCTTCGAGATTCTGCGAAAGGAGTTTAGCTAGACCCCGCCAGTTACATGTGACTGGTTGACGGTCTCCACCTGATGTCGCCGCGACCCCGGGCAATGGAGGTCCGCCGATGGTATGGTCAAACCATGCTAGCAACCATCGATGCCGGCGGGCGGGTCGTCGTTCCCAAGGACGTCCGCGAGCGGCTCGGGCTGCGTCCCGGTAGCCGGATCGTGTTGACCGAGGTTGAAGGACACCTCGAGATTTCGCCGGCGACCACACCGGTGCGGCTCGTTGATCGCGGGGGCGCTCTGGTGGCCGTTGCGGAGGTGGATCTTCCCGTCCTCACAGCCGAGCAGGTCCGGGATGCGGTTGAAGCCACCCGCCGGTGACGGCGCTCGACACGAGCATCGTCATCGCAGCCTTCGCCCCCTGGCATGAGGCGCACAGGGCGGCCCGGCGAGCTGTGACACCCGAGGCGGTCATTCCGGCCCATGTGGTGACGGAAACCTACGCGGTGCTCACACGCATGCCCGAACCGTTCCGGATGGACGCTCAGTTAGTGGCTGACTACCTGGCGCAGCAATGGGGCGGCCGCGTTATCGCCCCGGACGCCGGGCTCTATGAATCGTTGACGGCAGCTGTCGCGACCGCCGGGGTGACTGGGGGCAGCACGTACGACGCTCTCGTCGGGCTCACCGCCCAGCGCTCCGGTCACCAACTGTTGTCCCTCGACCTTCGGGCTGAACGCACCTACCGATCCTTGGGGATCGATTACCGGCTGCTCGCCCGGTAACTCGGCGCGGCAGGCAAGCGCGAAACCGTGCTTGGGCGGCCGCTAGAAATTGAGAACCGGCATAGTCAGGGTCGATACGGATCCGGCGTGCCCATCGGAATCAACGGGTGTTCCTTGACGCTGCGATCGAAGTCGCCCACGATTTTCAGCACCGGCCCGACCACCCATGAGTCGGGTGTGGGCTTTTCCTCGCGCGGGTCGGTGAAGAGGTTGTAGACCATGGGCACCGGATATTTGGCTGGTGGATCGAACATGGTGTCCTGGCGGTAGAAATGCAGCTTCCAATTCCGCCACTTCACCGCCTGCAGCCGATCAGAGCACCAGATCGGGAATCCCTCACGCGCCGATTTTTCCGAGTTACCGAGAAAGAACCCGGACTGGTCGATGCTGTCGAAAGGTCTGTCGGTGGGCACTGTCGCCCCACTGAACCGCGCGAGTGTGGCGAACATGTCGACGCCGTGGACGATTTCGTTGGTTTCGCGTCCGGCGGGGATTCTGCCTGGCCATCGAATCATGAAGGGCACGCGGATACCGCCTTCGAGTGCGGTGAAGTACTGCCCACGCCACGGGCCTGCCCAGCCGTCCCATGGGCGGATGAACTCCGGGCCGTTGTCGCTGGTGAATACGACGATGGTGTTGTCTCGAATCCCGGCTCTGTCGACGGCGTCGAGAATCTGGCCGACATGGGTGTCCGTCTCGTTGAGCACGTCCGCCCAGTCGCCGTTGCCGGTCTTGCCCTTGAACGACGGGTTCGGCTCGGTGGGCAGATGCGGTTGAGTTAGCGCCACGTAAGCGAAGAGCGGACTTCCCGACTTGCTTTCCTTGCCGATGAACGACACGGCTCTCCGCGTGATCTCCGCGTCAATGAGACGACGCTGGGTCACGTCATAGACACCCAATTCGCGACTCTTCTCGCCCTTGCGGCCCTCCATCATCTGCTCCGCGGGCATGATGTCGGGCGACCATCCGGGTGACGAGGGCCAAAGCGCCTCGTCGGTGGTCCTTGGAATGCCGAACCACTGGTCGAAGCCTTGATCATTGGGCAGCCGCCCGTCGCGGCTGCCTAGGTGCCACTTGCCGAAATAGCCGGTGGCGTAACCGGCGTCGGACATCGCTTCACCGATCGTGACTTCCCACTGGGTGAGGCCGTCGGCGACACCGCCGAACGGCACCGCGTAGGTGCCGGAGCGGATCGCCCAACGCCCGGTCAGCAGGCTGGATCTGCTTGGCGTGCACTGGGTCTCCATATTGAAGTTCAGGAACCGCGTGCCGTCTTCGGCCAAGGAGTCGATCCGTGGGGTCGGCGCGCCGCGGGTCAGACCCCCTCCGTATGCGCCGACCTCCCCATAACCGAGGTTGTCAGTGAGGATGAAGACGACGTTGGGAGCGTCGCTCTGCGCCTGCGTTCGGGCCGGCTTCGCTGCACACGCCGTCGCGGCAACCAGCATCAGCGCGATGCAGAGCCTTATCACCATGTGTCGCATGGGATTCCATTTCCGTCGTTTGCTGATTGGAAGTTGCGTGCAAGGGCGCACAGGGAACACGCGGAGAGCACCGGCGGCGTTAACTGTGCTGGGGTCGGAACGCGGTCTCAGTGAGAATGGCCGCCGCGGCGCGATACCCCGAGCGGATTGCCCCGTCCATGTAGCCGTTCCAGATAGCCGATGTTTCCGCCCCTGCCCAGTGCAGTCGACCAACTGGGGCCGCCAGTGCCGTCCCGTACTGGGTCCACACCCCGGCGCCCAGTCGCCCGCCGTAGCAGCCGCGGGTGAATTCCTCGGCGTTCCAATCCTGCTCGAGCACATCGAATGGTTCAGCGGCTTGCTCGCCGAAATACTTGACCAGAGCACTGATCACCGTTTGGCGACGCTGTGTCGGAGTCAGCTCAGCTGTTCTCCGTGCGTGAGCGCCCTCCAGGAAGCCGACGAGCACTCCGCACGAGCCGTCGGGTGGTGAGTTGTCGAGAACGATGTTGAAATCGTCATCGAGACTCATGACGAAGCCGGATAAACCGGCCTCGCGCCAAAATGGTTTGGAATAGCCGACGTTGAATTTGATGACAGAGCCGGCCGGGAACTGTTGGGTCAGCGCATCCCGCGCCGACGGCAGGGCGGGCTGGTAGCGCAGGCGTCCGGCAAGGGTGGGGGGGATCGCGATGATGGCATGGCCGGCGGTGATCTGACCGCCGTCGAAGTTCACGACGACCCCGGCGTCGCCGTGTTAATGCCGGTCACGACTACTGCTGAGTCGGACGGCGCTGCCGAGTTCAGCCGCCATGCGTTCCACGAAATTTGGTGCGTGCCGCCGACAACGCGGGGGTTCCTGTGCGCCGCCGGTGACCGAGGGACGAGGGTTTCGAGGCTGGTTCCGGATTTGACGTAGAAAAGGAAGTGCAACAGCGACATCTCGGGCGCTTCCGCGGAGAACACGGCGGGCACGATCAAGCGGAAGAGCCGTAATGCCACAGAATCGGTGGTCTGGGCGACCAACCACTGGTCCAGCGTCTGGCGATCCAAGTCATCAGCGCCAACGGTGGCCCATGGTTTGTCGGGGTCGATCGTGTCGGCCAGGGCGTCGACCTGGGCCCAGATGCGTCCGAGTTCCATGGCGCTTTCGACAGGCAATCCGAACGTTTCATCGCTGTACCGGTGAACCTTGCCGTCATAAACCATGAGCGAGTCGCCATCGTCGAATGACTGAAAGGTCTGCAACCCGAGGTCGTCGATCAGTGCGAGCGCTTCGACCTGGGTCGGGCCAAACCACTGCCCGCCCATCTCGATGGGCACCCCGTTGCTCAGCACCCCACCAAGGTTTCGGCCGGCTACCCGGTCCCGCGCCTCCAGCACCATGACGCTCCGACCCGCACGGGTGAGCGTGCGGGCAGCGCTGAGCCCTGCCAACCCGGCGCCAACAATCACGACATCGACGTGTTCCACCCGGATCGCCTCCCTCTGCTGCATGTGCGTTCAACCGACCACTTGGTTCATACAAGCGACCGACTACTATCGACAGTAGCGGCTAATTCATACGAATGACTGGTATAACGACATTCAACACTGATCATCAACAGCAAAAAGATAGAGAGCCTTCTGATGACTAATGCCGGTAACGATGCGACGACGACGCCCGATTGGCAATAATCCCGCGGCTTTGAGGGCTTTCCGGCGCAAGGCCCTTGGCGGGCTTGCGGCCGGTGCGGGCACCGCGGCGGCAGCCGCGTCGTTGCGGCGGTCTGTTCCAGGGACGGCGGTGGCGGGGTGTTGCCGGTGGGGGTGGGGATTATGGCCCGCCGGGGTATGGCACCAGGATAAATGAGGGGGCTTCGACGGCAAGATCAACGACGTCCGCGATTCGGTGGCGGACTGGAAACCTTTCCGAACTGAAGAAGGCCTGGAGGAGCAGCATTCTCGTGGTGCTGTACGACGACACCGGTATGGCGGCGTGGTCGCCGGCCTGGCGGGCGGATCGCTTATGCCCGTCATGCAGAAATTGAGCTTTGGCGCAACGAATTGATGTACGCAGTGGCACACCACCGCACTGTGCTCCCCGACCCGGTCGTGTTTCCTGACCGGCCGCAACCACCACGTCAACCGATCAGCGGCGATCACCGAGGGCTCCAACGGATTTCCCGGGGCGGCGGCCCGATTGCCGGCGCAGTGCGCCACAGTCGGGCAGGTGTTGCAGGACAACGGCTACAGCACCTTCTGGATCGGCAAGAACCACAACGTGCCCGAGGAGGATGTCTCCAGCGGCGGCAGCAAGTCGGAGTGGCCGCTGCAGAAGGGTTTTGACAGGTTCTACGGATTCATCGGCGGGAGACAATCAGTGGTTCCCGGATCTGGTCGAGGACAACCGGTTCATCGAGCAGGAATACGGGCCGGAGGATGGCTATCACCTGTCGAAAGATCTGGCGGATAACGCGATTCGGATGCTGCGCGATCAGAAGTCATCCAACCCGTCCAAGCCCTGGTACATGTGGTTCTGCCCCGGTGCCAACCATGCACCGCATCACGCCCCCCAGGACTACATTGACAAGTACAAGGGCAAATTTGACGACGGCTATGAGGCCTACCGCGAGTGGGTGCTCCCTCGGATGGTGGAGAAAGGCGTCTTCCCCGAGGGCACTAAAATGACTCCGATCAATCCGCTGCCCGAGGACGTCGCGGTGGCCAATGATGGCGTGCGGCCGTGGAATTCGCTCAATCCCGATGAGAAAAAATTGTTTTCGCGGATGGCTGAGGTGTACGCCGGGTTCTCGGAGTACACCGACGCCCAGGTCGGCCGGATCGTGGACTATCTGGAGCAGACCGGTCAGTTGGAGGAACACGATCGTGTTTTACTGCGCGGACAACGGTGCCTCCGGGGAGGGGTCGCCCAATGGGTCGGTGAATGAGAACAAGTTCTTCAACGGCTATCCCGACGAGTTGTCGGAGAACATGAAGTATCTGGCTACCCTGGGCAGCCCGGACACCTACAACCACTATCCGACCGGGTGGGCGGTGGCGTTCTCGACGCCGTTCCAGATGTTCAAGCGCTACGCGCAGTTCGCCGGCGGCACCTGCGATCCGATGGTGATCTCCTGGCCCAAGGGCATCAAGGCCCGAGGCGAGGTGCGTGACCAGTACCACCACGCGACCGACGTGGCGGCGACGGTTCTCGATGTCGCCGGTGTGCAGATGCCCGAGGAGTACAAGGGCATTAAGCAGTACCCGCTCAACGGGGTCTCGATGCGCTACAGCTTCGATACCAAGGACGCCCCGACCACTCGCAAGCGGCAGTACTTTGCGATGCTGGGCACCCGTGGGATCTGGCAGGACGGCTGGAAGGCAGCCGCACTGCACGCCCCAATCAGCGGTAAAGGGAACTTCGATCAGGACCGCTGGGAGCTGTATCACGTCGCCGAGGATCGTTCGGAATCGACCAACCTCGCTGAGCAAAACCCCGACAAGCTCAAGGAACTCGTCGACGCCTGGTTCCGGGGCCAGGAACAACTTCGTACTACCGCTCGACGACCAGGTCGCCACTGAAGTTCTGAATACCCCGCGTCCGCAGTCCGAGCCGCCGCGGGACCGCTACGTCTACTACCCCGACACCGCCCCGGTGCCGGGAGGTGTGGCGGCAGGTGTGCGGGGGCGCTCCACAAGATCGTGGCGAACGTCGACATCGAGCCGGAGGCCCAAGGGGTGATCTTCGCCCACGGCTCGCGTTTCGGTGGGCACACGATGTTCCTCAAGGATGGCCGATTGCACTACGTGTACAACTTCCTGGGCATCAAGCCCGAGCAAGACTTCGCCTCTCCGCCGCTGTCGCCGGGTAAGCATTCGCTGGGCATGGAGTTCAAGCGGGAGAAGGCCGGCCAGTACGGCGAGTCGCTGGGCACCACCGTCTTGTACGTCGACGGCAAAGAGGTGGCCAAGGGTCCGATGCGCGCCCAGGTCGGCAAGTTCACCCTCTCGGGGGACGGACTGTGTGTCGGCTATGACAGCGGCGACAACGTGTCCGAGCAGTACAAGAACCCCGGCACGTTCACCGGCGGCACTCTCGGGGAGTAGCCCATCGACGTCAGCGAAAAGGCCTATGTCGATCTGCAACGAGATGCCGCTGCGGCTTTCAACACCGACTGACGACGTCGATCCCATCCCACGCGGCTTGCTCTGTCGCGTCGATGGGTAAAGTCGCCACCGTCGAACGTCTGCCGTAAAGGGGTTTGCGATGGTCTACGTCGAGTCCGCAGTGCGGAGTCGACAAATTGTCTCGGCAGCGCGCGCGGTGATCACCCGCGATGGGTGGCAGCCGCAACAATTCCGTACAGTCTCGAAGGAAGCCGGTATCCCGCTGGGCACGCTGCAATATGTATTCCCGACAAAGCAGCAGTTAATGCGGGCGGTGATCGAGGATCTGGTTGAGGAGGTTGGTAGGACCCTAAGGTCCTCGGCCCCGCTTGGAGCTGGCCTGGCACACGCACTCGAGCAGGGAATCCGAAACTTCTGGGACGACTTGGTGGTCGGCAAGACGCCCATCCAACTGTCGCAGTACGAACTTACGACCCACGCGCTCCGGACCATGGGCCTTGAGGACATGGCACGTCGGCAGTACGAGGGGTACACCGACGTCGTTACCGAATGGATTGAACAGTCGGCCGAAAGTGCAGGAGAGGAGAGCGTCATCGAAGCCCGGCAGCTCGCGCGCCTGATCGTTGCCGGCGTCGACGGGCTGATCCTGCAATACGTCGTAAATCCCGATCATGATCGTGGCGCGCAGGATATCGAGGCGATGATCGCGATGGTTCTCGACTACGCCGGTGTGCGTCGCGCAGCCGGAAGCTAGGGAAACTAGAACCATCCAGGTTGAGCCGTAGAGTCGGAGTTAGCCCGGCAACAGCACCAGAAACATCGCCAGGCAGGCGCCGATTACGGCCAGCAGTAGAACTGCGCCGCCAACGGTCTTCCAGACCGGCAACCGCGCGGCAGGAAGCAGCCACCCATGCAGTACTCGCGAGAGTTGCGGCAGAAAGATCATCATCACCAGGGCCATGGCGATCGCGTTGGTCAGCAACACCGATAACGCCACGGGGACGGTCACCAGTCGCCCAAGAAGTAGATTCACCACAACCACGGTCGGGTAGAGAACCATGATTCCGGCGATGAGTTGTTTCCATTTGGCAGGGGCACCCGGCCCGGATTTGGTGCTGAGCCCGAAGTTCAGCCAATCGTTGGTGCCGATCCGCACCGCCGACACTTCAAGGTTCTCGGTATAGGGCTCGATCTCAGTGACCAGTGCCGCCAGTTCGGGGGAGTGAGTCCACCGCACCGAGGAATCTTTGTCGGAAAACCGAATGATTTGCGTCCAGAAATCCTGCTGGCCGGGGATGGCAGGCAATTGCTCGGCCGATACGAATCCCGGCGTCCGTGCCAGGCGGGCTTGGACCTTCTCACTCCACAGTTGGTAGTCCGCAACTCGGTCGTGGTCGACCCGTCGGGTTGTCACAACGGCCACCTCGGTCGCCGTGCCGCCTGTGTTCAGGGACACCCGCTACCTCGTTCGTCCGGTCATGATCAACACCTTGGCTCATCTAGCAACCCACCGGCAGCATCTCACAGGAGCCGCTGGGCGCCGTAGCGTCGCCGTCGGCTGAGGGTGGCTCTTCCATGGGCCTAAGCGGGGCTGGCGGGTTAGGCTCAAAAAAAGGTCGTTCCTACAGTTGAGGGGATCTCGATGAGCCTGACGACAGACATGCCGGCCACACTTCCTGCTCATGATCCGGCGGGTTGGCGACAAGTGCCCGTTTCCCACACCCCGCTGAACCCCGCCCGGATCAAAGCCCTGATGGCCAAGGAGTGGGAACGCTACGCCAAAACCACTCCCGGTTCGGCCGACCACGCAGCACGGTCGACCAAGACGTTGCCGCTCGGTGTGACCAGCAGCTTCCAATACTGGGATCCGTACCCGATGGGCGTGAAGTCCGCACGGGGCGCCTACGTAACGGACTGCGACGACCGTCAGGTACTGGATCTGTCGATGGGTTTCGGCGCGATGCTCGTCGGCCACCTCAACCCCGCGGTGGTGGCGAAGGTCAAAGAATTTCTGGACGACATCGGCACGCTGTTCGTGACACCCTCGCCGATCTCAACTGAGGTCGCCGAGCGGTTCAAAGAACGCTTCGGCCTGGACATGTTGCGGTTCACCAACTCTGGGACCGAGTCGACGGGATACGCGGTGCGCACGGCGCGCGCCTACACCGGCCGGAAAGCGATCATCAAGATTGAAGGCGGCTACCACGGTGGCTACGACGGGCTGTCGGTATCGGTCAAGCCGGCCATCGACGAGATCGGTCCGGCGGACAACCCGATCCCGCAGGTGCCCTTCGACGTCGAGCCGGGCGTCGTGCATGTGGTGGCCTACAACGACATCGGCCAGATGGAACGCGTGCTGTCCGCACACGGCAAGGACGTCGCCTGCGTGGTCATGGAGCCGGTCATCGAGAATCTCGGCATCGTTCTGCCCGATGCCGGCTATCTCGCCGACGTTCGCGCGCTGTGCGACGCCCACAACGTGCTGCTGATCTTCGACGAGGTCAAGACCGGCTTGACCGCGGGCGCCCACGGCGCGGCCGCGCGATTGGGCGTCAAGCCGGACCTGATCACGTTGGCCAAGTCCATCGGTGGTGGACTGCCACTAGCGGCCTTCGGAGGCACCGAGGAAGTTATGCAGGTCGTCGTGGACAACCGTATGGCGCACTTCGGCACCTACAACGGAAACCCGCTGTGTATGGCGGCGGCCCTAGCAGTCGACGAGATCGCCACCCCGCAGGCGTTGGCTGCGGCCGAACAGGTCAACGACAATGCCATGGAGGCCATGGACGCCATTATCCGCGAGTACGAACTGCCGGCCCACACTGTTGGCTTCGGCGTCAAAGGCGCGGTGACATGGTCACCGACCCCGATCCGCAACTACCGTGACTACAAACTCAGCACCGACTTCGAGGTCGCCGAGTTGGGTTGGCTATGGGGTATCAACCGCGGCATCCTCACCCCGCCGGGCATGGATGATCAATGGCTGGTGTCGCTGGCCCACACCGATGCCGACATGGGCAAGTGGGTGGATGCCTTCGGTGAACTGGCCAGGGAGTTACGCGCCTAAACCTCAGGGATGCCTAACCTCAGGGATGGAAGTTCCACTGACCGCAGTCCTGGGCGAGCACATCGTTGACGTCGACCTCGCTACCGCCGACTAACGGGCCCGGGTTCGACGCGGTGCTCACGATCCGTTGGTAGAGAACTGCCGCGGGGTGGACGCGTCTGCCGGACCACGCCCGGGTCTGCCAGGCCCACCTGCGGCCGGGTGTGCCGGAATTCCCGATAACACCGTCGGCGACGGCCCACTGACACACATCGATGCCGCCGTAAACCCCGGTGCGCTGCACGCCCAGAACCGAGTTGATACCGCGGAACCACTGCAGCGCGACGGTGTTCCAGGTGTCGCGGCTGATGTCGTCGTCGATGGAGAAGAAGATCGGTGCGCTCTGGCCACCCCCGCCGCGGTGTGCAACTGCAGCCGGTTTTCGCGTCGGCGACGCCGCCGGCGTACCCGCGAGTGAAGTCCGACGGGGCGGTGCCGCCCGGCTTGCCGTACTGGTAGTTGCTCACGATGACCAGTCCTGCGGCGGTCAGCGACTCGGCGTAGGGCCGGGTGATCGGCTTGGCCCCGAAGTTGGAGCCGGGCCGCGACAGCCAGACATAGTTGATCACCCCGGCGTAACCGGCCGCACGGTGTCGCCGCGGGTATCTGGCGCATGGCGTAGTCGGTCAGCATGGGCGCGGCGGCTGCCGCCTCAGGCGTGGCCACCTTCGTGGCTGCTGCACCAGCCCCGCCAGCGCCGACACGGCGGTGGCGAAGCGGACGGCGTCGCGCCGGGAAACCGCGGTCGTAAGGGCTAGACCGCGCGTGTCCCGCACCGGCTGATGTTAACAATGGGACTGCTGTTAACGGTGTAGCCCGCGCTGGCCAAGTCCGAAAGTCTCCGTTCCGTAGAATCAGCCCGTTGGCGTCCATCAGTGAGGAGTTTCGTGTGACTCAGCCTCACGAGGGGCCCGCCCTCGATGCCGACGTGATCATCGCGGGTGCGGGACTTTCGGGACTCTCGCTCGCGGTGGCACTGCTTGACGCGGGCCTCCCGGACGAATCGCGAATCCTGCTCATCGATCCACGCGAAACATTGAGCGGCGCAGACCGCACGTGGTGTTTCTTCGACCTCGTGCCACACGCGTTCGAGGCTGCAGTCACCCATCGGTGGAGTCGGTGGCGCGTTCGCAACGGCCCTGTCGAGGTGGTGCGCTCGGCCCCACCGATTACCTACTGCAGAATCCCCGGTGAGCGCTTCTACGAGCTAGCGCTTGAGCGACTTGCCGCTGCGGGCCCGCGCATCGAGTTTGCGCTCGGCGTGACGGTCGAGCATCTCGAAGATCGCGGCGACCACGTTGAAGTACACACCGATACAGCAGTGCTGCGTGCCCGCCTGGCGATGGACTCGCGGCCGCCGCCGCTGATCCGCGCAACGGATGACGGCAAAAGCGTGCAGCTGTTGCAACACTTCCGCGGTCGCGTTGTCCGCAGTGCGGAACCGGTCTTTGAGGCCGATACTGCGACTCTCATGGACTTCGACGTCTCACAGGCCCACGGAATCCACTTCATCTACGTCTTGCCCTTCGACGCGCACACTGCGCTCGTCGAGAGCACGTTCTTCACCGAGCGACCATTGCCCGACGATGTATATGAGGCGGCGATCGCGACGTGGCTCTCGCGACGAGGGCGCGGCGTTGACTTCCAGACGGTCTCGCACGAGCGTGGGGTGATCCCGATGACGACGACGCCCTTCGATGCGTGGCCGAGTCCGCGAATCGTGCGCATCGGTACCGCGGGTGGACACGTGAAACCGTCGAGTGGTTATGCCTTTCTCGCCGTGCAGCGTTTCGTCCGCGACTTCGCTCCGCGTGTTGTTTCCGCGCTGCGTGACGGTGGATGCCCCGAGCCGCCCGCCCCACGGAGCCAGCGCACCACCGCGCTCGACACCATCTTCCTGTCGTACCTGCGCAGCCGTCCTGAGCGTGCGCCGGGCACCTTCTACCGTTTGTTCGAGCGAGTGCCTCCCGCGGTGCTGGCTCGCTTTCTCTCCGATACGGGTTCGCTCGCGGACGACCTCACGGTCATGCGCACCAGTGATTCCCCTCAACTCGCGCTCGAGTCCATTCGTGCAACGCCCCTCCTACTCCGCAATAGGCGGTAAACCCCAGTGCCCCTTTCCAACCCGACCATGGCCACGTTGTTCGCCGCCGGCTTGATCTTTCTGCTCGCACTGGTGCTCGGCATCTGGAAGTACCAGCAGATGGCGACCAGTCCAGACCATCTCGCCCATCCTTACGTCGACATCGCGCACCGCTCAGCGCTGCTGTACTCCTTCGCGACCTTGCTGGTGGCCGCCTTCGTGGAACTCAGCGCGTTGCCCGCGTGGGTCAACGCCGCCGCCGCCGCAACGATCATCGTCTTCTTCGTCGGCGCGATCGGTAGCTACATCCTTCACGGAATCAAACGCGACACGACCAATCAAATCAGTCAACCGGGGCGCAGCATCCACGTGGCGATGACGGCTTTGATCGTCGGCGAAATCGGCGGCTTCGCTGTCCTGCTTTTCGGCTTCGTCCGCGGTTGGCTGTGACGGCCGATGAGCCAGTACGCCGCCGAATACCTAAACACCGTCAGCGCGCTGCTGCAGCGCGTGCACGACGAGCAGCTGCCCGTCCTGGACGCGGCCGCCGCGCGGATTGCCGATTGCATCATCGGCGGAGGCCTGTGGCACGTGTTCGGCAGCGGGCACTCACAACTGTTGGCCGCTGAGCTGTTCTACCGGGCCGGCGGGCTGGTGCCGGTGAATGCCATTTTGGATCTGCCGCTGTCGGTGATGGTGAACGCGCGGCGCTCGACCTGGCTGGAACGGGTGCCCGGCTACGCGGAGCAACTGCTGCAGGATGAGCCGTTGCACGCCGGTGATGTGGTGCTGGTGATCTCGAATTCCGGCCGCAACGCCGTGCCGATCGAAGTGGCACTGGTCGCCAAGTCGCGTGGTGCCACGGTGCTGGCGCTGACCTCGGTGCAATTCTCCAGCCGGGTCAGCTCGCGCCACCCGAGCGGGAAAAAGCTGCTCGACTGCGCCGACCTGGTGTTCGACAACTACGGCGTCGACGGGGACGCCGCAGTGCAGATTCCTGGCTGCCGCAGCGCCGTGTCCGCCACTTCGACCGTGGTGGGCAGCGCGCTGTTGCAGGCGCTGGCCGCCGCCACGGTGGCTGAATTGCAGCAGCGGGGCCATCCCGCGCCGTTGTGGCACAGCGCCAATGGCGAGACCGGCGAGCAGATCAATGACGAACACATCGCCCGCTATCAGGGCCGGATCAAGCGGCTGTGACCCTCGGTCCCGACCAATTCGTGAAGGTCGGCACCCGCTGCTCACCAGGGTCTTAGTGCAACGGTTAGACAAAGCCGTTGCCGTTTCGTAACCTGATCGAGACCGAGGCACATGGACAGGCAGTTCGGCGGAGACGCTGTCGACGGCAGTCAAAGGATGCGAAGTCTTGAAGTTTTTTCCGATCGTGAAGAAATCTGGTGTGTTTAGGCAGGTGGCGTGTGTGCTCGCCGGAGTCGCAGCCCTCAGCGCAGGCTGGGGCGGCGCCTCGTTCGCTGAAACGGGCCAGGACGCGATGGCGAAGTTCACGGAGTTATCCCGGCAGTCTGAGCGATTGGCCGCGACGATGAACTCGGCTCAGCAGGATCTGGACCGGAAGTTGCAACTTCTGAGCCAGGCCGAGAAGAGGCAGGCCGATGACCTTGCCCGGCTTGACGCGGCCAAGGCGCAGCTGGCCGGGCATCAGCGGGCCGCCGACAGGATTTCCGCCGCCGTCTACATGGGCGGACGCGCCGATGACCTCAACTCAATCCTCACCGCGTCCTCACCGCAGACCCTGATCGACGATCTGGCCATCCGGCAGTCGATGGCCGCCCAGATTTCCATGCAGATGCAGACCTTCCGGCGACTCGGCGCCGAGGCTCGCGACATGGCGGCGGCTTCGGCCAGGTCCGCCGCCGAGGCCCGCTCAGCCGTCGATGCGGCGGCCGCCGTGCGCTCGGATCTGCAGGATAAGCAGTCCCAATTGCGGGCTCAGGTCACCGCGGCCAAGGCAGAGTTCGCCCTGCTTCCCCCCTCGCAACAGGCCGTGTTGACCGTGATGCCGGCGGCGGTGGTCGCGGCGTTGGGCCCGATCAGGCCGATCCCCACGGTGGGCATGGGTGGTCTGGTGCCCAATGCTCGCAGCCTTGCCGGCTACGTCATGGCCACCTACCCCGGCGTGCGGTCCATCGGCGGCGTGCGTGCTGATCCGCTTCCGGATCATCCGAGCGGGCGCGCGATCGATATCATGCTCGATGACATGGGCCTTGGGGATGCGATCCTCGCCGACATTCACAGTCAGGCGGTCCGCTTCGGTGTGATCTACACGATGTGGCGGGTGCCGGCCCACTTTGACCACATCCACATCACTGTCGCTTAAGCGCCATAAACCTGACCTGCCGCGCTGGCGGGCGTTACGCCGCGGAGTGTGCGGTGTTACTGGCGCCGCGTCGCGAGGTAGATGGTTGCCGCTGATCGGTCGCGGGTCAGCGGATTGTCGAACCAGACCGTGCGGGCCTCGACATCTGTGAACACGGAATCAAGCAGCGCGCTGAAGACGTCGTCCGGGGGATCGTCGGACCACATGGCGAACACCCCGCCCGGCACCAGACGCGAGGATGCGCAATGCAGGCCCGCGGCGGTGTAAAACGGCGCGTGCGGGTCATGAAGCAGGTGTCGGGGCGAGTGGTCGATGTCGAGCAGGATCGCGTCGTAGGTCCGTCCCGGGCGGTTCGGATCGAATCCAACCCCGTCCATGGCGGCGACGAAGAAATCACCACACACCAGCGCGACCCGGTCATCGGCGGCCAGACCGGCTGTGTCCGGAAATAGTTCTCGCTCATGCCAGCCGATCACCGCATCGCAGTACTCGATGACGGTCAGGGTTCGAATCCGACTGCAGCGCAACGCTTCATGGGCCGTATAGCCCAAGCCGAGGCCGCCGACGATGACGTCCAGCGCCGTTCCCGGGGCGCGGGCCAGACCAAGGCGGGCCAACTCCTTTTCGGCGGCGGTGAACAGGCTTGACATTAAATGTTCGTCATCGAGTTTGACCTCGAAGACGTCGGCCTGCACCGTCAGGTCGAAGCGCCGGCGCAGACTCATCACCCCCATCGATGTCTGCTGCCAACCCAACTCCTCGAAACGAGCGCTCACGGGTTGTGACAGTAGCGGCAAACCCCGCTACTCCGGTAAGGCCAGCGTCGCGTCTACCGCCGCCGGATCACCGGCATAGGAGGCGGCTCGAATAGTGAGGTCGTTGGCCACCAACGTGAAACTGGCTCCGGCCCAGCGTTGAATGGGACGAAGCGAGCAATAGATGACGATCCGATTGCCGGCTCCCGCCTCCAGGTATACCGACCCGAAGCCGACCAGATGATGCACGGGACGTCCGGTGTCGGCGGATTGCACCGCGTAGATCTGGACGACATGGCGGCCCCGACGGACCCCGGTGTTGGTGACGGTGACCGTGGCACTGAACCGTTCGCCGTCGAGTCGTCCGACTTCTAGGTCTGCGACATCGAATGTGGTGTAGCCCAGGCCGAATCCGAGTGGATAGGCAGCGGCGACGCCGTCGCGGTCGAGTTTGCGTTGGCCCCACCACCGGTCGTAGGTGACGGTATCGGTGTCCCAATCAACCTGCGGCAGATCAGCCTGCCGGTGTGGGATTGCCATCGGGAGCCGCCCAGCCGGCTCGGCATCCCCGAGCAGCACGTCGGCAACTGCGTGCCCGCCCTCCATGCCCGGGTACCACGCCAACAACACCGCGGCGACGCGGCTGTCCCACGGGTCGAGCACGATCGTCCCACCGCCGATGACCACCACCACGGTGCGGTCATTGACCTTCGCCACCGCCTCGATGAGTGCGACGTCCTCGGGGCGCAGTCGCAGATCGCGGCGGTCGCCACCGAATTTCTTGAACCTGGCCACCCGGGTTGCGATCCGCACCACGACGGCGGCAACCGGCCGAAAGCGGGCGATCCCGCCGAGCAATTGCGTCGAGGCGGTATCCACCCCGATCATCGACTCGCCCTCGTCCTGTGAAGAAAGTCCCACGACGACCACTGCGGCGTCAGCGCCGCGCGCTGCGGCAACCGCCGTCGTCGGATCGGTGCCCTCGACATAAAACAATTTGTTGCCCAACCGTTCCCGCAGTCCCCCAAGGATCGTGACCGAGGATGGCGGGCTCACCATTGACGAGCCGACATCGCCTTGGTTGGGTCGGTCGGCCAACGCGCCGAGCAGCGCGACCCGCGACAGTGAATCCTGCACCAACGGCAGGGCTGGTGTCTGCCCGATGACCTGATTGCACAGCAGCACCGCGCCGCGGCAGGCCACTTCCCGGGCCAGGCGGCGGTGGTTCTGCTCGAGGTCCTCGTGGCTGTCCCAGGGCGGGCGCGCGCACGGCGAATCGGATCTGGGCCGACAGTTGCCGGTGTGCGGCACGTTCGACGTCGGTGCGCTTGAGGGTTCCGGCCGCCAGTGCCGAGGGCAGGGCCCCCGCGCGCTGCTGCCGGAAGGGCATCTCCAAGTCCTGGCCGGCGGCCACCGACCCGACCGGGTCGCGAAGCCCCCAGATGAAGTCGGTCAGCACGAATCCGGTGAATTGCCACTGCACACGCAGGACGTCGGTGAGCAGGTATCGGTTCTGCCCCGCCCAGGTTCCGTTCACCGAGTTGTAGGCGCTCATCACGCAATCCACGCCCGCCTCGACGACCGTGCGAAAGTGCGGAAGGTAAACCTCGTGCAGCACGTCCTCGGCGACATCGACGTCGACGCGGAAGCGGGCCTCTTCCATTGAGTTGAGCGCGAAGTGCTTCACGCACGACATCACCCACGGGTTGACACCCTCGACCGACGCGGCCCCATCGCGCCGAGCAGAACCGGGTCCTCGCCGTAGGACTCCTGCGTCCGACCCCAGCCGGGGGCATAGGCCAGGTTCACGCAGGTGCCGGCCCACAGGTTGGCGCCCTGCGCACGGGCTTCGGCACCGATGACACTGGCGACTTCTCGCTCAAGGTTGATATCCCAGGTCGCGGCCCGGGCGATGGCCACCGGGAATGCAGTCGAGGCGCCCAGTGCCACCCCGCGAGGGCCGTCGGTGAACCGAATGCCGGGATCAGAGTCGGTCGATGCGGCCGCCCTCGAACGGCACTTTGTTGTACCGCTGCGACATCTCCCGCACCCCCCGCAGGATCGTCAGATCACCGTCGAGCAGCCACAGCAACTCGCGCTCGGTCAGCCGGTCGATCAGGTCCGCCACGGCGGCGTCGAGGGTTTGGTCGCCGTGTCGAACGGCTTCCACCGCGGCCGCGAAGGCGGTGTCCGAAGGCCGGGCATTCATGCCGGTAGTGCGGTGGTGATTTGAGGCATGGACAGCAGCTTAGGCGCGGTCCCCTGCCGCGAGCAGACGCTAAGTCGCATTAATCGGGGTCGGAAAGTGCGAGTTTACGTCTGCTCGACGGAGTATCGCGCTCACGCCGGAACAACACCAGCACGATGACGATCGCCGTCACGGGTATCAGCACCATGGTCAGATTCAGTACGTGCGCCGCCTCGAGGATGCTTGAGTTGGCCTCGGTGATCACCATCGCAGTGCGCTCGGGATCGACCACGTAAGCGACCGACTTACCGGCGGTTGTCGTGGTGCGCAGAATGTCACCGGCTTGCTCAAGACTGATGCCGGCGGCGGCCAGTGTCGCGCCGGAGTCGCGGACGAACAGAATGATGCCGAATATTGAGAACAGTGCCGCACCGAACCCGTAGAAGGTTCCGCCCACCGACGCTTTCACCGCCGAGACCACGCCACCGAGATTCGCCGGCGCGCTGGCCATCATCACCGTCGTCTGCGGCGTCCCCAGGATGGCACCGCCGATCGTCGTCAGCGATATCGCAGCCCCCACCAACACAATCGGGGTGTCGATCGTGAACGACAGCCGCGCCAACACGCTCGCCGCCAACACCGTAAGGCCTGCAACCACCACGGCGCAATTCCCGAAACGCAATGCGGCCCGGCCCGCCACCACGGCGGCCAGCGCGGACACCAGCGTTGCCGGAATGAGCAGTAACGAAAATTCCCAGGTCGTAAGGTCACGCACGAGGATGAGATAGAAGGTGACCATGGTCAGCGATCCGCCCTGCACCAGATTGTTGGCCGCACCTGCGCTGAGCACGGCGTTGAATCGGGGCGAGCGGAAGATCCGCGTTTCCAGTGCCGGATCATCACAGCGCAGCTCCCACCACACGAACGCGGCGCCGGCCAGCAGGCCGATCAGGATCGGAATCAGCGCCGCGGGGCTCACCCGGGACTGAAACTGGGAGATTCCGTAGGTGACGCCGATGAGTGCGGTGGCCACCAGCAGCAGCCCGGCGATATCGATCCTGCGGTGCGAACTAGCCGTCTCCGGAACATAGCGAATGGTCATGACGACGACCACAATCGCAAGGACGGGTGTGACAAGAAGCCCGGTGCGCCAACCGATCTGATCAGCCAGGAGGCTGCCCAACGTAGGCGGAAACACACCGAAGAAGTAGACCACGGCAAGATACTGGGCGATCGCACGCGCGCGGCGTTCGGGAGGAAAAACCGCATTCATGATGGCCAGCGACAGACCGCTGAGGAATGCGAACGCCACCCCGATGCCGGCCCTGGCGATGATCATCACGACCGTGTTGGGGGCGAGTGCGCCGAGTAGTCCGAAGGCGACGGCGCCCCAGGCGCCGGTGACGAACATCCGTTTCATGCCGTACCTGTCGCCCAGCACGCCTGCGCCGAGCACCGACGCGGCCAGGGTCAGGGTCGCCAGCGACGACACGAAGATGTTCGTATTCTTCGAGAAATCCATGCCATCGCTGACGATGGAGATGTTGGCCGCGAGGATTCGCAGATCGCCCACCGCGACCGCACTGCCCAGGCCCATCGCCACCGTCGTCATGACGGCCGCGAACCCGGTGACTGACGGCTGCTGCACCCAACGATGCTAGTCGGCCGGTTTTGGGAACCAGCCATAATGGCGGCATGGAATTGGAAGTCATCGGCTTTGACCTCGCGTCATGTGTGACAGCGGAGACTCAGGGCGCCGATCGCATCGAATTGTGTGCGAATCCCCACGAAGGTGGGACAACGCCGTCCTACGGGATGATTGCCCTGGCACGAGAACATACGTCGATTCAGCTGTTCCCGATCATCCGTCCGCGCGGTGGCGACTTTCTCTATACGGCAATGGAATTCAACTCCATGATCGCCGATATTCAACAGTGTCGGCACTTGGGTTGCGATGGTGTGGTGATTGGAATGCTCGCTGAGGACGGCCAGGTCGACATCGATCGATGCGGGGAACTGGTCCAGCACGCCGCCGGGATGCATGTCACCTTCCACCGTGCATTCGATCGTGTTCGGGATCCACTGACAGCACTGGAACAGATCATCGACCTGGGGTGTACACGCGTTCTCACCAGTGGCCTGCATCCCAATGTCGACCTCGGGAAGGACATGCTGCGGTCCCTTGTCGATGCCGCGGGGGACAGGATCACGATCATGCCGGGCTCCGGCGTGCGGTCCGGCAACGTATTGGAGTTGGCGAAGTTCACCGGTGCCCGGGCATTTCACAGCTCGGCCCGATCACCACAACCGTCACGAATGCGCTACACCAACCCCGACATGGCCGAGGAACTCACGGCCGTGGGAATCGACGATGGTGAAGTCACGAAGCTGAGGCGAATACTGGATGCGTACTCGACGAGTCAGCTGCCGTAGAGGTTCAGCGCGCGTGCGGCGGCGGTGGCGATCTCGCCGCTCAGCGGAGCGACGGGCGGACCGCCACGCTGATGGATGACATTCCCGAGGACAACCACATAGCTGTCGGAGCCCGAGTCCATCCACAGGGTCACCCCGGTGAAACCGGTGTGGCCGAAGCTGCCGACGGGAAAGATCAGCCCGCGCGGACTGGACTGGTAGGTGTCGATATCCCAGCCGAAGCCACGCAGGTCTCCCACCCCGTCGGGCTGCTGCGGCGTTGTCATCAATTCCGCGGTGGCCTGCCTCAGCGGGAACGGACTCGGCCGCCCGGCGAGGCGATCGAGGAGGGCCTGCGCGTACCTGCCGACGTCGTACACCGTCGAGAACACCCCCGCACTGCCGGTTACTCCACCCATGCGGCGTGCCGTCGGGTCGTGGACGGTGCTGCGCAGCAGTCGGCCATAGTCGGGGTTGATGCCCGGGGTGTCCTCGTCGCGGGCCGTCGGCGCAACACGGGTCAACAGATCGACGTTCCATGATCCCTGCGGGCAGTCCGCAGCGCCGGCCGCCTCCGCGCCGTAGGTGAGGGCGTTACCGAGGATTTGGTGCGGCCCGCACGCTTTGGACGCCGGAAGGTAGCGGGTGTCGACCATGTCCAGGGGCGCGAAGACGTTGTCCTGCACATAGACATCCAACGGTTCACCGGAGATCTTCTCGACGAGTGCACCGAGGATGATGAAGCCGATGTCGGAGTAGTGGAAGACCGTACCCGGATCGAACTCCAACGGCGCGGTCAACGCGCGCTGAAGGCCATCGGATCGATCGGCCGCCACCAGCCCCCACGGCCCCTGGCGACTCAGGTCGCCGCCGATACCCGAGGTGTGCGTCAGCAACGTCCGCAGCGTCACCCGGGCGCGCCGTGGGTCGTTCGCCGGGTTGAAAGCGGGCAGGTACGTCTGCACGGGTTCGTCGAGCGCAACCTTGCCCTGCTCATAGAGTTGCAGAACCGCCGGGGTGGTCGCGAGGGGTTTGGACAGCGACGCCAGATCGAAGATGGTCTCCTCGGTCATCGGCTCAGCGGGCGAGGGTGCCCCGTTCAGCCCTGGTTCGCCGGCGAGTTTGCGTTCGCCGTAGGCCTGGCGGAAGACGATCGAGCCGTCGTGCCCGACCTGGACCACCGCACCGGGCAGCCGACGGGCCGCGATGTCGTCGTTCACCAATTTTGCGACGGCCGAGAAGTCCCCCCGGGGTGTCACGATCGGCGCGGGCGCGGCTGCCGCAGCCGGCGACGTCGGGGTTGTCGTCGTACTCGCCTCAATCGGTGGGCGCGGAGCCGGAGCGCACGACACCAGCACGGCAAGGATGAGCAGGCCGGATCCGGCGGCGCATGACCGAGAGACCTTCACCTGTTCGACGGTAGCGGAGGGCCGGAATCGTTTTGTCGCGGAGAACCCGGGATTTTCACTGGGATGCCTCCTCGCGGCTGCGCAGGTGGCTTAGCTAGATCCTGCAAGCGGATCGCCGTAACCCGGTGCGTGCGAACATTCCACTAACTGCGAGCGAAAGTAGGGAACGCATGCCCTCAGTATTGGTGACCGGCGCGGGTAGAGGAATCGGACTGGCGATAACCCGGCACCTGAGCGCCCGGGGATGGGACGTCTACGCTGCCGCACGCTCGGCGAGTGCTCTGGTCGACCTCGCCCGCCTGCCCGGCGTCCACCCGACCCGGTTGGACATCAGTGACCGCGCGTCCCTGGCCGCCCTGGCTGCTCAACTGCCGGCCCAACTCGACGCCGTCGTCAACAACGCCGGCATCATCGTGAACGGCCCGGTGGAAGGGCTCGCCCTGGCGGATCTTTCCCGGCAACTCGATGTCAATGTCACCGCGCAGATCGGTGTCACCCAAGCGGTGCTGCCGAAGATCCGGGCAGCCAAGGGCCGGATTGTCTTCATCTCCTCCGTGAGCGGGCTGATCGCCACACCAGGCACCGGCGCCTACAACGCGTCGAAATTCGCGCTCGAAGCCCTGGCCGACGCACTTCGTATCGAACTGCGGCCGTGGGACATTCGCGTCTCACTCATCGAGCCGGGCCCGATCCGCACCGACATGTGGGGTGAGGTTCTTGTTGAACACGACCGGATGGCGGCAGCGCTCACCGACGACCATCGGGCGCTCTATGCATCTCATCTCGCCGGTACCCGGAAACTACTGGCCCGGATGCAGAAACTCGCCGCCGATCCGGCGAAGGTCGTCAAGGCCGTGGATCACGCACTCAGCGCCCGGCGCCCCAAAAGCCGGTACCTCCTCGACGTCGCCAGTCGCGTTCAAAAAACCGTCGTGGGATTGACGCCCACCGCGATCAATGACGCCGTCTTGGCCGCGGCCACCACGACGAAAGCCCCGAAAGGCTGATCGCATGTCTCCGCGTCGCCGCCGATACCGGCGTTATGAATTGCGGCCGCGCGCCCGCCAACTGCGATAACCGCGGTGCGCGGCGAATGCGCCGATGATCGCGGTGAGACACCAGACGGCGATCGCCGCATAGGCGAGCGGGGAGTTCAGGTTCGAGATCGACGCTCCCAACGCGGTGTAGACGAATGCCCGCGGTGCCGATCCGATGAGGGCCCCGACCGCCATCTGCCACAGCGGCATCCCGAAGGCGCCGAATGCATAGGAGGCCAGGGCGTCGGAGATACCGGGGATGAAACGTTGGCCGACCACGGCCCACAGTCCACGCCGCTGGATCTGAGTGTCGATCCGATCGGCCCACTGCGGCCCGATCAGCGCCCGCGCACTGTCCCGGCCCGCGCGCCTGCCCAGGAGTGCGGCGATCGTCGCCGTCAAGACGGTCGAACTCAGGGTGACGACGGTCCCGAGCGCCGGCCCGAACAGAAATCCGCTGCCGGCCGCGAGAAGCGGGCCGGGAACGAAAATCGCCGCCATTAGGGCGGCGACCGGAATGTAGAGCAGTGGCGCGGCGGGGCCGGCCCGGGCCACGGCCTCGCGAACCACCTCGACGTCGATGACTCGTTGAACAGCGACCAGATAGAACATCGTGAGCAGGACGGCGACGAACAGTGCCAGCCGCAAGAAGTGCGGCCATCGACTGCTGGCCGCGTCGGTGCTGACCACGTGACGATTCTACGGCTTCGCGCGCTTCGGCGGTCGGGGCGCTTGGTCCGTAGACTTTTGCGGTGTCCGTCAGTGCGTCCGGCGCGGTGCGTCCCCGACGCCGGCTCCCGGGGTCTGCCCGCGTCGCGTCCTGGACAGGCCTGCGGGCGGTGGCGGTATTCCTCGTGGTGGGTACCCATGCGGCGTTCGCAACCGGTGCGCTGGCGCACGGCTACGCGGGGATGATGCTGGCGCGCCTCGAAATCGGGGTGCCGATCTTTTTCGTGTTGTCCGGTTTTCTGCTGTTCCGACCCTGGGTTCACTCGGCCGCCACCGACTGTGCGCCCCCGCGGATCGGCGACTACGCGCGGCGCCGGGTGCGCCGGGTGATACCCGCCTACGTGATCACCGTGATGCTGGCCTACGGGGTGTATTCGTTCTATTCCGCGGGACCGAATCCTGCCCAGAACTGGGTCGGCTTGATGCGCCACCTCACCCTCACACAGATCTACACCAACAACTACCTGCTGACCTATCTGCACCCCGCCCTGTCGCAGACCTGGAGTCTGGCGGTCGAGGTGGCCTTCTATGCCGTTCTGCCGCTACTGGCCTACGTATTGCTGACGATGTTCTGCCGTGGGCGCTGGCAGCCGGTACGGCTGCTGGTCGGCCTCGCCGTGCTGGCCGGAATCACACCGTTGTGGCTGATCGTGATCCAGACCAACGACTTGCTGCCCAATTCCGCCGGCATGTGGTTGCCCGCCCACCTGGCGCTGTTCGCCGGCGGGATGGCGCTGGCGGTCCTCGATACCCTCGGAGTGCGTTGCCGGGCGGACGTGGCGCTTGCGCTGGCACTGCTCGCCTATCTCGCCGTCTCGTCGCCCATCGCGGGCACGGTGAGCCTGGGGCCGGTTCGCTGGTGGGAACCACTCACCAAGAGCCTGCTCTACACCGTTATCGCGACGCTGGTCGTTGCGTCGGTGGTACTGGGAGGCGGTGGCCGGCTTAGCCGCCTCTTGGGGAGCCGGCCGATGGTGTGGCTCGGCGAAATCTCCTACGAGATTTTCCTGCTGCACGTGCTGGTCATGGCGTTGGTGATGGGCGTGGTGCTGCGCTGGCCGCTCTTTACCGGCTCATTGTCGGGCCTTTACGGGTTGACCATGCTGATCACGATCCCGGCGGCGTGGGCGCTGCACCGGGTCTGCGGCGGCTCCCGAACCGGTTAGTCAGCGGAAGCGAACGTCCAACGTCGCCAGGCCGAAGATCTTGCGCCCGTCGGATTTCGCCGCGACGAGGACGACACCGGTTCGGGTTGCCGGGTCCAATGCCTTGACCCGGCCGCTGAACTCGATGTCCGCGCCGTCGTTGGACGACACGACCGCGGGAGCGGACAGTCGAACGGCGTAGCGGGTGACCGCACCGGGATCGCCGGTCCAGGCGGAGACGAAGCCCGCACCCAGGCCCATGGTGAGCATCCCGTGGGCGATGACGTCGGGCAGGCCGGCCAGTTTGGCGATGTCCTCATCCCAGTGGATCGGGTTGGCGTCGCCGGCCACACCGGCGTAGTTCACCAGATCGCCCCGGGACAGCCGGGTGTGATGGACCCCCAACTCATCGCCGACGGTGACGTCCTCGAAGTTCGCCGTCCCGGGGCTCCGGGACGCATCGTCGGCGATCCTGCCCTGGCTGCCGGCGCGGACCGTCTTGGTGTAGGCGCCCTCGCCAACGGCCATGATGTCCATGTCGTGCATCATCATTTTCTGCACGGCCGCCTTGACCGCCGGATTAATGTCCTCGGAGGTGACGCCGACCACGGTCGTGTGCAGGGTGTGCACCCGTTCCCCGGCAGCGTCGGTGAACGTGTTGGTCACCGTGATCAGATCCCGACCGGCAATCCGGCGCACCGCCGTCAACTCGACGTCGATATGCAATTCGTCGCCGGCCACGATGGGCCGGTGCTGCTCGAAGACTTCTTCAGTTTGTACGTAGGTGTCATAACCGACGACCACCGACTCGAACATCCGTCGATTGCAGGACATGCCCGGGGTAGAGGTGAAGGTCAGTGGTGCGACCAACTCCGGGTAACCGAGCTTCCTGGCTGCGTCGACATCCCAGTGCGCCGGGTGGTAGTCCTGCACGGCGCGGGCATACTCACGGATCTTCTCGCGGCCGACCAGATAGGTGCCGTCCATCTGATAGTGGTGGCCGACCCGGGATTCGAGATCCGGTGCCTCTGATGCTGCGGTCATGCATTCGCCCAACTGTTCCGTCGGCTCATTCGCTGAAGCCGGACCCCGCCACCCTAACCGCGTCAATGTTCCAGTTGAACGACGTGGCGGGATTGAAGATTTGGAGCGATCATCTCGGCGAGGATCCGCTGATGTTCGGGGTGATCGCGGTAGGCGAGGAAGGACTCGCGATCGTCGAACGTACCCACCACCGCGAAGTCGTAGGCCGACGGGGTGAATCCGACATCGGATCCGCACAGGTAGTTGTGGACGCCGTCGAAACCGGAGACAAGTCCGCGCAGAGCATCAGCGATCTCACCGTCGGCGAAGTCGTCATCGAGCCACTTAAAAGTCACTACATGGGTGAAGGCCATGGTTTGTACTGTAGGGAAGCCCGGCGGCAGCGGCGCGGGTGCGACGATGGATCGATGACCGCAACGCTCGTCGCCAAAGGCGTGGCCGGCGGATTCGCCCACCGCACCCTGTTTGAGGGTGTGGACCTGACGGTGGCGCCGGGTGATGTCATCGGGGTCGTCGGCGCCAACGGCGCCGGTAAGAGCACCCTGCTACGGATCCTGGCCGGTGACGTCGAGCCACTGGAGGGCACGGTCAGCGCGGCACCCGCCGACGCCTTCGTCGGGTGGCTGCCGCAGGAGCATCAACGGGTGCCCGGGGAGACCGTCGCCGTACATCGCGCGGCGCACCGGGTGCACCGCGGCGACTCGTGCCATGGATGCCGCGGCCTCGGCGTTAGCGGACCCAGCCCAGGGTCCAACAGACGCGGATCCGGCCGACGCCTACGCCGTGGCATTGGAGCATTGGCTCGCCACCGGCGCAGCTGACCTCGACGACCGAATTCCCGCGGTGCTGGCGGATCTGGGTCTGCACAGCGGCGCGGTGAGCCCGACATCGACGACAACGACCGCATTGTCGGGCGGACAGGCGGCGCGGGTCGGATTGGCGGCACTGATGCTGTCGCGCTTCGACATCGTTCTCCTTGATGAGCCGACCAACGATCTCGACCTCGACGGACTGCAACGACTGGAGGACTTCGTCCGCGATCTTCGCGGTGGCGTCGTGCTGGTGAGTCATGACCGCGAGTTCCTCGCCCGCAGTGTGACGCGGGTTCTGGAACTGGATCTGGCCCAAAACACCACCACCGTCTTCGGCGGCGGATACGACAGCTTTTTGGAGGAGCGTGAGGTCGCCCGCCGTCACCGCCGAGAACAGTACGACGAGTTCGCCGACAAGAAATCCGATCTGGTGGCCCGCGCACGCACCCAGCGGGAGTGGTCCAGTCAGGGTGTCCGCAATGCGATGCGCAAGTCTCCGGACAACGACAAGATCCGGCGCCGCGCGGCCACCGAGTCCAGCGAGAAGCAGGCCCAGAAGGTTCGCCAGATGGAGAGCCGTATCGCCCGCCTCCAAGAAGTTGACGAACCCCGTAAGGAATGGACACTGGAGTTCACCATCGGATCTGCGCCCCGATCAAGTTCGGTGGTCGCGACTCTGGCTAATGCCGTTGTGCGGCAAGGGGATTTTGTCCTCGGACCGGTGTCGATTCAGGTTGATGCCGGCGAGCGGATCGGTATCACCGGTCCTAATGGCGCGGGTAAGTCGACACTGCTGCGACTGCTTCTCGGCCGTCAACAGCCCGATGAGGGTCGGGCGAGCCTGGGTGCCAACGTCGCCATCGGCGAGATCGATCAGGTTCGCGCCGAGTTCTCCGGTCCGGGCAGACTCGTCGACCGTTTTGAGCAACGGGTGCCGTCATGGTCGACCGCCGATGTGCGTACCCTTCTGGCGAAGTTCGGGTTGCGCGCAGACCATGTGGAACGCGCGGTCGACGAGTTATCGCCCGGTGAGCGAACCCGCGCCGGCCTTGCCCTGTTACAGGCGGGCGGCACGAATGTGCTCGTTCTCGATGAGCCGACGAACCACCTCGATCTCGCCGCCATCGAGCAACTCGAGCAGGCACTCGAGACGTACGACGGCGCTCTGCTGCTGGTTACTCACGATCGCCGAATGTTGCAGAACGTCCGACTGGATCGGTACTGGGTGGTCGACCACGGCCGGGTGAAGGAACGTTAGCGTCGGCGGTGGTGGCGTCAGTCGCCCGCGGCCACCAGTGAGTGCAGCCGTACGTCGGGATTGTCGGTCTGGAATCCCTGCAGTCGCCACTTCGTGCTGAACAGTGCGAGCATGACGCCGTCTGTTCGGGTGAACACCTCCACCGAGACCTGTGTGGCGACGAACGGGGCATCCTCGGGATCGACGGCCCGGGCGACGGTGAAGGGAAGGGACTCCAGCGTGATCGGCGAGTTGAACTCCGTCGCCATCCGGTGGCTCGCGACCTCGAACTGCATCGGGCCCACTGCGGCGAACACCGGCGCCTGGTCGCCGCGCCGGTCTGATCGCAACACCTGCACCACTCCTTCCTGCTCGAGTTGTGTGATGCCGCGCCGGAACTGCTTGTGCTTACTCGGGTCGATTCCCCGGGCGACAGCGAAATGCTCGGGGGAGAAGCTGGGAATGGGTGGAAATCGGACCGGAACATCGCGAAATAGTGTGTCTCCCGGTCGAAGCGCCGCGGCATTGGCCAGGCCGATCACGTCTCCGGGCCATGCGCTGTCCAGCGTTGTGCGCTGCTGGCCGAACACCGACTGCGCGTACTTGGTGACGAAGGGCTTGCCGGTTGCTCCGTGGGTAAGGACCTCGCCCCGTTCAAAGGTGCCTGAGCAGACCCGCGCGTAGGCGATGCGATCACGGTGGGCTGAGTCCATACCGGCCTGGACCTTGAAGACGAACGCGCTGAACGCCGCATCGACCGCTCGCAGATTGCCGTCGACGTCGAGTTGTCCACTCGGCGGGGGAGCGAGTCGGACCAGCGTATCCAGCAACTGGTTGACCCCGAAGTTCAGCGCCGCCGAGGTGAACAGCACCGGTGTCGTCTCGCCCCGCAGGAAGGCCGCGGGATCGTGGTCGCTGCCGTCGGCGGACAACAGCTCGCATTCTTCGACCGCGTTGGTCCAATCGGTACCGGCGGCATCCTCGGCGCGCTCGGGCGCAATGTGCTCCTCGGGCGCCGCGGTGGCACCGCCCGCGGTGCGGGTGAACCGGATGAAGTTGCCGGTGCGACGATCCAGTACCCCCTTGAAGTCGCCGGCGATCCCGACCGGCCAGGTCAATGGCGTGGGTCTAAGTCCGATGCGTTTCTGGATCTCATCGAGGAGTTCCAGGGCATCGCGGCCCGGGCGATCCCATTTGTTGATCACGGTCAGGATCGGAATGCCGCGGTGGCGGCATACCTGAAACAGCTTGAGGGTTTGGGGTTCGAGGCCTTTGGCCGCGTCGATCAGCATGACCGCGCAATCGACGGCACTCAGTACCCGGTAGGTGTCTTCGGAGAAGTCGGCGTGCCCCGGGGTATCGAGCAGGTTGATGACGCAGTCCTGCCCGTCGGGGGAAAGGTAGGGGAATTGCAACGCCGTGGAGGTGATCGAGATGCCCCGTGCCTGTTCCATCTCCATCCAGTCCGAAACCGTCGCGCGCCGGCCGGCCTTGCCGTGAATGGCCCCCGCCTCGGTGATCACGCGAGCATGCAGTGCCAGCGCCTCGGTAAGTGTCGACTTACCGGCGTCGGGGTGACTGATTACCGCGAATGTCCTTCGGCGGAGAGCTTCGGCCGCCAGGCGCTTTGCCGCGGGCCCTGGCGCGGCCGAGCCTACTTGCAGGTCGTGATAGGTCATCGCGGTATCGATGCTATTAGTCCCGGACCGAAACCAGCCAATCCGGACGGTCGCGCACCCCTGTCATCCGGACGCGCGGAGCCTTCCACCGGCGGTGAAGCCGTCAGGTGCCGATCACGTAGTTCGGCAACAGAACCGCTACCGCCGCCTGTAGCCACACCAATACCCCGATCAAGCTGGCCGTGGTGACCAGTCCCACGTTGGCCGCGATCGGAAGCCCGATCGCGTTGACCAGGCCTCCGATCAGATCGCCGCGCAGGATCTGCTGCACGCCGTCGAGAGCCAGGTTGACGCTGTAGCCCGGCAGCGAGATCACGATGGCGTTGATGATGTCCGCAGTCGGCAACAGTGCCGCATAGAGACCGGCGACGGAGAAGGAGATCCGGTTAGTGATCGCGGACACCGCGTGCTGGATCGCCGGGATGAGGGCTTCGGCCGTCGGTGGGGAGAACGACAGTGCCGGAAACGAGATCGCGGAGATCTCACGGGCGAGCGAGCCGTCGGGACCGAGAGCGGCGAAGAAGTCGGTGATGCCCTGCTGCACCCCGGCCACCAGCTGGGTGAGCACCTCAAGAGGGCTGACTTCGGGGAAAAGCCCGAACGACACCTGCACGTTGGCATCGGGTTGGTGCGCCGTGGTGAACCCGTGCGCCGGATCGCCGTAGCCGAGATTCACCAGCACCTTCAGCACCGGTTGAATCAGATCGGCGATCGGATTGCCGATCAGTGGGATCACCCGCAGCGGCTCGAGCAGAGGCAGATTCTCGGTGGGTATGAAGTAGTACTTTTGAGAAGCCGAGGTACTCGGCAACTCCACTGCGTCCATCACTTCCTGCTGGGTCAGGCAGAAGGTTTGGCAGTTCGACGCGGGGGCGTACTTGGTGTGGACGTAGACGATCCCCAGCCCCGCATTCAGAACCGACAGGATGTTCAGCGGATACCGAGGGAAGTCGGCGAAGCCGTCATACTCGCGGGCGTAATTCGTTGTGGGGTAGGCATCCTCGGGAGTTGCCCCATAGAAAGGGATGCCCAGACTCGGGAGCAAAAGGTCCGGGAACCGCGAGAGGAATCCGCCGTTGGGGTTCATCTCGTTACCCACGAACACGAAACTGATCGAGTCGGTCAGCTGCTCGGGGATAGCGGGTGAGGGGTCTGTGTACGGCGAGGTCGGCGAGATGTATCCCATCTGCAGGAGCGAGCCGATAATCGCGCTTTGGGAATAACCGAAAACCGTTGTCGGTGTGCCACCGGGCAGCGGATCCAGGATGTCCGACAGGATCTTCATGCCCTGATCCACCGAGGTGTTCAGCGGGAGGCTCTTCACACCCGTGATCGGATAGAGCCCCTCCGGAGTGAAGACGACCTGCGGTGTGGTGACGCCCCCCGGGCTGTTGGGTAGCACGTACCAGTCCATGACGGTGTCGACGTAGCGCTGCGTCGGAATCGGCACACCGCTGGGGCCAGGACCAGTGGCAGGGTGCCGCTGGACGGACCGCGGCTGCCGGTATCGCCGCTGCGGCACCGCGGCGGCCGACCACCGCCAACCCGGTCCATTCCAACGGTGAACCGACCGGAACCGCCGGCGATCCTTCTGCGGGCGGATCGCCGGGGATAGCGGCCGATGCGCTCACCATCTCCGTTGCCGGTGCGGCCCGCGCAGCCAGGTGCTGAATCCGTCCGATTGGCGGGGACGCCGCCGGCGAGGCAACCGACGCCCGGGCCGCGGTGCGCGACAGGCTGGTCAATGCCGCCCGCGGGCCTGACGGGGTTGCGGCGGTCGATGACGGCGGCGTAGTGCCGTTTTTGTTGGGCGGCCGACCGGGGCGTAGTGCCGTTTTGTTGGGCGGCCGATCGGGACGTAGTGCCGCCGACGACTCTGGCCGGGTTGGCACTTCGCCGCGGTGCGGCGGCTGGAGTACCCGAATCCGCATCAGCCCCTGCTGAGGTGGTGTCCGGACCTGCCGCGGGAGTATCGGCCCAGGCGACCGCGGACGCGCTGAAGGCGGCAGCACCCACGCCGAGGGCAACCGCCAAACCACCGACCCGACCGACGAGATTGCTGGTGCCCACGGTGCCCCCGCTCTGCTGAAAATTTGCTGAATTTTATCTGAGAGAAACACTATCGGATCGCTGGCAGGTGCGCTACGGCCCTGACTGAGTAATAGGCGCAGGTTGCGACGGTGTGCGACGATCAGCCGGTGACCCACCGTCTGCGCGCAGTCCTACCGGCCCTCGTCGGACTGGCCGCCGCAAGCGCGGCATTGGCCGGGGCCGGACTCGTCTCGGCCGAGCCGGCAGACCCCTCGGCACCGGTCCCGACTTATCCGGCTCCGGTGCCATCAAGTTCGGTACCGGTGGACTCGGCGCTCGTGGACCCGGCGCTCGTGAACCCGGCGCTCGTGGACCCGGCGCTCGTGGATCCGGTGCCCGGGGAGGCGGCCGCCCTGCCGCCGCGCGATCCCTTCGTGCCCTACGTGCCGGAGATTCAGGATCAGTCCTACGGTGCTGGCGCTTCCGGCGGGGGCATCTTCGGCACCCTCAAAGACCTCTGGCAGCAGGTCCAGAACCCCACCCGCCCCGGACGAGACGGCGCGGCCCGGCGGCGCGCAGCGACCCATCTCGGCGCCGGTGCGCCATTGCCACCCGGATATGTCTCGATCAACCTGCCGGGTTCAGAATCCCCGGATGCGCCCGCCGACGCCGGGCCGCCGGTGAGCGGCCCGGCCCTCCCTCCGGGCTACTACCCTCTGGATGGCCCTCCGCCTCCGGGATACGAGTACCTGACACCGGCGGAGCGGAATTCTGCGGCGGCGACGCCATCACCCGGCCGCCCGGGTTCGTAGCCCCCTGTGCGACACCTGAGCTAAGCGGATCTGAGCCATGGACCAGACGGCGCGGCGCGGGCCTTTGCAGTGGACGGTCGTCGTTCCGGTGGCGGCGCTGGTGGTGCTGGTGGCAACCTGGTCCCGACACGAGGGCCCGCTGATGCTGGCCCTTATCGGGGTGTTGCTCGTTGGCGCGGTACTCGCGGCGGTGCACCACGCGGAGGTGGTCGCCCACCGGGTCGGGGAACCGGGCGGGTCGTTGGTGTTGGCCGTTGCGGTGACGGTGATCGAGGTCGGCCTGATCGTGATGCTGATGGTCGGTGGCGGGCCGGGTGCCGCTACCTACGCTCGCGATACCGTCTTTGCCGCCGTGATGATCACCCTCAACGGCATCGTCGGACTGAGCCTGTTGGTCGGCGCGTTGCGCCACCGTCTGGTCTCGTTCAACGCCTCCGGTTCCGGGTCGGCACTGGCGACCGTGATCACGTTGGCCGGGGTGTGCCTGGTGCTGCCCGGGTTCACGGTGACCGCCGTCGGTCTGGAGTACTCGACATCGCAACTTGCGTTCACGGCGGTGGCGTCACTGGTCCTGTACTGCGGGTTCGTGTTCACCCAGACTGTCCGGCACCGGGACTTCTTCGTGCCGGTCTCCTCTGATCGGCACGGTCACGTCACCGGTGTGCTGGATCTGGACGGCGACGGCCATGCCGATCCGCCATCGACGCGCGAGGCCACCTTCAGTCTCGTCCTGCTGGTGGTGGCACTGGTGTCCGTCGTTGGGTTGGCGAAACTGTTATCGCCGAGCGTCGAGGGTGCTGTCAGGGCACTGGGACTGCCCTACGCCGTGGTGGGTGTGGTGATCGCCCTGGTGGTGCTGGCCCCCGAAAGCATCTCGGCGGTCAGGAACGCCAACCGCGATCATGTGCAAACCAGCCTCAATCTGGCGTACGGATCGGCCATGGCGTCGATCGGTCTGACGATTCCGACGATCGCCGTTGCGATGATCTGGTTACCTGGGCCGCTCACGCTCGGGTTGGAGCCGATGCAGATCGTGCTCCTGGCAGTCTCGGTGGTCGTCTCGGTGCTGACCCTGGCCCAGGGCCGCGCACTGGCGCTACAAGGCCTGGTCCATCTGGTGCTGATGGCGACGTTTTTGTTCTTCTCTGCCGTCCCGTAGGTCGCCTAGGGGTCCCGAGGGGTGGTCGCCTGCAGCACGGCTTCGGTGAGTGCCCCGGTGCGGAGGTGGGAGATGAGGTGATACTCGGGGTCGGCCACCATCCGGCTGAATGCCGCGCGGCTGGGATAGCGCACCAGCACGACCGCGTCCCACTCCTGACCCGCCTCGGCGACCAACGCCGTGGATCCCTCACCGTAGTAGACGGATTCGCCGCCATAGCGGGTGACGAACTCACCAGCCCGCCGAACGTACTCGTCATACTGCTCGCGTTTGCCCTCGGCGAACCGCAACAGATTCAGCATCACGAAGGGGCCGCCGTCGTCTTCGACGAGCAATCGCTTCAGGTCGGCGCCGCGGGGGTCGATCGCCATGTCAAGACTCCTGTTCGTAGAGCGCGGGCAGGAAGGTGGCCAGGTGAGTCATCTCCTGTGAGCAGTGCACCAGTAGTGCGCGGGCATCGAGTTCGCTCAGTCCGACAACGCGTTTGGCGATGGGTACCGCCGCGCGCAACGAGGTCGTGCGCGCCGCCAGGTAGGGTCCACCCATCCAGAAGCGTGACCGCATCACGCTGCCGCCGGGCACGGCCGCGATATGGTGCGCGAGATAGCCGATGTCGACCGGAAGGTCCACCAGGCCGGTGCGGGCACACACCGCGGGGGCGTCCACGCCGGCGGCGACCGCGGCGCCTACCAGACCCAGTTCCTCGGGCCGGCGGAACTGGATGGCTCCCCGGATCATCGTGTTACCGAGGTACTCGTCGACTTCGGAGGTGTAGCCGACGTAGCGCGCTCGGCCGGATGTGCCTTTGGGCGGCAGCGCCGCCCACTGAGCGTGAACGTGTGCCTTCGGATGCCAGAGCTTGTAGCGGTCGGGGCTGTCGCTGTGCCAGCCGAACCACCAGTCGATCATCGCCGGTGTCACGCCGGGCATCTCGGTGAGGATGTTCACGTGCATGGCGCCGTCGGAGGTGATGGTGAAACCGTTCTGCACCTCGGCGTCGGGAATGTTGCCGATGGCGTCGGCCATCGGGGGGAACAACGCTTCGGCCATCGGGCTGTTGGCCACAGCTCGGTGCGCGTCGGCGGAGATGTCGGCCATGTCGGGGTTGAAGAACCGCGCGTAGGGCAGGGTCGCGAGTTCGTGGGCGGACCAGCCCAACCGACGTCCCGGCACGGGTTTGACCGCGGGTAGTTTCATGCGCTTACAGCTCCGATCCATCGGTTGAAGCGACCCTCGGGGTCGTGCACGGCGCGTATCGACTCAAGCCGCTGTTGCGCAGCCTCGGAGATACCGCGCGAGGGCCGTCCAGGGTCGTCGGCGAACTGCACCCCGGTCGATAGCGACTCCATGGCTGCGGCGTTGTCGCGCGACCAACGGGTGGTGGCGGCGCCGTCGTCGCCGTCGAGCCAGCCGCCGTAGAACGCGAGATATGTCTTGTCCTCCACCGTGTACGCCATGTCGGGGAGGTTTCCCTGCGGCGCCCAGTTCAGCCACAAGAAATGCGCGGGTGGGGCCGGCACGGTGTCGGCGATGCGCTGGATGTGCGGTAGCAGTTCGTCGGCGCTGGCATGCGTCCAGAGGTTGTCGGTCTCCCAGTTGGCTACCGGGTAGTGCTGCATCGCTGCCGTGTACATCAGCGACATCGGCATGGACAGCAGTGGCACGCGCAGCCGCGCGCCCTTCGGCGCACCCGCCATGTACGCGGTCGCGGCTTTAGCTTCCGAGCGGGAGTCGGCCATGACGGTCGCGGCCAACTCGATGAGCACGGGCGATGTGACCGAGCGTGAGCGTAGCGGCGGTGGGAACGAGGGGCTGCGCGAGATGACGAACTGCATCTCCACCCCGGGAGGGACACTCGGGCCTACCCGGTCCACCCAGCGGACAAAGTCAGCGAGCCGCTCTATCGGGTACGTGGTGACGTATGACCCGATGAATCCGGGTTTAGGAAAGACGCGAAGGTGGAATCGCACCACCACACCGAAGAAATCTGGGCCCGAACCCCTTGCGGCCCAGAACATGTCGGTGTTCTCGGTTTCGCTGGCATGGCGTAACTCGCCGTCGGCGTCGACGTAGTCGATGGCGATGACATTCGAGCACGCTATGCCGAACGCGCGTCCGTTCCACCCGAAACCGCCCTGCAATAGGTAGCCGCCGACCGCCACGCCGCGGCAATGGCCCACCGGGAAGAATAGGTCGCGCTTCATCAGTTCGGCCAGCAGCACGCTGCCGCCGAGACCGGGTTCGGCGGTGGCGGTCATCGCTGACTTGTCAACCGTGAACGCTTTCAAGCGGGACACGTCGATGAGCACACCGCCGTCGCGAACATGGTTTGCCGACCAACTGTGCCCCCCGGAGCGCACGCCCACCTGCCGACCCTCGGCCTTCGCCGCCCGTACCGCGGCCACCACGTCGCCGACGGAGTTGGCCTGCACGATGCACTCGGGGAACCGATCCGGCATATTCGTTCGCCACACCGTGTCGCGGCGGGCGGTCTCGTAACCGGCGTCGTCACGGTTTAAGGCGCGACCCGCCGTCAGTGTCGGTTCTGCCATGTTTCAGATCCCTTCGATCGCGGATAGCGGTAACGGTGCCCACGGGATGAACTCCTGCGGTGCAGTGACGAGCCGATGCACTTTGCGTGTGGTGACGCCGAGTGCGCGCAGCAGGGAGCCCACGACGTCGGGAACGGAGTCAGTAAGGAGACGGCCGCGGTGCAGGTCCAGGCACGCGCCGATCATCGTGCCGGTATAGACGGTGCTCGCGACATCGAAGTCGGCGACCGCGAAGTCGCCGCGGTCTATCCCCAGCCTCAGGTCGTCGTGGAAATGGCCGCGCAGACCACCGGCGAACCGGTCGACCGGCAGTCCGGAATCAAACATCAGGCGGCCGACATCGGGCCGGCGGGCGACGAGCGTCAACGTCTGGCGGGCCGAGCGCGCGACGATCTCGGCCGTATCGGCGGCGCCGGAGGTGACTATCTGCAGCACCCGGGTGTGCTCGGTGAGCAGCAAGGCGCCGATGGCGTCGATGGCCTCAGGCAGGGAATCAAAATAGTTGTAGAAGGTGCCCTGGGCGACTCCGCACCGGCTAACCACCTGGGGGACGGAGACGGCCGGGGCGTTCGGATCGAGCAACAACTCCTGAAGCGCGACGAGCAACGCCGACCGCGTGCGCGTTCGTCTCGTCGTCGGCGCGGTCACCGGCCCAGCCTGGGGTATAATTGACAGTTTGTCAATATGTGGAACCTTGGGGAAAGGTCCCCGACCGGGCCTCAGGGAAAGAGCGTGCCGTTGCTTCTTGCCGCCTCGATGTAGATGGGGGGCAGGACGATTCCGCGCTGTGCCAACGGCGCCTGCCGGACCGCGACGTCGAAGTGCGACGACTCAACCGGTGACGGCGGACCGGGAGTCGCCCGGTCATCGAGCCAGTCGAGGGCAAGACGAATGGCACGCTGTCCGTAGTCATCCGGCGGCGGCGACAGGCTCAGCCCGCCGCCGTCGGCGACGAAATCCCCTTGGACGCCGATCGGCAGTGGCCGCGCATTGTCCTGAGTCCAGCGATTGAGTTCGGCCGCGGTGACCACCGCGCCATCCTCGTCGGGGAGATCCTGCGCACCGAGCACCAGAAGTACGTCCGCCCCGGCCGACCGGCCGACGAAATCGCGCCAGGCCCCGGCCGTCGCGACGAGTGCGGTGGTCTCGACCGTGACCGGGCCCCAGTCGAAGGCCTGCAACTGCGCCAATTCGGCCCGATCGGTTTCGTTGTCGATCCCGACAACCGCCATGGTCGTTGACCGTCCGGGGAACAGATCCGTCACCGCATCCCGAACGGCCGCCCATGGCATTCGCTCCGCGATACCCGTCGCGTTCGCCGCATCGGCGTAGCCGAACTCCGCCGGGGTGCGGTCGATCGACAGGTACAGGATGCGCGGCGTCTCACGGCCGATGTAGTCCCGTGCCACCAGAGAGTTCGCTTCATCGTCCACCGCGATCAGTACGTCGGGGTTCATTTGCTCGATAGCCCGACGGGCCTGGGCCCGGGCCTCTTCGGTGCTTCGGGTGGCGGTCGGTGAACCCAAGCCGAGGTAATTCCACTCCACGCTGACCGGCCTTCGGTTCTGTTTGAGCGCCTCGCGCATACCCCGGTCAACCTGTTGCACCCACGGTGAGTCTGGCGCTGCCGAATGCAGTACGAGTATCCGTGGCTTGGTCACGTTGAAGACTCCGAGCAACACAACGAAGGCCACGATGAAGCCGCCGATGAGAAGGTTCTTCACGAGTTTCGTCGCAACCGGTTTCCTCATAGCAACTCCAGCCAACCCCACCACGGGATCGACGCGAAGACGACCGCTACCCGGGCCGCGTTCATCACCATGTTGTACCGAAGAAATGACTGTTCGTCGGTTTCCTCGAACAGACCCGCGGCCCGGATTTGCATGATCCCGTTGGTGCCCTGGTGGCGGAAGAACGAGATGTCACTGAACACGGCAGCGCAGAACACGCAAATCCAGGGGTGGATACCCTGCGCGGCCGCGACCGGCAGCAAAATGATGACTGCTGTGAGCATGCCTGCCGTAACCGGCAGAACCAGACGCACGGCCAACGTGACAACCAGTGTGATGAGAATGAAGACTCCGATTCGGCCGTCGACGAAGTCGAAGACATGGCCCACCACCCGGGCTAGGGACTGCGCCAGTCCGAGGTGGTTCATGATCCGCATCAGGCTGTCGATGCCTAGGAGAAAAACGATCATCGGCCAGTCCAGTTCGCGCTGAAAGCCTTTGCGCAGCAACGTTCCGGTCAGCAGAAGTGCCAGCAACACGCACCCCGCGAGGTAGGACGGTTTGACGTGGTGCCAGCCGGTTGTCGCCGATCCGAGGAGGAAAAAGATGAATCCCCCTGCGGCGATCCATTCCGCCGGCTTTAGGGGCCCCATGTCGGCTAGGCGGTGCTGCATGTGCTCCCGCGGCAGGGGCGGTTGGGCTCCGGGTGGGAAGATCCGTGGCAGCACCAGCAGGTGCACCATCGTCACCCCGATTGCCGCCACCGCCGCCGCGACGAGCCAGAAGAAACCGGCGAACTCAAATTGCACCTGCTGTGGCAGCAAGCTCAGTGCGGCGATGTTCGACGATTTACTGGTCACCATCATCGGCGAGAAGAGCAGCGCGCCGCCGAACATCGCGGCCAGCAACCCGGTGATAGCCGGACCGCGCGCCGGCAGGTTCAGGCCCGCGGCCATGTCTTTGAACACCGGCGTGAGCAACGAGAGACGAGCGTTGGCCGAAGGCATCAGCGGTGAGAGGACGTAACCCGAACCCAGCAGTGTGATCTGGTGCCAGACCGGCTTGTCCGGCAGTCGAAGCAGCAGTCGGGTGATCAGCCGGTAACTCAGTCCGGAGGAGATGATCACGGCCGACAATGCGTAAACCCCGAGCAGCAAAAGCAGGCTCGGCGAGGAGAACCCCGCCAGCGCGATGTCCGGCGGGGCCAGCCCAATGACCAGTGTCGCGACGACCGCGACGAGTGCCGGAACGAACTCCGCGACCAGACTGAACACCCACAGCAGCACCGTGGCGCCCAGTAGCGCCGCGAAGATCGACGCCTGCACACTCAACCCAGAGGCCAGCGCAAACACATAGACCAGCGGCGGCAGTATCAGCACGGCCGCCCAACCGGCGACATCGCGCACCGGAACCGGTTCACCGCGCCCGGATCCCCGGCGCCAACGCGCGGTGCCGGCGGCGGTCACAAGGATTGCGGCGAGCAGTGCGAACACCGGCCAGTGGGAGATCAGGACATCGACGAATCGAGCGTCGGTAAAACCAGGTGAGAGGTCGGATGGTTGCGGAACGGCAGGACCGCGCACCAGGGTGGCCGAATCTAGCCACGTCATTGGATTAGGTTAGCCGGGATTCTTACCACGCCGCGGCTTCGCACGGATAGAGTCACCGGCGGTGACGCGATCGCATCCGTTGCGGATTTCCCGTCGCGGTGCCGCGGATGTTGCAGTGCGGATACGGGGCGGAGGCTGATGCGTACTCCATCGGTGGGTTTCGTCGGCTTGGGCAACATGGGCGCGGCGATGGCGACCCGCTTACTCGATGCGGGATTTCCGGTGACGGTCTACAACCGTTCTGCGGCCAAGACCGACGTTCTCGCCGCGCGCGGTGCCGCCGTCGCCACCTCCGTGGCCGAGGCTTGCTCCGGCGATGTGGTCATCACGATGCTGGCCAACGACGACGCCGTGGAAGCGGTCGTTAACGGCGAGGGCGGTGTGCTCGCCGCGTTGTGTACCGGGGCCACCCACGTGTCCGCCAGCACCATCAGCGCCGGGCTGTCCGAGCGCCTCACGGCGGCGCATGCCGCGGCCGGACAGCAGTTCATCACAGCAACCGTTTTGGGCCGTCCGGAGGCCGTCGCCGCTGGCAAACTCTTCGTTCTTGCCGCGGGTCCCCCGGCGGCGGTCGAACCGTTGATGCCGGTGTTGGATGCACTGGGGCAGCGCACTTTTCGGGTCTCGGATATCGCGGCAGTGGGCAACGTAGTGAAGTTGAGTGCCAACTTTCTGCTCGCCACAGTCATTGAGTCCCTCGGCGAAGCGATCGCGCTGGTGTCCAAAGCCGGTGTGGATCAGCAGGATTACGTCGACATCATCACGTCCACGCTGTTCAGCGCGCCCGCCTACGTCACCTACGGCGATCTGATCGCCCGCGGGGAGTTTGAGCCGGCCGGCTTCGCGGCGCGACTCGGGATCAAAGACATCCGCCTTGTCCTAGCTGCCGCCGAGGACCTGCGGGTGCCCCTGCCCATCGCCAGCCTGCTGCGCGACCGATTCCTGGCGCTGCTGGCGTCGGGCGGTGGGGATCTGGACTGGTCGGCCATCGCGACCCTGGCACAACGCGACGCCGGACTCTGAGGTCGGCGGATCATGCCGGGCTTCGATACCTTAGTGCCGAATTAGACGCGTTGCACTGGGGCTACGGTTCGTGCGGAACGCCCATCACCGACCCGCCGACCGGACCGAGGATCGTTAATGCCGTCACCGCCACCGGACAGCGAAGAGACACTGCCGCGGCGGACCCTCCCACTGTGGGTGGCGGTGGCACTGTCGGTGGCCACCGTCGGTCCGTCCCTGGCGATGGCGGGAAACGGTCAGGGATTGGTGGGCACTGTCGGTAAGGCCATTCCGCTGGTCTTCGTGATCGGACTTGTCGGGGTCTCGCTGGTGGGATAAAGCTTTGTGCGATTGACCCGGCACATCAACAACGCCGGGTCGGCCTACGCGCTGGTGGGCGCGACGGTCGGCCCGCGGGCCGGCTTCTTCTCCGGTTTCGCCATGCTGGGTGCGTACGTGGGTTTTTCGATCGCGACACTGGCGCTCTCAGCGGCATTCGCCAACTCGTTTCTCGCTGAGTTGCAGCGCGGCGCCGCCGACCCGTTCCAGTTGCCGTGGCTGGTCCCGGTGGCGATCGCAGCCGCGGCAGCGTTGGCATTGACCGGACGCGATGCGCGCCTGCTGGCCAAGATCCTGCTGGGCATCGAGGGATTCGGCATCGCGGCCATGGTGGTGCTCGCGGCGTTGATCTTCGCGCGCGGCGGTGCCCGGCCGACCGGTGTCGACTGGAGTACCTTCTCGGCTTCCGGGGTGTCGACGTCGGCGATCCTGGGCGGGGTGGTTGCGGCGTTCCTGTGCTGGGCGGGGTTTGAGGCGTGTGCCTCAATGGGGGAGGAGACCGCCGATCCGCAGCGCAACATCCCCCGCGCGATCACCGGCACCCTGGTGCTCACCGGGGTGCTGTTCGTCGTGGTGATGTTCGCCCAGACGATCGGGTTCGGCACGGACAAGGCGGGCCTGGCGGACTTCGAGCGCTCGGCGAACACCCTCGGGGAACTCGGCGACACCTACATCGGTCAGTGGTTCAGCCTGCTGGTGATCCTCACCACCACCGTCGGAGCGTTCGGCTGCCACATGGCCACCGCCGCCACCTCGGGCCGGATGCTCTTCGCCTTCGGACGCGACGGGTTCGGTCCGAAAGCGTTGTCCCACATCGACCCTGCCACGGGTTCGCCGCGCCGGGCCACCTGGCTGGTCGTGGTCGTGGCGTTGACGGTGAACGCGCTGTGCGCAGCAACCGGATGGCCGGCAGCCACCACCGGCGACCGGGCCATCGACACCTACTTCCTGTTCGCCGTCGCCGGGTCGGTGTGCTTAATGATGTGCTATCTGCTGGTTGAGATCGCCGCCGTGTGGTTCGTCGGGGCGCCGAGGTTCGCCGCAATTCACGCCCGCGCGGCCCGGTTGACGGGTGTGCTGCTGCCGGCCGTCGGCGCGCTGGTGATCCTGGTGGTGCTGTGGTTCAGCGTCAAGGACTCAGTCGGGTGGCTGGCCCCGCCACTGCTCGGGTTGTACTGGTGCGCTGCGGGACTGGTGATCGCTGTCGCGGCGTCCACGACCGCGCGGAGGGTCGGCGCCGAACTCTCGGCCGAACTGCAGCCCCAGCGCTGAGAGCGTTCGGCGAGGCCTGCGCGTTAGGGTCGACCGATGAGTGAAAACCAGATGCTGGTCCTCAACCGTGCCGACCTGGAAAGCCTCGGTCTGACCTGGACCGAGATCGTCGACGTGCTCGACGATGCGTTCAAGCAGAAGGCCCGGGGCTTGGTGCAGAACCCGCCCAAACCGAAGGTCACCTCCCGCGAGGATTCCTTCATCCACGCGATGCCGGCCTATCTGGGCGGTTCGGACCGGATCGGACTGAAGTGGGTGGCCGGCTACGAGCAGAACAACGCCAAGGGCCTGCCCTACATCTACGGCGTCATGATCATGAACGACGCCGAGACCGGCCGGCCGATCGCACTGCTCGACGGCGGCTGGATCACCGAGATGCGCACCCCCGGGGTCTCCGGGGTGACCATGCGGCACGTGCCCGGTGATCCGCGACACCTGGCGATCGTCGGTTGCGGCCTACAGGGACATCGCCACCTCGAGGTCGCCCTCGATGTGCACCCAGGCTTGACCCATGTGACGGCCTACGACCGCAACGAAGGCCGCGCACTGGAGATGCTCGCGCTGGGCGGGGACCGGATTACCCGGGCGGCGTCGTCGCCGACCGATGCGGTGACGGGTGCGGACCTGGTCATCACCACCATCACCGTCCCACTGGATCCGAAACTTGACTGCGGTAACACCGATCCGAACGCCCTGTTGCTTCCGGTGGACTACGACGACGCGATGGCCCAGAAGGCATTCGATGATGCCGTCGTCTACTGCGTTGACGACCTCGGTCAGTACGGCTCGGTCGCCGATTCGGTGTACTTCTTCGGACTGCCCAAACCCGACACCCACCTGGCCGCGGTAGTCGCCGGCGAATACGACGTGCCGGTGACCGGGCGGCGGATGTTCCTCAACATGGGTATCGCCATGGACGATGTGGCGCTGAGTTCGCTGGTCCTCGACCGTGCCACCGCGGCCGGTACCGGTCGCTATATCGAGTTCCCCTAAGGATCCGTGCCGGCGGGCCGTATGCTAGTTACACGCTTTACCGCCGTCACCGGGGAGTTTTCATGACGCATCGAAATGCCGACCACCGGCCGTGGGTCGTCTCGTGGACGCGCGCGGGAGTGGTCGCCGCGGGGTCGGCGCCGCACTGGTCGTCGCACCCGGGATCGCGGCCGCATCGCCGGGTGAAGAGTCCGGGGCCGACCGGGGCGCGGCGAGCGCGGAACGGCCGACGCCGCGCCCGCAGCGGCGCGAGTGCGCCCGCGCGGTCAAGCCGGAGCGCACCCGCGGCGCGGGGCGCGCAGCGCACCGCGAACAGGCCCGCGACAACGCCGCTTACCGACCGTCAGATGGCCGCAGTCGCGGGAGCCGGCCCGGAAGGCCGCAGCCGCGGCGCCGGCCCGGAAGGCCGCGGCCGCGGCGTCAATCAGGCGGGGCAACGCCGTTGTCCCTCAACCGGTTTCGGTTCCAGCATCCGTGGCCGCACCCGCCCAGCCCTCGGCGGAGGCTCAGCCGGTCCAGGCGGCACCAGCTGTGTCCGTCGCCTCCGTGATCACCGCTGTCCCGACACCGGCCGCGCGGGCAACCGCGCCGTCGGCCAACGCCAGCCTCAACATCCCGATCGGCCCGATCCGGGCGGCGATCCTTGCTGCACAGGCCTTCATCTACGGCTATCCGCTGCTGGAGTTCGAGCGTGCCCGCGCCGAAGTGGAAGAACTCAATACGATCTACTCGCTCACCAGCTTCGCCAACCCCGACGTCGACCCGGTCTGGCAAGCAATCGGCGGTGGCAAGCGGCCCAACACCGACACGTTCTACTCGCTTGCGTATTTGGATCTCAGCGACGGCCCGGTTGTGCTCTCCATTCCGGATATGGGTGATCGCTATTTCAGCTTCCAGTTGACCGAGCCGTGGATCAGCGTCGCCGCCTACATCGGTTCCCGCACCACCGGTCCCGGGCCGGGCAGGTATGCGATCACCTGGTCCGGCGGACCCCCGGTCGAGTTCCCCGACGACGTCGAGGTCGTGGAGGTCCCCTACGCCAGCATGTTGATGCTCGGACGAACCCTGGCCGGCGACGCCGCCGATCAGGCGATCGCGATTGAACTGATGAAGCAGTACACGCTGACGCCAACCGGTCAGCCGAATGACCCACCATTCTTCGTCCCCGCGTCGCGGAACGGTGTCGACATTCTCAACACCATCAGCAACGCGATGGCGGTCAACCCGGCGCCGGCCATCGACGGCCCGAAGCTGGCCCAGTTGGCCAAGATCGGGGTTGGACCCGGTTTGCAGATCTCCGATGCCAACCTGGGATTCTTCTCTACCATTGCCGTCGACCTGGCGGTGCGCGCCACCTCGGCCGCGCTTCCGTTGTTGGCCAGTCTGATCCAGTTCACCTCTGCCGTGCAGAATCAGGGCTGGGCGATTCCCAACCCCTCCATTGGCGACTACGGCACCGACTACTTGTTCCGGGCCGGGGTTGCCGAAGTCGGCTGGGTCGCCAACACCCCCGAGGAGGCGACCTACTATCCGGGGTTGCTGGGCCGGTACCTGTTGCCGCTGTTCGGCTTTCCGAGCCGGGTGCTGCACTTCGCGCCCGGTGAGACCCCGCCGGTCGACGCCGACGGATTCTGGTCGGTGACGGTCTACGACGGCAACGGGAACCTCTACAAGAACCCCGCAAATCGCTACAGCGTCAGCAACAGCCGGCCCGAGGAATTGGTGTATCAACCCGATGGGTCATTAACCATCGTCTTCTCGCACAAAGATCCCGGTGATCCGGACGTGAACTGGTTGCCGGTGCCGCTCGGATTCTTCGAGGCGTACCTGCGGATGTATGTCCCCAGTGAGGAGATACTGACCGGCACCTGGAAGGCGCCGGGCATTCGTTGGGCCTAAGAAGCGCTGCCCCCGACTTCGGCGGGCAGGGGTGGCGGTAACGGCACCTTGGATGTCGACGGCGTCGCCGTGGTCTTGGATGGCGATGCGGTGGCGGGACTCGATGCGGTGGCGGAGACCGATGTGCTCGGCTTGGTGGTTGCCGCGGGTGGCGTCGAGTTCGCCGGTGACTGCGGGTTGTTGAAGTCAGTCCACGACTCGGTCCGCACGGTGTCCCCGCCGACGCTGACGCTCAGTGTCGTGGCCGAGACGGTGTAGGTCACCCCGTCGTTGGATGCGACGTACGCACCGTCGGAGGTACGCGACGCCGTCACGATCAACCGCGCGCCATCGCGCACCCTAACGCCGCGGTACTCGAAGTCCCCATTGGTGGTCTTGCAGATCGCCACTCGGGAAGTCTCTGTGGTGCCGAAGACCACGGCGGTGTCCGGTTTGGTGCAACGGGCGGTGGAGTTGAGGTAACCCTGACTGTCCGCAGGGGGCACCGCAGTGGGTGTCGCGAGGGCAAGCGGCAGGCTGACGGCGATCATTGCCGAGACCGCCGCCGCGGCGGCGATCAGACCGGATTTACGCAAGGTAGTGGTATTCATTAACATCCACCAGAGCACACTCCTACACCGCTGGGCCAGCGCCGGCTCAGGAAGTTGCCGAGCCAACGCCCAATCGTTAGGCGCCTGAGACCGATTCGCCGATCCATCGGCCGTTGCACAGCACGGCATGCACATTGAGTCCGACGTCGAGAACCACCAGATCGGCGCCGGCACCGGACCGCAGTACCGGGTTGGGCAACCCCAAAGCGCGGGCCGGGTTTACCGAGGATTGCCGCACCGCCCGCATCAGCGCTTCGTCGCGGTCCAATCGACTGTGTTTGACGCTGAATCGAAACAGCGAGTCCATGGTGGCGGTGCTGCCGGCGATGGTCTCGGTGCCGGCAAGAAGGCGCGCCACTCCGTCGGTGACGTCAACGGCCAGTGGCCCGATCCGGTGAGCGCCGTCGGCCATCCCGGCGGCAGCCATCGCATCGGTCACCAGGGATACCCGGTCGATGCTGGCGGTCCGGGTCACATGGCGGTAGAGGGCGGCGTCGATGTGGACACCGTCGGCGATCCAGTTCGACGGTCACCCCGCGGATCCTCCAGCAGCGCGATCACCGGACCGGGTTCGCGATGGTGGATGGGCCGCATCGCATTGAAGAGGTGGGTGCCCACCGTCGCTCCCGCCTCGATCGCGGCGCAGGTCTGCTGGTAGGTGGCTTCGGTGTGACCGACCGCGGCGACCGCGCCGGCATCGACGATGCGGCGAATGGCCTCGAGTCCACCGGCCCGTTCCGGCGCCAGGGTCACCATCCGGATCGCCCCCTCCCCGGCGTCAAGGACACGATCCAGTTCATCGGCCGCGGGATCTCGTAACAGAGCAGGGTCATGGGCCCCGCATCGATGGGTGGCCAGCCAGGGACCCTCGAGGTGGATGCCGCCCACCAGACCGGTCTGCACCTGTTCGGTCAGTTCCCGCACCTGGCGCAGCAGGTCACCGGGCGTCTCGGAAACCAGCGACGCCAGCAGTGTGGTGGTGCCGTGGCGGCGGTGGAACGCGACCGCGGTCGCTGTCTGGTCCGGCACCGCCGGGGAGCTGCCACCACCGCCACCGTGCACGTGCGTGTCGACGAATCCAGGCACTACCGTCATTGCCGAGAAGTCGCGATCCGGCGGGCGAGGTGGTGACCCGGCGCCGACCGCGGTCACGGCGGAGCCTGACACCTCAATCCAACCGGGCCCCCAACAACTCCGAGCCCGGTCAGCACGGCGTAAAGCGGTAGGAGAGCACCTCAGATTCCCTGCCAGTCAGGTTTGGCACGGTAGGTCTCCCGGTAGTAGTCGGCAAGTTGCAACCGCCGGGCCGCGGCGTCGTCGACCAGCACCGTGGCGTGCGGGTGGTGTTGCAGGATGCTCGCCGGCCACATCGCGGTGACCGCGCCCTCGGCCATGTGGTGCACCGCTTCGGCCTTGCTCTTGCCGGTCGCCACCAGCAACAGGTGGCGGGCGGCCATGATGGTGCCCAGCCCCTGGGTGAGACAGTGGGTCGGAACGGCGTCGATCTCGCCGTCGAAGAAACGCGCGTTGTCCAAACGGGTCTGCTGGGTGAGCGTTTTGATCCGGGTGCGCGAGGCCAGCGAGGAACCCGGTTCGTTGAACCCGATGTGGCCGTCGGTGCCGATGCCCAGGATCTGGATGTCGATGCCGCCCGCGGCTGCGATGGCCTCCTCGTAGCGTGCGCAGGCGCCCGGGATGTTGGTTGCCAGTCCATCCGGTCCGGCCACCGCACCGGGTGCGAAGTCGACCCGGGAGACGAACACGGTGTCGATGACGTTGCGGTAACGCTCGGGGTGGTCAGGGGGCAATCCGACATATTCATCAAGGGTGAAGCCCCGAACCGCGGCGAACGACAGTCGTCCCGCCCCGTGGCGGGCCGCGAGTTCGTCGTAGATCGACAGCGGTGACGATCCGGTGGCCAGTCCGAGCACCGCATCGGGCTTTCGGGTAATCAGGGATTCGATCGCATCGGCGGCGACGCGACCGATCTCTGCCGCTCCGTCCAGGATGATGACTTCCATGGCCGCGTCTACTTGTTCGCGACGAAAAGCGTTGCACCCGCAGCAATGTCGGTACCGGTGCTGACTGCTTCCCCGACGGCGATGTTGGCCGGCTCCCGTTCGTCCATCACCACCACCGGCACCACCGGGCTAAGACCTGCCGCCACGATCACCGGGACGTCGTAGGTGATGACCGGTTGCCCGGCCGACACGGTGTCGCCCTGTGCGACGTGCGTGGTGAATCCCGCGCCGTTGAGCCCCACGGTGTCAAGGCCCAGATGCACCAGGACCCCGACACCCTCGGCAGTCATGATGACGTAGGCATGCGGCAGTAGTTTGATGATCTTGCCGCTCACCGGCGCGATCGCATCAACCACTTGCCGGGGTGGGTCGATGGCGGCGCCGTATCCGACCATGCCCTGGGAGAACACCGGGTCTGGGACTTCGGAAAGCGGGAGTGCGTGGCCCTGCACGGGCGCAAGTACCGGTGTCGAACTCATCGGGTGATCTCCTCAAGGGCGGGGTGTTTGGGCACCAGGATAGAGACCAGGAGTTGCCGGGGAGGCCAAAACCGGGTCTCGCGTCACCGGATTGGGTTTAAGCTTCGCTGAATTGCGACACAGGAAAGGCCCCGCCGGATATGAGTAAAGCGACCAAAGCTGCAGGTGCACAATCGAAGTCAGGTCTGAACATCCCGGGATTCGCGCAATTGCAGCGACTCGGCAAGAGTCTGATGCTGCCGATTGCCGTGCTGCCTGCCGCAGGAATTCTGCTGCGACTGGGCCAGGACGATCTGCTCGGCCGGATTCAGGCCCCGGTGATCGGGCCGTTCTTCCAGGCCATGAGTGCTGCCGGTGGTGCGCTCTTCACCAACCTTCCTCTGCTGTTCGCTGTCGGCGTCGCGATTGGTTTCGCCCGCAAGGCGGACGGCTCCACCGCGCTGGCCGCAGTGGTCGGGTACCTGGTGATGCAGGCGGTATTCAAGACGATGTCGCCGTTCGTGCTCGCCGGTCAGGTCGATACCGCGGGCGGTCAGGCTCAGATCAATTACAGCGTGTTCGGCGGCATCATCGTGGGCCTGCTGACCGCGTGGCTCTTCGACCGGTACCACACCATCCAATTGCCGCCGTACCTCGGCTTCTTCGGCGGTAGACGCTTCGTACCCATCGCCGTGTCGCTGGCGACCCTGGTGGTCGCCTTCGGGATGAGCTACTTCTATCCCGTTTTCGACGCCGGGCTTACCGGGCTGGGCAGGTTCATCGGAGGTGCGGGCGCGCTCGGTGCATTCGTCTACGGATTCGCCAACCGCATGCTGATTCCCATTGGCCTGCACCACATCCTGAACTCCTATGTGTGGTTCATTTACGGCGACTACAAGACGCCGGATGGCAGTGTGGTCACCGGTGAACTGACGCGCTTCGCCGCCGGCGACCCGACCGGTGGGCATCTGACCGCCGGTTTCTACCCCATCCTGATGTTCGGGCTGCCCGCGGCGCTTTGGCGATGATCCATGTCGCCAACGTCCGCCAGCGAAAAGTTGCCTTCGGCATCCTCTCAGCGGCCGGGTTGACGGCGTTTCTGACCGGCGTCACCGAACCGCTGGAATTCGCATTCATGTTTGTGGCGTTCCCGCTCTACGTCATTCACGCCCTGCTCACCGGGGCGTCGCTGGCGATCGCCTACGCGCTGGACATCCATCTCGGGTTTTCATTCTCCGCGGGTTTGATCGACCTGTTGCTCTACGGCACCGCCCCGGCGGCCAAGAATGTCCCACTACTGATTCTCATGGGCGTGGTGTTCTTCGCGGTGTACTACCTGCTGTTTCGGTTTGCGATCACGAAGTGGAATATGCGCACCCCCGGTCGCGAACCGGAGGGTGAGTTCGAGGCCGAGGAGCGAGCCAACCTCAGTGAGGGTCCGGTATCGGCCATCCCGGACGCGTCCGGGGGGTCGGGCGCGACGGCGGTGACCGCCGTGGAGAGCAAGGCCGAGCAACTCATCGCGGCGTTTGGGGGCCGGTCCAATCTGGTCAACGTCGACGCCTGCATCACCCGGCTACGGATGGAGGTGGCCGACCCCGGGAAGGTCGATCAGGCCCGGCTGAAAGCACTGGGAGCCGCCGGCGTCATCGAAGTCGGTAACAACGTGCAGGCGGTGTTCGGCACCCAGGCAGAGGCGCTGAAGAACGACATCACCGACGTCCTATAGCAGGCTCGCGGATCCCGGCTGCGGCGTCGCGGCCCACGCTGCGCGCCTGACGGCCTGCGGGGTGAACCGACCCTAGGCTGACCTGGACCGCTGGAGGTGAGTGCTGGAGGTGAGTGTCTGTGAAAAGACCGGGTCTTCGCGCGATGGCGGAGAAAATCGCACCGCTGATCTATGACCAACTGACCGTACGGGTCTGAGTACCCTTGCGGCGGCGCGGATGGCAAGCCGATGCTGGTTGTATGGGCAGCCGACGCCGCCGGCCGGTGGCGGCCGCAGGGTTGCTCGGCGCTGTGGCCCTGGGTCTGGGGTTGCTCGTCGCGGATCACAGCACCGTGCCCGGCCCGGCAGGTGTCATCGGAGGACCGTACGGGCGCCTCCTCGCGCAAGCCGTTGATCTCGGCACCGCCCGTTTTGAGCGGGTTCAACTCACCGCCGCCCTGAGTCGGCCCAGCCGGCCGTTGGAACTAACGGACTGGGCCACGGCTCGCGGACTGACGGTGCGGTGGCGCGACGGCGACACCTGGGCGATCATCGAGGGCGCAGCCGAGGCGATCGCTGGTTCGTTCAATGTTTCGGTGCGCGACTACCGTTTCCTCGGCGGCCCGGACTCCGGCAGGGTCTTCTACGCGTCCCCGCAACAGCCGGAAGTCCCGGATGCCGCTCGCGCTGAGGTCGTCGGTCTTGGCCGGATCGTGAGTTACACCCCGTTTCGCGAGGGCCTTCCGCCCACTCCGCCGCTCGATGTTCCCGACGGTGGCCTTTTGCCGAATCAACTATTGAGCGCCTACAACGTCACGCCCCTAACGGAAGGGGGGCTCACCGGCGAGGGCACCACGGTCGTGATTTTCAGTTTCGACGGGTTCGACCAGGAGGACATGGACAGCTACGCCGACTTGTTCAACCTGCCGCGGTTCACGCCACTGGTCGTGGGCGGCATGCCGAGCCAGCGCAGCGGGGAGGCGACGATGGATCTGCAGATGGTCCATGCCGTCGCGCCCGATGCCAGGCTTGTGCTGGTCAACGCCCGCCCGACCGTCGAGGGCGGTGGCACTTACGAGAAGTTGGGCCGACTGATGGAGTCGGTCGACCGTCAATTTCCCGGAGCGATCTGGAGTTTTTCCATCGGTTGGGGATGCGACCGGCTGATGACTGCGGCGGATCTCGCGCCGGTCCGCTCGGCACTATCGGCCGCCCATCGCCGCGGGACAACGGCCTTTATCGCCACCGGCGACTTGGCCGGACTGGAGTGCCGGGGTGGCAAGAACTGGTCGGACCCGCCGACCCCGGACGACGTCGGAGTAGATGCGGTGGCATCGGTGCCGGAGATCACCGCCGTCGGCGGCACGACGTTAACCACCGATGCCAACGGCCGCTGGCTGGGCGAACAGTCCTGGTATGACGTTCCGCTGACGCAGGGCACCGCGGGCGGGGCCTCGCGGTTATTCGCCAGGCCGTCCTGGCAGACAGTTGACACCGCCGCCGGGCCGGTCGACCGGCGACTCGTCCCCGATGTATCCGCGGTTGCCGACCCGTTCACCGGTGTCAAATTCGTTTTCGGCCAGCAGGTGGTCGTCGGCGGCGGAACGTCACAGGCCGCGCCGATCTGGGCCGGGTTCGCGGCTTTGATCAACCAGCATCTCGACGACCGCGGCCTCGCACCACTGGGTGACTTCAACCCGCTGCTTTACCAGGTCGCCCAGGGCGCCGCGGTGCCCGGCTTCCGTGACGTAAGGCTTGGCGGCAATGCGGTCAGTCCCGGTCGTGACGGGTACGACATGGTGACCGGGCTGGGAAGCCCGAACGTCGAAAACCTGCTGAAGAACATCTTGCTGGTGCGATCGGTGGCTCGATGAGGGGCCCAGAAACGGATGCGACCCCCATTGGATCCTTCGAGGGTTATGCCGTGCCGCCGGGGCGGTACACCGCCCGCCGGGTCCGGGGCCCGAAGTATTTCGCCACCCTCGGGCTGTGGGTGCTGATCCTGTTAGCGGGCATGATGGTCCTCGCCCTGGTGGATAGTCGGATCGATAACGTAACCAGCCGCTACGCGTGCCCCCCGGACTGTGGTCGGCCACCAATCGGCCTACCGGTGGCGACCAATCCCCGTTTCACAGCGCCGGACGGTTCGTTCTCGGTGTCCTACCCGGTACCCGGCGCGGCCTACGATGTGGCACTGCAACCCAATGGCGTCATCGCGGATTGGACAGTCGGCGACGGTGGCACCCTGCGGCTGTTCAGTCAGCCTGCCAACGGCCGCGACGCGCAACAGGTCGCCAAAGATTCGTTGCGGAGCGGGTTCCCCGATGTCCAGACCGCCTACGAACTGCCGAATGCGACTGTCGGCTTTCACCTGGGTTACGGCGAGGTCGCCGACTTCTGGCCGCTCGGCACCACCGGCGGTTCCAATCGAATCCGGTTGATCATCGTCGTCGCGGTCAAGAACGATTTAGCTCTGATCGCTGCCGCTCAGGGGCCATTCCGGGAGTTCACGCCGAACGTCGGGCCGGGGCCGCCGTCCCCGGCGAACCTAGAAATCGCTCAGGACATGGGCAAGTACGTCAACAGCTTCAGCTGGCGGGGCGATCCACCCCGCTGAAAGCTATGACGAGTCGGGACCCTGGGGGCTGGCGGGGCCGTCCGGGCCCTCGCCCTCGACCGCGGGGGCGGTGGTGGCGGCTGTCGTTCCAGCCAGTCCTTCAGTCGAAACAGCTGACTGGCCACCATGCCCATCCCGACGAGCATCACACCGCCGACGATCACGGCAGTCGTCATGAGATGCCCTTTCCGGGCGCCAGTTTACGCACCGCGAATCTGGCCGGTGGTCCTGCGCCGCCTATCGTGTCGTGAGTGTCTGGCGAGGCCTTCGGTGACGCGCGCGGCTTGCGCGCGCGATTGACGGGCCTGACCATCGCCGACGAGGTCCGACTGGGGCGGCGGCTGAAGGCGATTCGAGGTCCGGTCAGCGCGGCGAGATTGCGGGATCTCACCGATCGGATCGGCACGGCCGAGGCGCTGGTGGCTGAGCGGTCAGCCGCCGTGCCGACGATCGCCTATCCGGATCTTCCGGTCGCTGCGTTCCGGGGGGAGTTGGCCGCGGCCATCACCGAACACCAGGTGGTGGTGGTGGCAGGTGAGACCGGCTCGGGCAAGACGACCCAGCTGCCCAAGATTTGTCTGGAACTCGGACGCGGTGTGCGCGGCACGATCGGTCACACCCAGCCGCGGCGACTCGCGGCTCGCACCGTCGCGCAGCGTATCGCTGATGAATTGGGTACCCAACTCGGTGATGTGGTCGGCTACGCGGTGCGATTCACCGACAAGGTCTCGGAACGCACCTTGATCAAGTTGATGACCGACGGGATCCTGTTGGCCGAGATCCAGCGGGACCGCCGGCTTCTGCGATACGACACTCTGATCCTCGACGAGGCTCACGAGCGCAGCCTAAACATCGACTTCCTGATCGGGTACCTGCGCCAGCTGTTGCCACGGCGACCCGATTTGAAGGTGATCGTCACATCGGCGACCATCGAACCGCAGCGCTTCGCCCGCCATTTCGGTGGCGCTGATGGTGGGGCACCGATCGTGGAGGTGTCGGGGCGGACCTTTCCGGTCGAGATCCGTTACCGGCCTTTAGAAGCCGGTTTCCCGAGCAACCGTGATTCCGACTCTCAGGACCCCGACGATCCGGACCGGGAGGTGGTCCGGGTCGAGCCGCGCGACCAGACCGAGGCGATCCTCGAGGCACTGGCCGAGCTTGCCAGCGAGCCTCCCGGCGATGTACTGATCTTCCTGTCCGGTGAGCGGGAGATTCGCGACACCGCCGAGGCGATACGCGCCGAGATGGCTAACGTCGAGGTGCTGCCTCTCTACGCGCGGTTACCCACGGCCGATCAGCAGAAGGTGTTCGTGCCCAATGCCAGCCGGTTGATCCGTCGGGTGGTGCTGGCGACCAATGTCGCCGAGACATCACTGACCGTTCCGGGAATCCGATACGTCATAGACCCGGGCACCGCCCGAATTTCGCGGTACAGCAGGCGCACCAAGGTGCAACGGCTGCCGATCGAACCCATCTCCCAGGCATCGGCCGCGCAGCGGGCCGGGAGGTCTGGGCGCACCGCGCCCGGGGTCTGTATCCGGCTTTACTCCGAACAGGACTTCACCGACCGGCCGCGCTTCACTGATCCGGAGATCCTGCGCACCAACCTAGCGTCGGTCATTTTGCAGATGGCCGCCCTGCAACTCGGCGAGGTCGGGAGTTTTCCGTTCCTTGATCCGCCCGAACGACGCAGTGTCAACGATGGCGTGGCACTGCTGCAGGAACTCGGCGCCTTCGACGCCGCCGGGGACATCACCGATGTCGGCCGCCGATTAGCCAAGTTGCCGCTAGACCCGCGGTTGGGCCGGATGATCCTGCAGGCCGATACCGAGGGCTGTCTGCGGGAGGTGCTGGTACTCGCCGCGGCGCTGTCCATTCCCGATCCCCGGGAACGTCCCGTCGGCCGGGAGGAGGCGGCGCGTGCCATGCACGCGCGTTTCGCTGATGAGACCAGCGATTTCATCTCCTACCTCAACCTGTGGCGTTATCTGGGTGGACAGCGCAAAGTATTGTCCGGCAGCGCATTTCGCCGGATGTGTCGTGAGGAATACCTGCACCATCTGCGGATTCGGGAGTGGCAGGACTTAGCCGGACAGCTGCAAAGCATCGCCGCGGGTATCGGGCTCGTGAGCGCAGCGGAACGTGACGATTCCACCCCCGCTGACCTGCCCCGCGTGCATGCCGCCCTCCTGGCAGGCCTGCTGTCCCACATCGGATTGAGGGAGGGCGAGACACGAGAGTTCGCAGGGCCGCGCAACATCAAGTTTGTGTTGGCCCCCGGGTCGGTGCTCACCCGCCGTCCACCCCGCTGGATCGTAGTGGCCGACCTAGTTGAGACGAGCCGGCTTTATGGCCGCACCGCGGCGAGCATCGAGCCGGAGACCGTCGAGCGCCTTGCCGCTCATCTGGTGGTGCGCAGTCATAGTGAGCCGCACTGGGATGCCCGGCGCGGCGCCGCAATGGGTTACGAGCGAGTCACCCTTTACGGACTGCCGTTGGTCGTACGTCGCCGCATCAACTACGCGGCGGTGGAACCGGAACTGGCCCGCGCACTGTTCATCAGGCACGCACTGGTGGATGGCGATTGGCAGACCCGCCATCATTTCTTCGCCGACAACGCCCGGTTGCGAACTGAACTCGCCGCTCTCGAGGAACGGGCCCGCCGCCGCGACCTCCTGGTCGGCGATGAGGAGATCTACAGCTTCTACGACACCCGTATTCCGGTCGAGGTGACCTCGGCGCGGCACTTCGATGGGTGGTGGAAAAAGCAGCGCCACCAGACCCCGGACCTGCTGACGATGACCCGCGGGGATCTGCTGAGACTCCACGACGCCGACGACCAACAACCCGACCATTGGCAGGCCGAAGATCTCGCGCTGCCGCTGAGCTATCGGTTCTCCCCGGGTACGCCCGATGACGGCGTCACCGTGCATGTCCCCGTCGGAGTGCTGGCCCGCCTGGGCGGTGATCAGTTCAGCTGGCAGGTCCCGGCCCTGCGCGAGGAACTGGTCACCGCGCTGATCCGGTCCCTCCCCAAAGACCTGCGGCGCAATTTCGTTCCCGCACCGGACACCGCGCGCGCGGTGCTGGCCGATCTCGGCCCCGGCGACGAGTCGCTCCTGGAGACCTTGCAGCGCGAACTTCACCGGCGGACCGGTGTCCTGGTACCGATCACCGCTTTCGATCTCGACAAGCTGCCGTCGCATCTGCGGGTGACCTTCGCCGTCGAAGGTGCCGACGGAGCCGAAGTGGCGCGCGGAAAGGATCTCGGTGCACTGCAGATCCGCCTTGGGAGGCAATCCGACCGCGCGGTTACCGACGCGGTGGCCGGTGAACTCCAGCGCAGCGGGCTGCACGCCTGGCCCGAAGATCTCACGGAGTTGCCGCGCTGCGTGGAGAACTTTGTCGGCGGACACGGTGTGCGCGGATACCCGGGGTTGGTCGACACCGGCGAGTCGGCGGCCATCCGAGTGTTCACGACCGCAGCCGAGAGAGACGCGGCGATGGGAATGGGGTTGCGCCGCCTGCTGAGGCGCAGTACGCCGTCGCCGTTGAAGTCCCTGGAGAAGGACCTGGATCCGCGTCGGAAGCTGGCGCTCGCGGCAAACCCCGACGGGTCGTTGCCGGCGCTGCTGGACGACTGCGCCGATGCCGCCGTCGATGCGCTGGTGTCAGCACCGGTGTGGACCAGGACGGAATTCGATGCGCTGCGCCAACGGGTGGCTGCGGACCTGGCGGCGACCACATCGGCGATCCTGGGCCGCGTCGAGACCGTTCTGGTGGCACTGCATGCGGCGGAGGTGGCACTACCGGGGAGCCCACCGGCGGTACAGACCGCCGCCGTCGCCGATGTCAAGACGCAGCTTCGAGCTCTAGTGGCACCCGGATTCGTCGCCGCGACCGGCGCCACGCACCTGGCAGATCTTGCCCGCTACCTCACCGCGATCGTTCGTCGGCTTAACGGCTTCCGCACGCCGTAGCCGCCGACCGCGAGCGGATGGCGCGCGTTCACGCCGTCCAGCAGGCCTACGACGAACTCCTTGCGGCGCTGTCGCCGGCACGAGCCGGCACAGACGAGGTCCGCGACATCGCACGGCTGATCCAGGAATTGCGGGTCAGCCTGTGGGCCCAGCAGTTGGGTACCCCCCGACCCGTCAGCGAGCAGCGCATCTACCGCGCCATCGACGTGGTCTTGGCCTGAGAGTTGCCCGATAGACTCCACCAGGTGGAGCCCCAGGACAATCCCGATCAGCTCTCAACGGACGATGCTCACATCCTCAAGCTGGAGTCGGCGGCGATCACCGGGCACACGCTGAAGCTGGTGATCCTCGAGCCGGGATCGCAACGGCTCGACCTAGGTGCGCTCAAAAAGCATGTTGGCCAACGACTTTCAGCCCAACCGCGGGCAATCCAGCGCGTTGATTCCGGCGGAACCGCGCCCCGCTGGGTGGCGGCCACCGATTTCGATATCGAGGATCACGTCCGGTGTGTAGTAACGCCAGATTTTGCTACGCAGGCCGACCTGTGGCGGATCGTCAGCACGCTGATGTCCGAGCATCTCGACCGCGACCGGCCACTGTGGACATTCGATGTGATCGGTCCCCTGGCCGACGGCCGGGAAGCCATCGCGGCGCGAATTCACCACGCGATGGCGGATGGAATCGCCGGCGTGCGGTTCCTCGACGCCGTGCTTTTCGATACCCACCCTGACACTCCGGCATCCGGGGAGGTCCGGTCGGGTCCGCGACCGGTAGTCCCGGCGACTTCCCGCCGGGAAAAGGCCCGTCGGATGCCCGCGGCGGTCCTTCGCGAACTCGGTCACCGCGCTTCGCGCTCACCTTTCGACCAGCCCATCACTGCTGCACGGGAGTTGGCCTTCAGCGTCGCGCCCCTGGCGGAGATGAAACGAATCGGCGCCTCGCGGCCGGGCGGCGCCACCGTCAATGACGTGCTCCTGGCGATCATCTCCGGCGGATTGCGCGAGTGGTTGCCCGCCGATGCGTCGCGCGCCCGGCACCTCCGCGCTCAGGTGCCGGTTAGTCTTCATCACCGTGACGAGGGCATACCCGCCGCGGGCAACCATGACTCGTTCATCAATGTTGATCTGCCCCTGGCCGAGAGCGATCCACTCGTCCGACTGGACCTGATCAGCGCTGAGACCACCAAGCGCAAGCATCTTGAGGATGCCGGAGAAATGTACGACCTGTTTCATGCCCTTGGTCGGGTGGAACTCATCGACCGAGCGGTTCAGCGCTTCGCCAACAGCGCAGCCGAATTCAGCCTCGCGATCTCGAATGTGCCCGGTCCGTCGAACCCGGTCACCGTCGCCGGCCGCCAAGTCCAGCAGTTGTTCTCATCGTCGGAGCCGGGAACCCACCACTCCCTACGGATTTCGGCGATCTCGTGCTCCGGTGATATCGGAATCGGACTGTGCACCGATCCCTCCGCGCTTTCGGGTATCGCCGAACTCGCCGACGCGATTACCCGCGCCTACGAAGAACTACGCGGCGCCGCCGGGCGGACGTGACGAGGCGATGTCAGGCGACGCCGACTGCGATCGGCGGTAGTTCATCGATGGTTGCGGCGTCGAGCACTAGATCGGCCACCCGCGCGCGGTGCTGTTCGGCGCTGCCGAGTAGTGCCGCATCGGTGGCGGCACGCTTAAAATACAAATGCGCTTGGTGTTCCCAGGTGAAGCCGATACCGCCGTGCACCTGAATGGTGTCGGCGGCGATCCGGCTGAACGAGGCCGAACAGATTGCCTGCGCGATACTCGCGGCCAACGCCGGGTCGTCGGTGCCCTCGGACAGCGACCAGACGCCGTGGTAGGCGGCCGAGCGGGCATGTTCGAGATCAACGAGCATGTCGGCGAGCTTGTGCTTGACCGCCTGGAAGGAGCCGATCTGACGGCCGAACTGCAAGCGGGACTTGGCGTACTGCACCGACAGGTCGAGCAGGTGTTGGGCGGCACCAACCTGCTCGACTGCGAGCAGCACCGCGCCAACCTGCAGCGCGTGGTTGATCACCCGGTCGGCTTCTGCCGGCGCGGCTAGCAGACGCGCGGGGGAGTCGGAGAATTCGATATCGGCCTGCGGCCGGGTCAGATCCATCGTGACCAGCGGAGTGAGCGCGACATCGGCGGCATCGACGGCGTAGAGGCCCACGCCGTCAGACCCTCGGGCGGCCACCAGAAAGACGTCGGCCATCGTGGCGTCGACCACGCGTGCGGTCTTTCCGGTGAGCACCACTGCATCGCCGGTGCCCCCGGCGGCGACGGTGACGGTGGCATCCTCCGCGAAGACTCCGGCGGTGTCGGGTACCGCGAACGCGGCGGTGCGATCACCGTCGATGAGAGCGGCCAGTAGATCGCCGCGGGCGGCTCCGGTCGGGCAGGCAACCAGGGCCGGGACGGCGAGATAAACCGTGCCGAAGAGCGGTCCACAGGACAGGGTGGCCCCGAACTCCTCGACGGCGACCGCCTGATCGACGAGTGAACCGCCCACCCCGCCGTCGACTTCGGGCACCGACATACCGAGCACGCCGAGTTCGGTGCCCAGTCGCCGCCATACCGCGGGGTCATAGGCGACCTTGGACTCCATCAACTGGCGCACTGTCGGCTCGGTGAAGTTCTCGGCGTTGAACTTGCGCACTGCGGTTCGCAGTTGCTGCTGTTCGGTGGTGAACGTGAACTCAGCCACGGGGTACGTCCTTCCACGGCATCCCGGCGTCGGCCCGCAGATCGCCGGGCAGGCCCAGCACCCGCTCGCCCAGGATGTTGCGCATCACCTCGGAGGTACCTCCCTCAATGGTGTTGGCACGACTTCGCAGGTAACGCTGCTGGATTGGACCGCGCCAATCACCGTCTCGGTGCGATCCGTGCATGGCGTAACCGTGGTACAGAATGCCCTCCGGCCCAAGCAGATCCATGCAGAACTGGTAGATCTTTTGATTTAGTTCGGCACCGACCATTTTGCCGATTGACCCTTCCGGGCCGGGATCGCCGGCGGTTGCCGATGCGCGTGATCGTTCGGAGGTGAGCCGCTGCGCCTCGGCGCGTAGCCATAGCGCTGCGAGGCGGTCGCGCATCACCGGGGTGTGCAGATCCGGGCGTGCGGCCCATAGCGCAACGGCCTCGGCGATCGTTCCGGCGCCGCGGCGACTACCGCTGGCTCCCAGGGCGCTGCGCTCGTTCATCAGTGTGGTCATCGCCACTCGCCAACCGTCGCCGACACCGCCGAGGCGATGGGTGTCACCGATGCGCGCATCGGTGATGTAAACCTCGTTGAACTCGGCCTGTCCGGTCATCTGGCGCAGTGGCCGGGTCTCGACGCCGGGGGCGTGCATGTCCAGAATGAAGTAGGTCAGCCCCTTGTGTTTGGGTGCGTCGGTGTCGGTGCGGGCCAGCAGCAGGCCCCAGCGGGCCTTGTGGGCCAGGCTGGTCCACACCTTCTGCCCGTTGATCACCCAACCGTCTCCGTCGCGCACCGCCGAGGTGGCCAACCCCGCGAGGTCAGAGCCCGCCCCCGGCTCAGAGAAGAGCTGACACCAGATGTCCTCCGTCGTGGCCAGCGGACGCAGGAAAAACTTCTTGATGTCTTCGCTCTGCGCGTGCTCGCGCACGGTCGGTGCGGCCATTCCGTAGCCCATCGGATTCAACCCAAGAGGTACCGGGCCGCCCGCACCCTGCAGGATTTCGTCGGCCACGCCCTGTAGGCCACGGGAGGCGCCCAGCCCGCCCAGGCCTTCAGGGAAGTGGACCCACGACAGTCCCGCATCGAAGCATGCGCCGAGGAAGTCCGGCAGTGGTACTTGCTTGGGGTCGTGCTCGGCGACGACCTCCTCAGCGATCTTGGCGACTTGGTCGGCGTCGATAGCGGTGGTCATTACCCCACCTTAGAAAACGTCGAGCCTCGCGTTGGTGGCAGGTCGTCGTTGGTAGGCGCAAGGTGGCAGTCCTTAGCCGATTGTTATCAGGCCGGCGGAATGATTCCGCCGGGTGGTGGTGGCGGCGTGGTGGTGGTGGTGGCGGGGGCGGTGGTGGTGGCGGTGGTGGTGGCGGCGGTGGTGGTGGCGGCGGCAGGAATTCGGGGACGGCTGGTGGGGACCGGAACCGTGATCGGCGGTAGACCCGGGATCTCGATAACGTTCGCACCCAGTGGCGGCGGCGGGACCTGCGCCGGGGGTGGCGGCGCAGGGCGTCGTAGTTCTCGCTGTAGTTGTTGTTGTTGCCGGGGTCGTACTGGGGAACCGGGGCGCGGTACACCGGCGGCGGCGCCGGAGCGCTTCCACTGCTCGTGGTTATCGTGATGACCGAGCCGGGTAGGACCGGCCCGGATGGGCTGGTCCCGACGACGGTTCCCCGTGACGCCGTGCTGTTCACCGGTATCGACTGATCCGACACCCGGAAACCCGCTTCCCGGATGCGTTGTCGCGCGGCATCGAGATTCAGACCCACCACGACGGGCACAGCCTTGCCCGGGGCACCGTTCAAGTAGCGAGGATCGGTCGGCGGCAACGTCACCGGACCGGGAAACTGGTGGCGATCGGGCTCATCGCCAGGAACCAGGTTTGGGCCGGTGATGTTCCGCCGTAGAGGTTGCCCTCACCGCCGCACTTGCGCAACGGGAAGGCGCACAGGGCCGCGGGCTTTGGGGAGTCGTCGAATACGTAACTGGCCGCAGCGAGTTGATTGGTATAACCCAGAAATCCGGAGGAGCGGTGGGATTCGGTGGTTCCCGTCTTCCCGGCCATCGGCAGGCCCCAGCCGACGACGATCGTCTCGGTCCCGGTCCCGGTGATGGTGTCTTTGGCCAGAGCGTTGGTCAGGGTGTTGGCGAGACCTTCGGGTACCACCTGCTCGCACTTCGCGGTCGGGACGTCGATCGGCTTACCCCCGCGATCCAGCACCTTGTCGATGGGGGTCGGTGGACACCACACGCCCCCGGAGGCCAAGGTGGCGGCGACGTTGGACAATTCCAACGCATTGACTTCGAAGGGCCCGAGGGTGAAGGAGCCGATGTTCTCCCGCTTGACGTACTCGGCGAGGCTCTCGTCACTGTTCTGCACGTAGGCCCGAGCGGTGCCGGGATCGGCGTAGGAGCGCAGGCCCAGGCGCACCGCCATGTCGACCGTTCGCCCAACCCCGACCTGTTCGATGAGTTTCGCGAAGGTGGTGTTCGGCGACAACGCCAGGGCATCGGTCATGCTCAGCGGGCTGCGATAGCCCGCTGCATTGCGAACGCACCAGGTTTTGGGCGGGCACCCCTTGGTGTCGCTGTCGCCGAGTCCCTTTCCCTGGAACCCGGGCGGAACGTCGAGCATTGCGTTGATGCCCATTCCCATCTCCAGCGCCGCGGCGCTGGTGAAGATCTTGAAAATAGAACCCGCACCGTCACCTAGAAGGGTGAAGGGCTGCGGTTGCACGGTTTGGCCGGCCTCCAATTTCAACCCGTAACCGCGGTTGTCACCCATCGCGAGCACCCGATGCGAATCCTTGCCGGGCCGGATGACACTCATCACGCTGGCGACGCTGTCCAAGGTGGGAGCGGCGACGGCGTTGATCGCCCGCTTGACGCTGGTTTGAACCTTAGGATCCAGCGTCGTCTTGATCAGGTAGCCGTTGCGGGCCACCTCCTCCTTGCTGATGCCCGCCCGGGCCAGGTATTCCAGCGCGTAGTCGCAGAAGAACGCGCGATCGCCCGCGGCGATGCAGCCCTGCGGGAGGGTACTTGGTTTCGGCAGAACGCCCAACGGTTGTTCTCGTGCGGCGCGAAGCTCGTCGGTGAAGGCGGGCAGGTTTCCGATCATGGTGTCGAGCACCAGGTTGCGCCGATCCAGGGCGCCCTGCGGATTGGTGTAGGGGTTCAGGGCACTGGTGGACTGAACCATCCCGGCCAGCAGTGCCGACTGCTGCCAGTTGAGTCCTACCGCATCGATCCCGAAGTAGGTGCGGGCGGCGTCCTGGATGCCGTAGGCGCCGTTGCCGAACGGAATCAGGTTCAGATAGCGGGTGAGGATCTCGGGCTTGGTGAGTTGCGTACCCAACGCCAGAGCCGTCCTGATCTCCCGGAGCTTGCGGGTCGGGGTGGTCTCTACCGCGGCCCGGCGCTCTGCATCGCTGTCGGCAGTGACCAGCAGGTTGTAGTTCTTGACGTACTGCTGCTCGATGGTGGATCCACCGCGGGTGTTCCCGCCGCCTTTGAGGAACCCGGCCAGGCCGGTGAGGGTGCCCTGGAGGTCGACGCCGTTATGATCGGCGAAGCGTTTGTCCTCGATGGACACGATCGCGAGTTTCATCGTGTCGGCGATGCGGTTGGTGGGCACCTCCCAGCGGCGTTGTAGGTAGAGCCACGCGATCGGAGTACCGGCGGCGTCCACCATCGTCGAGACCGCGGGTACCTTCCCGCCGACGATGTCTTCGGAGCTTTGAGTCACCGACTCTGATGCGTGGTTGCTCGCCATCCCGATGCCGCCAACGACCGGAAACAACAACGCGGCGGTCAACACGCCTGCTAACAGGCAGAACAGGGCCATCCGGCGCAACGTCGGCTTCGCCGGGGGATAGACGTCCGACATGCCGGTTACCTTAAATGCTGGGAACCGGGAGCTCCAGAGCGGGGATCCGATCGCCCCTGATGACGGTGCTGATCCGGTCCCAACGGCGACGAAGTCGCCGAATCTCCGGTCTCAGCGGCGACGAAGTCGCCGAATCAGCATCGCGCCGAGGCTGGCCGCGGTCAGCCCGATCGCCAGGGGGATACGGATCGGGGTCCTGGCCGCGCTTCCCCGCGCGGGCTTCGCATCCGTCGGTTCAGCAGCGCTCGTCACTGCGGTGGGAATGCCGACCACAGGCGTCTCGCCCAACGGCCCGGGTACTGCCGCTGTGTGCGCCCGGGGCGGTCGGGGCGCGGGCGCGGCCCGCTGCGCGGATTCGGTGGCCGCTTTCGCGGGAGCTTTCTTGCTGCCCGCTTTCTTGGCGGGCACCTTCTTGGCGGGCACCCTCTTTATGGGTGCTTTCTTGGCGGGCACCGTCGGAGCCTTCCGAGCCGCGTCCTTCCTGACGGGCGTCTTCTTCGCCGGAGAGGAGGGGATCGCGCCGGACGTATTGTCGGGCCCGCCCTGTGGGTCTGCCATGAAATTGCCTTCCCTAAAAGTTTTCAACAGCGCCGATTGTCAATGGCGTCGATTGCCCGGCGAAGCCCCGGAGTTTCTCCAGATCATTCTGACCAGAGCGGTCGCAACGATGACCCTTGCCGTGGTCCGCGCCACCTCTGACTACAACACCCCCAGCCGCGCCAACAGGTCGGCCTCTATGCCGTCGAGTTGTCCGCTGATCGAGTTTTGGGCATCCCGTCGGCGGGGGCCGGGCATGTTCTCCGCGGCCGGCACGGCTGCCGACAATGCGGTCAATCGGTCGGTCATCGCGGCGACGAACTGCTGGTTCTCGTCATCTCCGGGTCTCTTCTCGGCCACCAGTCGCAGGGTCTTCTCGGCTCCGGAGATCCGGGCCGAAAGCCGTCCACCCTGGCCGGAGAACTGACCCAGCGCTGTCAGTGGCACGCCGAGTCGATCCGCCCGGCGTTCGTCTATCGCACCCCGGGCGGCCATCGCAGCCCGGTAGGCGATCGGCACGACGACCGGCGCCAGAAGTCGGGACACCGTCAACGTTCGGCGCACCCGGCCGGGTGAGAGAAGTCTGCCCTCGCGTTTGGTGCGCAGTCGGGTCTCGGCGACCCGCACTGCTGCGCGATCGCTGTCCTTTTGTGCTTTGAGGTGTGCCTTGACCGCCTTACCCTGCGCCGCGGCAGTGACCTTGATGCGTTTGGCCTCGTTCTTTGCGGCGAGTTTGGCTTCCAACCTGGCCTTGGTCTTGAGTGCCCGGGCCTCCGCGCGCTTTGTCGCCCGACTCTTGCGCTTGATGAACAGGCCCATGGTCGCTGCCTTCCGATCGTCGGCGATCGGCGAGACGGGGTTCGTCGATCGGTGCGCTTAACACTATCGCCCGGTCCAAGCCTTGGATTCACGACCTGCGGGTATGCCACAATTGGGGGAACTCCGCAAACCCGGGCGACGCCCGCATATGTCAAGGGGTATCCGTGAACCGGTCGCGACGACGCGCCGTGGTGATGAGTTGGACGCTCACCGCGGGAGTCCTGTGCGGCACAGGGGGTGTCAGCGCCGCGGCGAGCATAGGTCTGGCCGCGCCCGCTCAGGCGGAACCCGCCGCGGTGGACCGGGCGCCGGACAACTCGCCCCGCTCGTCCGGCGCGGACCGTCGCGGCAATCCCGTAGGCGGACAACCCCGGGCCCGCAGCCAAGTGCCGGGGATTCGCCCCGTTGACTCGACTGCGCAGCGCCGAAGCCCCGGGCGGCCCGCCGGGCGCGGGTCCGCCGGTGAAGCTCCGGGGGAAAACGCCCACTCCGCGCAGTCGCCCGAGTGGCACTGTCACATCAACTGGCCTCACATCAACTGGCCGGTCTGGCCGGATTTACCGGTCCGGCCGGTGCCATTGCCCCTTGGCGTGGAGAAACGGCGGATGGGATGGCAACTTCTGGGTGGTAACTGCCCCTCCGCCGGCCCCTCCGCTCGCCCAGTTCCCGGCAACGACCGGGCGCGCGTTGCCCGGGCTCGGAATGGAGGGGCTCAGCAGTCCCGCGACATCCGGCGGCACGGCGCTCTCGGAGTCGCCAGTGGCGGCTCCCGCAACATCTCCGCCGGAATCCCCGCGAGCGGCTCTCGCTACCAGCGGTCCGATTGAACCGACCCCGCTGGCCCGGGTTATCGCGCCGCCGGCTGCGCCCCCTACGCGGCCCGGCGCCGATACCCGGCCACCGGAGGCGGGCCGGGTGGGATACCCGAACTATCTCCGCGAGGCGGACATCGCGGACGTCGCTGCGCTGGCGTTGCCGGGAGTGGCTGGCCTTCTCGGCATCACCGCCTTCGGCGGGTTCCTCGGCTATCGCCAGGCCAAGGCCGGTTACGCGCTGCCCGCCGGCGGGATCGCCCGGTTCCTGCAGTGACCGAACACCGGGTGGGCCGGGCGGTGAACGACGTGCTCGCGCTGGCACCCCGCCACGGCGAGGTGTCACTGGCCGGCCTGGTGACCGCGGTCGGCGAGCACCGGGGGAGGAGCATTGTGGTGAGCACGGCCGTCTTGCCGCGGGGTGTCTCTGGGCAGTGGCGGCAGTACGCCGATTACGACGAATTCCTGATCCAGGACGGCCTGCCCACCGCCGATCGCACCCTCGCCCACGAACTGGGCCATCTGGTCCTGGGCCACGATGGCATGCCGGTCATCGAAGCGGCCCGGGAAGTCGCCGAGGTGGCCGGCGACGATCTGATCAGCTACATGCTCAACCAGCGCACGGGCTGTATGGGACCCGGTGGCGAGGATGTCGAGCAGGAGGCCGAGGACTTCGCCGCACTCCTGATCTACCGGCTCGGCCGGCTGCCCAGCGACCGCGCGTCGATCGTCCAGGTCCGCCTCGGAGAGGCGTTTGGTTGATCGTCTGGGTCATCGCCGGCCTGTTGGGGATGGCCACCGGCCTGCGGATCGGTTGGGCGCTGGTCAACCAACGGTCGGTGGTCAGCAGCGCGATGATCATCGCGCTGGGCAGTCTGGCCGTGGTGGCCACTCTGAACTGGGCGCCATTGACGCTGTTGGTCGATACCGCGTTGGGCTGGCCCAATATCGCGATCGGACTCAGTCAGGTGGCGCTGGTCGCCTCGGCCACCGGCAGTTGCGTGATGATCACCTCCGTCGCCTCGACCCGGCAGCCGGGGGTCACGCGCCGCCGTGCCGTGCTGCAGTACGGGCTGGGGGCACTCATCGCGGTGCTCACCGTGACGTTGTTCCTCGGCGGTGAGCGTCAACCTGAGATGGCGCCGCGGGAGTACCTGACGCGCAATCTCGGCTCGGCGAATACGGCGTTGCACTGGCTGGTTCCACTGCTGTATGTGCTTTTTGCCCTGACGTTGGTGGCCTGGGTCGGAATGCGATTTGCCAATCCCAGTCGCCGCGGCCGGGCACTGTTCATCTTCACGATCGGGATCGCCCTGATGGTGGCGGCCAGCGCCTTTTTCCTGATGCGTGCCGTGGGCAGCACGCCCCTGGTGGGCGTTGGGACCGCCGCGACCCTCCTGATGTGTGCAATGGCCGTCGTGGCGGCGGGATCGCTGCTGCCGGCCGTTGAGGACTGGTTCGGCGCACGTCGTGAACTTCATCTCATCGGGCCGCTGCGCCGGGAGATGTCACGGCGCCACCCCGACATCGGCATCGGCGTGCGACCCCGTGGGCCGCTGGTATTCCGTGTCGCGGAACAACTTTCATTGATCTCAGACGCGCTGTATCTGGAGGCCGAGGCGGCCCGTCAGACGCCGGACTTCGCCGGGAGCGCGGATGTGCCGCCAGGTACCTCCGCGTCCGCGCAGGCACTCGCCGTCGCACAATGGATTCATGCCGCCGATGCAGCCGGCGCCTTCCCGGGTCACGGTTGGCTGCGGCAACCCGCGAACTGCTCGGATCGGGAGTGGATTCTGGAGATCGCTCGTCAATATCGCAACGTCGGAAGATCCTCCGGATCGAACGCCGACGACGGTGCGGGTGCCACCCCGCGCCCGGTGACCGGTTGAGGTCCTAGGCGTCGAGTTGTTCCCGACGACGCAGTTCGTCGACCTTTTCCGCGACGTCGCGCTGTGCCTCCGGGGACAGACCAACGGTACGCGCGGCGATCCGGCGGACGCCGTCGTCGCGCATGCTTGCCAAGAAGGTCAGCTCGGCATCCAACTTCGCGTAGTACGCGTCGTCGGTGAAGTATTCCGGCTTGATGCGGAAGAAGTTAGCCAGTGCCGTCATCGTCGTTGCGGAAGGGTTGGTGCGGTTACCAGACCGCAACTGCGACAGATACGGGGCCGACATGGTCACGCCCTCAGCCTTGAGCGCGCCGATTACTTCAGCGGAGGTGTGCGGCCCGCGACCCGGGGGATAGACCGTGTCGAAAAGGCGATTCAACCTCGCCGAGAACGTTGTGCTCATCGAAAATGACCTCCAGAGACGAACTAAGAGCTTTCTGGGCCCTCTAGGTGTTTGCTGCTCAATGTAGCCGGTTGGGAACCAAACACCAAGCGCAAACTCCCTGATGCGGGAAAACAACTGCCGTGAAGTTGGTCGGGCCGAGCCGGCGGCCACAGCGGATCCCCGTGATCAGAGCTGCGGAAACTGTGCTGAGGCTGAGAAAATACGCAGTCAGCCGGGCGGCTGTTGCGGTGGTTCGGGTCGGTGCCGGACGCCGGGGCGGGACCACCGGTCGACCCGTTGGGCAACCTTTCCGACCGCCCCCGATCCGTGGCGCAGCATTTGCTGGAAACCTTCAGGGAACGTTAAGCCTGTTATCAGCCGGGTGAGCCACCGGAGGTGTGGCGAGTCCACCGGCTACGCGGCGAGCAACATGGCCAAGATCGCGGTGTCCGGATGGTTGATCGGGTCGACGCCGACCCTGCTGACCATGCCGGTGATCGTGCCGTCTGCCTCCGCCTCGACCCACGCGGCCCGATGTTCCAGACCAAGATGAGGTAGGCCGGGAAGCAGCAGGCACCCGGATGCCGCGCCTGAGCACTCCGGAAGCGACGGGGTCGTCTCCGAGGGCGGATGCAGCATGATCAGCGCGGGGGGTTGCTTGCCGGCGAAATATCCGGGAGCGATCGCCGTCTCACCGACGACCGTGCCCTCGGCGAGAACCAGTCCTACGGTCCCTGGCTGCGGACGGTCCGGCAGTTCCTCTCGCACGCCGAAAATCGTTGTGGTGGACAGCAGTCCGGGCAGAGAGGCAACGCGGACCGCGACCATTAGGAGTTGAGCCCATTCCTTGGTGGAGTTTGGCCAGCGGCCCAAAACGACGAAACCCTTGAGGCACCCACCGGCGTGAAAGGGCGCAATTTCCACCGCGCGTCCTGAGTGGTTTTCCATCTCGCCGCCTCCAGACCGGGCTCACACCAGGTTGGCTCACAGCATGAGCCACGCGAACGCCGCTGCGCAACGCGACACGGGCGGCAGGACGCGAAAAATGCATTCCGGGCGGTTACCCGTCAGCCGAAGATGAGCCCTTTGGTCTTGGAGATCGCTGCCGCGTGGCGATTCTGGACGTCGGCCCAGTTGACGACATTCCAGAACGCCTTCACATAGTCGGCTTTGACGTTTTTGTACTGGAGGTAGAAGGCGTGCTCCCACATGTCGACCTGGAGTAGCGGGACGATGCCGATCGGTACGTTGGCCTGTTGGTCGTAGAGCTGGAAGGTGAGCAGTCGTCCGCCCAGGCTGTCGTAGCCGAGCACCGCCCAGCCCGAGCCCTGCAAGCCGTTCGCTGCTGCGGTGAACTGCGCCCGGAACTTGTCGAACGAGCCGAAGGCGTCATCGATTGCCGCCGCGAGGTCACCAGTGGGCTTGTCGCCCCCGTCTGGGGACAGGTTCTTCCACCATATCGAGTGGTTGACGTGGCCACCGAGGTGAAAGCCGAGGTTTTTCTCATTGAGGAAGATGGCGGAATGATCGTCGTTCGCCCGCGCCTCCTCGAGTTTGGCGATGGCGGCGTTGGCGCCGGCCACATAGGCGGCGTGATGCTTGCTGTGGTGCAGCTCGTTGATCTCCCCTGAGATGTGGGGCTCCAATGCGCCGTAGTCCCAGTCCAATTCAGGCAAGGTGTAATCAGCCACAAGAATCCTTTGTGTAAGCGGTATGCGATCGGCGGTCCGGGCTTCACCTTGCTCTATCCCCGCGCGCACCGCAAGGACTGCCTGGGGCGAGCAGGTCGGTGGACCCGTCAGCCACGGCCTTCGACCCGGGATCGGCTTAGAACAGGACGACGAGGGCGAGGACGCCCAGCAGGACTAGGGCGATCAAACCGGCCCGCATCGCGGCCACCAGGTAGGACCGGTTGCAGGCCGACGACCGATCCGACCACGGGGAAACCGGGGCGGTCGAGGCCACCTCAAGTGGCTGAAATGCCATGGGAGCCTCCCGGCCGGGGTGGTCGACCGCTTGGGCAGTCGATTGACGGTCGAACGCAGTGAAATTGGTCACAACACTGCAGTGCGTTCGCGAGCATAGCCGGTGAACGGTTCGGGTTCAAAGGGAAAACTTTTTGCGGCCCCCACGGGTGAATCGCGGGCGAGGCCGGGCGAGGCCGGGCGAACCGGCGTGTCGGGCGGTGAGTCGCAACGCGGTTGACAACTGTTAGCCCGCCAACACACTTCGCCCGGCGCATCGCGGCCTGTTGATCGGTGCATGAACCGGGGGTGGGTTATCCACAGACGCGATTACGCATTATTGGGATATCGGGATGTCAGCGGGTATTCGTGTGGCGACAGGGGTGTGGATAGACCTGTGGAAGCTGTGGATAGGCCCGATATTGCTGCGTCGTCCCAACCCCGCAATCGGCACCGCGTGCCACATTGCCCCTTGGTGTTCGGTGCTCCGGGGCGTTGTGGTTGCGGGGCGTTGTGGTGGCGGGCCCCAAGGGATCGCGGGTCATCCGAATGGTGCGGAACTGAACCATTGGCGATCGCCCGGGCCCGGGTGTGTCCTGGCTAGTCTGGGATGGTGATTCAGGTCTGCTCCCGGTGCGCGACACGGTGGAACGTGCGCGACAGCCAACGGGTGTGGTGTCCGCGCTGCCACAGTGCGTTGCTCCCGCCGTCGGCGCCGATCGGACCGCCCGCGGCCGGTCGCCTCCCGGGCACTGCGGTCATCCGAGATCGACCCCGGCAGCCGCGGACCACTGCGGGCCGAGAACTGGCGTGAGCCCGGTCCGCCGCCGCCGCGGGGCCGACCCGTCGGCCGCTGGGGCCCACGCCGAGTTACCGCAGCATTCCACGCTGGGGTCTCACCGACCGGCCGGTCGCTGATGCGGGCGGCGACACGACTCCGCGGAAGAACGCGTCGGCCGCCGCGGTGCGGGTCACCCTGGTGGCCGCGGCGGCAGTGTTCGCCCTGGCCGCCCTGGCACATGTAGCGCGCTATCTCCTCCTGCTCGTCAATCGGACGACCCTCCTGCCGCCCCTGGTGGCTGGCGGCATCTTATTGATGGGGGTGTTGGTCAGCTTGGCGGCGATGGTGTCGGTCATCGTCACAACGGCGGTGTTGACCTCGTGGCTGATCGGCCGCCGCGCCGCCGTATTCGGGTTCCTCGGCCATGACGATCCGCGATCGGAGTGGGAGTTGTGGGCCGGCTGCCTGACACCGGTCGTGAATCTCGTTTGGGCACCGGTGTTCCTGTTCGAGTTGGCCCGGGCCGAGCAGTCTCAGGCGCGCCTGCGCGGGCCGATCGTGATGTGGTGGATCGCCTGGACCTTCTCGACCGCGATCTCGGCGTGGGCGATCTGGACCAGTGCTGCCACCGACCCGCAGGGGATCGCCGACAACACCGTGACCGTGATCATCGCCTATCTCGCCGGATTGGCGGTTCTGATCCTGTTGTGGCGACTCTTCGATGGTTTCGATCGCAGGCCGGTAGAGCGACCTATGCACCGCTGGGTGATGGTGCCCGCCGATCTGGATAGCACCGATCGCGCCGGCGGCCCAGTGTCGGACCCCGACGGCGGCCCAGTGTCACCTGACCCGCCAGATGACTCCCCGATGGACGTCGAACCCGAGTCGGCCCTCCAAGCCGAGCAGCGGGAACCGGTGGCGTAGTTCATGTCCCAGGCTGGCGCAGCGCGCGCGGAGCACCGCCCTTTCGTGGTGGCCCACCGCGGTGCCTCGGCTGATCGACCCGAACACACCCTGTCCGCGTACGAACTCGCTCTTCGGGAGGGCGCCGACGGTGTGGAGTGCGATGTGCGCCTTACCCTTGATGGACATCTGGTGTGCGTCCACGATCGGCGGGTTGATCGCACTTCAACGGGGACTGGTCTGGTCAGCGACATGACATTGGCCGAACTGAAGCAATTCGATTGGGGTGTTGGGCCTGGCGGCCGCCGGCCCGGCGCCCCTGTCGGCGATACCGGGCTTCTCACCCTCGACGAGTTGTTGGCACTGGTCTTGGATTGGAACCGGCCGATAAAGGTCTTCATCGAGACCAAGCATCCGGTGCGCTATGGCGCGTTGGTGGAGAGCAAAGTGCTGGCGATGTTGAACCGCTACGGTATCGCCTCGCCGGCTTCGGCGGATCTGTCTCGCGCCGTCGTAATGTCGTTCTCGGCTGCGGCGGTGTGGCGCATTCGCCGCGCGGCCCCGATGCTGCCCACCGTGCTACTCGGCGAGACCTCGCGCTACCTCGGCGGCGGCGCGGCGACGACCGTCGGGGCGACGGCCGTCGGTCCGTCGATCGCCACCCTGCGCGAGCATCCCGATCTGGTCGACCGGGCGGCCGCGCAGGGCAGAGCGATGTACTGCTGGACCGTCGACCACTACGAGGACGTCGAATTCTGCCGAGACATCGGAGTGGGCTGGATCGCTACGAACCACCCCGGCCGGACCAAGTCCTGGCTGCAGAACGGGTTCGACGGCGCGGACCCCGACTGAGGGGCGGGCCGGTGCATCTGGATTGCTCACGGCTGCGCGTCGAGCACCTCCTGGGGTATCGGCGAATCGGTTCGCAGGGCGTCGAACAGCGCTGTGGCGGCCCCGGAGTCCCAGATCACGACGGAACCGGAATCGTTGTCGGTGAACTCGCCGATGGGAACGGTGACCGCGGCGCCGATGTCCTGTAACGCAAATCCCAATCGGGCGAGGTTCCACACATGTGCGTCCTGGTCTACCGTCAGTGCCGCCACCGCCGCGTGCGGGGCGGTGTACCACCGCCAGGGATTGAGCCACACGGCCGGACTCGCCACGCGGTGCAGCATCGCCGACACGAACCCGCGTTGGTGGCGCATCCGGTCCAGATCTGCTCTCGGGGTGGCCCGGCTTCGCACGTAGCCCAGCGCGTTTCGCCCGTCCAGACTTTGGCAGCCGGCCGGTAGGTCGATGCCCGCGAGCGGGTCCGTGATGGGCTCGGGTAGGCACATTCCGACGCCGCCGAGGGCGTCGACGATGCCGCCGAACCCCCCGAACCCGATCTCGACGTAGTGGTCGAGCGCAATGCCGGTGTTCTCCTCGACCGTCTGCGCCAGCAGTGGTGGGCCACCCTGGGCGAAGGCGGTGTTGATCTTGTCTGTCCCGTAGCCCGGAATGTCGACGTAGGAGTCCCGCGGGATCGACACCATGGTCGCCGGTTGGCCGGAACCAACCCGGGGAATATGCACCAGAAGAATGGTGTCGGTGTGGCCGTTGCCGATATCGCCGCCGGTGGACAGTTTCGATCTGCTGCTGCGGGGTCAGATCCGTCGGCTGTCGGATCCGACCGGTAGCCAGTTGGTGCCGCTGCCCGCCGCCGGGCGATCGGGGTATTCGCTGAAAACGGCGACCCGCCGCAGTGCCGACTCGGTCCAGATCGCCGTTGTCAGGATTGCCGCGATCGTGACAAGCCCGATCATGAAGGTGCTCAACGCAATCCGTCTCCCCCAACGGGCTTTCTTCTTTGCTGCGGTCCGACTGGATTTTGTTGGGGCGCGCGGGGTGGTCCGTGCGGACCTTTCCCGCCTTTGCGCCCGCGCCGCCGGGGTGGTTGGACACCCGATGTCGGCTTGGCCGCGCCGCGCTGCCAACCCGGCCGCCCCGCGTACTGGTGGTGGGGGTCGGCAGTGTGAAGTCGGGCGTGGCCCGTGGTGGTGTTCGGGGTCGGGGGTCTTGGCCGTTCCGGCGGCGATGGCACCACGCGGCGTTGCGGTGTGGGTGGCTGCGGAGACCGCAGTGGGGTGGGTGGCGGCCCGGGAACCCGGGGATATGGCACGAGCCGTGACGGACGCGTCCGGATCACCGGTGCGGGCTCGGTGACCGGTCTGGACTGCCGCGGAATCCGATCGGTCGGCGGGTCCGTCCCCGCGGGTTGGTCCTGCTCATCGCAGCCAGCCAGGTGCCCGAGGCACGTACCCGACGAAGGCCACGGTGTTGATGATCCCGTGTGCGAACACCAACGGCCACAGCCGACCGGTTCGGCACCAGGCGTACCCGAAAACCAGTCCCATCACCACATTGCCGAGTCCGGCGCCAAAGCCCTGGTAGAGGTGATAGACGCCACGCAGAACACTGGAGGTCAGTACCGCCTGCGATGGCGTCATGCCCAACTGTCGGAGCCGGGTGATCAGATAGCCCACGACGACGACCTCCTCGGCGAAGCCGTTGGCGAAGGCCGCCAGGACGAGGACCGGAATCCGCCACCAAGAGCTGCTCAGGGCCGCCGGTTCCACTTCGGCGTTCATGCCCAGCGTGCGGGCCCCAAGATAGAACAGCAGTCCCGGAATGCCGATGAGCGCCGCAAGGCCGATCCCACCCAGGATGTCCGGACGCCAGCGCAACCGGCCCAGACCGATAGCCGCCGGGCTGATGCCGCTTCGCCACAGCAGGTAGAGCGCCAACGCTCCCCACGCCATCAACTGCCCGACCGATACCAGGTTCAGGCCCAGGTTGATCAGATCGAACCGGGACTGGTTCGTATTGAGTCGCACCCGGTAGGCGGGAAGTCCCGAGAGCACCGCGTCAGCGAGTCGGAAAACGGCCACGAGCGCGCTGACACCGAAGGTCACGGCAAGCATGACCCCGACCTCGATACGCAGGGTCCGCCGATCGGCTGCCAGGAACTCGCCGTGGGTGGCGTTCACCGATGCAACGGTAGCGCCTCCTCCGGCACCGATTCGCGACCCGCGGGCCCGGGATCAGACGATACTGTTGGAGGGTGCCCCGCATCGCTTACCTCGGACCCGAGGGGACGTTCACCGAAGCGGCGCTGCTGAAGATGACCGCCGCGGGAGTGGTGCCGAGCGCGGGCGAGTTGCAGCCCGAACCGGCTGGTACCCCTGCCACATTGGAGGCCGTCCGATCCGGTGCCGCTGAATTCGCGTGCGTTCCGATCGAGAACTCGATCGAGGGCAGTGTGCTGCCCACGCTGGACAGCCTGGCCGGCGGGCCGCCACTGCAGATCTACGCCGAATTGACGCTTGAGGTGTCCTTCAGCATCGTCGTTCGGCCGGGTGTCGTCCCCGAACAGGTGCACAGCGTGGCAGCGTTCCCGGTCGCCGCCGCCCAGGTGCGTCGCTGGCTGGCCGCGCACCTTCCCGGTGCCGCGGTGGTTCCGGCGAATTCCAACGCGGCCGCTGCCCTTGACGTCGTCGCCGGCCGGGCCGACGCGGGGGTCAGCACTGCGCTGGCTGCGCAACGCTACGGGTTGTCGGAACTGGCCGGTGATGTCGTCGATGAACCCAACGCCCGCACCCGCTTCGTGCTCGTGGGCCGTCCCGGCCCGCCGCCCGGACGCACCGGCGCGGATCGCACATCGGTGGTGCTTCGCATCGACAGTGCGCCCGGCGCCCTGGTGTCAGCGATGAACGAGTTCGGCATCCGTGACATCGATCTCACCCGTATCGAGTCCAGACCCACGCGTACCGGCTTGGGCACCTATGTCTTCTTCCTCGACTGTGTGGGCCACATTGACGACAGCGCGGTGGCCGAGGCTCTCAAGGCCCTGTATCGGCGCTGCGCAGATGTGCGCTACCTGGGCTCGTGGCCGACCGGCGCCGCTGCCGGCGCCGTACCCCCGCAACTCGATGACGCGGACCGGTGGCTCACCCGGTTACGTGACGGCGGGCTATGAGCGGGCGACTGATTCTCGTCCGTCATGGGCAGTCGCACGCCAACCTGGAACGTCGCCTCGATACCAGGCCACCGGGTGCCGAGTTGACTGAACTGGGCCGCGAACAAGCTCGTGACTTTGCCCGGTCCCGACCCCATCCACCCGGTCTCCTCCTGCACTCGATTGCCCGCCGGGCGGCGCAGACAGCGAATGAGATCGGTGATGAATTCGCCATGGGCACTGGCGAAGTTGACGGAATCCACGAGGTGCAGGCGGGTGATCTGGAGGATCGGACCGATGATGCCGCCATCGCGGAGTTCACCAGCGTCTATCAACGCTGGTGCGAGGGCGAACTCGGTGTCGCCATGCCCGGCGGCGAGAGTGGCCGCGATGTTCTTGACCGATATCTGCCGGTGCTGGGCGACCTGCGACTGCGGTACCTTGACGACCCTGGCTGGTCGAATGACATCGTCGTGGTCAGCCACGGCGCGGCGATCCGGCTTGTCGGTGCGACGCTGGCGGGTGTTCAGAGCAGCTTTGTCCTTGACCATCACCTGGCCAATACCGAAGCGTTGGTCTTGCTTCCGGTGACCGATGGCCGCTGGAGCTGTGTGCAGTGGGGGTCGAGGACCCCGCCGTTCTATCCCGAACCCGATGTGCATCCGGTCGAGGACGCGTTGCGGTCCGTCGATCCGATGGGATGAGACGAGTGGCAGGCCACCGCGACGGCGGACCCTCCCACGCCGAGTCCCCAGGCGAGTCGTCCCCCGGAGAGTCGTCCCCCGGCGAGGTGGCCGCGAGGGTGTGCGCGGGTTGCGGCCGGCCGGTTCCGGCCGGGGTGTTCTGCGGATGCTGTGGTGCTGAACTCGACCGGCCTGCAGACCGGTTGCATCTGTTGCGGCCGCGGGTCTTCGCGGTCGCCCCCGGCGAACACGTCGCCACGCCGATGGTCATGAGTTCGTTGTTTCCACACCTGCCGCAGACCTCTCGTATTCCCTTCCGGATCGGCATGGTGTTGTTGCTGGCCGGGCTGGTCGGCTGCGCCCTGCTTCGAATTCTCGGGCCCCTAATCGTTATTGCCGCCCTGGGTGTTCCGCTACTTTTCGTGCTCTATCTGTGGCAGTCCGGTCTGATGCGGGATCTGCCCGGTCATGCGCTGGTGACCACTGCGGTTCTGGGTGGTGGACTCGGGATCGCCTGGGTGCTCACCACCGGCGGCGTGCTTGCTCGCGCCTACGGCATTCCGCTTTCCGCGGGATTCGTGCTCGAGAATCTGCTGGGAGTTGGCCTGGTCATCTCCATAGGCGGAGCGATCCTGATGGCTGTTCCCGCCATCGTGATCCGGCTGTTGATTGTCCGGACTCAGCGGTCGCCGCGGGAATCGTTGGATGGTTTCACGATCGGAGCACTGGGTGCCCTTGCGTTCACCTGGGCCTCGACCACAACTCGCCTTGCGCCGCAGTTTGTTTCGGGGTTGATCGACAATGCACGTCCGATGCGGTTGCTAGTCGAGTCCGTGCTGTACGGCGTCGCCGTCCCGCTGACAGCGGCTGCCACCGGCGGTCTGGTCGGCATCCTGCTGTGGTTCAAGCCAGGGCATCGTGCCGGCGAGCACCCCGGAAAGGTTCGCGCTGCGCTGCTGATTTTCAGCGGCCTCGTCGCCGTGATCTACACCGCGATCTGGGCGATAGATGCCGTCCGGTTGGCGAAGTTGCCGCAACTCGTTCTGCACCTGCTGATGACCGCCGCAGCATTGATAGCGGTTCGGGTCTGCGTTCAGTTGGCATTGCTGCACGAGGAGCCCGATCCGTTCTCCGAACAACCGCTGCTATGCGTGCACTGCGAAAGAGTGGTGCCCGATATGGCCTTCTGTCCGGCCTGCGGCGCGGCGGCCCGAGCGTCATCGCGTGCCTCACGCCGGATACGCAGGCAGTCTCCGCCGGTGCGGGAAAATGGAACAACGGACTCGGACGTATAGTTGTACTGCATAGAGCCCGAACAATCGGGTACAGAAAGTGGGAAAACAACATGTTCTCAACACGTTTGACTAGACGGATTGCCTTGGTCACCGGTGCGGTCGCTGTCGTCGGGATGGGTGCACTCGCGTCGTGCAGCACCGAGAAGGAGAAGCCGGCCGAGCCTTCGAAGTCGCCGGGTTCCAGCGCGCCCGCCACACCCACGAACGCCCCGGCCCCGACCGAGAAGGCCGTTCGTCCCGGCCCAACCAACTCCTTCTCCCCAACGGTCAAGGCACCGGGTGCCCCGAGCCTGCGGCCAAATCCCGGCGGCGTCATACCGGTCGTACCGGCGAACTAACCGCTCGGTCCCCGGCGTGTAGCGGTGCCGCAGGCGGTGGAGCGTAAGTCGTTGTGGCGGACGGTGACCGTGATGCTTTTCGTCGCGGTCACCGTCGCCTCCTACTTCGCGCTGGCGCGGGGGTCGGAACCGGCGACCGCGGTCGGCCGGATTGGGGGACCCTACGCCGCCCTGCTGGACTCATCGACGGACCTCGGCCCGGCGCACGACGAGTACGTGCAACTGACCGCCGCCTTGCGTGGGTCCCATCAGCCTGATGAGCTGATCGGGTGGGCGCGCAGCCGCGGATTGGAGGTCCGCTGGCGCGCCGACGACAACTGGGCGATCGTCGACGGTCCTGCGCCCGCCGTAGCGGAGGCGTTCGGCGTCGCTGTCAACGACTACCGCGGTCGGGGCGGTCAAATTTTTTACGCATCCCCGCAGCAACCCGTGGTGCCGGCCGTGCTGCGGGCCGAGGTGGCCGAACTAGGCCGCATCCTCGGCTACACACCGCACCGTGAGGCCAACCGTTGGGTATTTCCGACCGAGGCACCGGACCAGGATCTCGCACAGGTTGGCCTGACGCCGGATGAGGTACTGCGCACCTACAACATCCAGCCGCTGCGCGACGCCGGCTACTCCGGCAAGGGTGTCACGGTGATCGTGTTCGCTTTCGACGGATTCGATCAGGCTGATCTCGACCTTTTCGCGACGACCTTCAATCTGCCGAAGTTCACCCCGGAGGTCGTGGGCGGACAGCCTCCGGCCCGTCGGGGCGAGGCCACGATGGACCTGCAGGCAATCCATGCCATCGCACCCGATGCCGACAAGGTGTTGGTCAACGCCAGGGGAACGGTGGAGGGCGCGGGTTCCTACGAGAAGATCGCCGCAATGATGGAGCAGGCTGACCGGGATTACCCCGGCGCAGTGTGGAGCTTTTCGATCGGATGGGGCTGCGACAAGTTGATCACCGCCGCTGATCTCGCACCGGCCCGCGCGGCCCTGGCCGCGGCACAGGTCAACGGAACCACGGCTTTCGACGCCAGCGGCGACCTGGCCGGCCTGGAATGCAAAGGCGGACAGGAGTGGTCGTCACCGCCGAGTCCCGACGACGTGGGATTGGACGCGGTCGCATCGATGCCCGAGATGACCAACGTGGGCGGCACCACGGTGTCCACCGACGCGGCCGGTGCCTGGCTGGCCGAGCAGGCCTGGTTTGACCCGCCGCTGTCGCAGGGCACCGCCGGCGGAGTGTCCGCGTTGTTTGAACGCCCCGACTGGCAGGCGGCACTGGATCCCGGCCGCGGCGCCGGAATGCGCCTGACACCGGATATCTCCGCGGTCGCCGACCCCTTCACCGGCATGCGGATCGTGTTCGAGCAACAAGAACTGGTGGGCGGGGGCACTTCGCTGTCCGCACCACTGTGGGCGGGTATGA
>JAGYKK010000049.1 GCA_018401645.1 Mycobacterium sp. | reverse complement strand
CGGATCGCGGTGATCGAGAACGAGTTCGGTGAGGTGGGAATCGACGACGCGCTCGTCCTCGACGTGCCGAGGATAGATTCGAGATGAACAACGGCAAAATCTGTTGCACCGTCCGCGGCGACCTGATCCGGATCCCGTCGGCGTTGATGCGCCGCCGCGACCGGGATTCGACCAGATCCTCATCGAGACAACGGCCTGGCTGATCCTGCCCGGTGGCTCAGGACCTTCTGTCGACGATGAGATCCGCGGGATCAGCCAGGCTGGACGCGATCGCGACGGCCGTCGATGCGGCGCACGTGCTGGACCATCTTCGATCGAGGGTCAAACCGGAGGGCGTCGAGAACGAAGCCGTCGATATGGTCGCCTCGCAGACGTGGATGATCCCCTCACAAAGTCGACTTGGCCGTCTGCCCGGCTGGCCGACGTCGAGGGCCGGCTGCGGGCGATCAACGTCGCCGCCGATATCCGCGCTGGAGAACGCCAACGTCGACTTGGACTTCATTTTGGATGTGGGTGCCTTCGATCTGGGGTAGCGTGCTGGCCGAGGATCCGCGTTCCTCGGTTATGACCGATCACCAGCACGACCAGAGCGTGACGTCGGTGAGCCACTGGGCGTGGGACGGGCGTTGCGGTCGACCGGCTCAACGACTGGCTGGGGAGTTGCCGTCCACCAAGGGCGTCGACATCTTCCGCAGTAAGGGCATCCTCGCCATTGCCGGGAGGAAAATCAGTACGTCTTCCAGGGCGCACATGCTCTTTGACGGCACCGAAGGCCGACCCTGGCGCGCAGACGAAACACGCACCAACAGAATGGTTTACCGGCCGTCACCTCGACCGCACGAACCCCGAGGCAGGCTTCGGCCTGCCTGAGCCGGTGACGTGAGCCCGCGCCGGTGACCACCCGAGATTGGCGGTCGAGGTGGACGACGGGTCGTGGCGCTGTCGGCGGAGAACGGCCGCGTCGCCGTGGCGGGAGCGGAGGTCGCTGAGTCTGCTCTCCGCCGAGGGTGAGCTGCAGTAAAGCCGCCAGGTGGTGTCCACGGGTGCCTGGCGGCGGCGCGGGTCCCCGGATCAGGAAACTGCGCCGGTCGGAACTGTCGACGTAAAGATCGTCGACCCCGCCGCACGGTGATCGCCGAAAACCCGGGCGGCCGGTGCTCCTCGGTTGCGTGGAGTCCCGACGGACTCCGCCTTGCCGCCGGGTCGGCCGCAGCGTCGTCGTCCTGGACGCTGCCGGCACAGGAGATCTTCAGCGAGAGCGTGGCGAGCACCGTGACGGCGGTGGCGTGGGTGAACTGCCGGTCGCCTCGGCTGCCTACGGGGGTGTGCACCCGCAATTCATGCCCCCAACACCGCCCCCGCGACCAGATGCCCTTCAATATTCGCTACTTGCGCTGTCGGTGAGCCCCGACTGCAAGTGGATTGCCACCGGCAACCAGGATGCGACGCTGCACGTGTGGCGGCTGGGCCGAAGCGGCGACGAGCTGTCACGTCGGGGCCATCCCAGGAAGATCAATGCCTTAAGGGTTCAGCCCACCCACGATGTTGGCCTCCGGGGGCGGAAGCGACGTGACGGTCTGGGACTTCACCGCTGCGGGCCATGGCGGGATCCACACTGCGGGTGCTGCGCGGTCACGAGGAGCGGGTGGTCGCCCGTCAGCGAAGCCTGGGCGGCGGCTTGCTCGCCGGGGCGCCCGACGGCAGCGTCGCGGTGTGGCACCCGGCCCGGCGCGGCCCGGTTTAGGACCCGAGCCGGCGATCGACTCCGATGCGCCGGGACTCCCCGGCGGCAGCGCTGTGCTGGGACGGGTTGGGCCGGCTGCTGGTGGGCTGGTCCTGACTCCACCGTGGTGGCCTGTCCTATCGATGCTGGATGCATCCGGCCCGCAACAATGGGTACTGGAGACCCGCCGCCTATCGGTCACCTACGGCCGCCGATGCGCCCTGCAGCCGACCCTGATCTGGCGGTGTGGCCGGGCGAGGCGGTGGCGATCGTCGGGCGCACGGGAGCGGCAAGTCGTCTCGCTGCGAGCGCTGTGCGGTATCGAACCGGCAGCGCGCGGCGAGGTGGTCCTGCATGCGGAAAGCGCCATCACACCGCCAGACGGTCGAGGTCGTTTACGTTCCCCAACGCTCCGGGAGGCGCGCTGACCTACCTGTCGTCAGGTGGTGCAGCGGGGCGCCTTCAACCGGTGGTGGCTGCTCGTGGCAGCCACGACGACAGGGACGCCGTGGGCACCGCACTGGCGGCGGTGGGCCTGACGATCTCGGTGATCGCCCGTCAAGAACTGTCGGGGAGGCCAGGCGCAGCGGGTCCTGCTGGCCCGTGCTGGTCCAACAGCCGGACGTGCTGTTGATGGACGAGCCGCTGGCCGGGTTGGACCTGAGACCGTCGACACCGTGCTGGCACTGATCCAACGCCTGACCGTCGGTTGGCGGTGCTGCGTCTCTGCACGAGGTCGACATCGCCCGCGGGAGCTTCAGCCGGGTCGTCGCCCTCAGCGTGCGTGCCGTGGTATTGACGCAGGCCGCGGCCAGCGTGCTCGACGCCGACGGGATCATGGAGCATCCTGCGCCGGGTTGCGGCGTGAACTGGTCCGGGTGGCTCATGGAGCCCTTCGAATACGACTTCATGGTGCGCAGCCAGGGCGACCATCGCCGTCTGTATCGCCGCGCCGGGCGTGGGGTATGGGCGCTCTCGCGCGCCCCGGGTGTACCTCACCGACGCGATGAGTCACGGATGTTGGCCGGGGTGGCCGGTGCGGCCATCATCGGGGGAAGCCCCGCTGGTCGGCGGCTTGATCGCGGCGTTGGGCAATGGCACTGTTCATCTGCTGCTGGTCATCCGGGCCCGAAACGAAGACGGCGCGATCGGTGTTGTCGGCCAGGGCTTGTCTTTCGCACTAGGAGTCATCGGCGCGTCTCCCCTGCAGAGCGAACCCCGCGCTGGCCCACGCTGCCCGGAAATCCGCTCACCGTGAGTCGGTTCGACGTGACGTCGACGTGGCACTGGTGGTGATCGTCACTGGACACTCGCCGTGATGAAGCCTCGCACTGCCGGCGACGACGTCTGATGGTGCACGCACGCACCGCGGGGAATGCGCGTCGGGCTTATTGACTGGCGCTGGTGGTGCTGTCGATGACCGTCGTCGCCGGCCTGGTGACCGTCGGCGTACTGATGGCGTGACGTTGATCGTCGCGCCGGCGGTGACGGCGCGAATGCTAGGCCGTTCGCTGAACGCCATGTTCGCCATCGCGGTCGCCTGGCCTGATGGCCGGCGTGGTTGGTCTTCCTCAGTTACCGCCGGTCTGCCGACCGGTCCCACGGTCGCCCTGCTGGCGGTGGCGCAGGGTAGGCGCGTGGAAGTGGCGTTGTGGGCCTGCCCGCCCGAGCGTTGCGGCGAAGCCTGATCCTGCAAATTCTGCGGCCGCTCACTGAAGAAGGGAAACGAATGTTGTTGAAGGAATTGCACTCGGCGCGACTAAGGTCTGCCGTAGCCGGCATGGTGGCGCTGACGGTCTATCTGGCCGGTCTTTCAGCACCCGCGGCCGCCAACGAAGCCGACCTGCCTCCGCACGAGTCCTCGGTCACGGTCGACCGCGACCCGCATTTCAACCTCGCTGGTCATGCCGACAAGCATCTGTGTTGATCCAACGCTGGCCTGCGAACCGGGGAGACCCACTGACCGCAGACGGCCGCGGGAAAGTTGTCTGTACCGGCTTCGGCCAGCAAACCCGATCTACGGCCGTTTGCGCAGTCATCGTTTATTCATCGAATATGTCCAGGAAACGACCGGAACCAGACGGGTCCAACAGGTTCTCATTGCAGCTTGATTCCATTGAGCCACAGCACTATTCGGACTCCTAGGGCATTGAACGGAACTCGGGTTCGCTAATCCGCTGGTCGTCGGTTCAAGTCCGACCCGCCCTACTAGTTCCTGGTAGATCCGGTTTCTTTCCTAGTGCTGGCGCCTCCGGCTGTTTCCGGGTCATCGTTTATTCATCGTTTATGTCCACGCAAGGTTTCCAGAGCTGATTCGCTCGGTTCCCGACCGGCGATCGCGGGAACAAGCGCGATCTGCCCGACCCCCGGGGCCCGGATAACGGTCAGACTGAAGTGTCGGTGCTCTGGTGAATGCTTCCACGGACGGCCGCCAGAAGCCCGTCGCGGCGATTGAAGGCGGACAGGGCTCACCGAGTTTCTGCGCGCGCAATTTACACTCAGATAGTGTGTCAGATCTCGCGCATGGCCAGCCTATATGTTGTGTTTACTCCGGCGTGTCGACCCAAGTCTTGTCGACCCAGGCTTCATACTGAGTCGGCAGTAGGAGAACCACCATACCACGCTAGCCCCAATACCGTTCAGTTAGTACTACAGGGGTGTAATTTACAGGTGTGCCTCGTAGTGGATGGGTGAAGCCGGCCTCGGATCGTCGGCTGTCGGATCTGGTGTCAGTGGGATTGTTGACCAGGGTGTTTCCGCCTGATGTTGTCGATTCTGTGGCGGCGGAATGTGGTCGACTGAGCAGCGCAGTCGAGCCTTGACTGCCCGGGTGACCACGTACTTCTCGATTGGGATGGCGTTGAACGCCGACGGGTCCTACGAGGATGTCTTTGCCCAACTCACTGATGGATTGTCCTGGTCCTCGGGGTGGTCTCAGTCGTGGTCCGCTCCGACGAAATCGGCGATCTTCCAGGCACGTTCACGCTTGGGGCCAGAGCCGGTAGGCGCTGTTCGAGCGAGTTGCCCGACCGGTGGTGGCCAGTGACACGCCCGGCTCATGGCTGGCGGGCCGCCGGATGGTTGCCACGACGGCACCTGCCTTGACCTCGCTGACACCCCCTGCCAACCCGACTATTTTCCGGGCGGCCGGGCATCGAGCCGCGGTGAGCAGTCCGCGTTCCCGCAAGCCCGGCTTGTCGCCGTCGCTGAATGCGGCACACACGCCCTTCGGCGCCGCGCTGGGGTCTCTTCGCCCGCTCGGAGCGGGAGCTGGCAGGCGACCCGTTCGACCGGCTCAAGCCCGGAATGCTGTTGATGGCCGACCGCGGCTTACGGATTCGACATGTGGACATCGCAAGGTGGCGCCACCGGCGCCCGGGATCTGTTGTGGAGAGTCAAATCAACCCTCTCACCTCGCCATCTGGAAACCCTCGACGACGGCCTCCCTGGCTGAAGTGCAGATCACCCCAACCTCGGGAACCCAGCGGGCACACCGAACGCCATTGACGGTTCGGGTCATCGACTACAGCCTCGATGACGGACGCGACAACCCGAGCAGTACCGGCTGCCGACCACGATCCTCGACCCCGCTGACGCTCCTCCTGCCCAAGAGCCAATTCCGGGTTACGCCTCCAGCGCTGGGAAATCGAGAACACCTTCGACGAATTGAAGACCCACCAACGCGACCCCGAGCCGTCCTCCGCCCGGAAGTCCCCGCCGCTGGTCAAGCAGGAAATCTGGGGCACCTGTGCTGTCACTTCGCTATCGACCCTTGATGGTCGACGCCGCACGCCGCCCTCACGAACCGACACGAGTCTCGTCGCCGCCCTGCGGATCGCCCGAAGATCACCGCTCGCACAGCGCTTTTTCCCCTCATAACCACACATCAATCACCCGTCTATGGACTCCACGCCGTCACATCACCGCATCGCCGAGTCAACCCCCGCACGCAGGCTGCGCGCCAACCCCCGCGTGGTCAAACGCAAAGTCCTGAAATGGGCCGCCAAACGCAGTCACCACCAACGCCATCCGCAGCCCCAGAAGCCGCCCGGAATGTACCATTCTCATCCACTAACTGAACGGTATTGACGCCAGCCCCGGTAGGAACGGCTTGAAGCGAAAGGCATCCGGTGATCAATCAGGTAACAATGAGCGCTGGTGGGCGCCTGCAAGCGCCCACCCAGCCAATCGCGACGGCTGCAACCGTCGACGGAGTCCGGATCTGCGCGGCAAAGCACGGAAGGGACTGTTTGATGTTATCCCTCCGGGCTAAGGCGGAAACTGAAGGACGACTGTTCAGCCCAGTCGTTTCCGCCGTGGTCGATTTCCTTCCGGGGTGCTGCTCATGACAAGTTTCAAGAGGACCCCTGCGCCCCTCGAACAATCAGTGCTCTTCGAGATCGGCGTTGAAAGTAATCTTGCGAGGGTCGCACTGCCTACCCAGCTGATCGCCCTGCGAAGAAGGCGTGACCGCCGGGACGTATTCAACGGACGGCTACTTGATGGATTGACTTTGGTTGGTCTGCATGACATTCCGGAAGATCGACGTCTGCTCACTGGTGCCTGAGCGCCTGATCGCTCTTCAGCGAGGCTTCCAGGATGGCAAGCCAGGATCCGGAAGCGTGGGTCCACGGCTATGAAGACGACTACAAGACGGAGCGCTTCTGGTCCCTCGCCCGAGCAGTATTTCAGGAAATTCCGCGTGATTCGCTGGAGTCATCAGCCCTGACTACTCGACCTACCGGAATCTGCCCAAGGTCACCAGGATTTACAACATCTTCCGTAACCAGTTGCTCGTATGGTGGCCGACGGTCACAATGTGATTCCCAATGTCCGGCTCAGCGGTCGCAACTCGGTTCCGTATGCCCTCGCGGAGTGCCCTTACGTTCAACGCTCGCCGTCGGCTATATGGCTGCACAAAGTCGCGGAGAACCGGCCATGCGTGATTGAAGAGATCCGGATCATTTGCGACACATGTATGCCGACCAGCCTGGTGGTGTACGGGAGCGATGCATACGGTGTGCTCGGGGAAAATACGGCTAGCGCGAGGCATTCCAGTTCATGTCTACGCACCCGACAGCTTCCTCCGGTCTTCGTTTAGAAGGCGGTATGAGCAAGCCACGAAGCTGCCTGATCGCCAGGGCTGACCACGAATTCCGCACTGTCAGGGGATTCACCACGGTCCTGCACTTCGGGAAACAAGCCAAACACATGCCCGGTCAGCCTAATCACGATGCGTCGAAGTCCACGATCACCGTGTCCATTACGGAGTTGCAGCACCTGTCGAGCTGAATGCCGCAATAGGAACGTGGTACCCCCCAAACCGGGAGGTCGTCGACTTCGAGTTGTCATCGGTATGCACAGGAACTCGAAGACTGGTCATGCCAGGCCCACCACTCGCGGCACTATTCATCATCGGAAGACCGGCGCTCACGTCGTTCCCACCACACCCCATGAGCAGGAGTCGCGATGACTTACTTCCATCCCGAGGAGGAATTCCAGTTCGAGTCCTCGAGGAATGCCGTGACGACAACCATCCCGGCACCCGCTATGTTGTCGAGTTCTGACGGGGAGAGTTACGTCTGTCGTTACTCGCGTCATATGAAAGCGAGAAACAGCGGTGAACTAGACATCGAGATCGACGACCGGCGCTACGACGAGTTCTATCAAATCGCGATGAACATTGTCGAGACTATCTGAACCGGACGCCGCAGATACCAAGACGGATTCACGCTGGATTACCGCGATTGGGCCGCCCTGACTGGGCGACATCGACAGAGGGACTGTCGTCTACCCTGGGCCCTCGAACTGAGTCGGAGTTGCATCGCTGGGCGACCGGCGTTGCAGCCCCACCGGCCGTCTGCCCCAGTCCAGCAAATACGGGGAAGGGGGTCGGCCGGTCATCGGCTTATTCATCGAATGTGACTGGGGAACGACCGGAATCGGTGCAAGCTTCATCAGGTGGCGATTAATGATCGAAAAGTGCTGCAGTAGTGCGGATTATGGGATTGAATGCAATGTAAACGTGGGGAACCCCGGCCCGTTAAGCCGTTGGTCGTCGGCGATTCGAGCCTGACCCGCCCTACTAATTCCTGGTAGATCCGGTTTCTTCCCGGATCGGGCAGCGGAGTCGTCGTTTATTCATCGAATATGTCCACGGAAGGGTCGTCGGAGGCGCGATCAGGTGGGCAGCGGCCGGGCCGGGTGGGAACAGGGAAGATTCAGTCGGATACCGGCCCTATAACGGGCCCGCTGGAAGTCCCGTGGAGTCACTCGGGCATTTCTGCGGCTGTGCTGGAAGTGCGTCAAGGAAGATGTGTGCCACGTGCCTGTCGGCGAGTCGATAGACCGAGGTGCGGCCGATGTTCTACATCCAATTGCCGCCGTCCGCAAAGTGCGAAGATGCTGCGAGGCTAACGGTTGGGAGATGCCGAGTGCCTCGACCAAGGCGCTGACGGTGTGGCCCTCGACAGAGCAGGTCGATGATTGCCGCCCGCACCGGTGATGCGAGGGCGGCAACATCTCGGTCACCCGCCGGTACCTGAGGTCGAGGCTGTCGGCTCCGGGCCCATCTATCAGCGGACCCGCCGTCGGTCATGCCCATCCAGGGTGAGCGTCACCGCTGGACGATCAGTGCTCGTCATAGTGATCCCCGTGTGGCGTGCCGGTGTGCGCCGTGGAGGTAGTCGACGTGATCCTCATGCGCGATGGCTCAGCGTCCGCAACCGTCCCCATGGGTGGTCGAACCTCGGCGTGACGTGAGCGCTCACCGTGTGCTCAGTCGTAATGGTCTCCCGTGCAGGTGATGCGCATGGCCATCGGGAGGTAGTCGACGTGGCCGTCATGCTCCACCGCGACGTGGCCACAGGACGGCCCGTGGTCATGGTCGTGATCGGAATGTGTCGGGTGGGCGGTCATGGATCGCTTCCCTTCGTTCGTAATCGCATAATTGCATGCGCATATGTTTATGACAAGTCGAGCCCGGCTTCGCGCGCTAATTCCCACGACAACGATTATCAATAAGGATTAAGCGTGTAGTTCCCTTCGACCGACAGAGACGAACCGTGAAGCCGGATTGCGCACTGACCATATGTAGAGGGTGTTGCTGCGGCACCGATGACCCGAAACGGGCCGTCGCCCGCTTGGAGTATCTGCGCCAACGGCTTAACTCGGCAAGTGCGCACAAGTGATTGCCTGGGGGCCATGTGACCGCAGAGACGTGATCGTCGTCCATCCGCACGCTCGCCGCCGCCAACAGGGCCAAGGCCCGGTGTGGCTGGCGAGGATGCACACCAAGCCCGCCATGACGAATTGATCGGCTGGTTGAGGTCGTAAGTGGTCCGGGCCAGGCCCTCATGCCGGCTGAATTGACCTACAACGCATTTCGGCCACCATCTCGGCGCAAACGCTCTCGCCGGGTCGGCTAGAACCACCTTCAACCGCGCGACGGAGGTCCATTCTCGTCGCAATCACGCCAGGCACTAACCCTTTTGGAGGAAAGTGATATGAAACCGGGAATCCATCCCGACTATGGATATGTCGTCTTCCGCGACAAAAGCGCGGGACTTCGCCTTCCTCACCCGCCTGACGGCCACCTCGCCAGACGATCGAGTGGTCCGGATGGCAACAACACCTACCCGGTGATCGACGTCGAGATCTTCCAGCGAGCCATCCTTTCTATACCGGTCGGCAGAAGGTTCTCGATACTGCGGCCGGGTGGCGCGGTTCGAGCAGCGCTATGGGAAAGGGCGCCCCGCTGATCCCCGATAGCTGGCGCGGGTCCACCGGCCCCGATATCCCGCGATTAGCCCGGGCCTGCATGCGCCCCGCCATCATCGGTCTCTCGACGGCCCGGTCTACCGCTGCGCGCCGAGGCCGCCTTGCCTACGCCGAACTGGGATACGACGGCATCGAGCTGATGGTGGGCTGAACCGTTGAGCCAGAACGTGGTTGGTGGTAGCGGAACTCGCGCCGGTACGGGGTCCCGGTGCTCTCGGTGCACGCGCCGTGTCTGCTGATCTCACAGCGCGTCTGGGGGATCCGATCCGATCGCCAAACTGAGATGAAAGCGTGGCCGAACGTCTCGGCGCCACCACGGTGGCTGTGCATCCGCCATTTGCTGGCAGCGCCGCTACGCTGAGGGGTTCTCCGATCAGGTGGCGCGGTTGGAGCAAAGGGGCGACGTGCTGGTGGCGGTGGAGAACATGTTCCCCTTCCGCGCCGACCGGTTCTTCGGTTCAGGGACTCCTTCGATCGAGCGGACGCGCCGACGCGGCGGGCAACCCGGAGTGGCTGTCTCGGCGTTCGCCCCGTCCTATGACCCACTTGACGGTGGGCCATAGGCACTACACGCTGGACCTGTCGCATACCGCAACCGCCGCACCGACGCGTTGGACATGGCCCGAAGGATGGGGGCTGGCCTGACGCATCTGCACCCGTGCGACGGCACCGGTGCCGCCACCGACGAGCACCTGGTGCCCGGTCGTGGAACCCAGCCCGCCGTCGAGATCTGCAACACGTTGGCGAACAGCAACTTTGGCGGCCAGGTGATCCTTGAGGTCAGCACCTCAGGAGCGCGCAGTGCCAACGAGCGACGAGCGTTACTGGCCGAGTCGCTGCAGTTCGCGCGCACCCACTTGTTGCGTTGACCGGCATGGCCCGGGGCCAGCGGCAACGGTCTGCGGTTCGGGGAAGTCGCCTCGCCGTGTTGGCACCAAGGCCATCGGCACGGTACATTCTTAATGAAAATCGTTTTCATTAAGGAGTGGCGTGATGCGCCTGGCGATAACAGTGCTGGCGGCCTTGGTTCCTGTAGTCCTGGCGTCCGCTGGTTGCGGCACCCGCTCGGACCGCCCGCCGGCCGCTGAGGGTGATCAGCCGGCCGCAGGCGCCGAGCAGCCGCTGATCGTGACCAACTTCTATCCGGTCCAATGGCTGGCGCAGGAGCTCGTCGGCGACCAGGCGTCGGTGATCTCGCTGACACCGGAAGGCACTGAGCCCCACGATTTGGCCCTGGACGCCAGAGACCGCAAGGAAATCGACAAGGCTGACGTTGTTCTCTACCTGGGTGGGGACTTCCAGCCCGACGTGCAGCGGGCGGTCGACCAACTCGGGGCCGGCGCCGTGGCCGAGGACCTGCTCACCGCCCCCGGTGTGGAACTGCTGACCGCCGGTGACATCGGCAAGGAGACACTCGCCGGCGGTAAGGACCCGCACGTGTGGCTGTCTCCGGTGGAGATGATCGCGATGGCCGACGCCGCTGCGGGCACCATCGAGACGGCGCTGCCACAGCTGGCACCGACGGTCGAGGCCAATTTGGCGCAATTACGGACAAGCCTTGAGGGACTCGATGCCCGGTACCGCACGGAATTGACCAACTGTGACACGCGAGTGCTGGTCACCAGTCATGCGGCCTTCGGTTATCTCGCCGACGCCTACGGCCTGCAACAGGTCCCGATCGCCGGGTTCAATCCGGAAGACGAGCCGGACCCCAAGACGCTGCAGTCCGTCGCCGAGACCGCCCCGGCAGGACAAATTGTTAAGACGGTTCTTCGAAGACGCTCTGCCGAGTGATCTTTCCAGACGGTGGCCGGGAGAGATCGGCGCGCAGGTTAGTTGTTATCGGCGCTGGAATTCCGACCCGCGGGGGATCCATAGGCCCTGACGAGGACTACTTGAGGTGATGGACGGCAACCTCGACCGGATCGCGAAGGCCCAGTGCCGGGGCTCGTGATTCCCGGTGGCGCGGGATCGTCCCTGAGCCCCGGTCGAACACGTCCGACGTCTGAAGCTGATCGTGCGGTCAGTGCGTCAACCTCGACGAGGACGCCCGATCCTGGTTCAGCAACTGGCCTGCAGCGAACCCGCTGCCCCCAGTGGAAACCGTCATCGCCGACCCGGCCGCCGGCGAGCCCAGGTTCGCTGGCCGCCGCCGAGATCGGCCATGAGGAACCAGCACCGCACTCAACGATCACCCAGGAGGAATCAATTCATGACGACCCACACTGACCAGCGGTACCAGTGATTGTGATCACTTCCCCGGCGCCGGGAAGATGGATTAGGAACCGGACCTGCGCGAGGAGCAATGTGGAAG
>JAGYKK010000048.1 GCA_018401645.1 Mycobacterium sp. | reverse complement strand
CGAGTTGCTTGCGGTGTTGGGGTAGGAATTGCCTGGTCGTGACGAACAGCGGGCACGTCAGACATGCGTTGGCATGTGGACATGATTTCTGTAAAGGCAGGCCGCAGTAGCCGTTGGGCAGAGCCATTTTCGCGTGGGCGAGGTTGTGTTTCATCCACTCGGCATCGCCGAGTGGGCCGTCGGTCGTGGTGTCGATGGGCTCGCCTCGGATGTTGATCTTCTGGGCGCGTTCCCACTGTTCACGGATAGTACTGTCGGCCAGGCGGGCATAGACGGCCGTCATGGTGTGGCTGGTGTGGTCGAGTAGTCGTCGGACGACTTCCTGGGGCACGTCATGATTGATCCACCGAGTGGCGGCGGTGTGGCGGAATTGGTGGGCGGTGACATGGGCTGGCTGGCTGAGTTCATCTGTGACACAGCATGTTTGGAGCCACTGACCGAGCTGGAGGTGAAACGTCGCAGTGGGGATGGGCAGCCGTCCGTCGGGGTTGGCGCTGCCACGGGGCAACAACACGTTGCTCGTCGGGAACCGCTGTCGGGTTCGGGCTTGCTGCGTCTGGATCATGGTGGTGAGTTCGTCGTCGATGGGCACCAGCGCGTCGCGGCGCATCTTGTGGTTGCGGTAGCGCAGATAGACCGCACCCTGTGGGTCGCGTACCAGGCAGTCCAGTGCCAGCCGGGTGGCATCGCCGATGCGCAGGCCGGTGCGGATGAGAATCTCGACCAGTAGCCGGATCCGCGGGTCGCCGATCTGGTCGAGGTTGGTGGGGTCTTCGAGTTGGTGCATCACGAACTCGGGAATCGCTCGCGGTGCCGGTGTCTGCCCACGGCGAGGGTGGTCGCTGGGATACAGCTGCGCCTCAGCAGGTAGCGCCGCCCAGCGGTGCTGGCGTACTGCGTGCAGAAACCCGGTTACGGCACCGATATCGCTGCTGCGGGTCTTGGGGTGCGGGAGCTCGACTGCGAGCTGCGCGAGGTAGGCCTCCAGCGCTGCTCGCTCAAGTATTGCCGGGCTGGACGAGTTGGCCAACCCCGGTGTCAGCTGTGACAGACGGGCCAGTGCGATCCGGTCCTTGCGTAGCTGCCCCAGACCGACACCACACGACATCCGCCAGCGGCACCATCGTTTGGCCAGATCCCGCAGCCAGCGTGGTTGTATCGCGGTGAAGTCCAGCCGGGCACCGTCGTGGCCCGCCGACGCCGAGCCGGCGCAACGGCCACACACGTCGCGGTGGTATTCGCTATCCCACCCTGTGCCCTCACGCAGGTCAGCTTTCGATGGCGTAACCGAACGCCCGTGGCGTGTTCAGTGATACTGCTGTCCGGCCAGCCAGTCGGCCGGCCGCGCCAGCAGCGTCTCGGCACCGCTGGCCGCGGGTGGTCCAGCGGCGGCTTAACCGATCGGGGTGTGGTGCGGGTCCGGTTGGCGTCGACCCGGCATTGCAGCGCGTAGCCACGATCTCCAACCGCATCCGCGCCGGCGGCAGCCGGGTCAACGGTCCTCGCCATAGCTGGCAGTCGGCGATGAACTCGGCCGCGGCGGGCACCCGTGCAGCCGCCACCGAGCATGGTGCGACCGGCACCAGCCCCCGTCAGTTCGGCCCACAACGGGCAACCGGGATTTCACACAGCGCAACGGGTGCGCTGGCAACCTCCACCCTTCCACCCGTCTACAGGCGGTCGCCGGGCAACACTCCCGCGCGGGGAGTGCGGCGTACAACCGATACCGATGCTGGCCGAACCGGCACTCGGGCGCAGACATGACTGCAGCGGTGATGGCCCATCTGGGGTCCACGGTCGCGACAGAGCGAGGAGCACTCCGGACGACCATCGCGTTTCCATCGGTAGATGCGCCATACAGCGTGGCGTGGCGGCTGGGCCGTGCACCGCACACGCGGGTGTGCCAAGGGTCAGATCTCCCACCGCCGGCACCAACATCGGCCAGACTCCGGTCGCACCACCGCAGCCCAACCGCTCCCTCAAAGCGGGCGGTGCGGCCAACACTTCGACCACCGCGGCCCATCCTGGTCAGCCAGCCAACCCGCCGCGACCAACGCACGCCGCGTATCGCCGATCTTGGAGTGGGCGTATACGTCCGCTGGGTCGTGGCGATCGAGTGACCGAGCAGATGAGCCACTACCTCGACTGCCACCCCCCGGCGCAGCAATTCTGTCGCATAGGTGTGCCGAAATGATTAACGGCCCAAACGTGATTCCAGTGCTCTGCCGGATCCGAACAACCAGATCGTAGACACTCTGGTAGGTCAGTGGCCGCCCGATCGGACCTGACCACAGGTTGACGAACACATAGTCACTGTCCAGCTCGCCGGCACTCGCGTGCAGGTAATCGGCGTAGAGCTGGATATGGGCGGCACGAGCGCCGACCCTCCACCCTTGGCCCGCGCCCGATTCGCGTTCCTGCGCGGCACCACCGACACCAGCCGCGCCGCAGCGTCGATGTCGCTATGGCGCAGCCCCAACGCCTCACCGATCCGCAGCCCGCTCACGCTCAACAAGGTCAAGAGGAACCGGTCTCGCAGCCGGTCGCAGGCCGCCACGATCGCCGCGATCTGCTCGGTATCCAACGTGTCGGGGATGCGCCGATCGGCGCGAAGCCGAATCTGCTTGGCCCGTTCCGGACGAGTTCCTAAGTGCGCCAACAGCAGCCGCCACGATCCACCGCGTATCCCGCGCCGCCAGGTGGTCAGCAGATCACCGAGGTTCACTCCGTGGCGTTGATGGAACTCGTAGAACGCCGCAACCGCCGACAGCTTGCGGTTCACCGTCGACTCCGAACAGGCGCCTTCCGCGGCCGGCAGTCCCGCCACGTTGCGCGCCCGCGCCGCCGCGGGCAGCCGAAGCCACGCCACGAACCGGCCCACGTCCTCCAGTCGCACCCCCGACCACTGCAACCCGCGCTGGTCGAGGAACTCCAACCAGTCACGCAGATCGTGCGCATAGGCCTTGACCGTGTTCGGCGATCGTTCAATCGCATGCAGGTACGCCAAGAACTGCTCGGCCGGATCGACCACCACCGCATCCCGGTCGACCACCGTCCACGACTCCACATCACCAAACGGCATCACCACCGGCTGCACCCGCAGAGCAGGACTCGTCACGGACACCAAAGATAAACAGTCCACAACGCATTTCCGGGCACCCTCAACGGCGTGTCGCCTACGTCGTAGACAACCTGGTGAGGGCCTGAGATAACCAATGAGATCTTGAAGGCAGCGGCGATTTTCTTCGGGGCCGAGCTCGACCGGCCCGGGAGACGGTGATCCGTTTCATCACCGAACACAAGGACCAGCAGGTGGCCGACCCCGAGGGTGGGGCTGGGCTGCGCTGGGGTGTCGAGCCCATGTGTGCCGTGCTCTCCGAGCACGGCGTGCCGATCAGCCCGTCGACCTATTACGAGTGGATCGCCAAGACCCCGACGTGCCGCCAGCTGCGTGATGCCGAGTTGGTCGAGATCATCACCGCGGCCCGCGAGGACAAGAAGACCGGGAAGTTCATCAAGACGCTGGGATCACGCAAGCTGTGGATCTGGCTGCGTGGTCAGGGCCATGACGTGGCCCGCTGCACCGTGGAGCGCATCATGGGCGAAAATGGTTGGGAGGGTGCGCGGTACGGCTCCAAGCACACGACCACCGTGGCCGACGACAGTCATGTGCGCTATCCGGATCTGGTCGACCGGCGCTTCTATGCGTCGGCGCCGAATAGGTTGTGGGTGGCCGACTTCACGTATGTGGCGACCTGGATGGGGTTCGTCTACGTGGCCTTCGTGATCGACGCCTACAGTCGCCGGATCGTCGGCTGGCGGGCCGCCAGGTCGATGACGACCGCTCTGGTCCTCGACGCCCTCGAGCATGCGTTCTTCACTCGAGCCCAGGAGGGCAACTCCGACCTGCGGGGGCTGATCGCACATAGCGATGCCGGAGCTCAGGTAGTATCCTCCCGCCATGTTAGGTGCTGCTCGTCACGGGACGCATGACTCGCAGTGACCGATTCCGGCATCACGCCTCCGGTTTCCCCGCGCGTTCGCTGGGCCTTCGGTTTGTTGGAGCGCCTCGCGCCGACCATCGGGTCACGGTGGGCCGTCGAGCTGTGGTGTACGCCGCCGGCCGTCGACATGAGTCTGCGGATGCCGCCCGGTGTCGCCGCGGGCGAGCCCGTCGAAGCATTCTGGGATGGGCATCGGATTGCGGGTGAGGCGTGGGGTGACGGGCCGCCGGTCTACCTGGTACATGGCTGGGGCGGATGCCGGGCACACCTGGCCGTCTTCGTCAAACCCCTTGTTGCCAAGGGTTATCGGGTCATCGCGTTCGACCTTCCGGGCCACAACGAGTCCGACTCCGGTGCACTGGCGGCGGGCCGAACCACGGTGATCGAGTGCGCCGAGGCCCTTAGGGCTGTCGTGCAGGAGCACGGGCCGGCGCGAGCGGTCGTGGCCCACTCACTGGGCGCGAAGGCGGCGGCGCTGGCCGCTGTGCGAGGAGCCTCGATCGACCGCATGGTGTTTTTGGCGCCGATGGGCGACTTCCCCCCGTACCTGGATCTGTTCGCCGATCGTCATGGGTTCGGACCGCGGATCCGCGCCGGTCTGCAACACCGTCTGGACCGCCGGCTCGGCACTGCGCTCATCACCACCGACATCGGCCGAATCGCCGAAAATCTCAAGGATCCGCTGCCGCTGCTGCTGATTCATGACCCCGACGACCCCGACAGTCCCCACGAGACAAGCGAGCAGATCGCCGAAGTCTGGCCGGGGGCGACGTTGTTCACCACGCGCGGACTCGGCCGCCTCGCCCACTACCGGATCTTGCGGCACCGCCCCGCGATCGACGCCGGCCTTTGTTTCATCGACAGCACCACGGACGTCTAACGCTGCTTGCCATCGCTCTCGGGCTGCGCGGCCTTTCGCCGGCGAGTGAAGAAGTGCATGAAAGCCACCCACAGCGACGCCCCGATTGCCGCGTTGACAAGCTGACCGGTGAGATATCCGCTGGTGATCGAATGCCCGGACACCAGGCGGATGACGAAGTTGATGATGATGTAGGCGATGAAGAACGCCAGCCAGCGGAACCACAGACTGGTGCGATACCCGCCCGAGGACCCTGCACTCATGTATGCCTCCATCTTCGATGCGCCCTGCGCCAAGTTATCCCAGGGGGTGTGTTGGCGATCAGCGGACTATCGCAACGGCCGCCCGACCGGAATCAGGTAGAGCGGGATCTCCTGCTCCGACAGGCCCAGTGCCTCAGAGATCCCGGCGTCGTCGAAAGCCCCGATCGGCCACCGCACCCAGGCCGAGTGCGGCGGCGGCCAGCAGCAGGTTCTGGGTCGCGTGGCCGGCTTCCATCCACATGTAGCGAATGCCGCGCTCGTCGTACTTTCCGGTGATGCGCGCGGGCACGCCGGTGATGATGACGATCGCGTAGGCCGCTGAGGCGGGTGCATCGCTAATCGCGGCGGCGACCCGGCCCTTCGCCTGTGCATCGACGCGCACCTCGACCGACGCGGTGTCCGGCACGTAGCGCAGGACGTCCGCGGGTGTGACCACATAGGTCTCGAGGGGATACAGCGCCCCGGCAGAGGGCACGGTTCGCGTACCGGAGGGCGCCGACACCCCCTGCGCCGCCCACAGCAGCGCGGCCAGCTGACGGTCGCTGAGCGGCTCGGCGGACAGATCACGCACCGAGCCACGCCGGCTTATCGCATCGAGGAGTTCGGCCTCGCCGAGCTCGTCGGCCGGACCGAGGAATCGGACCGTGTCGTGGCGCCACGGGGGCGGCTCGGCAGTCGGCCCAGGCCCCGGGTCCCCCCGGGTCCCGCAGCCTGCCACGACCAGCACTATCGCCGCGCACGCCGTGACAAATCCGCGCCGACTACGTCCCATTCATCCATTAGGCCACCGGGGGCGCAGCGGTGTCATCTCCCGGCCACCTTGCCCCGGCATCCACGCGCACGGACGATGGGAGTTAGAGGAGGCACCCATGTCGAAGGCCCGGCGACGAGTGGACAGGTGGATCGCGACCGGTCTGGCCGTGGCAGCGGGGGCCGGGCTGACCGGACTCATCGCCCTGCGCTCCGCCGAGGACAGCGCGCGGCAGGCACAACCCGGCGAACGGGACCGGGCCGAACTCGACGGCTACGCCGAACAACTCACCCGGGAGGCCACCCGCCTGCAGGCCTACCGCCAGGAACTACGCCGAGTCGCCGCCCAACTGGCCCGAGGCGAGGACGCCGATACCGACGTCGTCAGGCGCATCGCCGAAGAGACCCGGCCACCGGGCTCAACCGGTGAATCGACCCGCCTGGAACGCGACACCGCGACCTACAGCAGCTGACGATGCAGTTGACGATGCAGCGGGCGGAGCGTCGCGGACGTGCGATGGGAGGTGACCTCCACATCGTGTTGTGGGCACCCCGTTCCGCGGCCGAACGGCTCGCCGACCTCGCCGTTCGGCGCATCGAGCTCCTGGAGTCCTGTTGGTCGCGCTTTCGTCCCGGCAGCGAACTGAACCGTCTCAATGCGCGGGCGGGGCAGGGGCACGTCGAGGTAAGCGAGGACCTGCGGCGACTCGTCACCGTCTGCAGCGATGCCTTTGTCTGGAGCGCCGGGGACGTCGACGCCACCGTCCTGGGATCGATGGTGGCGATGGGCTACTCCGACGACTTCACCCGCGTGGCAACCGCGCTGCCCTCGACCTGGGTACCCCGCTCCGCAGCCGGCATGGCCGGCGTCCGAATCGGCCCGCGCTCGGTGTCGCTTCCCGCCGGCGTTGGCCTTGATCCCGGCGGCGTGGGTAAGGGCCTCGCCGGTGAGATCGTGACCACCGAGATCGCTGACGCGGGAGCCGGTGCGGTGCTGGTCTGCCTCGGGGGTGACGTCGTGACGCGGGGCACGCCACCCGGCGCGGACTGCTGGCAAATCTCGATGCGCGATGACCGACTCGACGCCCCGACCGAGATTCGGATGCTCGAACTGCGCGGCGCACACCGCGCGGTGGCGACGTCCTCGACGCTGCGCCGGCGCTGGGCCGGGCGCCATCATGTGGTCGACCCACGAACCGGCCTGCCGACCGATGCCGACGTCGTGCAGGCCACCGTTGTCGCGGATTGTGGGTGGCGCGCATTCGCAGTCACATTCGCAGCCGTCGCTCTCGTTCGTGGCTCGGCAGTACGGCCTGGCTTGCCGGGCTCAGCGCACCGCGTACCTGCTCGGCCCGGCGGTGGCGGGTGCTGAGTCACTCGACGGGGTGTCCTGGTCGTGGGTGCTGATCCGCGCGACGGGGATCGCCGCATGGTGCGCATGACCGCGGTCCTCGCCGCAGGGGTTGGCCGCGGCGGCATTGCGGTCGCAGGGCGTGCCGCCGACCCGGGCGGTGTGGCTCCACCGCTGGCTCCCGACGCTGGCCCTCGGTCTGTTGTTCGCGCACATGGCGCTGCTCCTGGTCGATTCCTACCAGCCGTTCACCGTGGTCGAAATCCTGGTACCGCTGGCCGCGCCCTGGCGCCCGGTCGCGGTGGCACTCGGCACCGTGGCCTTCTGGCTGATCGTCCCCGCATGGCTGCTGGGGCGACTGCGCGGCCAGCGGCAATATCGGTGGTTCAAGCGGGCACACCTGCTTGCCTACGCGGCCTGGCCGCTGGCCACCGCGCACTATGTGCTGGCCGGTACCGACGCGCTCGCCGCCTGGTCACTGGCGATCCTCATCGGCGGAACCGCCGTCATGGTGGGCGCCCTGCTGGCACGGGCACGCTGAACGGCGCGGGTGTGCGCGCCCCGGTGCCGTCAGAGGCTTTGTGCCGCCGATTTCTCCTTCGAGAGCAGGCGTTGCAGAACATCGTTGAGGGTGATCAGACCGACCACCTGTTCGGCGTCGGTGATCGTCGCGAGATGGTTGCGCGTCTCGCGCATCGTGTGCAGCGCTTCATAAACCGGTGTGGATTTCTCCAGGGTGAGCGCGGGGCGCATCAGTTCGGCGGCCCTCAGGTGAGGATTCCGCAGGCTGTCGCGCACGTGAACGACTCCCTCGATACGGCCGTTGCCGCGGACCAGCAGGCGCAGATGGGTGGTGCGGCGGGCGACGTCCTGAATCTGTAGGTCGGAGGCATCAGGGGGAACGCTGCTGGGTTGACTGTTGGGTTTGACGATGTCGCCCACGGTGAGCGACTCCAGTTCCAGGGCGCTGATGAGGTGTCCGTGGTAGCGCTCGTCAAGGGTGCCCACGGTGGCGGAATGTTCCAGCAGATGGCGCAGCGTCGCGGAATCCTGGCCAGCACCCACCTGGTCCACCGGTTCGACACCCACTTTGCGCAGGAACCAGTTCGACACATGGTTGAGCCACGCGATCACGGGCCTGGTGAGCCACATGAACGCCCGCATCGGAAGGGCCAGCATCGTCGCCGACCTTTCCGGATGAGCAATGGCCCAGGATTTCGGCGCCATCTCGCCGATCACCAGGTGCAGAAAGGTCACCACGAACAGGGCGAGGACGAATCCGCCGATATCGGCCGCCCACGACGGAGCACCCCAGTCCCGGATGGCCGGTGTCAGCCAGTCGTGGACCGCCGGTTTGGTGACCGCGCCCAACGCCAGGGCACAGATCGTGATGCCCAACTGGGATCCTGCCAGCAGCACCGAAAGCTCCGATGCGCTGCGCAGGGCGGCCCGCGCCGAACGACTTCGGGGCGCAGCATCTTCGAGGCGGTGACGCCGAGCGGCGATAAGAGCGAACTCGACCGCCACGAAGAAGGCGCTGCCGGCGATCAGACCGATCGTGACGGCGAGGATGATCCACGGATTACTCATCGAGCGTCCCCGTCGGCCCCGGTGGTACGCCCACGGTGCGGATGGTCACGAACACCTGGGAAGGCACCCTTTTGTCGAGGGCACGGACCTCGGCGGTGAAAATGCGCGTCGGGGCGGGTGCCTGGCTCAACAGGTCATCGGCGGTGCTGCCGAGTTCGATCTCGACGGTGTCGGCCACGGCGGGGAGCCCGCCGAACTGGGCGATGATCAGTCCGGCGAGAGTCTCGTAGTCACCCTCGGGCAGATCGTGGTCAAGGGTGCGGACCACTTCGTCGAGGGGGGCGTCGCCACGGATGAGCCAACCCTCGCCCGCGACGGTGATGACGTCGGCACCGAAGGCCGGATCGTGTTCATCGGCAATCTCACCGACGAGTTCCTCGGCCATGTCCTCGACGGTGATGACTCCGGCGAATCCGCCGTACTCATCGATGACGAGCGCCATCTCCTCTTTAGCGTCGATCAACTGGGTCAGGACGGCCGGCAGCGGCAAGGTGGTCGGCACGATCACCGCCGGGCGGCACAGCGAGGCCGCGGTGCCGCTCACCGTTGGTTCGAGCAGGTCCTGCAGATGAACCACGCCGATCAGATCATCGGCCGAGCGGCCGACCACCGGGTAGCGGGTGTGTCCGGTGGCCATCTTGGCGAGCGCTGCATCCCAGGGATCGTCGGCCGCGACCACATCGACTCGCGCGCGGGGAATCATCGCGTGCTCGACACTGCGGGTCGGGAAATCCAGGATCCGATCCAGTAGGGCCGACAGCGCAACCGGCAGATCGCCGGCGTCGCGGGACTGCGCCACGATGTGTTCCAGGTCGCGCGGGCTGGCGGAGTGTTCGACGTCGTGGACCGGTTCGATCCGCAACGCCCGAAGTAACAGGTTCGATGAAGCGTCGAAGAACTTGATCAGCCAGCCGAACACCTTCAGGTAGAGGTTGGTGGACGGAGCCAGTCGGCGGGCAACCGGTTCGGGCCGCGCGATGGCCAGGTTTTTGGGGAACAGCTCGCCGAAGATCATCTGGACCACGGTGGAGAAGATCACGGCGAGCACCGTGCCGATGACTATTCCGACCGCTGTCGAGATTCCGCCGAGGCCCAGCAGTTCGCCGATGCCCCGGCCGATGAGTGGTTCGGCGGCGTAGCCGACCATGAGTGCGGTGACGGTGATGCCCAGTTGCGCGCCGGACAGCATGAACGACGTCCGCCGGGTGACCTGCAGTGCCTTGACCGAGGCTCCGTCACCGGCGGCCGCGAGTGCTTTCAGCCGGGACCGGTCCACGGCCATGTAGGAGAATTCCTGGGCGACGAAATAGCCGGTGAACGCGGTGATCACCAGGACGACCAGCACGCCGAAGGCGATCGAGAGGACGCTCACAACAGTGGCGACGCGGCCGTGCGGGAGGACGGACGGACTGGCTGGGGCCGAGGTGGGCGCGTTGGCATTGCGGAGCGAGCATACCGCGCCGGGGTGGTGGTGCCCCACGGGAGGCAATACATTGACCTGGTGCAAAATGACCGGAATCCGATGGCATGGACTCGGACCCACCCGTCCAGTGGCCCTCGATTGTGGCCCGGGGCGGTCGGGATCTGGTTGGCCTGCCTGGCGTTGCTGGTTGTGTCGTGCGCAAGCACCGGGCAGACCGCCCACGCAGACGAGACGACGGTCAGTTCAGACGTCGTGCTCGTCGACTTCAGCGATGCCGGCGAGGTGGCCACCTGGACCACCGTCAACGACCCCGTGATGGGCGGTCGGTCCACCTCGAGTGTCACCTTCGGCGATGGCGGCCTGGTGTTCTCGGGCGCCATCTCGCTGGAGAACAACGGCGGGTTCGCCTCGGCCCGCGGTCCGGTGAGCCCCGATATCGGGCGAAAGGCAGCAGGGGCGACGGCGCTTCGCGTCCGCGCTGCGGGCGACGGTAAAACCTACGTTCTACGGGTGGGCGCGGCCGGGCAATCCTGGTCCTACATCCAGCGTTTCGCGACCGAACCCGCCGTCCAGCGAAGCTACGACCTGCCCATCGCCGGCTTCCAGGCGGTTGGCATGCGCCTCGACCCCGCACCCAACGCGCCGCAGACGTTGGACCCGTCCAGCATCAGCCAGGTTTCGGTCTACATCCTCGACAAGCAGCAGGGCCCGTTCGCACTCACCATGACGGCGATCGACGCCGGCACCTGAGGGCCGGTCAGGTCAGCGACAGTCGCACAATCCGGTCGTCTCCGTCGCGAGGATCGCCGCGGCCGTCGGTGTTACTGGTTGACAGCCACAGTGACCCGTCGGGTGCTTCGGCGATGGTCCGCAGCCGACCGAGGTCGCCGAGATCCAGTCGTGTCGCGTTCCCCGATCCGTTCAGTCGCACCTGCCACACCGCTTGTCCGCGCAGCGACGCGACATAGGCGTAGTCGTCGACGATCGCGACCCCACTCGGGGAGGAGATCGAGGTCGGTTCCCACTGCACGACGGGATCGACGAAAGGATCCGTCGCGCACGCACCCTCGCACTCAGGCCAGCCGTAGTTGGACCCCGCGGTGATGAGGTTGAGTTCGTCAACGTCTTGCTGTCCGAACTCACTGGCCCACAGCCGATCCTGCTCGTCGAAGGCGAGACCCTGAATGTTGCGGTGGCCCAGGGAGAACACCGGCGAGTCCGGTACCGGGTTGTCGCCGGGCACCGATCCGTCCGGGGCGAGTCGCAGGATCTTGCCCGCCAGCGACAGCGGATCCTGGGCTGCCTCGGGAACGGCGGCATCGCCGGTCGCCACGTACAACATGCGATCCGGCCCGAAAACCAGCCGCCCGCCGTTGTGGACACCCGCCTTGGGAATACCGGTGCGGACCGACTCAGCGCCGCCGAGTTCGGAGCCGTCCCATTTCATCCTCACGACGCGGTTGTCTGTTGCGGCCGTGAGGTAGGCGTAAAGCCAACCATCAGCGTAGGCGATCCCGAGAAGCCCGCCCTCGCCCATCGGCTCGACACCGTCGACGGTGCCGACGACGCTCTGCGCCCCTGCGTCGACCCGGAGGATGCGCGCGGTGTCACGTTCGCTGACAAGCGCCGACCCGTCCGGAACGAACGCGATTCCCCACGGGACGTCAAGGCCGGAGGCGATCGTCGAGGTCACCCGCACCGCCGGAGAGGGACCGGAGGGGGGCATCGGCGATGTGACGGTGACACCGGACCCGCACCCGGTCAGCACGAGCACGGCCACGCTCAATGCGAGGGGTCGAAAAGGCATACCTCAGTCTGCCTGCGGTGCGGCCCTGACGTCGCCCTGCGAGGGCATGCCCGCTGACGAATTCGTGACGCGATCCTCGCGATCGTCGTTTGCTGAACCTGCGCGCACGAGGCGGGGTAGTTTTCGCTCATCAAGTAATGTCGGGCCGAGGCGTGGAGGCAGCAGATACATGGGTGATCGACGGGTGTTGCTGGGGACGAGCGCCGTTCTGGTCGGGCTGGGATCGGCGCTGATCTCCGGGA
>JAGYKK010000047.1 GCA_018401645.1 Mycobacterium sp. | reverse complement strand
GGGGATGCCGGTTCGTGCCGCGGTCATCGGTCCGATGGTGGATCCGCACGGCAGGTCGGCGCGATGCTCGTAGCGCTGCAACCCCACCCCGGCCTGCCGGCAGGCCAGTTCGAAGGCCGCGGCGGTGCGGCCGTCGGTGGCATATCGAAGGTTGGGGTGCACCTTCAGCACTGGGCCGGCGTTGACGAAGATCGGATGACCGGGTTCGTGGCGCTCGGGGTAGTTGGGGTGGGTGGCATGCGCCATATCGGCTGAGGCCACCATCGAGGCGGTCGTCAGGCGCAGGAAGTCCTCCCGGTCACCACCGGCGGCCAGCACGATGCGCTCCAGGGTGGTGCGCAGGAAGTCCGACTGCGCGCCGTGGTCCGATGTCGAACCGACCTCCTCGTGATCGAACAGCGCCAGCACCGAGATGTGATCGGTGGGTTCGGTGGCGATCAGCGCCTCCAGCCCGGCGTAGCAGGTGGCCTGGTTGTCCAGCCGGGGCGCACTGACGAGGTCGCGGTCGACTCCGGTGAGCCGGGACGGGGCTAGATCGTGGGTCATCAGATCGGCCGCCAGCAGGTCTGCGGGCGCCGCCCCGGACCACTCGGCGATGTAGTGCAGAAATGGTCGACCCGGCCCATCACCGCCGAACACCGCATCGAGGTGGCGCTGCGGGTTGAGGCTCACCGCGTTGCGGTCTTCGGCGAGATGGATGGCCAGCTGCGGCACCCGCAGCAGCGGCTCATCAAATCGCACCAGTTGATCGTGCACGCGACCATCCTTGCCGCGCACCGAGATTCGGCCGCTCAGGCCCAGGTCGCGGTCAAGCCAGGAATTCAGCCACGCACCGCCGTAGGGCTGCAGCCGCACGACCCGCCACCTGGCCTCCACCCGATCCGGGTGCTGCTTGACCCGCAGGTTGGGACTGTCGGTGTGGGCACCGACGATCCGGAAGGGCTGGTGTTGGCCCGAAGCATTCCAGGCGATCAGAGAGCCGGCCCGGACCGTGAAGAACCGGCCCCCGGCGGCGTCACCCCACCGGTCGGTCTCGGCGAGTTCGGTGTAGCCCGCGGCGCGCAGCCGCCCGGCCACCGTCTCGCAGACATGGAACGGCGACGGGGAGGCGTCGATGAACTCGCACAGCCCCTGCGCGGTGGCGCCCGTCATGGGTCAGACGGCCAACACGGCGTCCAGCGCCGAATAGAACAGACCTAGGCCGTCATCCGAGGGCCCGGTCAGCGGTTCGCATGCGTGCTCGGGGTGCGGCATCAGGCCGACGACGCGTCCGTTGGCGGAGCTGATTCCGGCGATGTCGCGCATGGATCCGTTGGGGTTGTCGGCGTAGCGGAACACCACCCGGCCGTCGCCTTCGAGCTCATCAAGCACGGATTCACTTGCCACATAACGGCCTTCGCCCGATTTCAGCGGAACCAGCAGTTCTGCTCCGGATTCGTAGCGCGATGTCCACGCGGTGGTGATGGAGTCGACCGTCAGCCACACGTCGCGGCAGATGAAGTGCAGACCGCTGTTGCGTGCCAGTGCGCCGGGCAACAGGCCCGCTTCGCACAGCACCTGAAACCCGTTGCAGATGCCCAGCACCGGCATACCGCGACCCGCCGCTGCCACCACCTCACTCATCACCGGGGCGAACTTGGCGATCGCGCCGCAGCGCAGGTAGTCGCCATAGGAAAAGCCACCGGGAACGACGACGGCATCCACTCCCCTGAGGTCGGCGTCGGCGTGCCAGAGGCTCACCGCTTCAGCCCCCACCAGGCGAACGGCGCGTGCGGCGTCGACGTCGTCCAGGGTGCCGGGGAAGGTGATGACCCCAACCCGGGCGTTCATGCGGGATCCCGGGTTACGGCCCAGTCCTCGATCACGGTATTGGCCAGTAGCGACTCGGCGATCTCGGCCAGTTGATCGTCGGTCACCGTCTCGTCAACTTCAAGCTCGAATCGCTTGCCCTGCCGAACATCTGAGATGCCAAGGTGACCGAGTCGACCGAGCGCTCCGGAGATGGCCTGGCCCTGCGGGTCGAGAATCTCGGCTTTGGGCATCACATGGACTACTACCCGGGGCACTGGAGCTCCTCTGACGCGGTGGATGGTGCACTTCGCATCCTAGCGGCGGGTTACGGGCAGGATCCGATGTAGGCCACACACAGCGGCGCGCCGAGCGAGTCGAAGATGGTCTCGTCGATGACCGTGGGCCAGGGCGTCCGGGGTGGTGAGTTCGACCACAGCGCCAGTTCGGTGACGGTGCTGTTGACCGGATCGGCGAGCAGATACTGGTGCAGGATCATCGGCCCTCCCACCGCGGCGGCCAGCCGCCCGGGCTCCTCTGAGGTCACCGACGGCGAGGCGGCGGCGTTGGTCTGCTGGCACGCCCGCACCGCGTCGACCGCGGCGGTGAAGGTGTCCAGCGCGAGTTCGCCGCCCCACCATGTCGCGCCAGACCAATGCAGTACCTGCGCCTGGAGTTGCCACTCTCCCTCGGCGTTGTTGACCACCGCACGCTCCGCGACCGCGTAGCTGCGAGGGTCTTGCGCGACCGGCGGACTGGCACAGAGATCCTCGAACCGGAACCGAGACGGACGCGCGGTCACCGCCACGCCGGACAGTTCGGGCCAGTCATAACGAGAGTGCAGGGGGATCGACAACGGCGAGATCCACGCGGTCCCGGGAATCCGATTACAGGCCGGCGGACAGTTGGTGGCGGGTTGCCCCGCCGCGGGCGGCGCGGCGACGATCAACGAGGCCAACAACACCGATGTGAGGACCATCCGCATACGCCGCCTCCTGTGCGCGCACAATCGTAAGCATGGAGTTGACGCATTTCGGTCATTCGTGTCTGTTGGCGGAGTTCGGTGTCGCGCGATTGCTGTTCGACCCGGGCACCTTCTCCCACGGTTTCGAGGGCATCACGGGTCTGTCGGCGATCCTCATCACCCATCAGCACCCGGACCACGCCGACCCGAATCGTCTACCGGCCCTGGTGGAGGCCAATCCCGGTGCCGCCCTCTACGCCGACCCACAGACAGCCGCCCAACTCGGCGGCGCATGGCGCGCGGTTCACGTCGGTGCTGAATTCAGCGTCGGGGAACTGAGCATCCGGGGTGCCGGTGGCCGGCACGCGGTCATCCATCCCGAGATCCCGGTCATCGACAACATCTCCTTCCTGATCGGCGACGCCGACCACCCGGTCCGGCTGATGCATCCCGGTGATGCGTTGTTCGTCCCCGATGAACCGGTCGAGGTACTGGCCGCCCCCGCCGCGGCGCCGTGGATGAAGATCTCCGAGGCGGTCGATTATCTCCGCGCAGTGGCGCCGCGTCACGCCGTTCCGATCCACCAGGGCATCATCGCCCCGGATGCTCGCGGCATCTTCTACGGCCGACTGGCCGAGATGACGGACACCGATTTCCGGGTGCTGACCGAGGAGTCCTCGGTACGGTTCTGACGCGATGGGTGAGGGACGAAAGGAATGCACGTGACTACAGCCGATCTGCAGCGGCTCTTCGGGCTGGACGGTAAGACCGCGCTGGTCACCGGTGGTACCCGGGGAATCGGAATGATGATCGCGCGCGGCCTACTGCAGGCCGGTGCGACGGTCGTGATCAGTTCGCGAAAAGCCGAGGCCTGCGAACAGGCCGTGGCGGCGTTGTCGGCGTTCGGGGAGGTTCGCGCCGTCCCGGCTGACCTTTCCCGGCACGAGGAGTGCAAGCGCCTGGCCGCCGACGTGATCGTCCACACCGACAGCCTCGACATCCTGGTCAACAACGCCGGCGCAACCTGGGGTGAACCGCTGGAATCCTTTCCCCCGGCGGCCTGGGACCGGGTGCTCGATCTCAACCTCAAGTCACCGTTCTGGATGGTCCAGGAACTCCTGCCGGCATTACGCCGCGCGGGCACCCAGGAGGACCCGGCACGGGTCATCAACATCGGCAGTATCGACGGTATCCACGTGAGCCCGATGAGTACCTACTCGTACTCGACGAGCAAGGCAGCGATACACCAGTTGACCCGGGTATTGGCCAAAGAACTTGGACCACAGCACATCACCGTCAATGCCGTCGCACCCGGACCATTCCCGTCGAAGATGATGGCTGCCACCCTGGACACCTTTGGCGAGGCGATTGCCGCCTCGGCGCCGCTGCGTCGAATCGGCCGCGACGACGATATGGCCGGGATCGCGATCTTTCTGGCCAGCCGGGCCGGCTCCTATCTCAACGGAGCGGTGATACCGGTGGACGGCGGGATCGCCACCACCGCAAGCGGATCGACCGGGCCGTAAACCCGCATTCAGTGCGTTAGCACGGCTTCAATCGCCGCGATCACCTCGGGGGAATCCGGTTCGGTGCGCGGCCGGAAGCGATTCGTCACTTCACCCGATGGAGCGATGAGGAACTTCTCGAAGTTCCATTGCACGTCCCCGGCTTCACCGGCGGCATCGGCGGTCTCGGTGAGCCGGGCATACAGCGGATGGCGATCGGTGCCGTTGACGTCGACCTTGGCCAGCAGCGGGAAGCTCACGCCGTAGGTGGTGGAACAGAACGTCGCGATCTCCTCCGGCGTCCCGGGTTCCTGGCCCATGAACTGGTTGCACGGGACACCGATGACCGTCAACCCCCGGTCACCGTAATCGCGAGCCAACTGTTCCAGCGCGCCATATTGCGGTGTCAGGCCGCACTTGGAGGCGACGTTGACAACCAGTAGCGCACGCCCGGCGTAGTCGGCCAATGATGTGGGGTTGCCATCGAGTGTGGTGAGCGGAATCTCTGCCAAGGACATGCCGGAGAGGTTACCGCGCCTGCGGTCCGAACCGTTGCGGGTCCGCGGTTGCCAGCAACCATGCGTACTGGAAGGCGGTTTCCCTCCACCGCTCGTAGCGGCCGCTGATGCCACCGTGTCCGGCGGCCATCTGGGTCCGGAGCAGCACCGGGTGCGAGTCGATCTTGGTATGGCGCAGTGCGGCAACCCATTTGGCCGGTTCGACGTAGAACACCCGGGTGTCGTTGAGCGATGTCATGGCCAGGATCGCCGGATACTCCTTGGCCTCGACGTTCTCGTAAGGCGAGTACGACTTCATGTAGGTGTAGACGTCGGCATCGGCCAACGGGTTTCCCCATTCGTCCCACTCGGTCACTGTCAGTGGCAGTGACGGATCCAGGATCGTGGTGAGGGGATCGACAAATGGAACCTGCGCAAGAATGCCCGCGAACTGCCCGGGCGCCATGTTGGCAACTGCCCCCATCAACAACCCACCCGCACTACCGCCCAAGGCCACCAGGTTTTGCGACTTCGTCGCACCGGTTTCGACGAGGTGGCTCGCGGCGGCGATGAAATCGGTGAAGGTGTTCCTCTTCTCCATTAATTTACCGCTCTCGTACCACAACCGACCCATCTCACCGCCACCACGGACGTGGGCAATCGCGAATATCATGCCGCGATCGAGCAACGACAGCCTGGCGATTGAGAATCTCGGATCCTCCGAGGATTCGTATGCGCCGTAGCCGTAAAGCACGGTGGGAGCAGGTGTTTGGAGATCTCTGCGGTGAATGAGCGAAATCGGGATGCGGGTGCCGTCGTCAGCAACCGCCCAGTCTCGGCACTCCACGTAGTCCTCCCGACGGTAGTCGCCGAGAACGGGCTGTTCGCGTAGCAGGATGCGCTCGCCGGAGGCGAGGTCGATCTCGAAGATCTGCGTCGGGGTGACGAAGGACGTCGCGCCAATCCGAAGCCGGGGCGAGTCCCAATTCGGGTTGCCGGCCAGACCGGAGGCCATCAACTCGGAGTCGAAGACGATCTCCTCGGGCGTGCCGTAGCCGTTGTCAATCGGCCACAACTGCAGGCTCGGCAACGCCTCCCGGCGATAGTGCACCACGAGATGATGGGCGAAGGCGTCTACGCCCTCAAGGCGGACGTCGTCGCGAGCAGCGATGAGGGTGGTTTGCTGGCGCGGATCCTCGACCGGTGCCTCGACGAGGGTGAAGTTCGCCGCGCCGTCGTTGTGCAAGATCAGAAACCGGTCCCGGCCTTCGATGACGGCGTGCTCGACGGAGTACTCGACACCATCGCGTCGGGGCAGCACCGTCGTGAATTCGGCTTCCGGATCCATCGCGTCGGCATACCGCACCTCTGACGTGATCGACGATCCGGCCGCGATAAGGATGTAGGCGTTGCTGCGGGTGCGGCCCACCGCTACCCAGAACCGCTCGTCGGGTTCGCAGAACACCTGTTCGTCGGGCCCGGTCTCGCCGAGGCGGTGACGCCAGACCGTGTCAGGACGCCACGACTCGTCAACAGTTGTGTAGTAGACACACGCATTATCGGCAGCCCAGGTGACCCCGAGACCGATACCGGGAATCCGGTCTGGGTAGAGCACTCCGGTCTGTAAATCCTTGAACTGCAGTGTGTAGCGCTCATCACCGATGATGTCGACAGAGAAAGCCAGCAGGGTTCCGTCCGGGCTCACACTGCTGGCGCCGAGGGCGAAGAAGTCGTGGCCGTCTGCTTCCGCGTTCTCGTCGAGCAGCACCTCTTCGCCGACGATTTCAGTGTGTTCGTCGAAAACCGGCGGCTTCCAATCATCAGGCCCGGCCACCGGGCACCGGCAGTGCACCCCGTACTGCTTGCCGGCGAAGCTACGGCCGTAGTACCACCAGGCCCCGCGGCGCACGGGAACCGAAAGATCGGTTTCCTTCGTGCGCGCCTTGATCTCCTCGAAGATCATCTGGCGTAGCGGTTCCTGAAAAGCCGTTTGCGCCTCGACGTGACTGTTCTCCGCTTCGAGATGCGCAATCACCTCTGGGTCAGACTTGTCGCGTAACCACTCGTAGGGGTCGATGAAGACGTCGTCGTGATGCACCCGATGGGTATCGACTCGTTTGGGGGTCGGGGCGTGTGTCATCAGGCGCCGATCCAGTCGGAGAACTTCAAACCCGAAATACGTTCGTAGGCTTCTATATAGCGAGACCGGGTCGCCTCAACGATGGCATCGGGTAGCGTTGGCGGTGCGGCGTCGCCGTGGCGGTCCCAGCCGGACTCAGGTCCGGTGAGCCAATTGCGGACGAACTGCTTGTCGAAGCTCGGTTGAACAACACCCTCGGTGTAGGTATCGGCAGGCCAGTATCGCGAGGAGTCCGGGGTGAATACTTCATCGGCGAGCACCAGCCCTCCGTCGCGGTCGACCCCGAACTCGAACTTTGTGTCGGCAATGATGATCCCCTTTCCCAGCGCATGTTCGGCGGCCCGGGCATAGGTCTGCAACGTCAGATCCCGCATCTGCTCAGCCCGGTCGGCGCCGATCATCTCGACAACCTGGCCGAAGGAGATGTTCTCGTCGTGGGCACCGATCTCGGCCTTGGTCGCCGGAGTGAACAGCGGGTGGTCGAATCTGCTGGCCTCCACGAGTCCGGCGGGCAAAATGACGCCGCAGAGGGCGCCGCTGCGCTGGTAGTCCAGCAGGCCCGATCCGGTCAGATAACCACGCGCGACACATTCCACCGGCACCATATCGAGTTGGCGGACCACCAGTGCCCGACCCAGCACCTCGGCGGGGATCCGCGAATCATCGGGTGGTCCCGCCAGGTGATTCGCCGCCCCACCTCGACCCTCGATCAGGTCGAAGAAGAAGACGCTCATCGCGGTCAGGATCCGGCCCTTGTCCGGGATCGGGGTGGCGAGAATGTGATCGAAAGCCGAGATGCGATCCGAGGCTACGAACAACAGATGCTCGTCGTCGACGCGATAGAGTTCGCGAACTTTGCCGCTGGCCAGATGGGGGTAATCGGTCAGGGCGGGACGCACCGGTTCAGCCTATCGGCCGCCACCCGGGCGACTGTGTTGGGATCGACGACATGAAATCCCGATTTATTCCCTATGCCACCACCCCGGCCCGACTAACCGCCCAGGTGCTCAGCGACCTGACGGTCGGTACGTGGATCACCATCTGGGTACTGGTCGGCCTCGGCGTGCACCGCGCGATCGCGGCGATTGCGGGGGTGGGTACCCAGGTCAAAGACGGGGCCACCGGAATCTCGGAGAACCTCAACTCGGCCGGCGACAGCGCCGACCGGATCCCTCTGGTGGGCGATGCGGTGTCCACGCCACTGCGCGCCGCCAGTTCGGCCGCCCTCGATCTGGCCGGCGCCGGGCAGAACCTCAACACCACCGCGACGTGGTTGGCGGTGCTGCTGGCGATCGCGGTCGCCGCCCCGCCCATCCTCGCCGTGACGATGCCGTGGCTATTCCTGCGGATCCGGTTCTTCCGCCGGAAGTGGACCGTGATCTCGTTGGCGCAGACCCCGGCCGGCGAGCAACTCCTGGCGCTGCGGGCGCTGGCGAACCGGCCGTTGCGCCACCTGACCGAGGTCAGCGGTGACCCGGTCGGGGCCTGGCGACGCGAGGAACCGGCCGCGGTGCGCGGCTTGGCGCCCTGGAATTGCGTTCCGCGGGTGTGGCGAGGGTGACTTCGGCGCGCTGAGTAGTCCCTCCCCCGCCTGCGACCAGTTCAAGTCGATCTCGCCAAGCGACATCGGCTGCTACAGAATCGAGCCGGGAACGTACTCGGCCGCCCGCGGGTAGTCGCTCACAGAGCCCCCGACCGCGGCGACCACCCGTCGACCTGGCTGCCGGCCACCCCGATGAAAGATCCGGTGTCAGCCAGTGCGGCGTCCAGGGCCGCCCGGTCCAGCGGCAGTCGCGGGTCGGCCGCCAATCGGTCGAGTAGGTCAGGTTCGGTGCCATGCTCGCGCATCGACAGTGCCACCGCGACCGCGTGCTCCTTGATCACCTCATGGGCAGCTTCCCGGCCCATCCCCGCGCGCACAGCGGCGATGAGCACCTTGGTGGTGGCCAGGAAAGGCAGGTAGCGATCCAGTTCGCGCTGAATCACCGCGGGGTAGGCGCCGAACTCCGCCAACACCGTCAGGAACGTCTCGATCTGCCCGTCGATGGCGAAGAACGCGTCGGGAAGGGCCACCCGGCGCACCACCGAGCAGAACACATCGCCCTCGTTCCATTGCGCCCCGGCGAGTTCCGCGGTCATCGAGGCGTAGCCACGCAGCACCACCTGCAGGCCGTTGACACGCTCGCAACTTCGGGTGTTCATCTTGTGCGGCATCGCCGAGGATCCGACTTGGCCGGGCGCGAAGCCCTCGGTGGCCAGTTCGTGGCCGGCCATCAACCGGATGGTGTGCGCCAGCGACGATGGTCCGGCGCCGAGTTGCACCAGCGCGGAGACGGCGTCGTAGTCCAGCGATCTCGGATACACCTGGCCGACGCTGTCCAACACCCCGGCGAAGCCAAGGTGCTCGGCGACCCGGCGTTCGAGGTCGCCCAGGCGCTCCTCGTTCCCGCCGAACAGATCCAGCATGTCTTGGCTGGTGCCCATCGGACCCTTGACGCCGCGCAGCGGATAGCGGGCGATGAGTTCCCGAATGCGCTTCAGTGCAATCAGTGTTTCCTCGGCCGCCGATGCGAACCGCTTACCCAAGGTGGTGGCCTGGGCGGCGACATTGTGACTGCGCCCGGCCATCACCAGATCCCGGTAGTCGATTGCCCGCTCGGCCAGTCGGGCCGCAACCGCCACTCCACGGTCGTGAGCGAGTTGCAGGGACTGCCAGATCTGCAACTGCTCGACGTTCTCGGTCAGATCCCGGCTCGTCATCCCCTTGTGCACGTGTTCGTGGCCCGCCAGGGCATTGAACTCCTCGATTCGGGCTTTGACGTCGTGGCGGGTCACCCGCTCCCGGGCTGCGATCGACTCGAGGTCCACCTGCTCTGTCGAGCGCTCGTAGTCGACGATCGCGGCCTCGGGGATGTCCACGCCGAGTTCGCGCTGCGCTCGCAGCACTGCCACCCAGAGTCGGCGCTCGGCGACAACCTTGGCCGCAGGTGACCAGATCGCCACCATCTCCGCACTGGCGTACCTGTTGGCCAGCACATTGGGCATCGCGGCGCGGGTGGTCACAAAAGAACAGCTTACGGTTTGGGGTGTGTACTTCGTGGGAGTCGACCTCGCCTGGGGCGAGCGCAGCCCGACCGGTGTCGCCGCCCTCGACGGCGAGGGTGCGCTGTGCCACGTGGGGGTGGCCGGCGATGACGCCGACGTGCTGGCCCAATTGAATCCCTACATCAGCGGCCCGTGTGTGGTGGCCGTCGATGCACCCCTGGTGGTCGGCAATCCCACCGGAAATCGGCCCTGCGAGGCCGCGCTGAATCGGGACTTCCGCCGTTTCGACGCCGGCGCGCATCCGGCGAACACCGGCCTACCGTGGTTCGCCGACGGCGGGCGAGGGGCACGGCTGTGCGCGGCGCTCGATCTTGACCTCGACCCCCGTTCAACCGCTCCGCGCCGCGCACTGGAGGTGTATCCACACGCCGCGAGTGTTGTCCTGTTCGGACTTGACAAGACGCTGAAGTACAAGCAGAAGCAGGGCCGGGATTTCGCCCGGCTGCGCTCAGAGTTGTTGCGGCTGATGGATTTCGTGGAGGGTCTCCGGTCAGCGACGCCAACGCTGGTTACCGCCAACACGGCCTGGAGCGGCCTGCGGGACGAGGTGCTTACCGCGACCCGAAAGTCAGCGCTGCGCCGCGCCGAGGATCCCGTCGACGCGGTCCTGTGCGCCTACATCGCCCGGTTCGTGGCGCACCGGCCCGATGATGTGACGGTCTACGGCGATGTGATCACGGGCTGCATCGTCACACCCACGCTGCCGACGTCTGCGTCATCGCACTGACCTCGGTCAGGAATCGCCGCACGGTCGCCTGGTTCTCGTGGCGCTGCCAGCCGAAGGTGGTCGGGCGCTGAGCGCGATCGTGCCAGAAGTGGCCCGGCTGCGACGACGGGCGGGGCGCGACCAGCCACACCGCGGTGTCGGCGCCGTCGGCCACCGCGCGCAACAGTGGCCTGGTGATGATCCGGAACCGCGGCAGGTACTCCGCCACCCCGGGGGTGTCCACCCAGCCGGGATGCATGCTCTCCACCCTGACGTCAGAGCCGGCTAACCGGCGGGCCCAGGCGTCGGCGAGCACCACCTGCATCCTTTTGGTGCGTGCATAGCTGCGGACCCCGTTGTAGTCCCGGCGAGATTCCAAGTCGTCAATCACGAGCGGGGTGCTGTACATGCCGCCGGAGGACACGAAGACCACCGACGCCCCGCGTGCAGCCCGCAGTAGCGGCAACAACCGTTCGGTCATCAGCTGCGGGCCCAGGATATGGGTCGCCAACTGCACCTCGTGACCCTGTCGGGTCTCGCTTCGGTCCTTGGGCATCAATCCGGCGTTGTGCACCAATCCGTCCAGGGCCGGCACCCGGCTGCTGAAGTCATCAGTCCAGGCCGCCACGGCCTCGAGATCGGAGACATCACAGACCTCCCCGACCACATCGGCGCCGCGGACGTCCTCGGCGATCCCGGCCACACAGCGGCGTACCTTCTCGGGGTCGCGGCCCAGCAGGTGAACGGTGGCCCCGAGACCGGCAAAGGCCCGTGCCATGGCCAGGCCGATCCCGGCGGTCGCCCCGGTCACCACAACCCGCTTGCCGACCAGGGCGTCGGGGGCGGGATCAGCCGGCCACCACCGGCGACGCAGCCCGGAGCCAATCCGGGTGTAGCCGAGAACGAGTGCGCGATCCATCGCGCCGTCGACCAGATCGGTCACCGGGCGGGTGAAGGCGAAACGATCCGATGTCACAGGCGTTGGTCGATCGGGGCCAGTACGTCAATCACGTCGATCAGCGTCGCACGGACGGTTTCGCGGGGACCCGTCGCGTCGTCGACAAGGGCTGAGACCACTGCTCCGTCCACCGCACACACCAGGGCGGTCACCATCTCCAGTCGGGCGCGCCGACCCGACCGTGCCACCGCCTCGACGACGGCGCCGACCCGCTGTTGTAACAGCCGTCGCTCCACGCCGCGGAGCGCGGGATGACGGGCACAGGCGATGTAGCGCTCGTAACGCGAAATCAACTGCTCGCTGCTTTTTTCACCGGCCAGAAGTTCGAGGAGAAGGTCGGCGGTGGCGCCGGTGCTGCGGCGGCGCCGGGGTAACTCCTGCACCCGTGCGCGCAACTGGGTCGCCTCGACGGCGCCGATGTGTTCGACGGCGTTCTCGACTAACTCGTCCAACGACGAGAAGTAGTAGGTTGTCGACGCCAGTGGGAGACCCGCCCGACGGGCAACCGCCCGGTGGCGCACCGCGTCGAAACCACCCTCGCACAACAACTCGGCGGCCGCGCTGACAAGCGCGTACCGGCGTCTTTCGCCCTTCGGGGTTACCGCTGCCGTCACCGAGACGATGCTGCCAGTCGCCGCAGCGGCCAGACCACGCTTTGCTCGAACCAGTGACGGGTGGGGCAGGATGGCGCAATACCGCTGCTGACGAACTAGGCCGAACC
>JAGYKK010000046.1 GCA_018401645.1 Mycobacterium sp. | reverse complement strand
GACCTAGAGCTATCGTCGAGCAGCTTGATCTTGTCGTGGCCGTAGAGCTTGAAGTACCAGTAGGCGTAGGCGGCGAACCAGTTGTTGTTCCCGCCGTAGAGGACGACGGTGTCGTCGTTGGCTATCCCGCGTTCGCTGAGCAGCTTTGAAAACTGTTGGGCATCAACGAAATCCCGCTTTATCGGATCCTGCAGATCGGTCTTCCAATCGAGTTTGATCGCCCCCGGAATGTGGCCGGTGTCGTAGGCGCCGGTGTCCTCATCGACTTCAACGAAGACGACGTGAGCGGTATCAAGATTGTTTTCGGCCCAGTCGGTGGTGACCAGGACGTCGGAGCGAGCCATGGGTAAATCATCTCCCTGCGCTGTGGTGTTCGGTATCGACCGACATGGAAGAACTCCTGTTGCTGGTTCAGGGTTGGGGAGCGAAAATCCCCGGGCGGGCGCTGCTTGGAACTGCGACGAAAAAAAGAAGTTTCGCGGCCAGTCAGCAGCTACAGCAACAACAACAGCCCGCGGTGCGGCACAGATCAACTGCGCGGCGCTGGGTGAGCCTGAGCTCGGGGCGGGCGTGCACGAGCGCGACTATACCGAACCACCGGGCGGTCAGGCCAACAGGGGTTTGATGGCGGCCCGCAGGTCGATTGCCCTCGGCACACCCGAGGCCCGATAACGCTGCCGGCCATCGGCATCGAAGATGAACGTCGTCGGTAGCGACAGCACCGACAGTCTCCGGGCGGCAGCGGGTTGGGCATCCATGTCGATCTCGACGCGGGCGACCTGCGGCAGATCGGCACAGACCTGCTCGATCACCCGGCGTACCGCCGCGCACGGGCCGCACCATTGAGCGGTGAATTGCACGATCGTCGGAGCCGTCAGCGAAAGCCCCAAATCGGTGGTGTCGAGGTCGGCCGGGTCTGCGATGTCCCGCAATACCCCCGAACGCCGGTTGTGCAGTACTCCCGCCGCGCCAGCAAGCCCCAGGGCAGCGGCGATAGCTGCTGCCGCGGTGACAAGGGCACTCATGAGTACGCAAATCCGTCGAGACGCACGGTCGCGTCGGTGGCGATCCCTTCGATGATGATGTCCGATCCTCGGGCGCCTTCGGTGGTGGGCCGCAGGCCGAACGGCAATTTCTGACCGGGCATGGTTGCCGCGAATGCCCCCAGCACCGCCGCCCGTTGGTCCTCGGGCACCTTCTGGTCGGCGGTATTGGGTCCGACCACCACGGCGGTGGGGGTGAGAATCAGAGTGCTCTGGTCGGTGCCGGCGACGGACAAGTCGACGGTGACGCTCACCCTTTTGTCGAACCCGGCCGCCGTCGGGGTGCCGGTGAACACCAGCCCTCGGTTTCCGGAGATGCCGGATTCCGTTGTGCCACCGGTGGCGTCGTTGGTGTCCGCTGCGGGGGCGCCGACCGAAAGGTCCTTGATACCGATGAATCCGCCGAGGTGGCGCGAATCGATGATGATTCGGCTCTCGATTTTGCCCACGGGCAGGTCGGCGTCGGGTCGGATCAGCCACGAGGACTGGTTCAAGTCGATGTCGTGCATCGTCGCTTCGAGCGTGACTTTTCCCACCACCGGGTGATCGACGCCGCCAGCGCGGATCTCCAACTCGCGATAACGGTGCCCCAGGGCCTGGGGGATGAAGGGAAAGCCGAGGATTGCCACCCACGGATCGAACGGCAGGCCGGTGGCGGACCGGACATTGCGCGACAACTGGTACTCGGCGTAGATCGCCGCACCGGTGTCGGCACCGACGGCGCCGGCGACGACCGCAAACACCACACCCGAGGCCGTCAGCAGCTTTCGCACCCCGGCATTGTCCCCTATCGCGGTTTTCGGCCGACCGAATCGGGGTAACAGCAGGTCGCGGGTTACAGTGGCATCGAACCTGGAGACTCCGTTGGATTTATTGCTGCTGACTGCCGATCCCAATCCTGACTCGGTGCTGCCCGCGCTGTCCCTGCTCGCGCATCACGTGCGGTGCGCGCCCACCGAGGTCTCGTCGTTACTAGAGGCGGGCTCCGCGGATGTGGCGTTGGTGGACGCTCGCACCGATCTGGCGGCCGCCCGGGGGCTGTGCCGGTTGCTGGGTTCAACCGGCGCCCCGGTGCCCGTCGTCGCCGTGGTCAACGAGGGTGGCCTGGTCGCGGTGAACATGGATTGGGGCATCGACGAGATCCTCCTTCCGGGAACCGGTCCGGCCGAGATCGATGCCCGCCTGCGTCTGCTGGTGGGCCGACGCGGCGGGCTGGCCAATCAGGAGAATCTGGGCAAAGTGAGCCTGGGCGAACTCGTCATCGACGAAGGCACCTACACCGCGCGCCTGCGGGGCCGCCCATTGGACTTGACCTACAAGGAGTTCGAACTGCTGAAGTACCTGGCTCAGCACGCCGGCCGGGTGTTCACCCGGGCCCAGTTGCTGCAGGAGGTGTGGGGTTATGACTTCTTCGGTGGTACCCGGGCCGTCGACGTCCCACGTCCGGCGGTTACGTGCCAACTCGGACCTGAATACGAGGCGCTGATCGGTACCGTCCGCAACGTCGGTTACAAGGCGGTCCGACCGGCGCGCGGCCCGTTCGGCCGCCGCCCCCATTCCCTGATCCGGGGCCCTGACGATTCCGGGCCCCGATGTCCGGGCCCCGATTTGCCGGGCCCCGATGTTTGCAGGCCCCGATGTTGCGGGCCCGATGTTTGCGGGTCCCCGGGGGTGTGGGTGGGGTGGAGGGCTCCAGTCGGTTGCGGCGGCTGACGAACCGCCGAAACTACTCCCCTTCCCGGCCGGTGACGGCTGCGCACTGGCGCACCGCACTTGCCGCGCCCGAGCAGTCCGCGGTCCGGGGCCTCATCGACGCGGCCCGCAGCGCCGACGGTATCGCCCGGTGGGGGAGCAGGTGATTCGGGAATCGGCGGGCGGCGGACCGAGCATCCTGATCGTCACTGATCCCATCCGACCCGCGCGCTGTCACCGGTTACCTCACCTGGCGCCCGGACGCGCCACTGCGGGAATCGACGCCGGCGCCACGGCCGGGTGGTTGTGCACGATGCCCGCCGCCGCGGTCGGCGCTGCGTTGGTGCGGGCCGCGACCCAGCGCGGCGGAATCAGGTGATTCTGGGCTCACGGAACCCAGGGGGCTCGAGCGCTGGCCGGCGATTGGTTTTCAGGGTGGCCCGGAGCTGATCCAGATGCGCCGGGATCTGCGGGATATTCCCGAGTCCGTTATTGCCCGAGCATGTTTCGATTCGTACCTACGGCGGCCAGGAACCCCGAGTTGCTGCGGGTCAACAATGCGGCCTTCGTCTGGCATCCCGGAGCAGGGCGGCTGGGACCGAATCGATCTCACCGACCGCTGAACCGTGGGGCCCCGAAGGCTGTTCTGGCCTACTCCGACGTGGGCGGGGCCCGTGACGATGCGGACGGGTCCCTGCTGGGCTTCCACTGGACAGTGCACCGGGTCCAGCGGGGCGCGTGTCGGTGAGGTGTACGTGGTGGGTGTTGACCCCGCTGCAGGGCCGGGGCTGGGCCGGGTGTTAACCACCCTCCGGTCTGGCTCCATTTACAGCGCCGACTCCGGGCATCTGCCGGATCCGGCCGTCTTGCTCTACGTCGAATCCGACAACGTCGTCGCCGTCCCAGGACCTATCAGGGCCTCGGTTTCGAGGTGGCAGGCTGGACACCACAGTGGCGGAGTCCCAGGTGACCTCCGCGAACAGCTGCTGTTCAACTTCCGGTTGCCTGTGATTTGCGAGCGTCCACCGCCGCCAGATAGTTTTCAGCCGAAACAATCAACAGGTAAGCATCAGTGGTATGACCGGCTTTGGCAAGGTGTTCGTCTCCCTCAGCATCGGTGCTGGCAATCGCAGCATTCACCGCCTGCGGCAGCGACAACAACACGACCGTGGCCTCGTCCCACGATCGCCTTTGGTGGTGACGGTGGGCCGGTGGAATGCGGCGGGAAGAAGTCGCTGAAGTCCAGCGGTTCCAGCGCCCAGGCCAATGCCGTGACCCGGTTCGTCACCGCCTACGAGGCCGCCTGCCCCGGCTACACCCTGAATTCACCTCAGTGGTTCCGGCGCAGGGTGTCCGTCGAGTTCTTGGGCGGCCAGACCGATATCGGCGGGACCGATTCACCGCTGAACGCGGACAAGGGCCGGTAGAAGGCCAAGGCGCGCTGTGGCGGCGCGGACGCGTGGAACCTGCCCGTGGTGTTCGGACCGATCGCGATCACCTACAACGTGGCGGCGTCGATTCGCTGGTTTTGGACGGGCCAACCGCGGCCAAGATCTTCAGCGGCGCCGTGAGTAGCTGGGACGCCCCTGAGATCGCGGCCCCTCAACGCCGGCACGTCGCTGCCGGCAGAGCCGGTCGTGGTGATCTTCCGCAGCGACGAGTCCGGCACCACCGACAACTTCCAGCAGTACCTCGCCGCCGCCTCCTGATGGAGCGTGGGAAAAGGGCACCGGCAAAACCTTCAACGGCGGCACCGGCGAAGGCGCCAAGGCAACGAGGGCACGTCCGCGGCGTCATCGACCACGCCCGGTTCGATCACCACCACAACGAATGGTCCTTCGCGAAGAATCAGGGTCTGTCATCGCCGAGATCATCACCTCGGCGGGCCCCGACCCGGTTGCGTTGTCCGTCGATCCGTCGGGAAGTCGATCCGACGGCGTCGAGATCAAGGGCCAGGGCAACGACCCTGGTTCTCGATACGACGTCGTTCTATCAACCGACTGAGACCGGCGCCTATCCGCGATCGTGCAGCCCACCTACTCGGTGGTTTTGCTCAGAGTACCCCCGACGCCGATGTCGCTCCCGCCACTCGGGCCCTCCTGACGGCGGCAATCGGCAGACCGGGGCTGACCGAAACGGTACATCCCGGTTCCGGACTCCCTTCAAAGGCAAGTTGGCGACCGCGGTCAACGCCATCTCGTGAGTCACCAGTCGTGAATTGCCGGAGCGCGTTGACGATCACACCGGGCCGAGCCTCGGCACTTCGGCGCCGCCACCGGCGGGCATAATTCGATGGTGTCCACCCGCATGCCGACGCTGGGATCGAAATCGCCCAGCCGGCCTTCGCGGCAGTGGTCGATGGGGCGACCAGGGTCTTCGGCTCCCTGGCCCTGGCGGCGGGGCGACGATCATCGCTGCGATCGCACTCTGGCGCTGTTCCTGATTGTGCAGGCAGTGCCGTCGCTGCAGGCGAACAACGCGCACTCATCACCAGTTCGGAGTTCGGCGACCGACTCCGACAATCTCCGGTTCGGCATCGCCGGTTTGTTGCGGTCACCATCCTCCAGTTCCTGTTCGCGCTGATGATCGCGGTACCGGTCGCGATCGGCATCGCGGCCTTCCCTGACGAACTATGCGCCCCGGCGGCTGGCGCCTTTCGCGGTCCTGGTCGACATGCTCGCTGCGGTGCCCTCATCGTGTTCGGGCTGTGGGGCATCTTCGTCCTGGCACCGCGACTGGAACCGGTCGCGCGGTTCCTCAGCGACCACCTGGGATGGCTTTTCCTGTTCAGCAGGAAACGTGTCGCTGGCCGGCGGTGGAAATCTTCACCGCGGGATCGTGCTCGCGGTCATGATTTTGCCGATCATCACCTCCGTCACCCGCGGGTGTTCAGCCTCACCCCCCGGGCAGGTCGAGGCCGCGCAGGCCCTCGGGGCGACCAAATGGGGTCATCCGCATGACGGTGTTCCCCTACGGTCGCGTGGCATGATTGCCGGATCATGCTCGGTCTGGGTCGAGCCCCGCCGGGAGACGGTCGCAGTCCTGATCATTCTGCAGGGCATCCCCAGGCGGGAGTGGTCGCTGTTTGACGGCGTTACACCTTCGCCTCCCAAGATCGCCTCGGCGGCAGCGAATTCAGCTCCAAGCTACCGACCGGGGCCTATATTGCCCCGGCTTTGGGTGCTGTTCATTTTAACCTTCATCGTCAACGCACTGGCGCGTGTGGCGGCCGGCGGAAAAGGGTGAGTGGTGGATGACCGCTGCCGAAACACCAACTGTTGAGAAACCCGTCGTCGCGGCGCCCACTTTCCATCCCGCTCAGCACGATCCGCAAAGGTCAGGACAAAACTCGCCGCGATCCTGTTCACCGCTGCCTTCCGCCGTCGCCACCGTTCCGCTGCTATGGCTGCTCTACACCGTTCTGGAACGGGGATCGCGGCGGTAACCGGGCTGGGATGGTGGTCGAGGTCGCTGGCAGGGGTGCTACCCGATCAGTTCGCCGGCGGCGTCTACCACGCCATTTTCGGCACCGTCGTGCAGGCCGGAATCGCCGCACTGATGTCAGTCCCACTCGGGATCATGGCGGCGATCTACCTCGTCGATATGGCCAGGAACCTTCGCCAAAAGGTGACCACATTCATGGTCGACATCTCGCCGGTGTGCCCCTCGATCGTCGCCGCGTTGTTTTGTCTTTGCGCTGTGGATTTCGACGCTGGGGTTCCCGCAGAGTGCCTTCGCAGTGTCGCTGGCACTGGTGCTGCTGATGTTTGCCGGTCGTGGTGCGCAACACCGAAGAGATGCTCAAGCTGGTCCCCGACGAACTGCGCGCGGGCCTCCTACGCACTGGGCATCCCGAAGTGGAAACCATCGTGCCGGGTCGTCGTGCCGACGGCACTGCCTGGAATGATCAGTGGCCTGCTTTGGCGCTGGCCGGGGTGATGGGCGAAACCGCACCGGTGCTGGTGCTGGTGGGCTACGCGCGATCGATCAATTACGACCCGTTGACGCGGCAATATGGCTTCGCTACCATTGTTGATTTTCACCGAGTTGACCAATCCGGGTCTGCGGGCCGTGCCCGGGTCGGGTGCTGCGCTGACACTCATCCCCTTATTGTCGGGGCGCTGTATGTGGCGGCCGCATTCGTGAACCGGTACCTGACCCGAAACCGGACCTGAGGCAGCGGCAAGGTGGGGGCAGAGGAGAACAGCATGGCCAAACGCATCGATCTCAAAGACGTCAACATCTACTACCGGAACCTTCCACGCCGTCGCCGACGTGACGATGGCGGTACAGCCTGTCGTAACGGCGTTCATCGGACCCTCCGGCTGCGGTAAGTCCACGGTGCTGCGGGCGTTGATCGGATACAGAGAAGTCATCCCGGGGTCGTGTCCAGGCTCGATCCTGCTCGATGGGAGGACATCTACGGTGCCGGGGTGGATCCGGTGAAGGTGTGCGGAAGACGTCGGGATGGTATTTCAGCGGCGAATCCCTTTCCCACCATGTCGATTCGCGACAACGTGGTTGCCGGCCTGAAACTGGGGTGTTCGCAACGGAAAACGCCTCGACAGACGGCTGAGCGCTCCCTGCGCGGGGCGAACCTGTGGAACGAAGTCAAGGACCCGCCTCGACAAGCCTGGCGGAGGTCTGTCCGGGGGGCCAGCGGCAGCGACTCTGCATTGCCCGCGCCATCGCGGTGCAACCCGATGTGCTGTTGATGGACGAGCCCTGCTCGGCGCTGGACCCGATCTCGACGCTGGCTATTGAGGATCCTGATCGCCGATCTGAAGCGGGACTACACCATCGTCATCGTCACTCACAACATGCAGCAGGCGGCCCGAGTCAGCGTCAGACGGCCTTCTTCCAACCTGGAGGCCACCGGCAAACTGGGCCGGTTGGTCGAGTTCGACGAAACCGGAAGATCTTTCCAGCCCGAGTCAGAAATCGACGAGGTTACATCTCAGGTCGGTTCGGCTGACGTCGGCTGTAGGTCCCGAAACGTCTTCTTTCCTCAGGTAGGCGGCCGGTGACCTGGAAGATGACGCGCCGCGGGTCTCGACCGCGTGGTCGGCGAATCGCTCGTAGAAACGCCCCAGCAGGGTCACGTCCACCGCGGCGGCGGCACCATGCTTCCACTCCCGGTCCATCATCACGCGCTGAACAGGTGGCGTGCAGGTCGTCCATGGCGTCGTCCTCTTCGCGGATCAACCGCGCCTGGTCCGAATCGCGGGATATCAGGACCTCGCGCGCTGTTGCCCAGATCGACCGCGATCCGGCCCATCTCAGCGAAATAGCCGTTGACCTCTTCGGGTAGGGCGTGCCGGGGATGGCGCCGACGGGCGTCTTGGCGACATGCAGGGCCAAGGGGCGCCCATGCGTTCGACATCGGCGACGATCTGAATGGACCACGATCCGCTCCCGGTCTCCAGCCACCGGCCCTGCAGAGCCACGGACCAGGCTGCCTCCTCGGCCCGGGCACTGGCCGCGATGATGTTTTCGTGATCGCCGATGACCTGCTCTCGGCGGTGCAGATCCGCCTGTAGCAGCGCCTGGGTTGCGCGTTCCATTTGCGATGCCGCCATTCGGCACATCTCAGCAAGCTGGTTGGTCAGCGCATCGAGTTGCTCGTGGTAGGCGGTACGCATCCCTAAAGACTCCCCATCGGTAATACTACGTCCGAAGCGTCCGGTCCGCGGACCTACGGCTGAACGCTGGTGAATGCCGTTACTCGCAGGTGATGTCGGCACCATTAATCACCGTCGGTCCGACGGCAACTTCGTCGGCGTGCTGGCTTTCGGGTGGGTCTGACGAAACTGTCAGGGGTACCACTGGCCCTGCGGATACCTCACGTCGGTGAAGTCCGGCCCGAGCGCCACCTGGACGGTCTCGCCGAACCGCTGACCCGCTCGATGGCGTGCGCTCCGGAAGGGTGGCCGCCACCTCTCGCGGCAGCCTGCTCGTTGCCCAGGGAGTAGTAAACGGTGGTCTGGGTGACCGCACTGTAGTCCAGTAGTGTCGGGATCGAGCATGTCGAATCCGTACAGTTCGAGTTCGCCGGTTGTGGCGGTGGCCAGACCGCGGATTTCGGTGGCGTTGCCGACCTGCACGGTGACGTCCCGCGGATCGGGACACCGCCGACCTCCCTCGGTGACGGTGTGGTCTGGGTTAGTTCGGTCTGGGTTAGTTCGGTCTGGGACTGGTCGGTTAGTTCGGTCCGGGTATCGATTCGCCGACGTGGAAGTCGGTCCCGGAATCCGCGGCCGTCGTGGCACTGGTGGTCGCCGTCGTCTTCGTCGCAAGTGTCATCGGACTCAGGGTCTCGTTGTTCTCGTTCTCTCCCGGGCGAGGCTCATCGTCGATGATCGCGTCGAAGAGCCTGGATAATCCCCTCGGTCCGGGGCTGCTCGTTGCCCTCCCCAGTCGGCGAGGCCGGTGGTGGGCACCGTGACAAGGTGATGCGTCCAGCGTTCATGCCCTGCAGGGTGACCGACCGAACCAGATCGCGAGTTTGGACGTTATCGACGAAGCTATCGTCGATGAAGGTGTTGACCACGTCGTTGAGCTTGCGAATATCGAACAGCGTCTCGGTGGAGATCATTGACCTCAGCGAGGACGGAACGTTGCTGGCGTTTGATCCGGCCGTAGTCCCCGTTGTCCTCGGTCGCGATTGACCTGGCGCGGACGTAGTTCAGAGCAGTGGGACCGTCGAGTTTCTGGCGTCCGGCGGTGGCCAGAACCGTGCCCAACTCCGGCGTCTTCCAGCGGTGTGGTGCTGCACACTTCGACCCCGCCGAGGGCGTCGACCGTATCGCGGAGAACCGGTGAAATCAACCGCCATGAACCGGTTTGATCGCGGGGCCGGAAATCTTCTGAATCGCCTTGACCAGACGCGGGTCGCCAAAGGCATAGGCCGGTTCAGCTTGCTGGTGGTGAGGCGCTCGTTGTCACTCCACTCGTCGTTGTTTTTGTCGTAGACCGGTCCCGTATCTGCCGGTTTCGGGATCCCACGCCTGACATCTCACCGGGGTGATCCCGAGGTCACGGGGGAAGGAGACCGCAACGACACGACTTCAGTTGGCGGGGATGTTCACCAGCATGATGGTGTCCGAACGGGCGCCCTCGGCGATGGTGGTATCGCCGGCTCCGATCTCGCCGTTGGCGCCGATCCGGCTGTCGACACCGATGATCAGGAAGTTCTCGTCGCCGTTTTGGGCGTTGCGGTCGCGAATGTCGCTGGAGGGGGTCCAGTGCGGCGATGGTGTTCAGCAGGCCGTTCTTTGCACTCTGCCACTGCCGGGCCGCGCCGATGCGGCGACGTGGAGACCGCGATGAGCACTGCCGCCGATCGAACGGCCATCAACGCGGGTCGTCGGCGACCGGACCGGACCCACGGCGGACCGCCTGCCGACGGCGCGGGTTTGGATCGGCGACCAGTGGACGGCGCGCAGCGCAAGGCCGGCGAGATCGGGCATCACGGTGCGGGGTGCGGCGACCGAAATCGGGACGGTGGCGTCGGCGTCGGCGGCCTTGGGCCTATCGGCGCTGCGCCAGTGACCGGGGCAACCTGGCTGCTGCCGGTGAGTTTGGCAATCAGGTCGGCAACCGCGACGCCCTCGGTGTGGTTACCGGACCGCTTCGGGGCGACCGCGTCGCCTGACTGGCCCGGAGTGGCGTTCTCGCCGTCACTCATATTCCAGACAGCCTCCGGCTTCAGTGAAGTGTCGCGAACGCGTCGTTGCGTCACGCAACCCGATGCGGGATTCTCCAGCACCCGGGTTGGGGACCGGCGGACCACCGGAATCCCCGGAGACCGCCGTACCACAACAGAACCATCATCGTACTAACCCAACCTGAGAGATTGAGCCAACCTGAGAGATTGGGCCCAACCTGAGAGATTGGGAGTCATTGCCGATATCGGTCAGGCCTCTGTTCAGCCACCGGAGTTCATGACGTCCGCGCCGGCCGGCACCGTGCAGTCGTCCGGGTCATCGAGCCACCCCTGGGGCAGTGATACCGCTGATGCCGACCCCTGCCGACCCCGGGGTCCGCGGGCGGCGGTGGGGAACGGCACCTCTCGATCCAGGTGATCCAGCAGGTCGCTGAGTTCCCTCAGCGTCGAAACCAGTGCTAGGGAGCGTCTCAGGTCGGATCCGGCCGGGAAGCCGTGCAGGTACCAGGCGATGTGCTTGCGGATGTCTCGCATGCCTCTGTCCTCGCCGAAGTGGGCGGCGAGCAACGCGCCGTGTCGGCGGATGATGTCGGCGACGCCTCCCAGTGTTGGCGGCGGTGGTGTCGCCTCGCCGGTGAACGCGGCGGACAACTCCGCGAACAGCCATGGCCGCCCCAGGCAGCCTCGGCCGATCACGACGCCGTCGCAACCGGTGGCCGCCATCATGGCACCGGCGTCGCCGGCCTCGAAGATGTCGCCGTTGCCCAGCACCGGTATCGAGGTGACGGCTTCTTTGAGTTCACCGATCCGATTCCAGTCGGCCGCTCCCGAGTAACGTTGGGCCGCGGTTCGGGCGTGCAGTGCGACCGCTGCAGCCCCCTCCTGCTCGGCGATGCGGCCGGCCTCGAGGTGTGTGTGATGGCTGTCGTCGATGCCGACGCGGAACTTCACCGTCACCGGGATCGAGGTGCCCGCGGTGGCGCGCACCGCCGCGGCGACTATCTGGCCGAACAGCCTGCGTTTGTAGGGTAGGGCCGCCCCGCCGCCGCGGCGCGTGACCTTGGGCACCGGGCAGCCGAAGTTCATGTCGATGTGATCGGCGAGGTCGTCGTCGACGATCATCTTGGCCGCGTCGTAGGTGTTCGCCGGATCGACCGTGTAGAGCTGCAGCGACCGCGGCGACTCGGTCGGAGAGAATGTTGTCATATGCATGGTGGTGGGGTGGCGCTCCACGAGGGCGCGCGCGGTCACCATCTCACAGACGTAAAGGCCGCTGACCGTGCCCGCCCGCTCCTGCTCGAGTTCGCGACACAGCGTTCGGAACGCGACATTGGTCACCCCGGCCATGGGTGCCAGAACGACCGGACTGCGCAGCGTCAGCGACCCGATCCGCAGTCTGGTGCGGCCCGTTGCCGTGGCGACGGGGTTCATCACATCGCGTCCGACTAGGACGCGGCGCTGGCCAGTAGGGACTTGGCGGCCCGCTTCTCGGCCAGTTTCGCGTCGCGGTCAAGCTTGCGCGCCTTGGCCTCCTCGAATTTGACGCACGTCTGCTCGAGGTCCGCTACCAGCATGCCAAGTTCGTCGCGCATCCGGGCGCCCTCCCCGGTGAAGTCATCGCGCTCGAAGATTCGCCACTTTTTGAGAATCGGCATCACCACGTCTTCGAGGTGGATCCGCGGGTCGTAGATGCCGCCGGTGGCGATGACGACCGCCTTGCGGCGGAATTCCGGAACGGTGGATCCGGGCATCCTGAAGTTGCTTAAAATCCGGTGCACCGACTTGATCGCCTGGTTGGGGGCGATGTCCAACCCGGCCGCGCTGACATCGCGATAGAAGATCATGTGCAGGTTCTCGTCGTTGGATATCCGGGCTAGCAGTTGTTCGGCTACCGGATCGTTGCAGGCCTTGCCGGTGTTGCGGTGCGAGACCCGGGTGGCCAACTCCTGGAAACTCACGTACATCACCGCGTCGAAAAGGCTCTCGGCGAACAGGTCGCCTTGCGCGTTCTGGCCCGGGCTGAAGCCTCGGGTCATCTGCTCCATTCGCAGCTCTTCGAGTTCGACGGGGTCGCAGTTGCGGGTGACGACCAGGTAGTCGCGGATTGAGATGCCGTGGCGGTTCTCCTCGGCGGTCCAGCGGTTGACCCAGTAGCCCCACGCACTGTCCATCGAGAAGTTCATCGCGATCTCGCGATGGTAGGCCGGTAGATTGTCCTCGGTCAGCAGATTCTGGACCATCGCGACCCGGGCGACATCGGAAAGTTTGGCCTGGTCCGGGTCCCAGTCTTGACCGCCCAGGGCGTAGTAGTTCTTGCCCTCTGACCAGGGAATGTAGTCGTGCGGGTTCCAGTCCTTGGTCATGGACATGTGGCGGTTGATGAGCTTCTCGGCGACCGGTTCCAGTGCGCGCAGAAGTTCGATGTTGGGCAGGTCTTCAGACATGGCCCCTCCGGGTATCGGTATCTCGACGTAGCACCAATATATCTGTGTCCGCCGGTGACATTCAAGTGCCCGAGTGTTCGGCATGTCGATCGGTTCTGCGCGGAGGCCCTCGGGACGGTATATTTTCCTGTGACGCTGGATTCCAGACCGGGATTCCAGAGGCAGGAACCCCGACGCTGGATTAGTGAGAGAGGTAGGCGCGGTGCACACGACCTTAGCCCGTGGTGCCGGTGTCGCTGGTGCCGCGCTCGCGCTGTCCTTGGTGTTCAGCACGGGCACGGCGGGCGCCACCAACGAGTACGTTGGGCAAACCTTCAACGAAGCCGCGAATGCGATCGCCTCGAACGGACAGGGTTATCGAATCCAGACCCGGTTCGGAACTTTCCTGCCGACCGGTGCCTGCATTGTCTCGGCGTCCAGCGTCCATTCGTCTGACGGCGTCGTGCGACTCGACCTGAATTGCAACCACATGTTCGCCCTGCCCGGCGTACCCGGCAACTCGATGGGTAGTGAGGCAGGTAGGACGGCCCGGTCGGCGGCCGAGGAGCAGTACACCGCGCAGCTGGCCGAGGCTCAGGCCAGGGCCGAGGCCGAGGCCGAGGCCGCGGCCTCCGAGCAGAAGGATCTTCCTGAAGGCGGATAGCCCATCGGGTTCGCCGACGCAGGGAATGCTTGCCGGCTGCCCGGTCAGTGGCGGCCGGTTCGATGCGCCGGAAGTGCCGTTGGGGTCAGATTCGTTGACCTGGAGGTTTTTCGGCGATTGGCGCGGACTACTGCAGGGACCGTGGGCGGGGTCGATGCAGAACATGCATCCGCAGTTGGGCGCGGCGGTCAAAGATCACTCGATCTTCTTCACCGAGCGAATTCCCCGACTGTTCCGCTCGCTGTATCCGATCGGTGGTGTGGTGTTCGACGGCGATCGGGCACCTGCGACCGGCGCGGAGGTGCGTGACTACCACATCTCCATCAAAGGTGTCGATGAGCGAGGGCGCCGCTATAGCGCACTCAATCCTGACGTCTTTTACTGGGCGCACGCCACATTCTTCATGGGCACCATTCGCACCGCTGAACACTTCGGCGGCGGGTTGACCGAGGCGGAGC
>JAGYKK010000045.1 GCA_018401645.1 Mycobacterium sp. | reverse complement strand
CAGAGCGGCAGTGTCTACTACTGGAACGGCACGATCGCTCAGCGATCAACTGCTGACTGGACCGAGTTGAAATACCAGGGTTGGAACCAGGAGATTTCCGCCATCGTTCCCTACGAGAACGGCTTCATCGTCGGCTTGGGCGGGAAAGGCAAGCCTGGGGCGGTGCGTTACTACACCGGCGGGACTGACTACAAATCCGGCGTCTGGCAGGAACTCCCCAGCGGCAGCTGGGGCGCTGCGGTGACGGAGATGATCCCGTACCGTTCCGATGCACGCGGCGACGGAGTGGTCGTCGGCCTGGCCAACGGGTCGGTGCAGATGTGGAACGGCCCGGTTGTGAGGCCGCCGAACGCCACCGACACCCTCACTGCGGGGAGTTCCCTGCGCCCGGGTGAATCGTTGTGGTCGTCCAACGGGGGTTACCGCCTGACCCTGCAGGATGACGGCAATCTGGTGCTGAGAAGCGCAAGCGCCGAAAAGGGGGAGCTATGGGCTTCCGGCACCTTCGGCAAGGGTGTGGTGGAAGCCCGCCTTCAGGGGGACGGCAACTTCGTTCTGTACACCGCCTCCGGGCAACCGGTGATCGGGACGGGCCAGAATGGCGTCAAGATCCCGTCCGCGACTTCCGGCGCGAATGTGAGTTTGGTCCTTCAGGACGACGGTAACGCTGTCATCTACAGCTCGACTGGGCAGGATCTTTGGTCAACCAAGACCTCCCAAAGTGTTGATCTGACGGCCCCGGAGTGGAGGTGGTGGAACGAATTGCAGGGCACAAGTTGGAACAGCGCTGTCACCGGTCTCGTTCCGGTGTCCCTCTCCGCCACATCAAAGGGCCAGGTGGTATTCCAGCAGGGCGTGATCGTCGGGCTGCAAGACGGCCGTGTCGAACAATGGTCGGGTAGTGGCGGGCAACAAGAGTGGGTCGAACTGGCCGGGCTCGGCGGCGGGGCCGGGGCGTACAGCGCGTTCGACGACCCGGCAACGTTCACGTGCGCGGACTGGCGGTGCACCACGCCGAACACGCTCAAGGCAGGAGTGGAATTCGCCCAAGCACTGAGTTCGGGCGGGGTTCTCCAGGGTTGGGGTATTCAAGGCGGTATCGGTTCCGACTCTGACCCGATATTCAAGAACCCCGATCTGAAGTCCGGATCACCAGTATCTGGCACGTACTTGGCCTTCGCATTTTATAAGAAAATATCGCCTGATAAGTATACTTACAAAAATCCCGAGGCCTCCGAGATCAAGTTCGACGGATATATACAAATCGGGAAGACTAAAGATCTCAACTTGCCCTTTGAGCCGACTCCGTCGGGGCAGAATTACAACATCCTGTTCGCCAAGAAAGCCGGAACTAATAGTATCGGTCAAATCTTGGAACCCGACACTGTGGTGTCGTACAAATCCAGTTCAGTTCCAATTCTTGGCTCCGGCGTGAGCTTCTCAGAGAACGTTGTCAAGTATCTGGGAGTCGACCGTTCTACTGGTTATGACATGTACCAGCTCAGCGGCGTTCCCCAGGCCTCGGACGATGGGTCGTTCAATTTGTGGAGTGATACGAACGTCTCCATTACGGCGACAACGAAGTCGTACATCAATGCGCATCTCGACGTTATTCCTGTGGCCTACGGCTATACGTATGTGCCCGACGGTTTTTTCCCGAAGTTCGAATCGACTAACTGGTCGTACGGCATAATGGCGGCTCTCGGATTGGGATGGGCGTCGACTCGTTCTAATAAATTTTGATCCGGGCGGCAAAGAGGTGATCTGTTCAAGCGCTGATGGAGTAATTACGAACTAACCACGTTCAGCCGTCGCGGCCCAGGCTGGCATCAAAGTCGGGGGGACCTGAGAGTGGAACGGTGTCCAGCGCAAAGTTCCGTCAGTGCGTACGCTTCGCTTCTACGGAGGCGTTTTGGCCACGTTCAATACAAAGCGAATAAGGCCGTAGCCCGTTTGTGCCTTCCCACTCGACTTTATCAGCACCATCGCCAGCTCCCTTGGCGAGCTCATTACAGTCAACGGTATTTGACGTCAATGTAAGCGATATCTTGAAAATATCCGACTTTCGGTCAGCCTCGGTTTCCACTCTTACGCCAATTCCTCCTACGGCTTGTTCCTCCCCAAAAATGGAAGTTGTCGTCGGCGGGTGGTCGCTTGCCAAGATCTCGTTGGGCTTTGAAAATCCACACGTCACCAGGTGTTGGATGGCAGATGGTCCTGCCCGAGTGCTGGGGCAGGGGTGGCCAATGTCTACGGTGTGACTAACAACGGTAATTTCACAGCGCCAATAGGCCTGAAAACGGTATGGGCGATATCCTCACGTCACGCAAAATGCGTGGTTATCCAACCTGACCAGCCCTTGCTGTCGGACAGCTGGGTCACCGCCAAGGAGTTGAATCGAATGAGATCAAAGCTGTCCTGGACAACAAGCAGGGAGATCAGTTAAATTGCTGAATAATGCGACTCGGCTGCCTCAACTGCGCGCCGATGGTACCCGCTCACCGGCGGTGGGGAAGGCTTCGGTCTGTGTGCGATCCGGTGACTTCACCGCTTATACGCCGGGCTCGAATGTGAGCTTGACTTTGCAAGATCCAGCGCGGACTTGCTGTTGACTCCATGCCGGAGTTCTGGAAGCATTCTCACTCCTTAAAGGTTTTAATTCTTACGATACGAAGATTCCGTTGTATACGAAGACCCGGGTGTTGTTTGCTTTGTAGGTCAGCACGGTGGGGTGGTCGACCAGGAAGTAGGCCGAGAGGCGCTTGCCGTCAGATCGTCTTCGGCCTGCAGGATTTCGCTGAGGCGTTCGAGGATTAGTTGTTCGAGTTGGTCCACCGTGATGAACCCTCGGTGATGCTGGAGTAGGGCGGTGCCGGAGCCTGTCTTCGGCTGTACCACTTGAGACTGGGTGGCCCACGGCACTGGTGGGAAAGCACTGTAGTTGGCGGTGCCTAAAGTGCGGTATTTCTACGGATTTGTCTCAAGGGAATCCGGTTTAGGGTCGGGCGGAAGGCGAGCGTCGCCTCCGTGCCCGCGTACTCCGTCCGGAAGAAGTCCGACGTGACAATTTCATCGAAGGCTCAGGTGGTGCCAGCGTGGGTCGCTGCTGGTGTGTTGTGGGCCGGTCCGCAGGCGGTGGGCGTAGCCATCGCGGATAGTCAGGAGGGAGGCTTCCTGGCGTCGGCTGGGGCTGGATTCGCGGTCTCCTGCGCCCTGCGGGAAACCTGGAGGGTGGCTCCCGGCGGGGTCCCGGTCGGCGGGTGCCAGCGTCCTCGGTACGGTGTGGCACTGGTGCAGGTCGGCGGCGGTTACTGGTCCCTCCGGCCAGCGCGTGACCTGGTCCGGGCGATGTGGCGGCAGTGATTGGCCTGAGGTGAGTCGGCTGCAGGCCGCGGCGGCGCGTGGGTGCCTGGTACCGCGGGTTTCCGGATGCGGCCGGCGTCGGTGGGCAGGTGAGTCCTGGTCCGGCGCTGCTGCCGGCGGCGCGGGGTGGCGGGTCCCGGCGGGTCAGGTGCGGTCTGGGGCCCGGTGGCTCGGGTGGCAATTGCTGGCGTTGGCGGCGGATCTGTGGTGGCGGGGCGAGGGTGTCGCCGCTGGTCGGGGTTCTGCTGCGGCCCAGCTGTCGGTGCCGCCCCGACGCTGGTCCCGCCGCAGACTCCAGCATCCGGCGTGATACGGCGGGCTGCGCGCCGATGGGGTGGCTAGAGGCGTTGAACACCGTTGTCGTGGGTTTCTTCGACACGGCGTCGCGGTGGAAAGAGTTTTAGCCCGTTGCCAACCTGGTTTCCTTTCAGTGGCTGTCTGGGGGGGCGCTGGCGCTGGTGCGGCGAACGTGGTTCAACGAGTCGCCGACCGTGAGTCCGGTGCAGCAGTGGAGCGACGGCCAACTCCACGGGCATCTGCGGGCTCGGGACGCTGAGGGTGAGCAGTTGAGCTACTCGGTGCTGGTGGCGCCTGAGAACGGCAGTCTGGAACTCGACCAGCACGGTTTCTATAAGTACACCCCGCATACCCCGGCCGAATCGGACCTCGACCAGGACGTGTTCGTCCTGGCGGTCTCTGACCCGCCTGGCGGCACCCACCTGATCACCGGCGACACCGGGACCGTTTCTGTGCCGTTGACGTTGCAGAACCTCTCCGGCGCCCATGTCACCGCGGCCGGGTCGGCGGAGTGTGTGAATGGTAAAGATTGCTCGGACAAGGATCTGGCCGGGGCGGATCTGTCCGGTCAGAACCTCGCCGGTGTGAAGTTCGTGGGCACGAACCTGACCTTCACCAACCTGACCGGCGCGACCCTGGTGTCCGCGGACTTCACCCGCGCGATTTTGACCGGAACCAAGCTGGCCGATTCGGATCTGACCCGCGCGATTCTGCCCGGGGCGAACCTGGGTGGCACGACTCTCGTCGGTGCGGTGGTGGCCGGGGCGGATTTGACCGGGGCGGTCCTGACCGGGGCGAACTTGAGCGGCAAGGTCCTCACCGGCACGGTCCTGACCCGGGCCGACCTGACCGCGGCGAACCTGACCGGCGCCGACCTGAGCGGTAAGGATTTGTCGGGCGCGACTTTGACCAACGCGATTCTGACCGATGCGATTCTGACCGGCGCGATTCTGACTGGCGCGAAACTCAACGAGTGCGCCTAACTTCACAGGCGGTAATTGCTCGATGATTTCACGACCCGACGGCATTGTGGATAAGGGATTGGTTTGATTCGTCTGGGTAGAACTGATTGAAGAATTTGACTCGGCACCAGGCTGGCTAAAGGAATTTGACCGGTGCGAACCTGACTGACGCGGTCATGACGAACGCGAACCTGACTCGGGCAATCCTGACGGATGCGAATCTGACCGGGGCGAAGCTCACGGGCACGGTGCTGACCGGCGCGACGGGGTGGGCCACCACGACGCTGACCGGCGCCGATCTGAGCGGGCAGGATCTGAAGAATTCGGTGTTGTCCGGCAAGGACCTGACCGGGGCGAATCTGACCAACGCCAAACTCAACGGCACGAATCTGGCCGGGGCGACTCTGATCAACGCCAAACTCAACGGCGCGGATCTGACCGACGCGACTGTGACCAACGCCAAACTCAACGGCGCGGATCTGGCCGGTGCGACCCTGACCGGGGTGTCCGATGCCGACGTGCGCAGCGCCGATCTGAGCAAGGCGAATCTGACCGGCCAGCAACTCGGTGGCCGTGACCTCACCGGCGTGAATCTGACCGGCGCGAACCTGACCGGCGCGCAACTGAATTCGGCGAACCTGACCGGCGCGCACCCTGACTTACGCGAATCTGACTGGCGGGCAACCAACCCGGCGAACCTGACCAACGCCACCCTGACCGGCGCGACTCTGACCAACGCGAACCTCGACGGCGCGAACCTGACCGGCGCGACCCTGACCGATGCGAATCTGGCCAAGGCGAACCTCAACGGCGCGAACCTGACCGGGGCGAATCTGCGCGGGGCGAACTACTCCAGCACCATCTTGACCGGCGTGGTGTGGAGCAACACGGTGTGCTCGAACGGCATCTCCAAGAGCATCGACTGCCGAGGCACCCTCATTCAAGGACAATCGCTGTCCCCGGGCGATGCGTTGACGTCCCCCAACACGGTGTACTCCCTGGTCCTGCAGGAAGACGGCAATCTTGTGGTCTACCGATACGACGCGGCGAAGGACCGCCGGACCGATGTGTGGTCCACCAAAACCTACGGCAAGCCGGTCACGTCCGCCCGGCTCCAAGATGACGGCAACTTCGTGCTGTACACCGCCGCCGGCGCGGTGTGGGAATCCTTCACAAGCGGCACAACGGGCATCGTCACACTGTCTGTGGCTGACAACGGCAAACCGACGTTGGTGGCTAAGGATGCAACCGCCGCCGGACCAGCCAAAAACAACCCCACCGCGAACGCCGCCGCCCCACCACGAGAACCCCGACCGGCACCAAACTTCCTACCGGTTCTGCCAGCACTCTTCTTGGCCATCGTCACTCCCCGTGGTCTTGAGGTTGAGAGTCAAATAGCGGCGAACCGGTCGTCGGTTCGCAGGCTTTTCGCATTCGTGCCCGGTCCGACCCTAAACCGGATGCTGTCGAGAGAAATCCGTAGGAATACGCACTTTGGGCAGCATCAACTACTGATGCTTTCCCCGGAATTACTTAAGTAGGCCGCGGGCGAGGAAGCTGGCTGTGACGCCCCTATCTCGACTTGACTTACGAAGAGTGCCTGCGAAACACCCTCGGTGCCTCATGGTCGGGTGTCGCCGATCCACGCGGCGATCCGTGCCGCGAGATCGTCGCCGACGTCTTCCTGGATCATGTGTCCGGCATCGGGATAGTCATGGTGCGGCTGACCGGACGCACCCGCGATCCGTTCCCGCGTCGCGGCGATCGAGTCGGGGGTTGCGAAGATCGGATCGCGCAGCCCGAAACAGCCCAGCACCGGACGGTCGAATGCCTCCAAGACGGCGCGGGCCGCTGCGTTGGTGGGCACATCGCCGACGGTGTTGACCAGCGACGGAAAGGTCCGCGGTCCGGCCATGTAGATCCGGCCCGGGAACGGTGCGTCGTAGGCGGCGAGTTCAGCATCGGTGATGGGAGCTCCGATGGTGGCCCGCATCGGCACCGACGGCATGAAGTCCTTGCCGACCAGCGCGTAGGTCGCCCAGGCCTGGAACATGTCCATCCCACCGCCGGGGCCGATCACATCGGGAAACTCCAGATCCTGCGGTTCCAGTGAGTCCGGCAGGGTGAGGATTTTCGCACCTTCGGGCAACACCAGCAGGTTGCCGTTGGCGACCACGATCCGGGCGAACAGATCGGGCCGGTTGCCGACGCAGCGCAGACCGATGAGCGAACCCCAGTCCTGCACCACCGGGGTGATCCCGTCGAGGCCGAGCACGTCGATGAACTCCTCGGTCCAGGCGACATGCTGCAGGAAGCGGTAGTCGGCGAGTTGGACCGGCTTGTCGGACTTGCCGAAGCCGATGAAGTCCGGGGCGATCACCCGGTTGCCGGAGGCGGCCAGCAGCGGGATCATGCTGCGGTACAGGTAACTCCAATCGGGCTGTCCGTGCAGCAGCAGCACCACCTCCCCGTCGGGATCACCGGCCTCGACGTAGTGCATCCGCATCCCGTCGACCTCGGCGTAGTTCGGCTCCCACGGATAGTCGGGTAAGTCGGCGAAGCATTCGTCGGGGGTGCGCACGAACGGCCGGCCGGCAGCCGTCCAGAGAATGTCAGCATCATCAGCTGAGACGTCGGGTGGCAGATCCGGTGTCATGTGGCGCTCCTCGGGTCGGGTCGATGGGTTCCGGGTCGTGGTGGTCATGCCGCCTTCCGCGCGGCCAGGTGTTCAAGGCAGTTCGAGATGTCACGATCGGCGAACTCGAAACCCGCATCGAGCAGCTTCACCGGTGAGACCCGTTGCCCGGCCAGCACGAGTTCATCGCCGGCTTCACCGAGGATCAGCCGGACGGCGGCCGCAGGCAACGGGACCGCCGAAGGACGTTTCAGCGCCTTGCCCAATGCCCGGGCGAACTCTGCGTTGGTCACGGCGTTGGGGGCCACGACGTTGACGGGCCCCTCGATATCCGGGCGGTCGATCAGGAAGACAATCGCGGCGACCACATCGCGCAGACTTATCCACGACATCACCTGTTTGCCGGTGCCGTACCGACCGCCGACGAAGAACGTGAACGGCGTGGCCAGCGGTGGCAGCGCTCCGCCGTCCATTGACAGCACAACACCGATCCTCAGCAGCGACACTGCGCTACCCGCGTCGGTGGCGGGCAGCGTCGCCGCCTCCCAGTCGTCGATCAGTTCCTGGAGGTAGCACGTTCCCATTCTTCGGTCGCGGTCGGACTCGGTGAAGGCTCCGTGATCACCGGCGTAGATGCCATACGCATGCACCGACGATGCGTTGATCAGATGAATTGTCGGATTCTCCGCGCAGACACTCGCGCAGACGGCGGTACTCGCGAGCCGACTCTCGGTCATGGTCTTCTTGTACGCAGGGCTCCAGCGCTCATCGTTGACCCCCGCACCGGCGAGATTGACGATGGTCCCGACATCGCTTGAATCGCCATCCCGGAAGCCCTCCCACGACATGCACCGTTGCGCTATCGGGAACTGATCGGCAAGCCGGGCGGGATCTCGACCGACAACAGCGAACGGCGTCCCTCGCTGCGTCAATGTGTCGATCAGCGCGCGACCGACCATGCCGCTGGCTCCACACACCACGACCAAATTCATCGTGCACCCTTTCGCTTGAGTTTGTCGTCACCGTTCAGGCCGCCTGCCCCCGCGGGCTTTTGTTGAGCTGGCCGAAAATCAGCCGCGGTGCGAAGCGACTCAACCGCTTCATCTGAGTCGACTGCCCCGGTGCGATCTCGTTCTTTCCCCGGGACAGGTCGCGAAGAAAGGCCGACACGAGTTTCTCGGGCGGCATCCTGGAGAACGACGGGTCCAGTTCGGCGGCCATCGGGGTATCCACCACAGGCGGAAGGAGTTCCACGACCCGCACCGAGGTGCCGTCGAGTTGCGCGCGCAGACTCTGGGTGTAGGAGTGCAGGAACGCCTTGCTGGCGCTGTACACCGGTGCCGCGGCCCAGGGAACGTAGGCCAACCCGGAGCTGACATTCACCAGCACCGAGGGCCGGGTCAGCATGCCGGGCAGAAAGTGGTGAACCACACGGACCGGTCCCGCGGCGTCGATGGCGATCTCGTGCAGCTGGCTCTCGAGGGCGAACCCCTTGGTCACGTCGAAGGAAAGCAGAACCCCCCGCGTTGTTGATCAGGATGTCCACGCCGCCTTGGGATTCGACTGCGTCGCGCAGCGCGACCACCTGCTCGTCATCGGAGACGTCACACACCACCCCGGATATCGACGGATGCGACGACGCCGCCTGCCGCAGCGTTGCCTCCGTTCGACCGGTGACGATCACGGTGGCTCCCTGATCGGCGAAGGCGCGGGCCATGGCCAGGCCGATACCCGAACTGCCGCCGGTGATCACTATGCGTTGCCCGTTGAATCGCATCCTCGTCCCGTCCTCAATTGACTTGCTTATCGCAAGCTAACAAGGTCACTTGCTAAATGCAAGTCAGTATTCGATACTCGTTACATGAGGCGATCCGACTGCCCCATCGCCGCGACGCTGGACCTCATCGGCGATCGGTGGACACTCGTGGTGTTGCGCGACATCCTGCTCGTGCATCGCTACGGGTTCTCCGAGATCGCGGCGAAGGAGGGCATCGCGACCAACATCAAGGTGGACCGACTCGACCGTCTGGTCGAGGCCGGACTCCTCGAACGCCGTGTCGACGAGGCCGACCGGCGCCGGCGCACCTACCTGCCGACCGAGCGCGCGATCGAGCTCATCCCCATCCTGGTCGACCTGCTCGTCTGGGGTCACGCCAACACCGACGCCCCGGGACAGGCCGAAGCGGCCCGGGCGGCACGAGCCGATCGGAATGCAGTCATCCGCGACCTGGAATCGGCGGCACGGGAGAATTCCGCCGCGATGCGGGCCTGAACCACACCCGAGCCCGCCACCCGTCAGGCAAGATCGAGGCTATGGCCGAGCGCGACGTCCCGCCGATCGGAACCCAGATCAGCCGCCTGGCCGTCGAGGATCCGGATGCCCCGGCAGTCAGCCACAACGGTCGAACCCTGACCCGCGGACAACTGGAGTCGATGACCAACCGACTTGCCCGGGCCTACTCCGAACGCGGCGTGCGCCAGGGCGACTACGTGACGATCGCGCTGCCCAACTCCATCGAGTGGGTGGCCGCCGTCGTGGCGACCTGGAAGCTGGGGGCCATCCCGCAACCGCTGTCGGCCCGGCTGCCGGACGCGGAGTACGCCGATCTGCTGGACCTCAGGGAGCGCGCACTGCTGGTCGGCCGGCCCGATCCGCGCGGTGTGGTTCGCGCGGTACCGGGCGATTTCGACCCCGGTGATGTCTCCGATGCCCCGCTGCCGGAGGTTGTTTCGCCGTCTCTGAAGTCGATGGCGTCCGGTGGGAGCACGGGGCGACCCAAACTAATTGAGGCCGGCGGCGACGGCCGTTTCCAGGGCACCCTGGTCGCGGCGCTGATGGGAAACCTGGCGACCGACACCCAGTTGGTGTCGGTGCCGTTGAGCCACAACACCGGCTTCACGTCGGCCACCATGGCACTGTCGACCGGCCAGCACCTGGTAGTGATGAGCCGATTCGATCCGACCGAGTTTCTCCGATTGATCGCCGAGTACCGGGTCAACTACCTGGCCACGGTGCCGACCATCATGCAGCGACTGCTGCCCATCTACCGCGCCGCACCGGATGACTTCGATCTGTCATCGGTGCGCCGATGGTGGCACCTCGCCGCACCATGTCCACCCACCGTCAAGGAAGCCTGGATCGAGATCCTCGGCCCGGAGGTGGTGTGGGAACTCTACGGCGGCACTGAACTTCAGGCGCTGACATTCATCAGCGGCGCCGAGTGGCTCAGCCACCGCGGATCCGTCGGCCGGGTGGTGTCCGGGGAGATGAGGGTCCTTGACGACGCCGGCGGGCAGTGTCCGCCGGGTGTGATCGGTGAGATCTACCTGCGACCCCGTCCCGGCAGTAGTCCTACCTACCGCTATATCGGCAGCACCGCCAAGAGTCGCGACGGCTGGGATTCCCTGGGCGATCTGGGCTGGTTCGACGAGGAGGGCTACCTGTATCTGGCCGACCGCCGGGTCGACATGTTCACCGTCGGCGGGCGCAACGTCTACCCGGCCGAAATCGAGAATGCGTTATCCGAACATCCGGCTGTGCTGTCGTGTTTGGTTGTCGGAGTACCCCATGAGGATCTCGGGCAGGTCCCGCACGTACTGGTGCAGGCGCAGGCCGCCGGAGCAGACGGGGCCCTCGATGACGTCGGCGTCACGGCTTTCGTCGCGCAGCGACTAGCCGACTACAAGGTGCCGCGCAGTGTAAGGTTCGTCGACGCGCCCCATTTGCGTGATGATGACGCGAGGCAAAGGCCCGCCGCACCGCGGTCCGCGACGAGGTCATGCGACGACAAGCCGGTGCGTCGGTGACCGAGCTGTCCAGCGGGGCGGCGGTGTGCCGCCGGTAGCTTCGCGCGCCGGTACTTTCCAACGCCACCAGCATTCCGGCACGGCGACTCGATCAATGCGTAACTGACCGCCGCCATGGCGTACCCCAGCACCAGGGTCAACACGAGCACCACCACGATGTCGCCGTTGAACATGAACGTCCCGACCATCAGGAACACCATCACCATCGCCGCGAGATGCCAGATGAACAAGCCGTAGGACCACCGGCCCAGAACAACCATGATGGGACTGCCCAGAATCCGATGGGGAGTGTCGGGACGGTCGAGCACGAGCGGCGCCAGCAACGCCCCGGCGACGATAGCGCCCATGAGGGTCCGCACCACGAACTGGTCGAGGGTGGCCGGAACCAGATTTTCCGGTCCGGCCAGTGGCGATGCCGAGATCAGAAAGGCCACCAGGGCGACTGCGGCGATGGCCCATCGTTCTGCGAAGCCAGGCGATGGCCAGCGATGTCGCTGACCGTCCATTCCGCCAGCAGCATCCCGGCCGCGAACCAGGATGTAGGCCGGAAGGCCAGTTGGGGAAGTTCACCCCCACGGCGGTCTGGATGGGTATGAGACCCACCCGAGGCTCACTGCAGCCCACCCGCCAGCGTCACCGGCACCCGGGCCGGAACCGGGAGCCGGTAGGCCAGCAGCGCCAGGATGGGTAGCGCCAGGTAGAAGCTGACCTCGACCGACAGGCTCCACATCTGAGTCAGGCCGGCCGTCAGGGTCAGCGGAACGTAGACCTGGGTCAGGGTGAGATTGGCCAGCCACACGGTGGGGCTGGCGTGGTTGGCCTCGGGCAGCAGGGTCAGGATCACGACGACGGCGACCAGGTAGCCCGGCATGATCCGAACCAGCCGGGAACTCAGGTAGTGGCCGGTGGCCGGTCGGTGGCGCAATCCCCGCGCCGCCGCCGCATGGCCGCGCCAGAGCAGGAAACCCGACAACGCGAAGAACACCGCGACGGCCAGATCAAACCGGTGCAGCAGCCTGCCCAGCACCCCGACGGAGGTGCCGGTTTGAAAGGCGACATGGGTGAGCACCACACCCATGGCCGCGCAGGCCCGCATGCCCTCGACGGCCGGCAGAAAAGCTCGGGTGCCACCGACCTGTTCGGCGTTCGCGTCGACCCGGGGCACGCTCATAACGGACAGTGTCCCCCGCGGATACCCCGCGCAGCCATATCGGGGGTGCGGCGCAATCCCCTGCGACGGGCGGTTCGGCGGAGTACCTGCTGTTAGTGTCAATCCGATTTACCGACAGCCCCACTGGACACGACGAGGGAGGCCAGCCAGCGTGAACCGCGCAAGCATGTTGCGTCTCGCGGCGCTGACCATCATGAGTCTCGGGGCTGCACTGCTCACCGCAGCCGTGCTGCTGACCACCTATACCGCCGGCAAGATCGCGAAGATTCCACTCGACATCGACACGACTCTGATCAGCAGCGGCACCGGGGCGGCTCTAGACCCGGCCTCGCTGTCGGCAACGCGGTTCGTCGTCGACCAGAACGTCCCGCTGGTCTCCCAGCAGGCGGTCACCGTCGAAACCCCCGCCAATGCCCAGGTGGTCACCTTCCAGATGGGTACCTCGGTCCGACGCACCGACCGGCAGCAGGACTCCGGCCTGCTGCTGGCACTAGTCGACACCGTGACCCTGGACCGCCGCACCGCAGAAGCGGTGTCCGACGACGAGCGCCCCGGCGGTTCGGTGCAGAAGCCGCGCACCATCGAAGACGACCGGCCGTCGACCACGATCGCCCTGCCGCACGAAGGGCTGGCCTTCCGGTTCCCCTTCGCCACCGAGAAGCGGTCGTACCCATTCTTCGACCCGATAGCCCAGAAGCCGTTCGACGCCAACTACGACGGTGAGGACGACGTGAACGGGCTGACCACCTACCGGTTCACCCAGAACGTCGGCTACGACGCCGACGGAAAGCTTGTCGAGCCGATCAGGTACGCCTCGCTCTACGACAAGAACGAGGACGGTGAGGTCACCGCGCGAGCCGAGTTGTGGGGGCTGCCGGGCGACCCGTACGAGCCGGTCACGATGACGCGGTACTACGCGGCCCAGCGCACCTTCTGGGTGGACCCGGTGTCGGGGACCGTGGTCAAGGCCACCGAACGCGCCAACCACTACTACGCGCGGGAAGCACTGCGGCCCGAGATGGCGTTGGCCGACTACACGGTGACCTCCACCGAGGAGACAATCGAGTCCCAGGTGGCTTCGGCGCGCAACGAACGGGACCGACTGGCGCTGTGGTCGCGGGTCCTGCCGATCAGTCTCGGCGCCGCCGGTCTGGTCGCTCTGATCGGTGCGACGCTGCTCGGCGCGTTCAGCCTGCGCGTCGAGTCCGCGCTGGCCGAACCCGGCTCGGATGACATCGAACTCGGGATTTTCGGAAAGGACGAGACCGGTCCCATGCCCGCAGCGCAAGCCCCGACCGAGAAGATCCCCACCCGCCGACCGGAGCCCCCGCCCGCGCAGCGGTGACGGCCATCCGGAACGGGCTGCGGTGGGCGGCACCCGGTTACGCCCTTGCTCTGACAACGGCGGTGGCGGCGCCGTTGCTGGCTCCCGGTTACCTACTGTTACGCGACGCCGTGTCCACCCCGCGTTCCTATCTGTCCAACTCGGCGATCGGTCTCGGTGAAGCCGCGCCGCGCGCGGTGCCCCAGGATTTTGCCGTCGCGGTGCTGTCAGCGGTAATCGACGGCGGTGTGATCGTCAAGGCGGTGCTCATCGCCGCACTGTTCCTGGCCGGCTGGGGCGCGGCCCGATTGGCGGCGTTGTGCGTGCCCGAGGCCCACCTGCCCGGCCAACTGGTCGCTGCCACGGTGGCGGTCTGGAATCCCTATGTCGCCGAGCGCCTGTTGCAGGGTCACTGGAGCCTTTTGTTGGCCTACGGCGCCCTGCCGTGGGTGGCGGCCGCGGTCCTAAGGCTTCAAACCGCGCCGCCGGATCGCAGGGCGTGGGCGGCGGTGGTGTTCTGGATCGCGCTGGCCGGCCTCACCCCGACCGGCCTGTTGCTGGCGGCCATCGGCGTGATCTACCGGATTGCCGGAACCGTCAAC
>JAGYKK010000044.1 GCA_018401645.1 Mycobacterium sp. | reverse complement strand
GTAAATCTCGAGAAGGAGACGGTGATCACCGGTCGAGTTGTCGACGGCGCGGGCCAGTCCGTCGGCGGCGCGTTCGTCCGCCTGCTGGACTCCGCCCAGGAGTTCACCGCCGAGGTCGTCGCCTCGGCCGGCGGTGACTTCCGGTTCTTCGCCGCACCGGGCACCTGGACGGTTCGCGCACTATCGCGGGTAGGCACCGGCAATACCACCGTGGCTCCCTCCGGAGCGGGTCTGCACGAGATCGACGTCAAAGTCGCCTGAGGACGCCCGCGCGCACTGCGCCGAGGCAGCGATAGACTCGCCGTGTGGTGCTCTTTTTCGAAATTTTTCTGGTCATCGCGGCGGTGGTAATCGCTTGGTTTGCGCTGCACGCGGTCTATCGACTCATCACCGACGAGTCGTGACCGAGGGCGACATCGCGGGCAGCGCTGATCGCGCCGTCGCGGCCGCTGCCGAGCGTGCCATCCAGACCGCGGGACGCAACCTTCCGGTATTCGACGACCTTCCGGTCATCGACACCGCGAACCTACGCCTGGGTGCCGACTTGCACGATGCACTACTCGCGCTCCTGCCACTCGTCGGTGTGTGGCGCGGTGAGGGCGAGGGGCGCAGCCCCCACGGCGACTACCGCTTCGGACAGCAGATCATCGCGTCCCACGATGGCGGCGACTACCTGAACTGGGAAGCCCGGTCATGGCGGCTCGACGACTCCGGTTCCTACCACGGTCCCGCGTTGCGCGAGACCGGTTTCTGGCGGTTCGTCAATGACCCCGCCGACCCGGGTGAGTCCCAGGCCATCGAGCTGCTGCTGGCCCATTCCGCGGGCTATGTCGAACTCTTCTACGGTCATCCGCATTCTCAATCTTCCTGGGAACTGGTCACCGACGCACTAGCCCGCAGCAAATCCGGAGTTCTGGTGGGCGGCGCCAAGCGGCTGTACGGGATTGTCGACGGCGGCGATCTCGCTTACGTCGAAGAACGTGTCGATGCCGACGGCGGGCTAGTCCCACACCTCTCGGCGCGACTGACGAGGCATGTCGGATGAAACTCTCAGCCGCGATAACGACAGTGGCGATCGGGCTGCTGATCGCCGGTTGTTCGTCGCAACCGGCGCCGTCTGAACCGAACGTCACCGACCAGTCCCCGGCCGGCCACGGATCGCTCTCCGAATGCCTGCGTAGCAACGGCATCCCGGATGCATCGTCGGCGGTTCTCGGTCCGCCGGCCGACGTCGACCCGCAGGTTTGGGATCAGGCGATGGCGGCCTGTTCGACGCTGGCACCCGGGCCGGCCGGGCCGTAGTCCCTCAGGAGCCAAAATACCCCGGGCTCCGCAGCGCCCAAACGTGAAGCGGCCCCCGAGCCTTTTAATTCCGGTCTGGACGGACCGGGGGCTCGGGGGCCGGGTAGCTGCCTGGAATTCGCCAGCGCGCGCCGGGCGCGAGTGACTTCCGGCACCTGGTGCTGCTAGCGGGCAGCCACCTCACATGTCCAAGAATTACCAATCAAAATTGCGGACCACCTCCTTTCCTGTGTACCCCAGACGGTACCTGTGCATCGGTGGATGTGCCAAGCATTTTCAATCGGTCAACGCGGGCCGGGGATCGCCGCCGCGATTAGCTCAGGCACCACTGCAGCCAGTGGCGCCGGCGCCAGCCGACTCCCGTCAAGGGTGTGCACCCGAGCGGCCAGGGTGATACTCGATACCAGCCAAACTCCCTGCGCCGCATGAAGATCAGCAGGCCGCAGGGCCTGAAAATCACAGTCGTACCCATGCGCCCGGGCCACCTCGAACAGCGCCTGCTGGGTCGTTCCACGCAGGATCGGGTACCACGGCGGCGGGGTCAGCAGGCAGGGTCGCCCATCGGTCCCGCGGACGGCGATGACCACCGTCGACCGAGGGCCCTCCAGGATGAAACCGTCGGAACTGACGAATATGACCTCGTCAGCCCCGCGGGTAGCGGCGTGCCGCAGCGCGGCCATGTTCACCGCGTAGGACAGTGTCTTAGCCCCGGCCAGCAGCCATGGCATGGCGTCCGCTCCGGACGCCGCAAGACCGCGCGCGAGCAGCATCGCCGATACCCCGTCCCGTCGGGCCTCCGCGGCGCGCCCTGGAACCGGATTGATCATCAGGTAGGCGGTCGGCTCCGAGCCGATCTCCCGGCCGCGGCTGTACACCAGTCGCAGCGCCCCCTCTTCGGTCGTCTGTTGCGACCAGAGGGCAACCGCACTGGCGATGGCAGCGCGCCACGCTGCTGGCTCCGGCACCGGAAGGTCCAGCATCATCGCCGACTGAACCAGCCGTCGCAGATGCGCATCCACCAGGCAAGCGACGCCATCGCGAACCAGCAGTGTCTCGAATACCCCGTCGCCGCGCACGGCGGCCAGATCGTCGGCGGACAACAGCGGATCGGCTGGCTCACGGACAACACCGTCGAGGGTGACAAGCACCGACGGCTGTCCGGACATGGTTTTTGAGCCTACCGGCCAGCCCGTAGAGTTTCAGGTGTGTCAGCCGTGCCGGTGCCCGCCCACTCGCCCGATTTCGGCGCGGTCTGGCACTACGGCGATCCGTTCTCCGAGCAGCGGTCCGCCGAACACGACGCGGTGGTGGTGGACCGGTCCCATCGCGCGGTCCTCTCCCTTACCGGTGCCGGGCGCCGGGCCTGGCTTCATTCGATTTCGACCCAGCACCTGACCGCACTCGCTGACGGCGCCTGCACCGAGAACCTGAGCCTCGACGGCCAGGGACGGGTGGAGGACCACTGGCAGCAGACCGAACTGGGTTCTGATTCGGGCGGGGTCACCTATCTGGATACCGAACCGCGGCGCGGCGAAGCGCTGCTGGGCTATCTGCAGAAGATGGTTTTCTGGTCTGACGCGCAGCCGGCCGCGGCGGATCTGGCGGTGCTGTCGCTGATCGGGCCGAAACTGGCCGAACCCGAGGCGCTCGCGGCGCTGGAGTCTGGACACGCTTCCCGACATGTCGATCGCAGTCGGACTGCCCGGCTTCGGCGGCAGGTTTTGGCCGCGCCGGATCACGGGCCACCGCCGGCCAGGTTGACTCGATCTGGTGGTTCCAGCGGGCCGACGTCGAGGCGTGGCTGGACAGACTCGCCGCAGCCGAAATTCGCGACAGGCGGGCGTTTGGACCTATGAGGCGCGCGGGTGGCGCACGGCGGCCGCGATAGGTGGACACCGACGGACGATCCCGCACGGGAATCAGCTGGATCGGCCCCCCGGCCACTGGGCGCGGTTCACCTGGACAGGGGGCTGTTACCGCGGCCAGGAAACCGTGGCGCGGGTCCATAATCTCGGCCGCCCACCCCGGATGCTGGCTTTGCTGCACCTCGACAGTTTCCGGCAGGCGGCCGGCCACGGTGATCCGCTGCTGGTCGACGGACGCGGTGGGCCGCATGGGCACCGTCGTCGACCATCGATCTCGGCCCGATCGCCCTGGCACTACTCAAGCGCGCATCACCGCCGGCACATCATGACCACCCGGCGGTGAGCATCCGGTCCCGGCCGAGATCGACCCCGACTCCCTGCCACGGGCCAGCAGCGGCTCACACGGCCGTGGAGCGGGGCGACGTGCGGTCGAACGGCTGCGCGGCGGCGGCGTGTGACCGGGAGCACTCGATTTTTACCACTCGCTTTACGGGCCTGCGGACACTTCGGAGTGCGGCACGGTAAAGTGACGGCAGGACACAAATACCACTACTCGGAGCCGCCTCGTTGCAGGCCGCTCCGTTATTGCGCGAGGGGGTTCCCCCATGGGCCGCGGCCGGGCTAAGGCAAAGCAGACCAAGGTTGCCCGAGAGCTGAAATACAGCTCTCCGCAAACCAATTTCGAACGACTCCAACAGGAGTTGACCGGAGCCGAGGAAGGTGACCCGCGGCACGCGGTCAACGGCTCGGACGACGCCGCGGATGACGTGGACCGCTAACGCCCCGGCGTTGGCCCGATCGGCTCAGAACCGCGGGTGCTGTCCGACCAGTGTCGCCCGGGGGGCGCCTTTCCCCTTCTTGATGCCGCCCAGAATCCAGCCGTCCAGGTGGCGAGCGGTCAGAATCGCCAGAGCGCGATCGACGTCCTCCGGGGCGACAATGGCAACCATGCCGATGCCCATGTTGAACGTCTTCTCCATCTCGGCGCGCTCGACACGGCCGCGCTGGGTGATCAACCCGAAAACCGGCGCGGGAGTCCAGCTTCCGCGGTCGATCTCAGCGACCAGCCCGTTGGGGATCACCCGTTCGAGATTGCCGGCCAACCCGCCGCCGGTGACGTGACAGAACGTTCGAACACCGGTCTCCGCGGCCAGCGCCAAACAATCCCGAGCATAAATCCGGGTGGGTTCGAGTAGTTCCTCACCGAGGGTGCGGCCGAATTCTTCGACGTGGCCGGCCAGACTCATCCGATCGATCTCCAGCAGCACCTTGCGGGCCAGGGAGTAGCCGTTCGAATGCAGGCCTGAGGAGCCCATCCCGATAAGAACGTCGCCGGGGCGGACCCGCTCGGGCCCCAGCACGTGGTCCGCCTCGACCACGCCGATCCCGGTGGCGGAGATGTCGTATTGATCGGGATCCATTAGGCCCGGATGCTCCGCGGTCTCGCCACCGAGCAACGCGCAGCCCGCGAGAATGCACCCCTCGGCGATTCCGGAGACGATCGCGCTGACCCGTTCCGGCACCGTGCGTCCGATAGCGATGTAGTCCTGCAGGAACAGTGGCTCAGCCCCGCAGACAACCAGATCGTCGACCACCATCGCGACGAGGTCCAGTCCGACGGTGTCGTGTTTATCCATGGCCTGAGCGATGGCGAGCTTGGTGCCCACCCCGTCGGTGGACGCCGCCAGGATCGGTTCGCGGTACCCGCCGCGCAACGCGAACAATCCGGCGAAACCGCCCAGTCCGCCGCGCACCTCAGGGCGGGTGGCACGGCTGGCCAATGGCTTGAACATCTCGACTGCCTGATCGCCGGCCTCGATGTCCACGCCGGCCGCCGCGTAGGAGATCGGGCCGTCTTGCTCGCTCATCGGCGCTAAGGCTACCGGCAGCCGCCTGGCACCGGTCAACCGACATTGCGGGTCAGCCACCCGCTGAGCGCCCCGGCGGCTCGAAGCGTGCTGAGCACGCGGTCCTTGGCCGCTGCGGTGCCCAGCCACGCACCCGCCGGCCAGGACTTCATCATCGCCAGGCCCTTGTGCCTGAGCAGTTCGATCCGGGGATGGTCCGCGCCGATCCCGCGCGGCGCGGTCTTGAGCACCGCGTGGGCCATGGTCTGGTAGCCGGCCTCGTGCAGGGCACCGACGATCGTGGCGAGTTCGCTGCCGGACTTCTCCCGGGTAACGGCGGCGCGATAGCGCTGCAAGGCCGCAGGGTCAGGCATGTACAAACCACCGCCGGCAGACAGTCCGTCGGCGGAGAAGGACACGTAAGCCTGGCCCGGGCCACCGCCCAGCGTCGCCGCGCAGTTGGTCTTGTACGGCGTCTTATCGGCGCTGAAGCGCACGTCGCGATAGGGCCGGAAGAGCTTTGCGGGACCGAACTCGTCGGTGAGTTCGCCGAGCAGCTGCTCCATTGGGGCGCGCACGCAGTCGTCATACACGGCTTTGTGTTCCTGCCAGAAGACCTTGGAGTTGTCGGCCGCCAAACCCTCGTAGAACTCAACCGCCTCAACGGGCCAACCGGCGAACGCCATGGAAATCATTATGGCGGGGATCGTCGCGGCACACTTTCCTGACGGTGCGATGACAGTCGCGGCAGACTCGTGCGTGGAAGGCCCCGCAGTGTGTTGCACTTGAGTCCTGTTGAATGGGTGGCAACGATCGGAGGCGCGGGTGGCCGCAAAGCAGCAGAGGTGCCTGGTGACCGGCGCCACCGGCTATATCGGCGGGCGCCTGGTGCCGCGGCTTCTGGAAAGTGGTTTCGCGGTGCGGGCGCTGGCGCGTACCCCCGATAAATTGGCGGGCGTCCCATGGCGCGACCGGATCGAAGTGGCCCGCGGCGACCTCAGCGATTCATCGTCGCTGGACGAGGCCTTCAACGACGTCGACATCGTCTACTACTTGGTTCACTCGATGGGCTTCTCCAAGGATTTCGCCGCCGAGGAACGTCGCGCCGCTCAGAACGTTGTGGCCGCGGCTCGTCGGGCAGGGGTGCGCCGCATCGTCTATCTCAGCGGCCTGCACCCCGAGGGCACGGAGTTGTCGAATCACCTGTCCTCGCGCACCACCGTCGGCGAGATCCTCATCGCATCCGGTATCGAGACCATCGTGCTGCAGGCCGGAGTGGTGGTCGGCTCAGGCTCGGCGTCGTTCGAGATGATCCGCCACCTCACCGACCGCCTCCCGGTGATGACCACACCGAAGTGGGTGCACAACAAGATCCAGCCGATCGCGATCCGCGATGTTCTGCACTACCTGGTGGCCGCCGCGACCTGCCCGGTGCCGAAGTCCCGGACCTGGGACATCGGTGGCCCCGACGTCCTCGAATACGGCGACATGATGCAGATTTACGCCCAGGTCGCCGGATTACGCCACCGCCACATCCTGGTGCTGCCGGTTCTCACGCCGCGCATAGCGGCGCTGTGGGTGGGATTCGTCACCCCGATCCCATCCGGGTTGGCCCGCCCACTCGTGGAATCGCTGCACTGCGACGCGGTAATGAACAACCATGACATCGACACCATCATCGAGGCACCCGAGGGGGGCCTGACGCCCTACCGGCGATCGGTCTCCCTGGCACTGGCGCGCATCGCCCGCGGCGATGTGGAGACCACCTGGAACACCGGCACCGCGGCGAACCTGCCCAGCGATCCGGACTGGGCCGGCGAAGTGGTGTACACCGATACGCGCTCCCGGCACACCTCGGCCAACCCCGAGCAACTCTGGAAGGCGGTCGAGCGCAGCGTCCCGGCGAATTGGCGGGTCGAGGAACGCGAACCCGGACGCGTCCTCAAACTGCGGGCCGATAGACGCGGCCCGGGCGACCGCTGGCTGGAGATGCGCATCACCCCCGAGGGCAATGGAAGTCGCTACGAACAGCAGGCCATCTTCTACCCCCGGGGACTACTGGGCCGGGTGTACTGGTTCGCCGGGCGACCACTGCAGGCGATGGCACTGGACCGGCGCGTGCGCCGGGTCACTTCCGCCGTGGGTTGAGATTCGGGGTCAGGGCCGACTCAGCGCTGAGGCGTTGTCGTTGTCGGCCTGAACCGCAGCCAGCATATTCTCCATGACGTTCTTGCCAAGCGCAGAGGCGCTCGGAAGCTCGATCGGGTACTTGCCGTCGAAGCAGGCGCAGCACAACCGGCTGGCGGGTTGTTCTGTTGCCGCGACCATCCCCAGCTGGGAGATGTAGACCAGGGAATCGGCGCCGATGGCCTGGCGGACGGACTCGAGCATCTCGCCGTCATCGGTCTGGGTGCCCGGAGCGTTGGCGATCAACTCAGCCGGGGTGGCGAAGTCGATGCCATAGAAGCACGGCCACTTCACTGGCGGTGAGGCGATCCGCACATGCACCTCGAGTGCGCCGGCCTCGCGCAACATCCGGATGAGGGCGCGCTGGGTGTTGCCGCGCACGATCGAGTCATCGACGACGATCAGCCGTTTGCCGCGGATGACTTCCTTGAGCGGGTTCAGCTTGAGCCGGATGCCGAGTTGCCGAATGGTCTGCGACGGCTGGATGAAGGTACGCCCGACGTAGGCGTTCTTCATCAGGCCCTGACCGAACGGGATGCCTGATTCCTGGGCGTAGCCCACCGCGGCCGGTGTACCGGACTCCGGCACGCCGATCACCAGGTCGGCCTCGACCGGTTTCTCCCGGGCCAACCGGCGGCCGATGTCCACCCGGGTGCCGTGCACCGAGCGCCCGGCGATAACGCTGTCCGGGCGAGCAAGGTAGACGTACTCAAAAACGCAGCCCTTGGGGGTCGGCGGTGCGAAGCGGGTGGACCGGACTCCGTCGGCGTCAATGGCAAGTAATTCGCCGGGTTCGATATCACGCACGAAGGAGGCGCCGACGATGTCCAGTGCAGCGGTCTCCGAAGCCACCACCCAGCCACGGTCCAGACGGCCCAGTGACAGCGGACGCACCCCGTAGGGATCCCGCGCCGCGTAGAGGGTGGTCTCATCCATGAAAACCAGGCAGAACGCGCCACGCACTTCCGGCAGCAACTCCAGCGCGGCCTGCTCGACACTGGTGTCAGCGGCCCCCCCGGCCAGCAGTGCGCCAAGAATGTCGGAGTCCGTGGTCGCCGCGCCCGGCAGGTTGTGATTGATCAGGCCGGCCTTTCGGGCCCGATCGGCGAGTTCGGTGGTGTTCACAAGATTTCCGTTGTGCCCCAACGCAACTCCGGTGCCTGCCGCCGTGACGTGGAATACCGGTTGTGCGTTCTCCCATGTCGTCGACCCGGTGGTCGAGTAGCGGCAGTGGCCGATCGCGACATGTCCTGGCATCGCTCCGAGAGTTTGTTCGTCGAACACCTGGCTGACCAGACCCAGATCCTTGAACACCAGTACCTGCGAGCCGTCGGCGACTGCGATCCCGGCGGCCTCCTGGCCGCGGTGTTGCAACGCGTAGAGGCCGTAGTAGGAGAGTTTCGCGACATCCTCGCCGGGCGCCCAGACACCGAAGACGCCGCATTCTTCCCGGGGTGGTTCTTCCAGTTGGCCAGTCACGATATGGGCTGCTCCCTGACGCGTGTCGGCTAGCGGTGTTCTGAGTCTACGACGGACGCCAGCCAAACCGGGAATCGAATCACGTCGTGTCAGCCCTTTCCGGTCTCATCAGGGCTGAGCAGCGGAAACCAGCGTGAAATCTCCGCGGCGCGGGAACCGGAGAGACGCAGCAGGCCGGTCAGTGAGGCTTGCTCGAAGGTCATGCGCCCGGTGGCCAGCAGCAACCAGGTGCGCGGATCGGTCTCCACCACGTTTGGTGGTGTTCCGCGGGTGTGTTTCGGACCCGAAGCGCATTGCACCGCGACGAAAGGCGGAATACGAACCTCGACGCCGGCGCCGGGTGCCCGCGCGGCGAGAAGGCGTGCGGTGAGGCGGACCGCGGCGGCGATCTCCGCCCGGTCCGGTTTCGGGGCGGTGCCGTCGTTCAGCCATCCCTCGACCTTGACTACCGCGGCTCGAGTTGTCTGCAGATCGCCTGCACGCTGTTTGGGCATTTTTCAGCAGCGTTCCGATGCCGGGTCGGCGGTGCGGGAGGCAACAGCGACAACGAGCAGACCTGCGGGTAGCAGGGCCGCGGCGAGAATCGCGAAGATGACATCGATCCCGCCAGCCGTTGACATGCCGGTGCTACGCAGCCGCTCGAGCATCGTGCTGGCCACCGCCACCCCGACACCTCCCATCACGATCATCACGGTCAATGCGATTCCAGCGGCCTCGCCGGCCCGTTGCGGGCTGACGACCGCTTGGGTAGCCACGGTGGTGAAGGCATAGACCAATCCCAGAGTGAATCCGCATGCCGTCAAGGTCGGCACATACAGCGCCCAGTCGCGTGCTGCCGCGAGCAGCCCCAGGCTGGCGGCGGCGAGTATGGTCGCGACGCCCATAACCCGAACCGGATGCCCGGCCGCCAGCCGTCCCGACAGCACGCCGCCGGCCGCGGCACCGGCAGAGGGCCCGAGAAAAACCAGCCCGGCCGCCAACGGGTCGAGTCCGCGAGCGTCCTGCAGATACACGGTGGACAGAAAAATTGTCACCCCGTAGGCGACATTGGCAATCGATCCCGCGGCAACCAGCACGGTGAAGCGCATATTGCGCGCCAGAGACAAGTCGACAAGTGGCCAACGCACGCTGCGTTCGACGACGACAAAAAGTGCGAGCAACGCGATGGCACCGGTGAGTGCGCCGGCAGTGGCAAGTGACCACCAACCCCATACCGACGCCCGATCGAAGGTCAGCGTGAACACACCGATGCCGGCCGTCAGCAGGGCCAGGCCTGCGACGTCGATCCGGCGCGGGGCCTCGGTGTCGCGGGACTCACTGATCGCGAACGCCCCGATGAGCACGCAGGCCGCGGCCAGCGGGATGTTGAGCGCGAAGATCCACCGCCAGCCGACGGTCTGGGTGAGCAGGCCTCCGATCAGCGGCCCGGCGGCGTTACCCAGACCGGCAATGCCGTATGCCAGCCCGATCATCCGGCCCGACTGAGCGGGAGGGAACGCGTTCGTGATGACGCTGACCGATGCGGGGAAGATCAGCGCCGCACCCACGCCCTGAAGCGCGCGGAAAGCCACCAGCGTTGCCACCGACGCCGCGATGGCACAGAGCAGCGATGCCAGCCCAAACAGCGTGATCCCGATCAGCAGGACTCGTTTACGACCGAAGATGTCGGCAAGTCGTCCCGCCGGCACCATCAGCGCGCCGAGGGTCACCATGTAGATGCTGATGATCCACTGCAAATCTGTTGCCGTGCTGTCGAAGTCGCTTGCCATCCGCGGCAGCGCGAGATTCATCGCGAAGTAATCGATCTGCACACAGAACAACGCCATCGACACCGCGACCATCACCGATTTACCGTGCGCTGGCCTGGCGTCGATGGTCATCGGCTGGCAGTCTCGGCGCGGGCTTTGACGTTTGCAAACTTGCCAACAGCTGATCTGCGCTGTGTCGCGAGGGCGGCCAGTGCTCCTGCTTCGTTAATCGCCAGGTGTGTCAGCATCGGGGCGGCGAGACTTCCGGATCGTTGCGCCAGCCAACCGAGGAGCCACCCCGCCAGTCCGGTCACGACGACGGTGCCTGCTATCGGTTCGGAGTTGGCCCGCGCATCGGAGATGTGGGATAACCCGAAGGCAGTGGCCTGCAAGAGGCGCCCACCGGTCGGGCCGAATGCCGTGCTGGCGACGGCTGCCAGCGCGCCACGGAAAGCCATCTCCTCCGACCACACGGTGCCCAGTGGAATCTCCACGGCGAGCCAGTGTCCGAGGCGCCGGGGCAATTCGCGTTCGGCCATCCCGGCCCGCACCTGCGGAATAATCGTGGCGCCGGCGACGCTTGCCATCACCACGCCCGCCGCAACCGCGCCCGATCGCAGGCCGGGCCTCAGCGATGGTGGGCGAAAGCCCAGTGGCGCACGGGTGATGAGCGCCAACGCGGTGCCGAGGGCGGCCTGCGCGACAGGGTGACGTCGCCAGGGATGGGCAAGGCCCGCAGTGAAGCTCCACCCCACCAGTGCGCCTGCGAGTACGAATGCCTCGATGCGGCGGCTCTTCGTGCGGCTCAACGGAACTCCGGACCGCCGGCGGTAACCGTTTGCTCCAGCGAGCGGCGGATCCGATCGGTGTCGAAGTCGGTCCAGCCCTCTGGGGCGGCCACGGCCACCCAGCCGTCGAGTTGGCTGGCACCGTAGTTGTGACCGTGCCCGGTCGGTGTTCCGACTGAGTTGGTCACGTTTCCCGCCATGTCGGCACTCACCTGCCAGAACGTGACGATCGGATACCAGCGCATCGAAGGGCTGCGGTCGAAGCCGGGTGGCTCACGCAGCCAATCCGGACGCTGGAAGATCAGGTCGGGTGATAGCCACACCACCGGGTCGGAGGCGTGTTGGAGAAAAAGTACCCGCGGTTGCGCCCAGGGCGGTGCGGCGGCGACCGCGGCGATCTCGGCGGCATCCGATGCCTGGGCGAAGCGCACGATGCGGCCACCGTCGTAGCGTGGCTGGACCTCCACAGAACCCGGATCGCGGCGAACGGTCAGCGCCCTCCACAATTGGCTGGCGTTCGGTGGTCCCACCCAGAGCACTGCCGCGAAGCCCATCTGCCCCACATCGGGCAGGTACCCGAACGCGCCCTGCCCGGCCATCGAACCCAGACTCTCTCCGTAGAGCGCAAGCCGGGGCCGGTCCGCCGCCGGCCACCGTAGCCACCGACCGTGGATGGCTTCGACCATGGCCCGGCCCGCGTCGATCGACTTCTGCCGGTCGGCGAGGAAGGAGATCCAGCTGGGCAGATAGGAGTACTGCATTGCTACTAGCACGGTGTCACCGTTGTACATCGACTCAACGGAGCGGGCAGCCACCGGGTCCACCCAGCCGGTACCGGTGGTCGGGATGATTACCAACAGTTGTCGCTCGTGGGCGCGGGTGCGCGCCAACTCCGACAGCAGCAGTGCCACCCGCTCTGCGGTGGTGTCGCCGGACTGAAGCCCCGCGTAGATCCGGATCGGTTCCTTGGCGGGCCGGCCGTTGAGATCGGTGAGCTCAGCGGCGGCCGGTCCGGTGCCTACGAAATTGCGGCCCTGAAATCCGAGGGTGTCCCACGCCGCGAACGAACCCGGACTACCGGATCTCTCGGCCTGCCCGGGTTGCTCCACCCCGACGCGGGTGGTGGCGTTCTGGGGCTGGAATACCGCGCTCGCAGCCGCGAGGAAGCCTCGCACCAGAACGCCATTCACCATAGTGACGATCAGCACGACGACGACAGCGGTGCCGATGAACAGGGCCACCTCGTCGTTGACGTTCCAACGCCGGATCATCACTCGAGCCATCCTTGCAATGGCACTTCTGATGACCCGTGCCGCCACGATCAGGACCGCGACGGTGACGAATGCGACGGGCAGAGTGCGAAAATAAACCGAGGTGGCCGGGCCCTCCGTGCCCATCACGGCGGAGATTTCACGCTGCCACCCGGCTGCGGGCACCGCCATCAGCATGCTGGCGCCGACAGAAAGAGCGACGACGGCGGCATTGAGCAAGTCGCGCACCCGGCGCGGCGGCGGCCACCAGGTGCGTCCGCGCAGCACCAGTCGCCGCACAAGGGCGCTGATCAGCACTCCGATGCCGTAGCCGATCGCCGCGGTGATACCCCCGATGATGCCGCCGGTGAGCCAATCCCTCGGCAACAGCGACGGGGTCAGGGATAGGCAGAAGAACAATGCCCCAAGGGCCGTACCGGTGGGATCGGGGCGGACCGTGCTCCGCAGCCGGGAGGCCAGCGACTCGCGACTCACCCGAACAGCCTGGGCAGCACCCCTTCTGAGGTGCTGCGCAATTCCTCCAGGGTGACGGAAAAAAGTCCTTGGATCTCGATCAGATCGGACCCATCGTCGGAGACCCCGATACGGGTGGCGGGGAGACCGCGCGCCTCACACATCGCCACCATGCGACTCTCTTCGGTTCGTGGCACCGCGATCAGCACTCGACCCGCGGATTCGGAGAACAGCAGGATAAATGCATCGGCGACGGAAGCGCAATCGGCCGGAAGCACTATGCGGCAACCGGTTTCGCCCGCGAGGGCAGCTTCGACGATGGCCTGGATAAGTCCGCCTTCGCTGAGGTCGTGGGCGGCCGAGACCAGCCCGTCGCGAGAGGCCGCGGTGAGCACGTCGGCGAGCAACTTCTCACGTCCCAGATCGACGACTGGTGGAATCCCGCCCAGATGGTTACCGGTGACCTGGGCCCAGATCGACCCATCGAACTCGTCGCCGGTGTCACCAAGCAGATATAGCGCCTCGCCCGGTTCATTGCCGAGCCCAGTGGGCAATCGCCGGCGCACATCGTCGAGCACCCCGAGCACCCCCACCACCGGGGTGGGCAGGATCGGTGTGGCGCCGGTCTGGTTGTAGAAGCTGACGTTGCCGCCGGTGACCGGGATGCCGAGCACCGCGCACCCGTCGGCCAGCCCGTGCACGGCTTGCGCGAACTGCCACATCACACCGGGATCTTCCGGAGAGCCGAAGTTCAGACAGTTCGTCACCGCGATCGGAGTGGCGCCGGTGACGGCGACGTTGCGGTACGCCTCAGCCAGCGCCAGTTGCGCGCCGACGTACGGGTCAAGTTGGGTGTAGCGGCCCGAGGCGTCGGTCGAGACGGCAATCCCACGGTGGGTCTGTTCGTCGATCCGCAGCACCCCACCGTCGGCATGCTCGGCGAGCACAGTGTTTCCGCGCACGTAGCGGTCGTACTGCCCGGTGATGAACGCCCGGCTGCACAGGTGCGGGCTGCCCAGCAGTGCGAGCAGCGTCGCGCGTAGTTCGTCGCCGGTCTGCGGTCGCGGCAGCGCGGCCGAGGTGTCGGCGTTGAGCGCGTCCTGGGTGTCGGGCCGGGCAAGCGGGCGGGAGTAGACCGGTCCCTCGTGGGCGACGGTGCGCGGGGGGACGTCGACGACGGTCTCGCCGTGCCAGGTGATGCGCAGCCGGTCGCCATCGGCCACCTCGCCGATGACCGTGGCCAGGACCTCCCACTTGCGGCAGACCGCCATGAACCTCTCGACGTTGTCGGGGGTGACGACGGCGCACATGCGTTCCTGAGACTCACTCGACAGGATCTCCGCAGGCGTCATATTGGCCGCGCGCAGCGGTACCTGGTCGAGATCGATGGTCATACCACCATCACCGGCAGAGGCTAGTTCCGATGTGGCGCAGGACAATCCGGCTCCGCCGAGATCCTGGATCCCGACCACCAGATGCGCGGCATACAGCTCCAGGCAGCACTCGATGAGCACCTTCTCCATGAACGGGTCCCCGACCTGGACACTCGGTAGTTTCTTGCGGCCC
>JAGYKK010000043.1 GCA_018401645.1 Mycobacterium sp. | reverse complement strand
CAGTGGCGCTCCGAAGATGCACAGCGCGGCGTCGCCGAGGAATTTGTTGACGAAGCCGCCGTGTTCGCCGGCCGTTTCGACGACTACGCGGAAGAACTCGTTGAGCAGGCTGACGACTTCAGCCGGGGGACGAGTAGCGGCCAATCGGGTCGAGCCCACCAAATCGACGAAAAGTACCGCGACGTCACGCTCCTGGCCGCCCAGTTCGGTCCCGCGCTCCAGCGCCCGGCGCGCTACGTCCTCGCCGACGTAGCGACCGAACAGATCGCGCATGCGTTGACGCTCGCTGAGTTCGCGGACCATGTCGTTGAAGCCGGCCTGCAGCAAACCTAACTCGGTCGCGTCGTAGATCTGCATATGGGCGTTGTAATTGCCACGCTGCACCTCGCCGAGCGCCCAACGTAGCTGCCGCAGCGGGTCTGAGATGGCCATCGCCGAAAGAATGTTTCCGGCCAGGCCGATCACCAGAGCCGCGATCGCCATGAGAAGGATCGGTGCGAACATGGTGTCTGCGGAGGCTTCCAGCAACGAGAACTTGGTCGCGACGATCGACAGCACAATCATCACCAGCGGCACCCCGGTGGACAGCACCCAGGTCAGCACCAGTCGCTGCACCAAGCCCGGGCGGCGGAAACCCTCGGGTATCCCGCCCCGAAGCGCGGCCACGGCGACCGGTCGCAACACTCGTTCGGCCTGCAGATAGCCGATGATCGTGTCGGCGATCGCGCCCAGCAGCGTGGCCGCGGCCAGCACGGGTACCGAGCGGCTGGCAACCGGCCAGCTAGCGGCGATGAGAACCACCGAGCCGATCAACCAACTCGACATGGTGATGACTGATCGGTAATGGGGCATGCGCAGAGCGCGTAGGCGGGCACGTTCGGTGTCCGCGGCCCCGCTGGGCGTGTCCGCGTCCAATGTGTCGCGCCGTTGCCAGTGCAGCACCGGGGCCAGCAGTCGCAGGCTGATGAACAGGCCGAGCCCGATGGCGATTAAGACGTAGCCGATCAAAACCACCAAATTGACCGTCGGTAGGTCCAGCAGTTGGATGCGTTCGGCGGGCGGCAGGCCGAACCGCAGGAATCCCAGCACGACCAGGGCTCCGATGATGTTGGCCTGCAGCATGCCGAGGGCGAACACCGGCCACGGTGTGCGTGCCACCCAGCGGAGGAATTCACCGATTCGTCCGCGCCTGATCGGCGCACTGTTCACCAACCCACCGTAGCGGGCCGTCGACAGCCCTCTCACCGTCAGGCGGGAGCCGCCGGACCGTTAGGCGGCGGCTGGGCACTGCGGACGGCAGGGATGCGGCGGGGATGGTCCGGGGATAGTCTTCGCCACACGATGTCCGGGGTGTTCACGCGGTTGGTAGGTCAGGGCGCTGTCGAGGCGGAGTTGGTGGCCGCCGCGATGGCGGCGCCGACTGATTCCGCTCGGGCGTCCAGTGCAATGACCCACGCCTGGCTGTTTACCGGCCCACCCGGTTCGGGCCGATCAGTCGCCGCGCTGTGCTTCGCTGCCGCCCTGCAGTGCACCGCCGACGGCATGCCCGGATGCGGGCAGTGCCGAGCCTGCTCCACCACAATCGCGGGAACCCATGCTGACCTACTGCGCTTCATTCCCCAGGGACTGTCGATCGGGGTCGAGGAGATCCGCGGCATTATCGGGACCGCTTCTCGGCGGCCGAGTACCGGTCGGTGCCGGGTGGTCATCATCGAAGACGCGGACCGGCTCACTGAGCGAGCCGCTAATGCGCTGCTGAAGTTGGTGGAGGAACCCCCGCCGTCAACGGTGTTCCTGCTGTGTGCGCCGTCGGTGGATCCGGAGGACATCGCGATAACGCTGCGTTCGCGGTGCCGACATGTTGCGTTGGTGACGCCGACGGTCGAGGCGATTGCCGAGGTATTGGTGGATGAGGATGAGATCGCGCCGGGCGAAGCGCGCTGGGCGGCGGCGGTCATGGCGGCCATGTCGGTCGGGCGCGCCGACTGGCGACGGATCCTGAGGCGCGGGACCGCCGAAACCGGGCACTGGGCCTGGTCACGCCGACGCCGTCGCGGGCGTACGCGGCGGTCGAGGAACTTGTTGCCACTGCCGAGGGTGAGGCGCGCGATGTCAACGTCGGACGCGACGAGGCCGAAACAGAGAGGAACTGCGGATCGCGATGGGTGCGGGGGACCACAAAGGCGTGGGCCGGCGCGCCGTGCGAGCCCGGGCCGGAGCTCTCAAAGAACTTGAGAAGCGCCAGAAGTCGCGGCAGAGCGTGCTTCACGGGATGCTCTGGATCGTGCCCTGATTGATCTCGCCACTCATTCCGCGACGCTCATGGTGGCCGGGGCGCTGGCGCGGTGACAGCCAGCCACCCTGATATGACGGAGCGGGTGGCGGCACTGGCCGCCCACGCATCCCAGACCGGCTGCTGCGTTGTATCGAGGCGGTCCTGGCCTGCCGCGAGGCGTTGGCGATGAACGTCGCTTTCCAATTCGCCGTGGATGCCATGGTCGAGCACTGTGACAGGCGCTGCGCACCGACGGTAGACTCTATGAGTTTTCAGCCAGGCCGCCTTAGCTCAGTCGGTAGAGCGATTCACCTGTAATGAATAGGTCAGGAGTTCGATTCTCCTAGGCGGCTCCGGGTCTGCTGCGCACGCTGACAGTTCAGGCGCTGAATGTCGCTGGGGATTCTGCTCGCCGGCGATGATGGCCGCAACGATGTGGGCACGGCAAAGGCCGGGTTGCAGGCCCTCCCGCAGTCGGGGCGCCGTGCCGGTGAGCGGTCGATCAGCCAGCCCGGTTTCGGTGTGGTGGGCGAGCGTCGGTCACGGTGATGCCGCCGCTGGCGGCGCGCAACCTGGCGGGCCAACGCTCGGTCGGCTGCCGTCAGCGCGGCCTTGAAGCCGCGTAGGCGGCCATCCCTGCCAGAGGTTGTTCGGGCGACCACGCCGCTGATGTTGGCGATGAATCCGCGGGACTCGGTCAGCGCGGGCAGGGGCGGCCTGCATCAGCCAGAGCGGACCCAGACGTTGGTGAGGAAGAGGTCTGATCACCTCGTCGTCGGTTCCTGCAAGCGACCCGAACGCGACGATACCGGCGGCGTCTACGGGCCGACCGCTCGAGCCGGTCAGGCGTTGCCAGAGAGCGGCAGCCGATGCGTCTTCCAGCCTCGGCGTCGTAGATCCGCCGCGACCACGTTGCTGTTGCCGCGCGAATCAAGTCTGGTCACATCGCGTGCGACCGTATCGACGAGCACCCCGATCGGCGAGTTGGGCGGCGATGTGACGGCCGATGCCACCGCTGGCGCCGACCACGATGATCGAGGTGCCGTCGAGGCCGCGATCAGCCGTCGTTGAGCCGCCTTCCATCGTGGTAGCCCTGTTTCGGTGGCCGCAGCCGAGATGAAAGCGGCAAAATCGAGACATTAGTGAGCTTTGGCGCGATCAGGACTATCGTAGCGTCAGGTCTGACCACTGACCCGCGTCGCTACTCGAAGGTGAGAGATGATTCCTGCGGAACTATCCCAAGCACAGCTCTGACACCGTTTACAACTTCCTGTCCCTGCAGATCGCTTCAATGCTTTTCACTACGATTTTCATGCTGGCATCCCAGCGTCGGGTTCTGCCTCGCTACCGGCAGGCTCTGGTGATCTCGTCCATCGTGTGACCGGCATTGCCGCCTACCACTACTTCCGGATCTTCGACCTGTTTGGCGTCGCGTTCGTCACCGACGCGGTCGGCGGCAAGGGCACCTATGCGTGCAAGCTGCCGGACAATCGTTCAACGAGGGTTACCGCTACGTCGACTGGCTGCTCACGGTGCCGCTACCGCTGACCGGAGCTGGTGGTCGCTGGCGCTCGCCAAGAAGTTGCAGGCTTCGCCGCTGGTTCGGGCTGATTCCGGCCTCGGCTCTGATGATCGCGCTGGGCTATCCGGGCGAAATTAGTGCCGACACCGCGACCCGCAACATCTGGGGTCTGCTCTCCACGATTCCGTTCCTCTACATCCTCTACGTGTTGTTCGTGGAAATTGACCAAGTCGCTGGACCGCCAACCGGAGTCGGTGCGCTCAACCGTGAGCCAGATGCGAATCCTGCTACTCGCGACGTGGGCGTTTACCCGATCGCCTTGCTATTCTGCCGATTTACTTCCCGGGTTCGGGGGCAAGCGGTTGGCCGGCATGCAGATCGGCTATTCGGGCTGGCCGACATTCTGGCCAAATGCCTCTTCGGCCTACTGATCTACAAGATCGCTCGCCTCAAGCCCCGCGGACGATCCGGCGTTCGCCGTCGCGGGAGGGCCATCTCGAAGAGGCTGTCGATCGCGTCGCCAGCCGCGCCGCCTGAGTCGCGCCGGCTACGGCCGGAATAGTTGGACAGTGACGCCTCCTCCCCGAAAGCCCTCAAAGTCACGTTACTACGTGTGTGTAGCTGGAGCCGTCGAGAATCGAAGTCTGTCGGTCCTCTGAGATGATCGGACCATGTTCGAGACCATCCCCCAGCCCGCTTCCGATAGCGTCGACGTCGACCTTAGCCAATGGCAGATCCGGATCGCCAGTGTGGTCGCCGTTGAACTTCCCGCCGCGTCGTCCGCCGCGGGTTGAGCTGGGCCGAGCCGATGGTCACCGACCTTGCGGCCCAGAGACCCTGCTTCGCCAAGCCGGTGGAATCGACTCGTCAAGAGGATCTTCGCGCAGCGCTTTTACCGCGGCGTGGATGCCGAGGTTGTTCAGCCATTGCGTCGGTGTAGTTCCCTGGCCCACGCCGACTTCGTGCTGTCTCGTCGAGGCCAGGCTTCGGGCACATTTCGCCAACATCGTCGGCAGGCATCGGCGGCCAGTTATCTGCTCAGCCATGACCGTGACACGGCGATCCAGATGGCGCATGTCGCCGCCACAATGGCTGGCCGTGAGGTGCATATCGAGGTGATGGCGATCATCGCCGAGATGCGGTTGATCGAGTCCGACGCGCAGTAACGCTCCGCCGTCAACTTGGCGCCAGAAAGCCCACTCGGGCCTCGAGGCGAGGCACACGGTCAGCGCGGTTGTGGACGCCCTGGGGCCGTGACCGTATCCCCGGCGCCGGAGAGTCGAACATAAACGCGATTGAGGGCCCGCCTTGACCGTGACTCTGGCCTCCGGCCCCGATAGCGACAGTCCCAAGCTGCCATCGGTGTTGGCCAGGTAGTTGAGCTCGGCGGTCCAGTCAGCGGGCAGCAGTGGGCCGTCCAATGACATTCGTGCCGGTGCACTGGTTCAATTCAGGCAGCTGCACTGGGCCACTGACCCGGCGTGATTCGTCGCACCCATGTGACGTTCGCGTCGATCAGGTGACCTGAGGCGGTGAACATTCGCAGACGATCCGTCGATCGGCGAAGGGGCGTTCAGCGATGAGAGCGAACATGTGACTGACCAGATTCTCCGACCGACGACCCGTTGCAGTATCAGCGGATCGACTTCCTGATCGAGCAGGAGCCGGGACGATGACGCCTTCGTTGCGGCCATCCCGGGCGAAGCGCGCGTTCTGTAGATAGGGACTTCGTCGGGTTGTTCTGCCAACTGATCAGGAATGTCTGGGTCGATACCAGGTTGCTTGAGACGAACAGCAGGGCCAGGATTAGCGTTGCTGTGGTGCGGATTGCGGACGTCTTTCAGCCGTTGCGAGCCTGACGGGCGGGCGCGCAAAAGCCAACAGCGGCCAGCAGGGCGAGAACTAACACCAGATCGGGGAGGTAGTGCGTCTGTGCCAATTCAAGGGCGGTAAATGCTGGAGGAGCGCATCAGATCGGCACCTGACAGACAATCACGTAGCTGCCGGCGGCCAGCCACAGCACTGGTGACTCCTTTTGCTTACGCGGCACCGATAACGCTATTGCGATGGCCAGCACGAGCCACCCGGAGTGTCATCGCCGCAGTCGGCGGCATCGCCCACGGCACGCCGGTGCCCAGCGCTGCCACACCCGCCACTCGACAAGACCCGGAACAATTCCGTGAGTCACAGAGCGGCGCAACAAATCCCACGTCATCGTCGGTCCCAGCTCCAGCGCCGCTGGTCGACCACTATCAGATAGAGCGCTATCCAGGCCGCGGTCGTTAGCAGCATTGTCGTCCAGAGCCCCAACTCCCGGCGCCACGCTGTCCGCAGTGCCGATTCTCTCCGATACGTAATTCAGCGCAACGACCATGCCGAAGGCAACGAACGGGATCACGGCCGACTTCTCAAAGAAGGACAGCCCGCACAGATACGCCAGCGTGCTGGTCACCACGTAACGCCGGTTTCCCGTGCGCTCTAACTGGATCGCATCCCCGCACACCACGCCAGCGCAGCCAGCATCGGCAGACTGTTCAGCGCCGCCGCCCACCAGGCGCAGAAGGCCGGCACAGTCAGTGGCGGAATAGCGCAAACATAACGGCACCAGCAATACCGGACGCCAGCCGAGGATCAGGTGCAATGTCCGCAGCAGCGCCATGAGAAGCGATGAGCTGCAAGATGACCAGGCCCACCGCCGGCCACGTCCACACCAGCGGCGGACAGTCGGGTGATCGCACCACCCATCAGAAAGCCGCAGGCATCACATGTCCGTCATGGTCGGCGAACAGATATGACGCTGACAGCAGCGGCTGGCGCCGGCCCGGCCGATCAGAACTGGTGGTCGTCCCAATAGGAATAGCCACCGAATGCCAGCACTGCCCGGATCATCAATTGCACAGATCAGCGCCAGGCCGCCGCGGCGACGGTGAAAGACGCACCGTCGGCCGGACAGACACCGGGCCGACTCTACTCAGTGTTCAGGTGTCCGCGCGCCCTCAAGGCCATCGCGCGCGCCAGGCGGGCGTAGCGCAGTTCGAGTTCCCGAATCGCAGATAGGTGCTCAGCGTGGTGAACACGAACGCGATGACCAGGGCGTAGAACAAGAGATCGGTGCCGCGATCCACCCTGACCCAGTTGGCCACCACCGTGGTGTCGTCGGGTCGCAGGATCGCGTAAACCGCCGCGATGACGAAGAGCAGATAGCCGACCTTGACCCACGCCTTCGTCTTGGCGCGTGCTGCCACGGGACCGCACCAGGTAGACGAGCAGTGTCACCACGGCGGTGATCAGTAACACCTGAATCCAGCCCATCGGCGCATCCCCGCGCAAAAATCCGTCGAAGGCGATGTTCACCCCGTTGAGCAGTGGTTGGCCCTTGGCCACCGAATAGTCCGCCAGGTAGAGGATCTCAACCGGTTCTTGGGCCACCCGCCAGCGGTGCGTTGATTATGCGATGAACTCGCCGGCGTGACTCATTCCGTTCATAGTGAGGTCGAGGTTCTCGGCGACTTCCTTGCCGAACACTCGGAAGCCCGTTGTGGGCGTCGGTCAGGGCCCAGTTGTCGGCTGCCTGACTCAACTGGGCAGCCGCCCGCAAGATAAGACCCTTCAACGCCGGGGTGGCACTGCGGCTGTGCCTGCGAATCGGGTGCCGATGACGATGTCGACGTCGCTGCGGGAAAGCCGGTCCAGCATGGCCACTAGGTCTTTGAGACGGTGTGCTGGCCGTCCGCGTCGAAAGTCGCGAATACCGCGGCGCCGGGCCGCTGGCGGGCGTATACGACTCCGGTCTGAATCGCTGCGCCCTGACCGAGGTTCACCGGGCGGAGACCACGTGCGCCGGAGCGCCAGCGATGTCGGCGGTGTCGTCACTGCCGCCGTCGTCCACGCAGACGACGGGCGAACACCGACCGCAGGTCGGCGACGACATCGCCGATGACCTGCGCCTCATTGAATGCCGGAACGATGACCAGACGCTGGAGGGGTCGATGTCCTTAAGGTACACGCAGTTCGGGGGAGGATTCAGTCGTCGGCGCGGGCCAAAGCCCACAGGTACGCCTATCCTGACCAATGGCCCGCACAGAAAGCCACCACGGTTCGGGGTCTGAAGATCCAGCGGCAGGGTCAGCAACACCGCCGAGGCCGCTGCGGCCGCAACCCATCCCAGTGAGCAGGTGCGGTGTGGTGCGGCCGCAACCGTCGCCGATCCGGTGAGCGTCAAGATGGCGACACCGCCGTGCCAAGCGTCATGAGGCCAGCAGCGCCCTGGGGTTTGATATTGCGCGCCGAAGGCGACCCGTATGAGCCACGGCCCGAGCAGTCCGGCGGCCACCGCACCGGGGATCTGACCGCGACGATCACGGCGGCAGGTTTCATCAAAGCCCGCACGCGGTCGCCGCGCCGCCGTTGTCCATGATCTACAAAGTAGGCAATCAGATTGCCCTGCATGGCGGTCATCGGTACCAGCAACGGCGCGCGCGCCTGGGTGACGGCAAGTATCACCACTCCGCCCGCCGCGCCGAGTTCTCCGGACGTCGCTTTGAGTAGAACCAGGCTCCATCACCAGAATCGCACTGGTTCGATGCGGCGATCGAACGTGATGCCTCAGCAGGAAGGCCGAAACGGTACCCGGCGTTCGTGATCGGGCCGCGGTGCGCGCTCCGGCGGGAGACCGTCAGCAACAGCAGCCACGCCACCGCGCCACCGACTGTGGCCCACAGGAATCCGACCAAGCCCCAACCTAGGAGGAATGTTGTCAAGGCGACGGCGACCCGAATCACCGCATCAGTGACCATCAGAAGCCCGTAACGGCTCCACCTCCGACCGAACCGGCGAGCAAGCCCAACAGCGTTGCGTGCAGCAGAATCCGCCAAGCCAGCTGACAGCAGTGCCACTGACAGCGGCCGCGCCGCGGCAAAAACGTATCCGACCATAAAGCGCGGTGAACTGCAGGCGATGGCGGCCGCGGCGGCCACGCCGATCCCGGCGGCGACTCGCATCGGTGAAATACCCGGCCGGCCGGAGCTTTCCAGTTGGCGGGTTGATTCCGGTGTCGGCGCTATTCGTCCGCACTCGCGTGCGGCCTCCTGTAGGAGGCCGTTCGCTGCGCCGGTAACAAGTCCGAAGGCGCCCCAGAAGACCGCGAAGATCGAGAAACCCGCGGGGTCGAGGTCGCGCGCCGCCAGATAAAGCACGGCGTATCCGCAGGCCGCGGTGATCGCGGTGGCCAACCCGACCCGTGCGAAACTGCCGCGGGTGACCGGACCGGCCGAAGGACTCAGCGCATCGAACCCGGCGCTGGCGTCGGTCACGGCAACGGGACCTGCGTTGAGTACAGCCAGGCGTCCCACAGTGGTCGCAGAGACACCTCTGCGTAGTTCGCGGCCAGTCCGGTGAAGTCGTCGGTGACAACGGTGCCGTGCCGGTGCCGAGTGGTCCAATCGCGCAGGAGCGCAAAGAAGTTGTCGTCACCCACGATGCCACGCAGGGCGTGCAGGGTCAGGGCGCCGCGTTTGTAGACACGATCGTCGAACATGTTCGCCGGACCCGGATCCGACAGCAGCAGTTCCTGCGGTTGCGCGGCCAGTCGTCGATGGTGCTGCCGGGCGAGGTCGTCGGCACTTGGGCCCCCGGAGTCTTCCGACCACAGCCATTCGGCGTAGCAGGCGAATCCCTCGTGCAGCCAGATGTCTCGCCACCGGCGTACGGTGACGCTGTTACCAAACCACTGGTGGGCGAGTTCGTGGGCGATCAAGCGCTCTGACGCCCGAGTCCCGTCGCAATGGTTGGCCCCGAAAATCGACACCCCCTGCGCCTCCAGGGGAATCTCGAGTTCGTCCTCGGTGACCACCACGGTATAGCCCCCCGCAAATGGATAGGGGCCGAAAAGTTTGATGAAGAGCTTCATCATTGCCTTCTGCCGGGCGAAGTCGTGCTCGAAGTTGGGCCACAGCCGATCCGGAAGTACCGCCTGCATCGCCACCGGAGCCTTGGGCAGTCGGTGGGCGGCGTACATACCGATCTGCAAGGTGGCCAGATAGGTCGAGGTGGGCTCAGGTTGCTCGTAGGTCCAAACAGTCTGGCCGGCCCGGACTCGACGTGCCAGCAATTCACCGGCGGCCAACGCGTAGTACGGACTGTCGGTGCTGATCGTCGTTCGGTAACTGGCCTTCGAACTCGGATGGTCGTCGCAGGGAAACCAGGATGGCGAACCGTTGGGCTGGCCCGCGACCAAAACGCCATTGGTCAGTTCCTCGAAACCCACTTCGCCCCAGAGGGTTCGGATCAGCCGGGGCGCACCGGCGTAGCGGATGGTGATCGACATCGCCGAACCTGCGGGCAATGGATTCGACAGCCGGATTCGAAGCTTTCCGCCCGAGCTGGCGAAGTGGGCGGGCCGCTGTCGGTTCACGGTGACCTTGGTGGCGTTCATCGGATCGTGCAAATCGAGGGTGAAGGTCTGTAGTGAGGCCAGGGTCGTCGCAATCACGGTCGCTGTGCCGCTGAGCCGGTTACTGGCTACCTTGTACTCGAGGTCAAGTTCGTAGCGCGACACCCGGTACCCGAAGTTGCCGTTGTTCGGCAGATAGGGATCGATAACCGGTGCTTTACGTTCCCTCTTGGCGGTCGGTTTCACGCCGGAGTACTCCGTGAGTCGGGTATCGGGTCGGCGGACGGGGCCCGCTTACGCGGAGCTAGCCAGGGTGCAATGGGATTGCCCTGCCAGCGTGTCGACGGTGGAACCTCGTCACCCCGCATCACCAGTGAAGCCGGCCCGATCGTCGCACCCGCGCCGATACGGGAGGCCGGTAGCGCGACGCAGTGCGTACCCAACGTCGCACCCTTCTCGAGTACGACGGTATCCATCCGCATGATCCGGTCGTGAAAGAGGTGAGTCTGCACAACACAGCCCCGATTGACCGTGCTTCCATTGCCCAAACTAACCAGGTCCGCCTCGGGTAGCCAGTACGTCTCGCACCACACGCCCCGGCCGATCTTCGCACCAAGTGCTCGCAGCCATAGGTTCATCACCGGCGTGCCACTTGCCGCGCGGGCGAACCACGGCGCTGCCACCGTTTCGACGAAGGTGTCCGAGACTTCGTTACGCCATACGAAGGATGACCACAGTGGGTGCTCGCCGACCCGGATCCTCCCCACCACGATCCACTTCGCAATTACCGCGGTCGTGCCCGCCACCGCGCCGGTGATCAGCAGGACTGCGCCGCCACCCAGTGCCGCGAGGCCGTACCCACCCCGCAGGACCAGCAGTTGCAGGCCCGCAAGCGTCGCGGCGCCGAGTGCGAATGTCACCATCACCGGTATCAACCGGCAGGTCTCCACAGCGGCACGGGTGACCTTCAACCGCATCGGCGGATGGTAGGTCAGGGCAATGTCGGCCTGATCGACGCTGCGGCGCAACCGAATCGGTGGGCTACCAAGCCAGGACGAACCGGTTTTCGCTTTGGCCGGGGTGGCGGAGAGCACCGCCACTAAACCGTCATCGGGAACCCGCCGACCGGGCTGGGTGATGCCCGAATTGCCCAGAAAGGCCCGCTTGCCGACGGTGGCCGTGGCGACGTGAATCCAGCCGCCGCCGAGTTCGTAGGATGCGACCATGGTGTCGTCGGCAAGGAAGGCGCCGTCCTCCACGACGGTGAATTTCGGCGTCAGGAGCGCAGTTGAGATCTCGGTGTTACGGCCCACCCTGGCGCCCAAAACGCGAAGCCATACCGGAGTCAACAGGCTGGCGTATAGCGGGAACAGGTAATTGCGGGCTGCGTCCATCAACCGTTCGGTGGCCCATAGCTGCCATCCCGCCCGACTGCGGACCGGGTGGTAGCCCTCGTGAAGACCGATTGACAACGCCCGAACGCCGATTACGGTCATGACCGCGTAGAGGCCCAGGGCGACCGCGGTGGCCAGTGGAATCCACGGCGCCGCGGCGCGCACCGCGTCGTTCACGGTGGTGGTCTGGCGGGCAGCCCAACCCAGCACTGCCAGGCCGGCGGCCAGAGACGCCAGAGGCAGCGCACCGAGCAGCAGCGAGGAAACCCCGTAAACCGCGACCCAGTGTGCGGCCCGCGGCGGCCGGTGATCCGGCCACGGGTGGCGGGCCTTGCCCGACTTCACCGCGGGCGAGCCCTTCCAGTACTGGCCGTTCTTGACCTTGCCGACGACAGCCGATCCTGGCGCGACGTCGGCGTTCTTGCCGACCACGGCACCGGGCAGCAGCGCGGTCCGCGCCCCGATGGTGGCATCGGTGCCGATGGTGATCCCTCCGACATGGAACTGGTCGCCGTCGATCCAGTGCCCGCTCAGATCGACCTCGGGTTCGACGGAGCTTCGGTGGCCGATGCTCAACATTCCGGTGACTGGCGGAGCCGAGTGTAAGTCCACACCTTTGCCGATCGAATTACCAAGTGCACGAGCGTAATACACCAGCCACGGGGCTCCGGCCTGATTCTCCGCACCGCTTGCGTCGGCGAGTCGTTCGGCCAGCCACACCCGAAGATGCTCAGGTCCACCGCGGCGGTAGGTACCGGGCTTGAGTCCGAACAGCAGTGCACGGGCGCCCAGCACGGCGATGCCCATGCGTCCCAGAGGAGTGATGAAGGCGGCGAACGCGACCGCGATCAACCACCAGTTCACGGTCACCAGCCACGGCAGCGGGTAGAGCGAAGCCGCGATGTTGTTGAGTACTGCCAACCAGGTCACCCACTGCAGGCCGGTCAGCGTCGTCAGTGGCACGGTCAGCAGCACCTGGGCCACCCGGGTGAGCATCGGCGTCGGTGCCACCACACGCTCAGTAACGGCGATCGGCGCCGGATTGCGCCTGTCGATGTCCTCGAGGAAACCCGCGAGGCTGCCCAGTCGCGGGTGGTCGTACAACTGGGCGACCGTCATCTCGGGATAGCGGCCGCGCAGGGCGACCACCAACTGTGCCGCCGACAGCGAGCCACCGCCGAGGGCGAAGAAGTCCGCCTCCGGCCCGTCGACAGCGGCGCCGAGGACGTCTTGCCACATCCCCGCCAGCCAGCCCATGGTGCCGCCGAGGTCGAGATGGCCGTCGTGTTCATGGCCCGGGGGAGGCCACGGCAGCCCGTCCCGGTCCACCTTGCCCGACGTGCGGGTGGGTAGTTCGTCCAGCAGCACCAAGCGCGGAACCATGGCGGCAGGAAGCGCCGCGGCGAGGTGTGCTCGCGCGGCGTCCAGATCGAAGGCGGGGTCGGTCGAGGCGATGTAGCCGACCAGAACCGGTGTGCCGCTGGCGGTCTTGCGCACCGCTGCAGCCCCGCCGCTGACGCCGGGGAGGTGCACCAGAGCCGAGTCGACCTCACCGAGTTCGATCCGGCGTCCACCGACCTTCACCTGATCGTCGGCTCGGCCCTGGAAGTACAGGCCGTCGGACTCAAGGCGCACCAGATCACCACTGCGGTAGGCGCGGTCCCAGCCCAGGGTGGGCATCGGCGCGTACTTCTCGGCGTCTTTTCCGGGGTCGAGGTAGCGCGCCAGACCCACCCCGCCGATTACCAATTCGCCGACCCCGCCGTATTCGACGGGGATGCCCGCGTGGTCGACAACGGCCAGATCCCAGCCGGCCAGGGGGCCCCCGATACTGACCGGGCCGACGCCGTCGAGCCGAGCTCCACAGGACACGACGGTGGCCTCGGTCGGCCCGTAGGTGTTCCACACCTCGCGACCGTCCGTGACCAGTCGCTCGGCCAACTCTGGCGGGCAGGCTTCGCCACCGAAGATCAGCAGGCGGACTGCCTCGAGTGCCTCGGCCGGCCACAGGGCCGCAAGCGTCGGCACTGTCGAGACCACGGTGACGTCCCGCGAGATCAGCCACGGTCCCAGGTCCATCCCGCTGCGCACCAGGTCACGCGGGGCCGGCACCAGACAGGCGCCATGCCGCCAGGCCAGCCACATCTCCTCACAGGAGGCGTCAAACGCGACCGACAGTCCGGCCAGCACCCGATCACCCGGTCCGATCGGGTTGTCCTGCAGGAACATCTGCGCCTCAGCGTCGATGAATGCCGCCGCATTGCGGTGGGTGACGGCCACCCCCTTGGGCACCCCGGTGGACCCCGAGGTGAAGATGATCCAGGCGTCGTCGCCGACCGCCGGCGGGGCGGCAGTCCAACCGCGCGAGGAACCCGGGCCGCGGATCAGGCCGGCCTCGGTGATCACCCCGGCGACCGCAGCCTCGCCGAACACCAACGTGGCCCGCTCTTCGGGGTCGTCGGCGTCCACCGGCACGTAACTCGCTCCGGCGGCCAGGACCGAGAGCACCGCCATATACAGCGAATAGCTGCCCGACGGCATCCGGATCCCGATCCGGTCGCCGCGCCCGATTCCGCGAGCGGCCAGCCACCGCGCACCCTGCTCGATGTCGACGAGCATTTCCGAATAGGTGAGTTGTACTGCGCCGTCGTCGATCCCCGGGGCGTCCGGATAGCGGGCCGCGGTGTCGTAGAAAATATCCACCAGGGTCCGCGGCGGCGGGGCTTGCCCGGATCGCAGATAGTGATCGGGGATCTCGGGCATCACCACGGTTGGGAATCCTAGGCGCTCTCCGTCCCCGACGCCCCGGTGTCGCGCCGAGGGCTTGTGCCTGGGACACTCAGAAGTCGAGGACAGCGTTCCCTGCCACGGTGGCGTCACCCCGGGTCGCCCCGGCGGTGGAGGAGACCTCGGGCGTCGCATGAAGGCCGGAGGCCTCCGCAGTGAGTGTGTCCGCCATCGAATGGGCCATCACCCTGGGCATCACGCTCGCGGTGCTCCTGGTTGACGTGTTGGTGTTCGCGCGGCGGCCCCATGAGCCGACCCGGCGGGAATGCCTGACCGCGTTGGGCTTCTACATCGGTCTGGCGGTGCTGTTCGGAATCTGGGTGTGGAATTTCCATGGCGGCCAGTTCGGGCTTGAGTTCTACGCCGGCTGGCTCACCGAGTACAGCCTGTCGATCGACAACCTTTTCATTTTCGTGATCATCATGGCGAGCTTCAAGGTGCCGAAGATCCACCAGCAGCAGGCATTACTGGTGGGACGCCGATGTTCCTGGTGATCGTCGCGTGAGCCCTACCTGGTATTCACCGCGAACGTGTTTGCGCTGATGGGGCTAAGGCAGTTGTATTTCCTGCTCGGCGACCTGCTCAACCGACTTGTCTACCTGTCCCAGGGTCTAGCCGTCATCCTGTTCTTCATCGGCGTCAAGCTCCTGCTGCATGCATTG
>JAGYKK010000042.1 GCA_018401645.1 Mycobacterium sp. | reverse complement strand
GGCCAGCAACCGAATCGGGCAAACGGTATCAACAACACATGGCCCATCGACACCCGTACCGCGCGCCGGTACAGGGGATCAGCGCATCCGGAGCCGAAGAGCACCGCATCAACGCCGAGGCCGGCCGCATTCCGGAAAATTGAACCCAGGTTCTCGTGATCGTTGACGCCCTCCAGCACCGCGACGGTGCGCGCGCCGGTGAGCACCTCAGCCGTGGTCCATTGCGGAGGGCGACGAGCGACCCCGAGCACGCCACGATTGAGGTGAAAGCCGACCACCTTCGCCATCACCTCGGCGCCGACCCGGTAGAACGGTGCCCGCGTACCGGCGAGATCGCCGGCGAGTTCGGCCAGCCGCCGTTCGGTGCCGAGGAATGCGTGCGGAGTGAACCGGGACGCCAGCATCCGGCGGGTGACCAGTACCCCCTCGGCGATCACCAAACCCTTTCCCGTCGGGAGATCGGGCCGGCGATCGACGCTGTTGAGGTCGCGGAAGTCGTCGACCCGCGTGTCAGCTGGATCAGTGATGTCGATGACGCCGGGGCCGTCCACGCCGCTAGGTTACGGTGAAAGGCGATGTCGTCCAGTCCCGAACCGATCCCACCGCCATTGCCCCCCGCCCTGCAGGATCCGCAGCCGGTGATCATGGCCGGGACACTGCTGTGGGTCGTGGCGACCATCGCGGCGTTCACAGTCCCCGCACTGCACGGTTGGCGTCCGATCACCCTCGCCGGCCTAGGAGTCAGCGTTGTGGGAACGTCGATCTTCCTCTGGCAGCGGGCGGCGTCACGTCGCGGTGCTCGGGGCGCTCAGTCCGGTCTAGACCCCCACCGGTAATCGAAGGAGAACCATGGCAGCGCAGTTGTTACAGGCCGAAATCGAGATCAACGCACCGGTCAGCACGGTCTGGGGCCTGGTCTCAGACCTGAGCCGGATGCCGCAGTGGAGTCCGCAGTGCCGGAAGATGAAGCTCCTCGGCCCGCTACGACCGGGCACCCGCACGCTCAACCTCAACCGGCGAAACATGCTCTTCTGGCCGACTACATCGACCATCACCGAAGTGATTCCGGAGCGCAAACTGGCTTTCCGGATCCCCCTCAATACCACCGTCTGGACCTACGAAATGGAGCCGACTGCTACCGGAACCCGGCTCATCGAGAGTCGGCACGCCGAAAACGGGGTGACGGCGGTCTCCACCGCGGTCACAAAAGCAGCCTTCGGTGGAGCGGACAGTTTCGAGTCCGAACTTCTCGAGGGTATGAACCAATCGCTGGTCCGGATCAAGGCTGCAGCCGAGGGTCGTTAGCTCGCGCTGAGATCGGGTGCCGGGGCCCCAGGCACCTCCGGAACCTCCGGGACCTCCGGGACCTCAGCAGCATCCGAAACTTCGGCAGCCTCCGGGGCGTCCGAACTTTGCGGAACCGCTACCTCGACGACCTCCAACAGCCCGTCGTCGTAGGGCTCGAAGTTCGGGGAACCGATAAGCGGCGGCGCCGGGGTGTCGGAGTGCGCGCCGCAACCGTAGGTGTAGTCGACGACCTGGCCGTCGGCCGACATCGCGTTGCAGCACACACCGAACATCACCCCGAGGGCACCCGCCAACGGAGCCATGAAGCCGCAGTCGCGGCACATCCGTTTGGTGGCCCGCGCCGTGGGCGAGTCCGGACCGCGGTCCCCGTCGTGCCAGCGCTGAGCCGCGTCGTCGCGACCATAGGCGCTGAGTACCCGGCGGCGACCGAGTCCGATCTCGGCGGCGACTTCGTCGATAGCCGGATCGCCGGTGGCGAAGAAGCCCGGTACCAGTCGAGGGTCATCGCCGAGTGATGCCAGCAGGTCACCGGGGCGGAGGTCACCGGGGCGGACACGCTCCTCCCACGGCAGCCATTGTGGAGCCAACAGCGCACTCGGCCCCGGAACCAGCACCACCTCGCTGACAGTGGGGCGTTCGGCGCCGGGACACGCGGCCAGTACCACCGCCCACTGCCAGCCGTGATAGCCCGCCATGGTCGCCAGGAAGCGATGGGTGGCCGCGGCAGCATCCTCGAACTCGACGCCGAGGTAGTCCCCGACGCTGTCGCCACTGAACTCGATGACCGCCGCTCTGGCCTGCTCAACCGCCCCGCGCAGGAGGGCGCCAACGGCGTCCGACGGCTCAGACGGCTCAGACGGCTCAGACGGCGGGACCGTGGCCGAAGGTTCTGCGGTGTCTGTGGGGCTGTTCATCAAAGATGATCTTGCCTCACCCCTTATCCGCGCGGCCACACCGGTCGGCTGCGCACCTCCGCCGTGCCGATGGTGGACAATCGACACCGTGGCCGGCCGACGACGTATGCCCCCCATCATGGGGCCGATGCGTGGGCCGATTCGGCGCGACCGCCGAGAGCATCCCGGCATGGCTCACTACCCCCATTCCGACCGCTATTCCCATCTGGACGGCTCCGGTCCGGCCCGCACGCGCCCGGACGACGCCCGCGCGAATCGTTTCCTACCCCCATTGGACGACGGCCGTACCCGGGCACGCGCCTTTGCCGAGGACCCCGGTGACGGCGCCGGTGAGGAAAGCCGAACCAACCCCCGCGGCTCCGGTGCCCGCAGCCGGGAAATGGGATCGCGGATGTATGCGATGGTGCAGCGCGCAGCGAAGGCCGACGGCGCCGACAAGTCCGGCCTGACCGCGCTCACCTGGCCGGTGGTGGCCAACTTCGCGGTGGACTCCGCAATGGCCGTGGCGTTGGCGAACACTTTGTTCTTTGCAGCGGCGACGGGTGAGAGCAAAGGCCGAGTGGCGTTGTACCTGCTGATCACGATCGCTCCGTTCGCGGTGATCGCGCCGCTGATCGGGCCGGCGCTGGATCGGGTTCAACACGGTCGGCGGGCGGCCTTGGCGGCGTCATTCCTACTTCGTACCGCCCTGGCGATCGTGCTGATCATGAATTACGACGGCGGCACCGGCGGTTACCCGTCGTGGGTGCTCTACCCCTGCGCCCTGGGCATGATGGTGCTGTCCAAGTCGTTTACCGTGCTGCGCAGCGCGGTGACACCACGGGTTATGCCGCCGACGATCGACCTGGTCCGCATGAACTCACGACTGACCATGTTCGGATTGATCGGCGGGACGATCATCGGCGGTGGCATCGCAGCGGGGTTTGAGTACCTGTTCTCCACGCTGTTCGGACTCCCCGGCGCGTTGTTCGTCGTCGTGTTCATCACCATGGCCGGTGCGTCACTTGCGATGCGCATCCCACGCTGGGTCGAAGTCACCGAGGGTGAGGTTCCGACCACTCTGAGCTATCACGGCGGCACCGACTCCGGCGACTGGGGCTGGCTCGATGACGAGACCACGGAGGTCATTGAATCCCCACGACAACCGCTGGGCCGCAATACCATCACCGCACTCTGGGGTAACTGCACGATCAAAGCGATGGTCGGTTTCCTATTCCTCTATCCAGCGTTCGTTGCCAAATCCCAAGACGCCAGCGGCTGGGTGCAACTTGGCATACTCGCAATGATCGGGGTGGCGGCGGGAATCGGGAACCTCGCCGTCAATGTCACTGCGGCCCGGCTGCAGTTGGGTCGGCCCTCGGTATTGGTGGTGCGCGCTGCCACCGCGGTCACCGTGGCGGCACTGGCGGCAGCGATTGCCGGCAACCTGCTCGTCGCGGCGGTGCTGGTCACTCCCCAGGCGCCAGCGCGCGACGCCAAAGCCGCATCAGACGCCCGTTGCAAGACGACCTCCCGAGGAATCGCGGGCCCGGCATTCGGCCGCTCCGAGTCCGCACTGCAACTGGCATGGGTACTGGGCGGAGCGCTGGGGTGCTGGTTCCACACCGGGATCTGTGGGTCGGCTTCACTATCAGCGCCCTGTTGATCCTGGCCTAGCGCAAACTGGGAAGAGCCACGCGCCCGTTGATCCTCACGGCGCAACCGGTGCTGGCCGAACTGGCGTGGTTCGCAGGCGCTTGCGTACGCAGCGCCTGCCGGTTGGATCGTCGCGGCACCAGGTGCCTGGTCGCAGGCAGGTGTCGCTTTTGCAAACACCTCCGTGCCCGCAAAAACCGCAAACCGCAGCAATCAGCGTTCATCATTTTGTTTTCGGCAAACCGCGGTGGTGGAATCCCGTCGCGCACCAGAATGTGATCGACCTCAACGACTGCACGAAAAGTAATGCGCAGGCGCAGCTTTCGGTGAGCGAGCGCTATCCCGTACAACTCTCGGTACCGAGTGAATCCACCAGCACCTCCATGGTTTACCATATCTGCGCCACGCCGACGAAGGCAACACCACCACTGCAGCCCCTGGCTGGAGCAGCTGACTGCGGTGACCATCCTGACGGTCGACCCTCAGCGCGGCCGGGTGGTCTGGCCTGGCAGTCCAGTTACTGACCCTGGTCCAAGACGAAGAACGGTGAAGCAGCGCAGTTCCGCACGTTGAATGGTCGGTGAAGCTGGCCTGGCAGTAGGCTGGGTCCATCACACCGTTAATGTGTTATCAGGCTATTAGGCTCTGTTCGTGGAGCCTCGTCCTGATAATGCGAAATCGCACGCGCATTAGTCGTGAGTGCACACCCAGACGATTCAGATTTCGGGGCATCGGGGACTATCGCCCAGTGGGTGCAAATGAATTGAAGTCACCTACGTTTTTTTGCACCAAGGGACTCAGGGCGGCGGGGACTCGGGGTTTGCGAAGGAGAAGATTCGCGATTCGGCAGCGCGGAGCAAATCGCGGCAGGCGCCACCGGCGCCACCGACATCACCTTTCTCAACTACAGCGATGGAAGTTTAGAGGCGACCGGATCTTCGAAAAGACTTAGTGCGCCAGATTCGTCTTTCAACCCGACCGCTTGCTTTGCCAAAGTCCTGACCGGAACTGGGACCACCGCCGCTAGTCATCCTGATCACTTAGCGCAGGTGAAGGCGATTCAGGCCGTACCTGATGCCCGTAATCTTCGCATTCACTGACTTCCCGACGACGAGTGGGCTTGCAACCGTGGCGCGTCAAGGAGGTGTGGGTCACCGCCTTCCCCGGCCAGATCACTTGCCGACATCGCAGACACATTTGACCTGAAGATGAGGCCTTGCGAGCACACCTCATCCCAAACCTCTTCGCCCACGTCGAGAACCGGCACGATGGTCCGCGAATGGGGCCAGCGCATTGCAGCCTCAGTGCAGGCTTTGCCGAGGGTCGGATCGCCGAGGCTTTTAAAATCGTCAGTACTGACTGGACCATGGCCCCCGCTCGTCCGGGCACTCGTCGTTTCGTGCACTGGCCGGATCGGCGTCTTTCGCCAGGGCGACGACTACGCGCGTCGAGTTCGCGCGACCGCCTGAACCACCGACACCCGGCGGCGATCTTGCGGTCGGGATAGCGGCCCTTACGCAGTTCGGGCTGAACGGCGCCTCCAACAGGGTGATCATGGTCCAGACCGCCCCGCATTCGTCGCGGTGTGTTTGCGCCCGCGCTGCCGTCGCCTCACGCAAATCCGGTCAGACCTGGCGTGAGGGTCGATCAGCGTGACGCTGAGCGCCTGCGGGCCGCGACGCCCTGACGCCAACCCGAACTCGACCTTCTGGCTGGCTTTGAGGTCCTCCACGCCACCGGCAGGCCGAGCTGCACGCGATGTCCCTCCCCCTCCTCCTGAGGAAGCCAACCCCTTGTCGGCGTCGTACCACTTCACCTTGCCGGTCGGCACGCGATTCACCCCACCGTTCCGCGAAACCGCGATGGGAAAAGATAACGAAGCGTCCCGCCGGGCAGGACGCTCGGGGAAAGCCTATCTGGCCGAAGCGATCGAAGTCTCGCCGTTGCGTTTGTAATCGCACAAAACGCCGAAATCCTGCCGGTTACCTGCCGAAGCCCCGGCGCTGACAACGGTATGGTGGCGTCTGCAGGAGGTGACATGCGTCTGATCCTCAACATCATCTCTGGTTGCTGTTCGGCGGTTTGTGGCTGGCGCTGGGCTACTCCGGCAGCTCTGATCTGTTTCGTCCTGATCGTCACGATTCCATTCGGCTTCGCGTCACTGGCGGATTGCGGCCTACGCCCTGCGGGTCTCTGGTCGGCCCATCACGGCGGCGCCCCTCGGCCCGGCGCGCTGGTCGGAAACATCATCTGGGTGCTGCTCTGCGGTGTGGCTGGTGATTCCATTGTGTCATCACTGCGGGGTAGCGATGGCGATCACGATCATCGAATTCCCCCGCCCTGGCTAAATTTAGTTTGATACCGTCTCCCTGATGCCGCCGGGCGCGAGATCGTCCCTGTCGACCGCGAACTGGAATGGGCGTGACGCCCACGCTGGCCGCCTGCGTCGCGGCAGCCCCGCGTCCTCGTCGGCTGAAGCGTCCCCGTCGAAGCTGAAGGTCCCTGTCGGCCGCGGCTGCCTCGGCGCGGGACCTGACCAGAGCCATCCGCCCGCGGGCGAAGCTGACTGCGCGGTTCACCACTGACTGCAACCTCCAGCACTACCAGATGCCGCTGAGGGTGCTGGATCCGCTATCCGTGATATTCTCCAACCGTCGAGCAAACTGATCTCATCTGACTGGCCGGCATCTGGCTGCCCAAAGACAACTGTTTCACCGGCGGTGAGCCACTGTTGCCACGCCGGGACGGTGAACATTGTCGCCTTTATTGGCCTGACTGGGATACCGCACGAGACACCGATTATCGAACGGCATCTGGTCGATGCCTGGGCTGCCAGACTGGCGGTTGCCGGTCTCGACCGGGTCAACGACCTCGCTGGACACCCTCGACTCGATCCACGCCGCCATCATCCGGCGCGATCGGCTCAATGATAGTACCTCGACGGTTCCAGCCGCTGCGACCAGGTTGGGACCGTCAGCCAACGCCGTGCCTGATCCCGCCACTGGCCCGCGACGCGGTCGACTTGCCGCGGTTCCGTCTCAGCCACGGGTATCGTCAGCATCACGTCAGATGCCGCTCGACGCCGGCACGCTGCGCCTATATATCGCGAGCGCCCATCGGCGACGCGCCGTGGTGGAGTTCGACTCAGCAAGCAGATATCGCCCCGCAATGGTACCCGCGCGCTGTGGCTCGTCAAGATGGCATCTGGCGACGCAATCATCGCGTCGGTATCGGAGGCGTTCTGCGGAGCCTGCGACCGCACCCTTTCGACCCACCGCCGATGGGCAGGTTCCGGCAACTGTCTGTTCGCCACTGAGGAGACCGATCTGCGCCGGCTGGTCGCGCTGGCGGCGCCGACGACACGGCACTGGAGACCGCCGGCACCGCACGTGGCGTGCGCCAGGTGGGGCACGGCAACAACGCGATCCGGTTCAGAAGGCCGCAGCGCGTCGATGAGCGCATCGGGGTTGACTATGACCGACGCCAGTCTGACCACGCCAGCATTGTCGGTTCTTCGCCGTGGCCCGGGTAAGCGCCGGAAACCGATACCGGGGAACTGGTTTTGCGCCCAGGCGCGACCATCGCCGATGCCCTCCGCGGGAACTGAGCGTCAGAGTTGGCTGCAACTGCGTCGTTGCCGTAGCGTCAGTTCATGTGACGGCATCAGTGGTTCGAGATCCGAACGCGTCGCGTGGCCCAACCAACCCTGATGTCCTTCCGCCCTTCGTTAAAAGGTTGAGAGCCGAAGTTGCGATTTCGCATCACATAACGACAACATGTTCACGACGCACCAGCGCACCACGCGCGAACTGGCCCAACTGGTGGTAACTGGGGTTTTTGCCGACGCCCTGACCACTGCCGGCTTCGGAAACGCCCCCGGGCCGAAAAGACAGCCTGCGGCAAGCTGATACCGTTTCTTCGTGGTCGACTCCGCGCCGCGGTAAACACCCGTGGCCGGGCCAGTTCTCCCTCCATGCACTCCGCAAACACCTCTGATCGTGCGCGCCAGAAAGGAATCATGTGATGGTTGTTGACGCCACCGCAAAACCCACGACCCCGCCCGGTCACCGCCGCTGGCGCGCCTCACCGGCGCTGCTCATCGGGTATCGGCGACTGCGGTTGTCAGGTATCACGCCGGCGCACCGGACGTTTGAGGTCGGACTGGCGGCAGCGTAAGTCCAGCGGCAAACCCGCGGACCATCACCACCGCAACGGCTACCACGGCGTATTGCCAGTTCGCCCCCAGCACGTGGATGTGGCCATGGCGGCGTTGTTCGCCCGCGGCTGTAACCCGGCCCGCGAGGAGCAGATCACCGTGGTCGCCGAGAGGGTGCTCTGCCATCAGGGGCGGTGGCGCCTGGCTGGCCTGCGGTCAGGACTCCTGGCGATTCCAATGCACCTGGCTGACACACGCTTCCGAAACGGATGCCGAACTCGACGATCACCATCGCCATGACGGGACGGTGCCTGCGATGACGCAGATGCCGCCGCTATCGCCGCGGCAATCCTTCCTGCAGGTCGGGTTCGACGATGCGGCTCTGTGCAGTCCGATGCCCGCCGATCCCGCGCTACTCTATGCCCGCTGACCGCGCGCCCCCGGCGCCCGTCGACTCTGCGTTGACCTCTGATCTCCGCTTTCATCCAAACATCTTTGACCCCGCTTGACCTGCGCTGATTCCCGATCCCCGCCGACCCTGCGCTGACTGTCGTTGCACAACTCGCTGACGACCCTTTGATGCCCACCGCAAACAGCAGTGGCTGCCGCCGCACTGTCGACGGGACCGGTGCACCTGCCCGAAGCCCGGAGAGTCCCGCCCGCACCAGTGCGCCCGCCCGTCGGTCTACCTCAACCAATGCCAAGCTACCTCAAGGATCTGTGGCAGGCGATCCGAGACAAAGAGGTCGACCGCAACGACCTGCTCCTGGCGTTGGCGCAGCGCTCATTCACTGCCCCGCTTCCCGGCGACACCAAGTCGCCCACCGAGTCGCCTGCCGTGCTGGCGGATGGCGCGATCCCGACGCCGGCCCCAGTGCCGGCCCCGGTAGCCGAGTAGCCCAGCAGCGACATCAGGCGGAGTTCACCCACTCGTCGCTGCCGTCGGCGAAGAACTGGTGCTTCCACACCGGAATCCGTTCCTTGACGACGTCGACGAGGCGGGCGCAGGTGTCGAACGCCGCCGCACGGTGGTCGGCCGACACGGCCACGACCAACGCCGCATCGCCGACCCGCAGTGCCCCAACCCGGTGGCTTGCCGCGACCGCATGAACTCCGAGTGCGTTGAGAGCCACCTCGGCCGCCACTTCGGCCAATGCCTCGAACAAGCGCTGTTCGGCGTGCGGGTGCGCCGAGTACTCCAACCGCAGGACCTGACGACCACCGTCGTGGTCGCGCACCACGCCGGCGAAGCCGACCACCGCACCGGCAGCGTCACCGGATACAAGACGTTCGTGGTCGGCCAGCACAATCGGAGCCTCGGTCACCTCCGCCCGCAGGATTCGGGTCATCCGTGGTCTCCCCCGCTCAGTTGGTCAAGGGCATGCTCCAGCACATCGGACAGCACCGTCAGTCCATCGCGAACGCCGCCGACGGAACCGGGCAAGTTGATCACCAGGGTCTGCCCTACCACCCCACAGACCCCGCGGGACAGCACGGCGGTCGGCACCGCCGGCAGGCCGGCACGACGAATCGCGTCGGCCAATCCGGGTATTTGGTAGTCGATTACCGACAACGTGGCCTCCGGGGTGGCATCGCTGGGTGAAATCCCGGTTCCCCCGGAGGTGACGATGACGTGGGCGCCCTGCCTCACAGCGGTTCGCAGTGCATCGCGCACAGCGTCGCCATCGGGTACCACCGCAGGGTCGGTGACGCTGAAACCACGATCGGTGAACCAGTTGCGGATGATCGGACCGCTCCGGTCCTCGTAAACCCCGGTGGCGGCGCGCGTTGACGCGATGACTACTCGGGCAACCTTCACTTCTCTGCGGTCCACATTCCGGTCTTGCCCCCGCACTTGGAGACGACGCGGATGTCGTCGAGTCGGGCGGCCGGGTCGACGGCCTTGATCATGTCGTAGACGGTCAGCGCGGCCACCGTGACCGCCGTCAGCGCTTCCATCTCGACACCGGTCCGGTCATTCGTGCGCACCGATGCAGTCAATTCGATTGCGCTATCAGTGACTGCAAACGAAACGTCAACTCCGCTGAGCGAGAGCTGATGGCACAGAGGGATAAGTTCGCTCGTCCGTTTCGCTGCCAGTATCCCGGCAACCCTTGCGGTGGCCAGAGCGTCACCTTTTGCCAGCCCGCCGGCAGCGATCAACGAAATCACTTCAGCGGTGGTGTGCACGACACCGGACGCGGTGGCGGTTCGCGCGGTTCGGGCTTTATCCGAGACATCAACCATCCGCGCGGCGCCGTGATCGTCAAGATGGGACAGACGATGCTGCGGCCCGTTGGTCACGTTATCTATTGACGACAGTGACCGGGTGAACGTAGGGCAGGTCCGCTGCCGGCAGCGGGAAGGTGGTGTCGCCGAACGGGGACAGCGCGCCTACCCGGTCGGACGCCAACTCACTGACCGGGGAGTCCTCAGGATCCCGGGTCGGCCAGCCGTTGTCGATGTATCGGTGCGTTTTCTGGGCCACGTTTTCATTGTGACACCTGTGCGGCCAACTTGCCCCTCTGCTGGCTGATTTAGGCTCTTCACCAATGATCGAGCATGGAGGCGCCCCGCTAAGCTCGTGGCTGGCCGGTCTGGGTGACGACACACTTATCAAACTGCTTCAACTACGTCCCGACCTGGCCCAACCGCCACCCGGCAGTATCGAGGCACTCGCCGCCCGGGCCGTCTCCCGGCAGTCGGTGAAAGCCGCCGCGGACGAACTCGACTTTCTTTCCCTGGCAACGCTGGATGCACTGCTGACGCTTCGCGCAGACCGCGCCGCGACCACACTCGATGCGGTGATCGGGCTGATCGGTGAACGCGCTCCCCGAGCGGCGGTCTTGGCCGCCCTTGACGATCTGCGGGAACGGGCGTTGATGTGGGGGGATGCCGCGGTCCGGGTATCCCCGGAAGCCGCGGACGCGCTGCCCTGGTTCCCAGGGCAGGTCACTGCGGAGGATGCCGGCCGCCCGGCCACCGAGTTAGTCGATTTGATCGGCAATCTCGACGCCCCCGCACGCGAGGTTCTCGAAAGGCTCCTGTCCCGATCTCCGGTCGGTCGCACCCGCGATGCCGCTCCCGGTACCCGCCGGACCGGCCGGTGCAGCGACTCCTGACGGCCGGGCTACTACGGCAGGTGGACGCCGAAACGGTGGTGTTGCCACGCAACGTAGGCCAGATACTTCGCGGTGAGGAACCCGGTCCGCACAACCTGACCGCGCCGGATCCGGTCGTCGCATCCACCACCGGTAAGGATGCCGACGCCTCGGCCGCCGGCGCGGCCTTGGAACTGATGCGCCAAGTCGAGGTGGTGCTGGAGACCCTTTCAGCGGCGGCGGTTCCCGAACTTCGCAGCGGCGGCCTCGGTGTCCGCGAGATCAAACGGCTCGCCAAACTCACCGGGATCGACGAGCAACGCCTGGGCCTGATCCTGGAACTGACCGCTGCGGCGGGGCTGATCGCCAAGGGCCTCCCCGACCCGATGCCCCCGGACGACACCCTGTCCTACTGGGCGCCGACGGTCGCCACCGATCGATTCCTGGAGGCACCGCCGGCGGCCCGTTGGCTACAGTTGGCCACCACCTGGCTTGAGTTGCCGTCCCGGCCTGGGCTTATCGGTGGCCGCGGACCCGATGGCAAAAACTATGCGGCGCTTTCCGATTCGTTGTACTCAACCGCCGCACCTTTGGACCGCAGGCTGCTGTTGGAGCTGCTGTCCGAACTGCCCGTCGGAGCCGGTGTCGATGCTCCCAGCGCGTCGCGGGCGCTGATTTGGCGCCGACCCCGGTGGACCTCCCGGCTACAACCCGAACCGATCGGACATCTGCTCGCGGAGTCCCACGCGCTGGGCTTGACCGGGCGTGGCGCGTCGAGTTCACCGGCGCGCGCACTGCTGACCGCTGATGAAGAAGCGGCGATGGCGGCAATGGTCGCGGTACTGCCTGCCCCTATCGACCACTTTCTGGTCCAAGCGGACCTCACTGTGGTGGTGCCCGGTCCACTGAAACGGGAATTGGCTGAGGAGTTAGCCGCGGTGGCTACCGTGGAGTCGGCGGGTGCGGCAATGGTCTACCGGGTGAGCGAAAGCTCCGTACGACACGCCTTGGACACGGGTCGCACTGCTGGCGAGGTTCAAGAATTCTTCGAGAAGTACTCGAAAACCGCCGTGCCCCAGGGCTTGACATATCTCATCAAGGATGTGGCTCGCAGGCACGGCCAGCTACGGGTCGGCATGGCGGCCTCTTTTCTGCGCTGCGACGATCCGGCACTGCTAGCGAACGCGATCGCCGCACCTGCGGTTTCGCAACTTGAGGTGAGACTGTTGGCCCCGACAGTGGCTGTCTCCCAAGCACCGATTGGCGAGATGCTCTCCGCACTTCGAGAGGCCGGCTTCGCTCCAGCGGCAGAGAACTCCTCAGGCGCGATTGTGGACCTACGTCGCCGCGGGTATCGAATACCTGTCACCTACCCCCGACGGGTACTGCGCACACAGTCGCGGCCGAGCCGGGAGACGCTCGCAACTGTGATTTCGGTACTGCGCCGTGTTGACGCGGCGCCGCTGGGAAAAGTCCGGGTGGACCCGGCCGTTGCGATGGCACTCCTGGCTCAGGCCGCCGTCGGCGGCAAGGATGTCCTGATGGGCTATGTCGATGCCGCCGGAGTCGCCACCCAACGGGTGGTCACGCCGATCTCGGTGCACGGCGGGCATTTGATGGCGTTTGATCCCGCTCAGGGCCGGATGCGCGAGTTCGCCGTGCACCGCGTCACCTCGGTCCTGTCGGCAGAGACCGGATAATGGGCCTATGACCGACGGCCCCCTGATCGTGCAGTCCGATAAAACAGTCCTGCTGGAGATCGACCACGAACAGGCCGGTGCCGCTCGGGCCGCCATAGCCCCCTTCGCGGAGTTGGAGCGAGCGCCAGAACACATCCACACCTATCGCATCACCCCACTGGCGTTGTGGAACGCCCGCGCTGCCGGCCACGATGCCGAGCAGGTGGTGGATGCTCTGGTGACCTTTTCGCGTTACGCGGTGCCACAGCCCCTGCTGGTCGACATCGTCGACACCATGGCCAGATACGGCCGGCTGCAGTTGGTCAAGCACCCCGCCCACGGGCTGATGTTGGTAAGCCTGGACCGCGCCGTGCTTGAGGAGGTGTTGCGCAACAAGAAGATCTCACCCATGCTCGGTGCCCGCCTTGACGCCGACACTGTCGTCGTGCACCCTAGCGAGCGCGGTCGAGTCAAGCAGATGCTGCTCAAGATCGGTTGGCCCGCTGAGGATCTCGCTGGCTACGTCGATGGCGAGGCTCATCCGATTTCCCTGGTTCAAGACGGCTGGGAACTGCGGGACTACCAGCAGATGGCGACGGACTCGTTTTGGGCCGGCGGCTCCGGCGTGGTGGTACTTCCCTGTGGTGCAGGGAAGACCATCGTGGGCGCCGCGGCTATGGCCAAGGCCGCGGCCACCACGCTGATACTGGTGACCAACACCGTGGCCGGCCGGCAGTGGAAGCGTGAGCTGATCGCTCGGACCACGCTGACCGAGGAGGAGATCGGCGAGTACTCCGGCGAACGCAAGGAGGTTCGCCCGGTCACCATCGCCACCTACCAGGTGATCACCCGTCGCACCAAGGGTGAGTATCGCCATCTTGAGCTCTTCGACAGCCGTGACTGGGGACTGATCATCTACGACGAGGTCCACCTGTTACCCGCTCCGGTGTTCCGGATGACCGCGGATCTGCAGTCCCGGCGTCGGCTGGGACTGACGGCGACGCTGATCCGCGAGGACGGCCGCGAGGGCGATGTGTTCAGCCTGATCGGCCCCAAGCGATACGACGCTCCGTGGAAGGACATCGAGGCCCAGGGTTGGATAGCACCGGCCGAGTGCATCGAAGTCCGGGTGACGATGACCGACAACGAACGCATGCTGTACGCCGTCGCCGAGCCTGAGGAGCGCTACCGGCTGTGTTCGACGGCCCACTCCAAGATGGCGGTAGTCAAATCCATCCTGGCTCGTCATCCCGGTGAATCGACCCTGGTCATCGGTGCCTATCTCGATCAACTCGACCAACTCGGCACCGAACTCAACGCCCCGGTCATTCAAGGCTCGACCAAGAACGCGGAACGCGAAGCGCTGTACGACGCGTTCCGCCGTGGCGAGATCACGACCCTGGTGGTGTCCAAGGTCGCCAACTTCTCCATCGATCTTCCAGAAGCCTCGGTGGCCGTGCAGGTTTCGGGTACCTTCGGCTCGCGACAGGAAGAGGCTCAGCGCCTGGGTCGGCTGCTGCGGCCCAAGCACGACGGTGGCGGTGCGGTGTTCTACTCGGTGGTGTCCCGCGACACCCTCGATGCCGATTATGCCGCCCACCGTCAGCGTTTCCTTGCCGAGCAGGGCTATGGATACATCATCACCGATGCCGACGACCTGCTCGGGCCGGCGATCTAAGCCAGAGCTGGTATGACCTCGCGCTCGAACAATTCGATGCCCGAGCGGTCGTAAGCGGCTTCCGGGAAGTAGCAGATCACGTACTCACAGCCGAGGTCGCGCAGTTTCGTGAGGGTCGCGACCACCTGGTCTGGGGTGCCTGTTGCATTGCCGGGTGCGGAGTTCATTGCAATCATCGCGTCAGCTCCGGCATCACCACAGATCCCGGCCAGCCTGTCGCGGACCCGGTGTAGCCGTTGTTCGACATCGACATCCGAGGAACCGATAACCGCGTTGACGTTGGCGGAGCGCACGATCGCGTCATAATCGGTGCCGACCTCATGGCAATGCCCGGCCAGGATCTCCGACTTGTGGGCGAACTCGTCGGGTTCGGCGCTGAAGTTGGTGTACTGGCCGTACTGGGCCGCGATCCTCAGCGTCACCTTCTCGCCCCCGCCGGCGATCCACAGCGGAATACCACCCGGCTGCAACGGCTTCGGGGCGACGATGGCACCGTCGACCTGATAGTGCTTGCCCTCGAGGGTGACTCGGCCGTCCCGCCAGGCATCGCGCATGATCTGCACGCCCTCGTCGAGTCGGGCCAACCGAACCCCCGCGGACGGAAATCCGTATCCGTAGGCGCGCCATTCGTGCTCATACCAGCCGCCGCCGATCCCCATCTGGACCCGGCCGCCGGAGATGATGTCGGTGGTGGCCGCCACCTTGGCGAGATACGCCGGGTTGCGGTAGCTCATCGCGGTGCACATCTGGCCGAGCTTGATCCGCGACGTGGTTGCTGCCAGCGCGGCCATCAACGTCCAGGCCTCGTGGGTGGCCTCGTCGGTCGGCATCGGCACGGTGTGGAAGTGGTCGTAGACCCACAGCGAATCCCACGACCCCCGGTCGGCGTACTGGGCAAGTTCTCGCATTGTCTGCCAATGCTCCTCGACGGCCAGACCCACTAAATCAAGCCGCCACCCCTGCGGGATGAAGAGTCCGAAGCGCATGTCGGTAACTCTACGGCGAAGTCCCCGTCACAACACCGGAAGCAGGTGGCGCAGGATCGAGGCTGACTGCGCCGACACCTCCTCGACGAAGGCCGTGAAGTCGACGCGGGATTGCGCCCCGGCGAGGTCGGAGAGGGCACGGATGACGAGCCAGGGGATGCCGAAGCTCTCACACACCTGGCTGACCGCCGCACCTTCCATCTCCACGGCGTGCCCACCCAGGTCGCCGTGGAGTCGGTCGCGGGTCACCTCGCAGTGCAGATACTGGTCGCCGG
>JAGYKK010000041.1 GCA_018401645.1 Mycobacterium sp. | reverse complement strand
GCACCGACGAGCCCGTCGTAAAGCGCGCCTCCTGCCAATCCGCCCTCGGCCATTTCCTTCAATACGCGCTTCGTATCAGTCGCCGACAAAAAACGGGACTCCGGGAAGTTCGTGTCTTCTAGATGTAATGCCGCGGTTGGGCTGAGGCGATGCGGAGACGGCAGTCGGGTGAGTACAGACAGTAGTTCAACCGCAGCGTGCCCCGACAGACCACGCCGACAGCTGAGGAGTCTGTCTATTGCCGCATGGTGAAACGGGTTCTCGCGCTGTACGAGTGCGAGAGCCGCACTGGTATCAACCAGTACGTGTTCACCTTTGGTCGGCAAGCCGCAGCTCCCTGACCTCGTCGGAATCTAGTTCGGGCCCGCCGGCCGGTAGCAGTAGCAGGCCGTCTTGCTCGACTAGTTCGTCGGCTGTCACGCCCTCGATGCGGATGGCAGCCCCATCGAGGGAGATCTCTACGTCTCCGGCCGTGATACCTGCCTGATCGCGGAGGGCTTTAGGAATTACCAATCTCCCTGCCCTATCTATGGAAGTTCGCATACCACTGATGCTACCATTCAGCTGGTATATCGGTTTGGAAGGTGTGCGCACCAGGGGTTCCGATTTGTGTCGAGCACCATGGTGGAGCGCATGTGGGAGGTCACTCGGTCCGGTGTCACCGTCCGGCGTCTCATCCGCTGAAAGGCCGGGTGATACCGCCGCCCCGGAGTTCGCTTGGGCTTTCGCCCCTACGCCGAAGTCACGGCAGACTGAACACCACCCCGACTTCTCAAACACCACCGACCCCGCCAGGCACCGCCCGGCGGGGTCATTTCATACCCACACGTCCCCACCGTCAACGCCGCCATCATGCTCATCCTGAATGCCGGTCAACACCGCAGCTCGCTCACGGCTCTGGGTACGGGAATTCGGTTCCCGGCTCCAGCCATTGACCCTGGGTCCGCTGGTCGTAGATGTACCAGGGCGACCCGTCGCTCAACTGTTTTTGAGACGTCTGCGTCAGCACCCACAGACAGAAACGCGCTGCCAGGGCGACGGGGATGAGGTTGGCGCGGTTATCGCGGAAGAACTCCGCCATCGCAAAACCGCCCCGGTCGGGCCGGCGCAGATCGGCCTGCATGGACGTATCCACCTCTCCGGGGATCAGTTCGGCCACCGCGATCCCTGGCGCGAGTTCCATTTGAAGGCTCTGACTCACCGAACGGAGCGCATGCTTGCTCATGCAATACAGGCCGAGGCCGGGAAATGTCTCCTGGGCTGAGCGGGTCGACAGGTTGAGGATGCGGCCGCCCTCGGGCATCAATCCGGCCACGCCGGCGGCCAGCCGTGCCGGCGCCACCGCCATCAGGCAGAGGGCGGCGAGCATGGATTCGCCGCTCTGCTCCGTCAGAGACCCCAGTGGCGTCACCGCCCCCGCACTGTTCACCAGAGCGGCAACCGGCCGCTCCCCGACGGCGCGACGGATCTCCTCGATCCCCTCGGCGATTCCACTTACGCTGCTCAGATCGGCGCTGATTCGCGCGTACGTGGGGCTGGGCGGATCAGCGGCGCCGTTGGCGGTGTCGGTGTGCCGGGCCAGGCCCACCACCTCACGCCCCGAGGCCAATAACTGCCTGACCAGTGCTTGACCGATACCCCGGCTGGCTCCGGTCACGACCACGATTCCAGGCGGCAGCGTCTGTTCCATGGTCACTCAGCTCTCCTGGATGAGCGACCCGCTCAGGTCGCACGTCCCTCGAGGAAATCCGATCAGCACCCCAACCCTAATCTGGTCGATGCGGCTTGCCTTGCTCCTCGTGCCTAGTGCCCGTGGGTAATCCGCCCGCCGACGGCCGGGCGTGGTCGGCCGGGTCAGCAGGCCCCGGGTGCGGGCTTTCTCGATCCAGCTGACCACCGTCCGTGGGCTAACGACGTACTCCTTGGCGAGGCTGGCGGCATAGCCTCGTCCACGCAGGGTGTACTCGCGGGCGATCGTGGTCAGGAATTCGTCGCTGAGGTTTCTTTGCCGGGCTCGCTGCCTGGTCGCGACAGCCGGGAACCCGGTAAGCGGAAGGTCAACACCGAAGGGGTCGATTCCGGCATCAAGGAGTGCGGGCATCAGTCCGGTGACCACTTCCAGCGGGGAGGCCCACCGGAAATCACGCTGCAGAGCGGTCGGATCCGACCCTGTCGGCGCCTGGAAGGTCATCTCGACGATTTGCGGGGTAGCGTCGACGAGGTCGATCGTCGCGACGATCCGGAGGTTGTCGCACCCCGCGGTGTCGGCGCTGACCCAGTCGACGACGACGGGCAGATCGACCACGACGTCTCCGACCGGCCAGGGGTGGCGGGGTCCGCCGGCGGGGGTGATCCGGGAGGAAATCCCCGCTGGGCAGAGCCGCGGCGACGGGTTCTGCCCGTGAGCCATCATCGAGCAACGACCTTTCCGCGACGGACTCGGCCACCGCCTGATCGGTAGCCGGTGGTGCGCACCGTTCACTCTAGGCAGCGGACCCTACACATTCGGCAGTGAACCTTCCATAGTTGGGCGCGGTTTGCTGATGGTGCGCCCCGACAGGGCAATGTTCCGGGACATGAGTGCCGTCCCTGTTGCTGCCGTGAGCGCCTTCCGTGTGTCCCCCGATCGGATTCGCAAATCCGCGGGGCGCAGAACCCTGCAGGTGGGTCGTGTGGGTGCGTTGGCGGTGGCTCTGGGTGTGGGTTCGGGTCTGGGTTCGCTCGGCCTTGCAATCGGTTCAGACTGCTCTCGGTGAACCGATCGTCACACGGCCTCGCCCGCCGCCACGGCATTGAACGAACGGACCGCGTGTCTCATGACTCTGGCGGAACCGCCACTGCTCCGCCATCACTTGCGAGATTCCGCCACGATCCGTGAGAACCTACAGAGAAGAGAGATGACTACTGCCGCGCCATGTTCGTAAACCGCGACAGATGCAACTGATGCGCAACGGTGATCGTCTTCGTCGGACCATTACGGTGCTTGCCCAAGATCAGATCGGCCTCGCCGCCCCGCGGGTCGTCCCGCTCGAAGGCGTCAGGGCGGTGCAGCAGAATGACCATGTCGGCATCTTGTTCAAGGCTGTTGTGGACTGAAATCCCTTGTGCCACAAAGTTATTCGTGCCAGGCACCGTTCCATCGTAAACGTCTTGCTCGCCGATGCTGGCGATCGCGACGATCCGATCCCAGAAAACATCGTTGGTGGCGAGGTCGTGGAGCTCTGTATCGCCGAGGACAGCGGCCGCCCGGTGCAAACGTGAGCGGCCCGGTGCGCGTTTCCACATGGTTGAGCCGCGGAACGTGGTACCCATTGCCGCTGCGAACTCGCGGTGCGTCAAGCCCTGTCGGGCAATGGCCTCTCGCACCTCGCTCCAGACCTCCACCGGGACGGTGTCGGAGTTAGCTCTGCGCGCAACGCACTCGAGTTGCGCGATGACTTCGCGTGCGGAGGCATCCTTTGCGCCATTGACTCCAGCGTGCCGAAGGAAACGTAACTGGTTCTCGGCACCTTGTATCTTCAGATGCCAGCAATCTCTATAGCCGGGTTTCGGCGCCCGGTAGATCCGCGCGTTGACCCCGAGTCGCACGAGCAACTGCATCACATCGTCGACCAACCGCCGACTGGTCGACGCGTAGTAGACCCGACCCTGGCCCTGCTTGGCATCCCAACGCACCGACCCGTCCGTCGCCCACAGATGCCACAGGAACAGCGCCACCTGATCGTTCGGCAACGCGAATACGTCATGGGGGACGAACTTCTCGTAACTGCGCTTGCCGAACAGTCCCAGCCGATCCAGCCAGGCCGCGATCGGATTGCGCTTGCCGTGGGTCAACCGATAGGGCGCGGGCAGCCGCAGTGTGGTCACCCGTGCGGCCGGGTAGTCGTCGCGCACGGCGGTGATCCCGAAGTGGGTCGCCGCCTGCGTCACGGCGGCCAGGTTCTCCTCGTCGATGCTGGCGTAGCGGATGGGCTGGCGTTTGACGCACGATCCGTCGCCGATCATGTGCGCCAGCATGATGACCTCGGAATCGGCCATCCGCTGGGTCTGCACGGGCTCGGGAACGCGCCGCGGCACCGCCACCCGGTCACCGACGCGCAATTCGCCCAACGGGGTCCAGCCGTTGAAGGTCATGAAGGGATGGTTGGCGGTGGCCTCCACCTCCCGGCCGGATGCGAGCCGCAGGGTGAACACCTCCTTGCGGCCGCTGGGGAAGACGTTCGTCATCGGCCGGGCCACCATGCGCTTGCGCTCATCGAGTGACCACACCAGTGGCCGATCCCCGGTGCGCATCAGCTCACCAAAGCTGACCTCGGCTCCGGTGTCGGCCCGCAGAATCCGGGTGTTGGCAGTCAGGCATCCCGACTCGCGAAGATCCGACACCATCGGCTTCTTGTCGGTGCGCTGTTCCGGTCCGCGGTTGAGCTGACTGATGGCGACCACCGGAACCGACAGCTCCTTGGCGAGCAGCTTGATGTTGCGGGAGAACTCCGAGACCTCCTGCTGGCGGCTCTCGAACTTCTTGCCCGAGGTCATCAGCTGCATGTAGTCGATGACGATCAGCCGCAGATCGGACTTCTGCGCCAACCGGCGGGCCTTGGCACGGATCTCCATCATGGTCAGGTTCGGCGAGTCGTCGATGAACAGCGGCGCCTCGCTGATCTCGCTCATCCGCCGGGCCAGCCGCGTCCAGTCGTCGTCGCTCATCCGGCCCGACCGCATGTCGGCGAGCTTGATCTTGGCCTCCGCGGATAGCAGGCGCATGACGATCTCGGACTTGCTCATCTCCAGCGAGAAGATGACGCTGGCCATCCGGTTCTTGATGGAGCACGACCGCATGAAGTCCAACCCGAGCGTCGAGTTGTGGGTGGGCACCATCGAGCGCCCGGCCAGATACAGGTGGTCGTCATCGTCGACTTCGACGCACCGCACCGGGACGCTGTCGACGCGACGCACATCGGCAATCCCGAAGGCCGCCGACAGCGGGCTGCCAGCCCCGACCAGTTGGCGCACGCCAGCGGCGGTCACCAGATCAGCGCCGGCGCGCAGCATCGCGGTGGTCCGGATGCCGCGGCGGGTGGGCCACTGATGTTCGGCGTCGGCGACGATCACGGTGCCGTCGGAGAATTCGACTGCGTAGCAGGGCCGACCGAGCAGGATCTCGGTCGCCGCGACCACCCGGGTCGGATAGCCGTCCGGCGCCACTAACTCATCACCCACCCGTACCGCACCCATCGTGGTCCAGCCGGTTGGCGTCGGCAGCGGCGTGTCCAGCGCCAGTGCCTTGCCCACGCCCGGTCGCGCCGCGACGATGATCATCTGACCCGGATGCAGGCCGTTGGTGACCTCGTCGAGTTCGGTGAACCCGGTCGGCACGCCACGGGACAGGCCGCCGCCGGAGGCGATCGCGTCGATCTCGTCCATGGTGGGTTGAAGCAGCTGCTCCAACGCCACGAAATCCTCCGTGGTCCGACGGTCGGTGACGTCATAGATCTCCGCTTGGGCGCGGTCGACGATCTCGTTGACGTCAGCACCCTCCGCGCCGGCGTATCCGTATTGAACGACCCGGGTGCCGGCCTCCACCAGGCGACGCAGCAAGGCCTTCTCAGCCACGATGCCCGCGTAGTAACCGGCGTTGGCCGCGGTGGGCACAGTCGAAATCAGGGTGTGCAGGTACGGCGCACCGCCGATGCGGCGCAACAGCCCGCGGCGGTCCAATTCCGCTGCCACGGTGACGGCGTCCGCCGGTTCGCCCCGGCCGTAGAGGTCCAAGACCGCGTCATAAACGTTCTGATGGGCGGGCCGGTAAAAGTCGCCCGGCCGCAACTTCTCCAACACGTCGGCGATGGCGTCCTTGCTGAGCAGCATTCCGCCCAACACCGACTGCTCGGCAGCGAGGTCCTGCGGAGGTTGGCGCCCGAATTCCTCGGCGGGTGCCGGTGACTCGGTATCCGGCTGTCCGAGATCGTCGACGACCGCCATGGGGTGCCCCACCTACCTCTCACGAGTCCCGGCTCGAATCGAACGCGAGTTCGAATCGAGGGCCTTCACTATAAATCGGGGCGCCGACACCTCATGGGAGTCCATACCGGCCGCCGCCGAACCGAGGGGAACGCTAGACGTTGCTGGAGCCACCGCAAACCCAGCCTGTGCATCAACCTGTTAGTCGCCTGTGCATAGCTCGCCTTCACCGTGTTGGTGGGTTGGGGAGAACCTGTGTATCACCGAAAATTTAGGGGCCGTCACTCCACGTAAACGCAGATTAATCGGTGTGGCGGACTGTGGATGACAAGTCACGCGGCGTGTCGGGTCCCATTACCATTCCGGGCGTGTTGCATTGCGGGCCGAAGATGCTTCAGTAAACGGCGGGTTACGGCAGCTGTGGCAAATACTGTTCGCGGAGTTCGCCAGCGAAAAAATCCCCGGCGGCGGCCGTTAGGGCCGACGCCGGGGATTCCCGACACTTTTCGCAGATTCAGTTCTGTCTGACAACCTCGAGGGTGAACTGGACGTCGACCTCCGGATGCAGGTGGACGACGACGGCATGGCTGCCGGTTTCCTTGATGTGCGCCTTGGGCAGTCGCACCGAGCGTTTATCGATGCTGGGGCCGCCGGCCTTCTTGATCGCCACGGCCACGTCGCTGGCCGTCACCGACCCGAACAGCTTTCCGGCATCCCCGGCAACCTTCGCGGCCAGCGAGATCGGATCAAGTGCCACGATCGCTGCCTTGATCTCGTCCGCGTGCTCGCGGTCGTGGACGGTTTTCGCCTCGCGGGACTTCCGGATCTCGTCGGCATGCTTCTGCGCACCGCGGGTGGCGACGATGGCCAGTCCCCGTGGCAACAGGAAGTTGCGTCCATACCCGTCCTTCACCTCGACGGTGTCTCCGGCAGCACCTAGATGGTCGACCTCAGCGGTCAGAATCAGCTTCATGATTGTTGCTCCGTTCTTTCCTGATGCGATCTAGCGCGACGCCGACGTGAACGGCAGCAGGGCGACTTCACGCGCGTTCTTGACGGCGATGGCGATGTCGCGTTGGTGCTGCACGCAGTTCCCGGTCACCCGACGGGCGCGGATCTTGCCACGCTCGCTGATGTAGGTACGCAGCAGTTGAGTGTCCTTGTAGTCGATTTTCTGCAACTTGCCCTTCTTGGAGCAGAACACGCACTTGCGTGCCTTGATCGGCTTGTCCGGCGCCGGACGCCGTTTGGTTGGTCCCGATTTAGCCATCTGTGGATTCTCTTTCGTTTCTCTTCGCGCGCCTTGGCGCGCGGACTTCTAGGTCAGAAGGGGGGTTCGTCATCATTGCCGCCGAAGGAACCCGATGCCGGGGCGCTGCCCCACGGGTCTTCGGCGGGTTCGGCCGCCGCCGGACGCTGTGTTCCACCGGGCGCGCCACCTGGTGCGCCGCCACCGAAGCCGCCGCCACCGCCACCCCCACCGCGCGAGGCCTTAGTGACCTTGGCGGTGGCGTACTTCAGGGAGGGCCCGATCTCCTCGACCTCGACCTCGACTACGGTGCGCTTCTCTCCCTCTCGGGTCTCATACGACCGCTGTTTGAGCCGGCCGGTCACGATCACCCGAGAGCCCCGAGAGAGGCTTTCAGCGACGTTCTCCGCTGCCTCACGCCAGATGTTGCAGCGCATGAACAGCGCTTCGCCGTCCTTCCATTCCCCGCTCTGGCGGTCGAGGATGCGCGGGGTGGACGCCACCGTGAAGTTGGCGACGGCCGCTCCTGACGGGGTGAACCGCAGTTCTGGGTCGGCGGTCAGGTTTCCGACGACGGTGATGATCGTGTCACCGGCCACAAGTTCCTCCTGGAGTTTGGCGGGGCGAATGTCATCCGGAGCCTACGTAGTGACTACGACAGCGTGCGGACGTTCTCCACCGGTACTGCTCAGTGCTTATCGGTCCGCATCACCTTGGTGCGCAGAACCGACTCGTTCAGGTTCAACTGGCGGTCGAGCTCGGACACTGTGGCCGGCTCCGCCTTGACGTCGACGATGGCGTAAATGCCCTCGGCATGCTTGGCGATCTCGTAGGCCAACCGGCGGCGGCCCCAGATATCGACTTTGTCCACCGAGCCGCCGTCGCTGCGAATCACGTTGAGAAACGTGTCCAGAGACGGGGCTACGGTGCGCTCGTCGAGGGTCGGGTCAAGAATGACCATGATTTCGTAAGGACGCATGGAAACCTCATCACCTCCTACGGTCATGTACGGCCACGGCCAATCCGTGGCAGGAGGGTCGCCTGCGTCGGCAACGGCCCTAGGCTACAGGCACCCATGCTGATCAGCGAAATCAGTCCCGCTGCTGGAAGTACTCCAGCGCCAATCGCAGGGTCGCCGCAGACGCCTTGGCCGGGTCACCCGAGTCGAACGGGGGCTGCGGGTCGTATTCGATCATCAACTGGCTGGCCTGGGCCGACTCGCGGCCGACGAGAATCTCAACGAGGCGCAGTGCCATGTCGATACCACTGGACACTCCCGCCGCCGTGACTACTCGCTCGGGCAGATTTTCGACAACCCGCTGGGGTGAGTACCGCGCGCCGCTGGCATTCAGAAACTTCCGGGCGGCCCAATGGGTCGTCGCGGTCAGTCCGTCCAGAAGACCGGCGGCGGCCAGGTCATCGTGGCCGAGGAAAAAGGGGACGCAGCTCTTTGGTGAACCTGGTGCTCCGGTGGGCCGTGCGGATCCAATCAAGAACCGGCCCGTCGGTCATCAACTCGCGGGTACCCACCCCGCCCGGGACCAGCACCACGTCCGGACCGGTGACCTCATCGAAGGTGGCGTCGCAGGTCAATCCGAGCATGCCGTTGTCGGTCCGGACCTCCCCGCGCCGATGCCCGACGAAGACGACGTCGATCGACGGGACACGCTGCAGGACCTCATAGGGGCCCACTGCATCCAACGCCGTCACGCGCGGGAACAGTGCGATTGCTATCTGCATCCGGGACCTCCTGGTGTTTTTGAGCGGGCCGCAGTCGCTGCGGCCACCGCGCCGGGAATGCATCGACCGCTTCGTCGAAAACTCCACCGGACGGATCGTCGGCGCGTCCCCGCATTCGGACCAGATCCTCTGCGGGACGGTAAATCTGGCGAATCACCATGGCGGCCAATCCCACGACGGCGATGTCACGGAGCAGCACCGTGGCGGTGAACCACTGCTCCGGCAAACCCTTGTTTTGCTCGCCGAATAGATAGAGCATCCGGGGTATCCACACCAGTGCGTCGACGGTCATCCATGCCAGCAGCACCCTCCGGTGCGGCAGGGCCAGGACTGCCAAGGGCACCAGCCACAGCGAGAACTGCGGACTCCAGACCTTGTTGACCAAGAGGAAAGCCGCCACCACCAGAAATGCGAGCTGTGCCAACCGAGGTCTGCGAGGAGCGGTCAGGGCGACGTACCCAATTCCCGCGCAGCACAGCAGGAAAAGCCCACCGGAGACGGCATTGAGTACCGTCGGTGGCTCCCAGAACTGAGCTGGGGATCAAAAAACCCGCCAGCCGGTGAAGGAGGTAACGACGTTATAGAGCGAATCCAAATCCTGATTCCGCCGGGTATTGAGCCGGAAGAACTCCGACCAACCGCGCGGATACAACAGCAGCACCGGAAGGTTGACGGCGCACCACACCAGCACCGCCATCGAAGTGGTCCGCACCGCATCGCCGAAGCGACCGGTGCGCACCGCGAGCAGGATCAACGGTCCCAGCAGCAATGCCGGGTAGAGCTTGGCGGACACTCCGAGCCCAATGAGGGTGCCGGCCAGCAGAGGGCGCCGGCGCGCCCAGGCTAGCAGCCCCCCGGTCACCAAAGCCGTTGCCAGAGCATCGAAATTGGTGAAAGCCTGAAAGATCAGAATCGGCGATGCAGCCACCAGGGCGCCGTCCCACACCCGGCGTCCAGCCAGCATCGAGGTGGCCCACACCGTCGCCAGCCAGGCCAGCGCGAGACCGAACGCCGAGATATTGAAGAACATCACGACTTCGGCCACCCCGGCGAGTACCGGCAGGCCGGTCGCCTTCGCAACCGCGGTGTAGGTCTTCGCCAGTGACATCGACAGGTACTGGTAGAGGCCGGTCAACACCGGATACTCCATGTAGCGCACCGCCGCACTGCCGTCGTATTGCGTTCGCGGATTGCCTGCGGAATCGAGTTCCAGCCAACTCGATTTGTAGGGAAACTTGCCCTGACTCAGCAACTCTGCGCCATACAACGGCACCGTGTCGGAATAGCAGAACTCGTAGTAGGCGCGCTGGTTCTCCCAGTTCGCGACGCGTTGATCGGGTGCACCGGAGCCGATCGTCTGCAGACAGGGCGCCTTCGTCGACCACCCCAGCGCTAAAAAGACCAAGCCGATTGCGAACATCACCCGCAGGGGGAGTGAACACCCGAGTCCGGCCCACCACCGCGTGCCGCCCGACCGGGCCGCCGATCACTTCTGAGAGCGCGCGGCCCAGCGCGTCGGTGCGGCTGGGCAGGTCGCGATCATCGGCACAGCGCAGATCATCGGCGAGGGGCGCGGGCGAGACTTGAACGCACCCATCCCGCCGGGTCACCGTCTGTCAGGGGATCTCCGGTCGGTGCCCCACCACGGAGGCGGGAGGGCCCGGGCGGCACGTCGGGAGGCGGGGGGCGGCGGGCGGGACGGCCGGCGGCGGGGCGGCGGCGGCGGCGGGGGGCGGTGGCAACGGTGGCAACGGGCTGGTCGGGCGCGGCGGCGGCGGCGGGGGCGGCGCCGGGATGGTGAACCCGGGGAACACTTCGATGCCCGCCGGCGGTGGGGGCGGCAGCGGCGGCAGCGGGGGCGGCGGTGCCGTTGTCCTGGGGTCCGGAACGGTCCTTGAACAGGAACCGGATTGGGGCGCATCGGAGCCTGCGGTATCGCCGGCGGTGCTGGCACCGGCGCAACCCCCCACCTCGGCGGGCGTAGGGAAGGGACTCAGTCGGTGCCGCTCAGGGCCCCATCCATGGTGGCCTTCAGATATCGGCGGGCAGGCTGGAGCCGTAGACCGACCTGCCCCAGCTGTTGACCAGTGGCTGGTCGCCCTTGACGGTGCCGACCCACACCGCCGTCGACAACGACGGGGTGAAGCCCACCATCCAGGCATCGCGGTTGGCGCCGGTGTCGCCGAGTTGATGGGTGCCGGTCTTGGCCGCCGACAACCGACCACCGGCCAGGTTGTGTCCGGCAGACCAACCAGGGATCGGCTGCATTGCCGCGGTCACGTTGTCAGCGACCGCGGCCTCAATCCGCCGCTCGCCGGCCGCGTCCTCGGCGGTGACGTCGAAGAGCACGTCGCCTTGCGCGTTGACGACCCTCTGCACGAAGTGCGGCCGGTGGTAGACACCGGAGTCAGCCAGCGTGGCGTAGGCCGAGGCCATGTCGATGACGCGGGTGTCGTACTTGCCGAGTACCACACCCGGTGCGGACGGGCCGCCGACGCCGTCCTCGGAAAGCGTGTAATTCACGCCGGGAAAACTCTCGGCGATCCCGGCCCGATGGGCAGCGTCGGCGACATCCTCCGGGCCGTTCTTCAGCTTCAACATGAGCCGATAGAAACTTGTGTTCAACGACTGCTTGAGTGCCTCGGCGATGTTGCAGGTTCCGCAGCCCGCGCCGTCGACGTTGGTGATGGTCAACTTGTCGTCCACCTTCAACGGGGAACTGTCCACTTGGTAGCCCAGCCCCATTCCCTGCTCGAGGGCGGCCACCAGCGTGAAGACCTTGAACGACGAACCTGTGGGCAGACCGGCCTGGGCGAAGTCGAAGCCCGTGGCATCGGTGCCGCCGTAGTACGCCCGGACCCCGCCGGTGCGCGGGTCGATGGACACCACGGCGGTGCGCATCTCGGGCATCTGGCCGTCCAGGTAGGCCGCAGCCGCGTCGACAGCGGCGCTCTGGGTCTGCGGTTCGATGGTCGTGGTGATCTGCAGGCCCTGGGTGTTGAGGGTGTCCTCGTCGATGTTGAACAACTCGAGAAGTTCCTTCGTGACCTGTCGCTCGATCAAACCGTTCGGTCCGGTGGTGAGGTTTTCCGTCTTGGCCTTGTCCGGCGGCACCGTCAACGGGAATACCTGCCCAGCACGGTCCTGTTGAGAAAGCGCGCCGATGGTCACCATGCCGTCGAGGACCCAGTTCCACCGTTCCAGCGCACCTTCGGCATCGACGGACGGATCGAGGGTCGACGGTCGCTGAATCAGGGCCGCCAATAATGCGCCCTCTGCAACGGTCAACTGTTCGACCGGCTTATCGAAGTAGGCCCTCGAAGCCGCTGAGACCCCGTACGCGCTGCGTCCGAAGTAGATGATGTTCAGATACGACTGCAGGACTTCGTCTTTGGACCACTGCTGGGACATCTTGGTGGAGATGACCAGTTCCTTGGCCTTCCGAATCAGGCCGCGGACGCCGTACCGCTGGTCGCCGACGAGAGCGTTCTTGACGTACTGCTGGGTGATCGTCGATCCGCCCTGGATATCACGGCCGAACAGGTTGTTGCGCACGGCTCGGGCGAAGCCGGAGATAGAGAAACCCGGGTTGGTGTAGAAGTCGCGATCTTCGGCGGCCATCACCGCGTCGCGCACGTGAACCGGCACCTGGCTGATATCGACATCGACCCGATTCCCCTCGGGGGGAACAATTTTCGCGATCTCGGAGCCGTCGCTCGCCAGGATCGTCGACACCTGACTGGTGCGGATGTCCCCGGGCTTGGGGACATCCACGAGCAGATAGGCCATTCCGAAAGTGAGCAACGGGAGCACGATTAACACTGCGGCGGCAACAGCCAGCCAGCGGCGAACGTCGCGGCCACCAAAGCGGCGGGGCCGTCCCGATCCGGCGGATGGTTCGTCATCGCCGACGATCGGCGGTTGCGGCGGCGAGGGCGGGGGTGGAGGCGGCGTCGATCTGGTGTTGGGCCGATTTAGTGCGGCCCTGGCCGCCTCGACCTGGTCGCGCGGCGCCAGCGGTCCCCGGGGCGTGCCCCGCTCGGGCACCGGCGGCATCACCGCCGTCTGCCGGTCATCTGGGCGGATCTGCCGACGCTCAGGTCCCCGGTTTGCTCCCCCCTGGCCGCTGTGCCGCGGACCGTTCGCCGAACGGTTCCGCCCCTCGTCGCTATTCACTGGCCGTGCGCGCGCCGGAACGGCGCGCGGGTCGGGTGCCGGACGAGCCCTTGACGGGACGCGGGGTGCCGAGCACGTAGGACTTGACCAAATGATTCCAACTGCAGGTCCGGCAGACCTCCACCACGTGTACGGAAAACTCGGTGAAGCGGGTTGTCAGGAGCACCAACTCCTCGGCGGATCTCGCCGATCCGGAGACCGCTCCCAGATGCTCACCGAACACCCACGACACCAGTGTGAGTTGTTCCTTGCGACAGATCGGGCACATGACCGAACTGAGCTTTCCGTGGTACTTCGCGGCCCGTAGTAGGTAGGGATTGGCGTCGCAGACCTCGGTGACGCCGGTGCGACCCGAGTACACCTCGGCCAGCAGGGAACGCCGCCGAAGCGCGTAGTCCACTAGCTGTCGTTGCAAACGCACGATGATAAGAGTACGTCGGTGCCGTGCGGGAAGGACGTGCGACCGACCGGGAATTCCTGCGCGGACACAGCCCCGGATAAAAGCCCGTCCAACAGCGGTTTCGTTGCCGGACCGACACCTGAGGTTAAGCCGGTCGACATCCCGGGTTGGCGTCATATATATCGCTCCGATACAGTTAATGGAGATGTTGCAATGCTGTAACGACGGCCACGGTAGGAGGTGACTCGATGCTGGAACTCGCGATCCTGGGCCTTCTGCTTGAGTCCCCGATGCATGGCTACGAACTGCGCAAGCGCCTGACTGGCCTGCTGGGAGCATTCCGGGCCTTTTCCTACGGTTCGCTGTACCCGGCGCTGCGCCGGATGCAGACCGACGGCCTCATCGCCGAGGACGCCGCACCGGAGGGCGCGGTACTGCGCCGGGCTCGGCGGGTCTACCAACTGACCGACGCCGGCCGCCAGCGGTTCACCGAGCTGGTCGCTGATACTGGCCCCCAGAACTACACCGATGACGGGTTCGGCGTGCATCTGGCGTTCTTCAATCGGACGCCGGCCGCCGCGCGAATGCGGATTCTCGAAGGCCGCCGCCGGCAGGTGGAGGAGCGTCGAGAAGGTCTTCGCGACGCGATCGCTCGCGCCAGCAACTCATTGGATCGATACACCCGGCAACTGCATCAGCTGGGATTGGAGTCCAGCGAGCGGGAAGTCAAGTGGCTCAACGAATTGATCGCCGCGGAGCGGGTGGCCCAGAGCCACTCGGAACAAACCTGAAGCAATTTCGACAAGTAATGGCACAAGAAGGAGATCGCCCATGACTCAGCACAACGCGCCGGGAAAGTCGACAGATGTGCGCGTCGCCATCGTCGGCGTCGGCAACTGCGCGTCCTCTCTGGTTCAGGGCGTGGAGTACTACAAAGACGCCGACCCGAATTCTGCAGTCCCGGGCCTCATGCATGTGATGCTCGGCGCCTACCACGTACGCGACGTGAAATTCGTCGCCGCGTTCGACGTCGACGCCAAGAAGGTGGGCTTTGATCTCTCCGAAGCCATCTTCGCCTCGGAGAACAACACCATCAAGATCGCCGACGTACCGCCGACTAACGTCGTGGTGCGGCGCGGCCCCACCCTCGACGGCATCGGCAAGTACTACGCCGAAACAATCGACCTCTCCGACGAGGACCCGGTCGACGTTGTGCGGGTACTAAAAGACAACAGGGTTGACGTGATGGTGTCCTACCTGCCGGTGGGCTCCGAAGAAGCCGACAAGTTCTACGCACAGTGCGCGATCGATGCTGGCGTCGCTTTCGTCAACGCGCTGCCGGTGTTCATTGCCTCAGATCCGGTGTGGGCCAAGAAATTCGCCGACGCCGGCGTGCCGATCATCGGAGACGACATCAAGAGTCAGGTCGGTGCCACCATCACCCACCGGGTGATGGCAAAACTGTTCGAGGACCGCGGCGTTCAACTTGACCGCACCATGCAACTCAACGTCGGCGGCAACATGGATTTCCTCAACATGCTCGAGCGCGAACGCCTGGAATCCAAGAAGATCTCCAAGACCCAGGCCGTGACCTCCAACCTGCAGAAAGAGTTCAACACCAAGGACGTTCACATCGGCCCGTCCGACCACGTCGGCTGGCTCGACGACCGCAAGTGGGCCTACGTCCGATTGGAAGGTCGCGCGTTCGGCGACGTGCCACTGAACCTCGAGTACAAGCTCGAGGTGTGGGATTCCCCGAACTCCGCCGGGGTCATCATCGACGCGGTGCGTGCCGCCAAGATCGCCAAGGACCGTGGCCTCGGCGGCCCGGTGGTCGCCGCATCGGCCTACTTGATGAAGAGCCCGCCACAGCAACTGGCTGACGACGTCGCCCGGACACAACTTGAGGACTTCATTGCCGGCGGGCAGTAGAGCACTGACTCGGGGATATCTACCGGATAGCGACCTCCTCTCGCGTTAACTGTTCCCGTGGACGACGAGTTCAAATACCTTCCCGAGAATGCGGCCCAGGCCGGGGTATCCGGGCCGCTTCCCGCGGTGTCCCGAATCGACCGCGGCCCGATCAGCGCGCTTCGCTGGGGGGACAGCGACCCGAGTGTGGTGTTTATGCACGGCGGCGGCCAAAACGCCCACACCTGGGACACCGTCATCCTCGGACTCGGACTGCCTGCCCTGGCGGTCGACCTGCCGGGCCACGGCCGTTCGGCATGGCGGTAGTCCGTGTAGGGATCGACTACGGGCCCCGACTCAACGCCGAAGCCACCGCGCCGCTGATCAGCGAACTCGCGCCCGGGGCCGACCTGATTGTCGGAATGTCACTGGGCGGACTGACGGCCATGCGGATGGCGATCGCCGAACCGCGCCTGGTTCGCAAACTTGTCATGATCGACGTCACCCCTTCGGCGCCGGAACGCCACGAGCAGATGACCCAGGCACAAATGGGCGTCGTCGCACTCGTTCAGGGTGATCGCGAGTTCCCCAGTTTCGAGGCCATGCTTGACATCACGGTCGCGGCGGCCCCTCATCGAGACCGGGATTCATTGCGGCGGGGCGTCTTTCATAACTCCAAACAGCTCAGCGACGGCACCTGGACATGGCGCTACGACACCTTTCGAGAAGGTGCCGGCTTCGAAGGCCTTTGGGACGACGTGCCGGCGTTGGACGTGCCGACAACGCTCGTCCGAGGCGCGAACTCCTTTTTCGTCAACGACGACGATGCGCTGGAGTTCGCGCGCGTCGCGCCGGGTTTCCAACGCGTGATCACCGTGGAGGACTCCGGGCACTCAGTGCAGGGCGACCAACCACGGGTTCTGGTCGACATCCTGCGCTCGGTACTGGACGGCTGAGGGTCGGCACCGGGGCCTACGGTGATTCCATGACCTTCCCCATCCGAATCGGAGTCCAACTCCAACCGCAGCACGCACCCGATTACGCCCAGATCCGCGACGCCGTACGGCGCTGCGAAGACCTCGGGGTCGACATCGCCTTCAACTGGGATCACTTCTACCCGCTCTACGGCGATCCTGACGGCGCCCACTATGAGTGCTGGACCATGCTGGGCGCCTGGGCTGAGCAGACCTCCCGCATCGAGATCGGCGCGCTGGTCAGCTGCAACTCCTATCGCAACCCCGAGCTGCTCGCCGACATGGCCCGCACCGTGGACCACATTTCAGACGGACGCCTAATCCTAGGCATCGGCTCAGGCTGGATGCAGAAGGACTACGAGCAGTACGGCTATGAGTTCGGCACGGCCGGTAGCCGTCTCGACGACCTCGCCGCAGCGCTACCCCGGATCAACTCGCGGTTGGCCAAGCTCAACCCAGCCCCCACCCGGGCGATCCCTATATCCGATCGGCGTGGGTAGTTGAGCGCGGGCGACTTTGCGTCTCGTCGCCGAGCATGCCGAGATCTGGCACAGCTTCACCAACGCCGACACCTACCCGGGCAAAGCCGCCGCGCTGGCCCGGCACTGCGCCGACACCGGCCGCGATCCTGAGACAGTTGAGCGATCCTCCGGGGTCGACGGGCGCGATGATGTGACGCTGACGGCCAATGCCGAGGCGCTATTCAGGCCGGGAGTCACCTGATGACGGTCGGGTGCGACGGACCCGACTATGACCTGGGACCGCCAAAGCGGTCACCGCGCTCGTCCGGTGGCGCGACCGCCGCTGACCGCCGGGGCAACCCGCGCGCAATCTGAAACTTCAGCTCGCCGGCAGATCACATCCCGTTAGACTCGCGCACTATGTCAACGCCCGAACCGCAGGTCACCGACTTGGCCGGCGATCTGCAGCGGGTGCTGTCAAAGCTGTTCACGGTGCTACGTCGCGGTGATGCCGGCCGCGTCTCGCGGCCCGACCTGACCCTGGCGCAGCTCTCAATCCTGTTGACCCTGCTGGACTGCGGGCCGATCCGGATGACCGAACTGGCCGCACGCGAAGGGGTCCGCACCCCGACCACCACGGTGGCGATTCGGCGGCTCGAGAAACTCGGCCTCGTCACCCGCTCTCCCGATCCATCGGACATGCGGGCCGTACTCGTCGAGGTCACCCCGGAGGGCTTGATCCAGCACCGCGACGCCCTGAAAACCCGCAGAGCCCACCTTGCGACAATCCTGGGACAGCTCTCCGATGAGGAGCGCTCCAACCTGGTTCAGGCTCTCAAGCCGTTGCAGCATCTGGCCGACGCCGAGGACCATTCCATGAAGACTTCAGCCCAACCAGTCCAGCACCGCCGCAGCCGTCCATGACTGCTGCATGCTGCCCAACGGTTCCCCGGTGAAGGGCTCGTAGTACTCGGCAAAGGTCCCGTCGCTGGCCTGGCGCAGGCCCTCGGTGCGCAGCATCAGGGACCGCTCCGACCACCCTCGGCGGGCGAAGGCCCACGAGAACAACCACGTCAGGACCGGCCAGACCGGGCCGCGCCAGTACTCCCGCGGCCGGAAGTCCTTCGAGACCGGCGAGGTCGACGGAATCAACGCGAATTTAAGGTCGGGGTGGGCGCAGAATCGCGGGCCCTCGAAGAGCCGCAGCAGCGCTCGCTCCTGCTCGTGGGCCAAGCCCCCGCACAGCAGGGGAGCGAATTGTGCGGCCGTCTCCGTGGCAATCCACGAGCGTGAGCGAAGATCGAAATCCCTTGCCGCACCAGATCTCTGGTTGGTCGTCTCGATGACTCCTGACCGGAACCGCGCGGCCCAGGAGTGCAACTCGCGGACATCTGCATGCGGCCGCTTGTAATCTTCACCGATGTTGGCCAGCACATCGCAGGCGACGGAGAAGATCGCGGAGAAGAAAACATCCTCCACCGCGAAGCTCATCGCTTCCGGCAGCCGGTGATCGTCGTAGCGGACCGACTTCATCTCCTCCAGCAACCATAGGTAACGGTCGTACTCACCGTCGGATGGACGTTGACTGGGATCAGTGATGACGTGGGTGTCGGCCCGTTCGTAGTCCGGTAGACCCCCGGCGGTGACGCCCGCGTAGGCCGAATCCCAGCGCGGGGAGTTATCCATGCCCGACTCCCAGCCGTGATAGAGCGTGATCCGGCCTCGGTGATCCGGATCGCGCGCCTCGGCCAGCCACCGATGCCAGCGAACGAGATCGTTCCAGCGCCGGTCCAGGAACGTCTCGGCGACGGCGCGGGTCGAACGTCCGCGGACGCGAGCGCGATCGAGGATGCGCTGGACCGCGATCGCATGCACAGGCGGCTGGGTGATACCAGAGGTCTGGCGCCCGGCGGGCGCGGCGGCGGCGAGTTCCGAACAAGCCCACCTGTCCGGGCCGGGAAAGTAGCCCTGCACGCCGGGGGCGAACACAATGTGCGGGATCATGCCGTTGGTCCACTGGGCCGAAAGCAGCGTGTCCAACTCCACAACCGCGCGTTCCACGCTCAACGAAGCCAGCCCGACGGCCACAAACGCCGCGTCCCAACTCCACATGTGCGGGTAGAGGCGCGGTGCCGCGGATGTCATGACGCCGAGATCGTTGCCGCGCAGCAGATAGGCTGCGCGGGCTGCGAGTTGGGTGGGCGCGAAGCCGGCGTCGAATGTCACGGGTTCATTCTGCGGTGCGCGGGTCCCCGGTGGGGATCGGTAGGGTGGCCGACATGCCGGGCACCGCGCTGATCACCGGCGCCGGCGGCGGTCTGATCGCCGGTGTCCTGGCGCAGGCGGGGCTGAGTGTCGTCGTGCTGGAAGCCGGCCAGGCGCGCAACGAGGCTGACTTCCTGGGGTACGAGCTACTCGCTTACCAGCAATTGTTCTGGCGCGGGGGCGTCAACGCCACCGCCGATATGAACGTTTCGTTGCTGGCCGCCTCGACTCTGGGCGGCGGCCCCACCGTGAACTGGTCCAACTGCCTGCGTACGCCGGAATGGGTACGCGACAACTGGGCCGAGGAATTCGGACTCAAGGACGTCGCAACAGCCGACTTCGACGAGCACATCGACGCGGTCTGGCAGCGCCTCGGCGTCAATGGTGACTGCTCGGATCTGAACGGTCCGCACCTGAGGATGCGCGCTGGCGCCGAATCCCTGGGCTGGTCGTTCAAGACCCTGACCCGCAACGCCGACCCGGAGACCTACTCGCCGGACTCGGCCGGGCACATCGGTTTCGGCGACCGGTCCGGCTCCAAGCGCGACGTCCGCCAGACCTACCTGCGCGACGCCGTC
>JAGYKK010000040.1 GCA_018401645.1 Mycobacterium sp. | reverse complement strand
TACCCTGGTGGGTGCGGGCGCCGCCGAGGGTGCGATCGACGCCGCGTCGATCCTCAAACCCAAACTGGCGCGCGGTGAATTGCAGACCATCGGCGCGACGACTCTGGACGAATATCGCAAGTACATCGAGAAGGACGCCGCACTCGAGCGCCGTTTCCAGCCAGTTCAGGTGGGCGAGCCGACGGTCGCGCACACGATCGAGATCCTCAAGGGTCTGCGCGACCGCTACGAGGCCCACCATCGCGTGTCGATCACCGACGCCGCCGTGGTGGCTGCCGCCACTCTCGCCGACCGCTACATCAACGATCGTTTCCTGCCCGACAAGGCCATCGACTTGATTGACGAGGCCGGCGCCCGGATGCGAATTCGCCGGATGACGGCTCCGCCGGATCTGCGCGAGTTCGACGAGCGGATCGCCGAGGCGCGTAGGGAGAAGGAGTCCGCTATCGATGCGCAGGACTTCGAGAAGGCGGCATCACTTCGTGATCGCGAGAAGCAATTGGTCGCGCAGCGTGCCGAGCGCGAAAAGCAGTGGCGCGCCGGCGATCTCGATGTTGTTGCCGAGGTAGATGACGAGCAGATCGCCGAGGTTCTGGGCAACTGGACCGGTATCCCGGTGTTCAAACTGACCGAGGAGGAGACGACGCGTCTGCTGCGTATGGAGGACGAACTTCATAAGCGCATCATTGGTCAGGATGACGCGGTCAAGGCGGTGTCCAAAGCGATCCGCCGTACCCGCGCCGGACTGAAGGACCCCAAACGTCCTTCGGGTTCCTTCATCTTTGCCGGGCCGTCCGGGGTCGGTAAGACCGAACTCTCCAAGGCGCTCGCGGAGTTCCTGTTCGGCGATGCTGACGCGCTCATTCAGATCGACATGGGCGAGTTCCACGATCGGTTCACCGCTTCGCGGCTTTTCGGGGCGCCGCCGGGGTACGTCGGCTACGAGGAGGGCGGCCAGCTCACCGAAAAGGTGCGCCGCAAGCCGTTCTCGGTGGTGTTGTTCGACGAGATCGAGAAGGCGCACCAGGAGATCTACAACACGCTGTTGCAGGTGCTTGAAGATGGGCGTCTCACTGATGGTCAGGGCCGCACAGTCGATTTTAAGAACACCGTGCTGATCTTCACCTCGAACCTGGGCACCTCCGACATCTCCAAGGCTGTCGGCCTCGGCTTCACCCAGGGCGGCGGTGACAACAACTACGAGCGGATGAAGCAGAAGGTCAACGACGAACTCAAGAAGCACTTCAGGCCGGAGTTCCTCAACCGGATTGACGACATCATCGTCTTCCATCAGCTGACTCAGGACGAGATCATCCAGATGGTCGACCTGATGGTCGATCGGGTGTCGGTGCAACTCAAGGCCAAGGACATGACGATGGAGGTCTCCGACCGGGCCAAGTCGTTGCTGTCTCGACGGGGCTTCGACCCTGTTCTGGGGGCCCGGCCGCTGCGTCGTACCATCCAGCGCGAGATCGAGGACGCACTCAGCGAGAAGATCCTGTTCGACGAGATCCGGCCGGGTCAGTTGGTCACCGTCGACGTCGAGAACTGGGACGGCGAAGGGGCTGGCGAAGACGCGAAGTTCACCTTCAGCGGCGGGCCGAAACGTGAGGTCATCGAGCCGGATCTCGCCAGCGCAGGCACTGCGACGGAGTAGGTCGGAAAACGACTGCGGGCGGCCATTTCACGGTGGCCGCCCGCAGTCGTTTCAGTGGTGGCGCGGGAGACGTCAGCGGTAGCGCGCGAGACGTCAGCGGTAGCGCGGGAGAATGGCGAAGACCTGCTTGATGATCGTCATCACCCAGCCGCCGGCGTTGGGACTGTGGTAGCGCGGCCAGTTCAATTGGAAGCTGACCACCCAGGCCTGGCCGGTGCGATCGACTGCGTACCAACTGAAGGTCAGGTCACCGGGGAGGTTACCGGCTTTGGCACCGATGTAGGGCCACTGCGAGCGGTCCAGGTCGATCCCCGGAATTTCGGACATAATCTCGCGGACCGGTGCTGCCGCGCCGACAGCGTTGTGCTGTAGCCGGGCGTGCACACGGCAGATATCCTCGGCGCTGCCGTACCATTCCGCGCCGTACGCGGAGCCTGGCGAGTGTGTCCGATGCGGATCTGGTTCGTAGGGGCGGGCACTGGCCGCTTTAAGTAACTCCGCCCGGCCTGCGGGAGAGGCCGTCTTCCACTGATCGCGTACGTCCGGGTTACCCCAGCCGACCGCGAAGAGTTCGCGCATAGTGGGGAAGGGCGTCATGCTGGCCGGATCGTGATGGCCGGCGCGGATTAGGGCTCGCTCGACTGCGGGAGTGCCGAGGCGCTCTATCAACAGATCGGTCGCCATGTTGTCGCTGGTCGAGATCATCTTGCCGGCCGCCTGTCGGACTGTTATCCGGGAGCCGGAGGGGAACTTGTCGAAACCTGACGAGCCGAGCTTTTTAGCCTCGGTGGTGATGGTCAGGGTGTCGTCCCAGCGCAGTGCTCCGGCCGACACGGCGTCTTCGACCGCGAACAGGACGTAGGTTTTGAAAATCGAAGCCAGCGGCAGGGATTCGGCGGTGTTGGTCCCCGCAACCTTCTCGCACCTACCGTCGTCGACCTTGGAGACCTGGTAGGAGTAGCGGGCCCCGGTTGCTCCGAGTGCGATGTCGATATCTTCCCAGGAGTTGATCAGCGGCTTCTGGGTAGTGGACACCAAACGAGTGACGAAGGTCTGGTCGTTCGTCCGCAGTTCGATGTCCTGACGCGCCCCGAACGACGTGAGAAGTTGCAGCCGTGCTACCCCGGCGCCAATTTCCACTCCGGTCAAGGTGTAGGGGCGGTCCCACCACAACGACTCCATCGTCGTCTCGATTGGGTCCACCATGTCGGGTGCGGCCAGCGTCTTGACGCTGACTTCCCCGATCGGCCAGTCGGAGTTCAACATGTCCATGACCTGCTGGGCCCGAACGCCCTGGGGCGTGTTTGTCGATATCCGAACCCCAGAATGTGCTTCGGGTCCGCTGAGCGGCGCGCAACCAGCGACCATGCCGGCGGCGGCCGCGATCGCCGTAGCGAGCATTGCCGCCCGCCGGGGCAACCGGCGCGCGCTACCCGTTCGCTTTGGATCTGGCAACGTCGAGCACGACCTCGAATTCGAGTAGCTGAGAACCGGTCGAGACCGGGTTGGCGCGCTCTCCGGCGTGGGCGGCGATAGCGGGTCCGGCGGCCCAGGCCTGGAACGCCTCCTCAGACTCCCACTGGGTCACTACGAAGTACCGGTCCTCGCCCTTGACCGGTCGCAGTAACTGGAAACCGAGGAATCCGGGTTGGCTGTCGACCGCGTGGGCGCGGTTGGAGAATCGCTTCTCCAACTCGGGGCCCGCCTCCGGTGGCACTTCAATGGCGTTGATCTTGACCACGGTCATAGCGGCAAGGCTACCGCGCCGAGCAGACGAATTCGGGTCAAGATAGGCGTGTGACGTCTTCGTTGACCCACTGCGGCGGAACCGGCCGGCCGTTGATGCTCGTCCACGGGTTGATGGGGCGCGGCAGCACCTGGTCGCGTCAATTGCCGTGGCTGACCGCGCTTGGTGCGGTGTACACCTATGACGCGCCCTGGCACCGGGGTCATGACGACGCAGACACCCGCCCCATCAGCACCGAGCAGTTCGTCGCAGACCTCGCCTTGGCAGTCGAGTCCCTCGACCGGCCCCCTGTGCTGATCGGCCACTCCATGGGTGCGCTGCACTCCTGGTGTCTTGCCGCGGAGCGACCGGAACTCGTGAACGCGTTGGTGGTCGAGGATATGGCGGCAGACTTCGCCGGTCGGACTGTCGGAGCATGGGAGCCTTGGCTACATGCACTGCCGGTCGAATTCGGTTCGGCGGAGGCGATTTTGGCCGAGTTCGGACCGATCGCAGGCCGGTATTTCCTGGATGCTTTCGATCGCACACCGACCGGATGGCGACTGCACGGCAAGCCGGAAAATTGGATTGCGGTTGCTGCGGAGTGGGGAACCCGCGACTACTGGCAGCAGTGGCAAGCGGTGCGGGCGCCGGTGTTGCTGCTTGAGGCCGGGGATTCTGTGGCCCCGCCCGGCCAGATGCAGCGAATGGCTGAACTGGGTGGAGACCGGGTGCGTTACGTCCGGATCGAGGGGGCTGGGCACCTCGTCCATGACGACGCGCCCGAGCGGTACCGCGGCGCCGTCGAGACGTTTCTCGAATCGGTGCGCGCCTAATCGGTCCCCGCGTCGAAAGCGACCGCGCCCGAATCCGTCTCTGGTCCGAATCCGTCCCTGGGATGTCAGTCTCTTCCGCTATTATTCGAACAAACATTCGATTAGGAGTGACGGTGACGATCGACATCGAAGACGCGGTGGCGCGGGTCGGGCGGCTCGAGTCGGCGGTGGCGCGTAGCCCGCGATCCCTGGGAGGCTGCGGTCGGAGCGTCGCCGAGACTCTGGCCGGGCTGGAACCATCGGATGCCGCCTGCCGGCCATCGGCTATGACGCGATCAACAAGTTGGGTGAGGTCCGGGTTCCGGCCGGTTCCGTCAGGCTGCGGGACTATCTGGCCGGATTGCTGCACATCTCCGCCAACGACGCGGCGAACCGGATCGCCACCGCGGGCGCCCTGGCCGCGGATGCGCCCCGATTGCCGGAAACCGCCGCCGCCGCCCGGCACGGCCTCGTCGGCGCTGAGCACGTCCGGATCATTCGCGACACCGTCGCGAAACTGCCCGATAACGCCGGGGCGGCGGCCCGGGGCCGCTTCGACCTCGAACTGGCCGGGGTGGCTATTGCGGAGCGCCCCGAGGTGCTGCGCCGGGAGGCCGCCAAGCTGCTGGCTGAGTTCGACGCCGACCAGTCCGATCCGGTCGATCGCGGTCGAACCCGCAGGGCGCGCCGCGGTTTCACCCTCGGTCCCCAGGATGCCGACGGGATGAGTCGCGGCCGGTTCTGCCTGGACCCCGAAGCTCGCGCCTACCTGGAGGCGGTTCTGGCCAAGCTGGCGCGGCCCGGCATGTGCAACGCCTCGGATCCGTTACCCACGGTGGACGGTGATCCCGACCCTGTCGCGTCGGCCTCCGACTGTCGCACCACCGCTCAGCGCCACCACGACGCTGTCAAAGCCGCGTTGCGGGGCCTGCTGGCTTCCGGTGAACTCGGCCGACACCGCGGACTGCCGGTGACAGTCGTCGTGACCATGACCCTCAGCCAGCTCGAGTCGGCCTCCGGTGTCGCAATGACCGGTGGTGGCTCGACGATACCCGCCGAGGTGGCAATCGCGATGGCCGCACACGCCCACCACTATCTCTACATCTATGACGAAAACTCAGGCAGACCAATCTATTTGGGAAGATCCAAGAGGTTGGCATCAGCTGATCACCGAATCGTTTTGCACGCCATCGACGGTGGATGCTCGGCTCCGGACTGTGACCAGCCCGCCTATAACTGCGATGTGCACCACCTCATCGAATGGTCCGTCGGTGGCACCACCGACCTTGACCGGCTCACCCTGCTGTGTGAGCGGAACCACCAGGGCGCCGGCCCCACCGAAGCGCAATGGCAGGCCCGTCGACGGTACGACGAGGAATCGCTGGGGCGAACGCTGTGGTACCCGCCGAAATCCGTCGACCCGGCCAGGCAACCGCGGGCAAACCGGTATCACCGGCGACCCAATCCGCCCAGACCAGAACCCGGAGCTGCATGAAGTCGGCGAGCGCACTCATGAGGGCGTCCCATCGTCGCCCTCGCCCGCCAGCGCGAAGCGGCCGTCTGCGGTCTGCTCAACGAGGCCGTCGATCAGTAGCGAATCCAGGGCGCGATCGCGTTGAGCAGTATCGGTGAGCCACACCACGTCAAGTTGGGCCGAGAGCACCGGAGCGGAACTTCCGCGCAGCACTTCGAGTAACTTTCCGCGGACCTGCCGATCCGTGCCGGCGTAGCGCTGCGCGGGCCGTGCTGGGCCGTCGGCGGCCGGGTATCCCGCATCGCGCCAGGCGCACCTCGCGAGCGGACAGATCCCGCAGTCCGGTGAGCGGGCCGTGCACACGGTCGCCCCGAGTTCCATCAGTGCGGCCGAAAACACCGGCGCCGTATCGTCTTCGGGGAGAAGCGCCTCGACCTCGCAATGGTCGCGAACCGGAGACGGGCTTGCGGCATCAGCCAAACCAAGGACCGCACGGGCCACCACTCGCCGCACGTTGGTGTCGACGACGGGAACCCGCTGGCCGTAGGCGAAACAGGCGATCGCCCGCGCGGTGTAGGCGCCGATTCCGGGCAGGCTCAACAATGTCTCGACGTCGTCGGGTACCACGTCGGCGTGCTCGGCCGCGATCGCGACAGCGCATTCGTGCAGCCGTTTGGCGCGTCGGGGATAGCCGAGTTTGCCCCAGGCCCGCAGAATATCCCCGGCTCCGGCGGCCGCGGTCGCCGACGGCGTGGGCCACCGCGCAACCCAGTCCACCCAGATCGGCGCTACCCGCGCCACCGGAGTCTGCTGGAGCATGAACTCACTGACCAGGATTTGCCACGGACTCACCCCGGCGGCGCTTGCTGCTGGAAGGTCCGCCGGGATCGGCCGAACCAGTCGACAGATCCGGCGCCGGGATGCTCATCAGTGGCCCCGCCGGGCGGCAGTGCACAATACGGGCCATGGCAAGCACCAGTCCTGCGCGAGCGTGGATGGCACTGAAGAAGGGTAACGAGCGGTTTGTCGCGGGCCGCCCGGAGCACCCCAGCCAAAGCATCGAGCACCGGGCCAGTCTGGCGGTCGCTCAGCGGCCGACCGTGGTGTTGTTCGGGTGTGCGGACAGTCGGGTGGCCGCGGAGATCATTTTCGATCAAGGTCTGGGCGACATGTTCGTGGTTCGTACCGCAGGCCACGTGATCGACTCGGCGGTGCTTGGCTCGGTCGAGTACGCGGTCACGGTCTTGAACGTTCCGCTGATCGCCGTTCTCGGCCACGACAGTTGCGGGGCGGTGCAAGCCACCCTCGACGCTCTCGACAATGGCGAGGTGCCTGGAGGTTTCGTCCGCGACGTGGTCGAGCGGGTGACGCCGTCGATCATGCTCGGCCGCCGCGAGGGTCTCACCCGGGTTGACGAGTTCGAGACCCGTCATGTCATCGAGACCGGCACCCAGCTACTGTCCAGGTCCAGCGCCATCGCCAACCGTGTCGATCGCGGTGAACTCGCGATCGTCGGATTGACCTATCGCTTGGCCGACGGCCGGGTCACGTTGCGTGAACACCTCGGCGATATCGGCGATTAAACCCAAAACCCGGCCAACCGGGCGACACGCCGGGCCGGGTCGGACGACTCGTGGTGGGCGGGCCTTAACGTGAGAACGTGCTGGATCTTGAACCGCAAGGCCCCCTCCCGCCACAGGTCTACTGGCGGCGCAGGGCTTGCCCTGGTATCGCGGCACTCGCCCTAGCGCTGGTCGCCGGGATTGCCTTCGCGATGTTCGGTGGATCGGACTCCGCCAATACTGCGAAGAACGAGACCACCCAGACCCCGCAGCCGGAGAACAAGACCCCGCTGGTGCCGCCGGCGAGTCAGCCCGGGTAACCCCGACGCCAGCGCCTTCGGGCGCCGCCGCTATTCCACCAGGCCGGTGACGCTGCCCCAACTCGACGCTGGCAGTTAAGGGTGTCACCAACTCGCCGCAGTACGTAATCGGTGATCAGCCGAAGTTCACCATGGTTGTGACCAACATTGGCCTGGTCGCCTGCAAGCGGGACGTTGGGGCCGCTGTGCTCGCCGCCTACGTCTATTCGTTGGACAACACCCGGCTGTGGTCGAACCTGGATTGCGCGCCCTCCAACGAGACGCTGGTGAAAACGTTTAACCCGGGCGAACAGGTCACCACCGAGGTCACCTGGACCGGCATGGGCTCGGCTCCGCAGTGTCCGCTGCCGCGCGAACCCATCGGTACGGGCACCTACAATCTGGTGGTTCCAGCTGGGCAGCCTGCGCTCGGCGGCGGCGCCCTTCATTCTCGCCGACACGCCACCGCCGGCACCTGCTGAGCCCATGCCGCCCGTCGAGCCTGCGCCACCAATCGAGCCCGCGCCACCAATCGAGCCCGCGCTGGCCCCCGAGGGGCAGATGCCATTTCCGGAGGGCGTCGGACCGGTTCCGCCACCGGGTGGCTGATCGACACCCGTGCGGTGGAACGGTTCGAGCGGTCGAACCTGCTCCTAGCTGATCGGGTTCACCAGGGACCTGATGATCGTGGTGACGATCCACCCCCGTTAGTCGTAGACACCGCTCGCAATCGTGCTTCGGTGAGCGTGGTCGTGGCCCGCAGGGCTTCACTGATGGTCGCCGATTCCAGCACCCGTAATCCCTTGGGCGCAGTTCCGCAGCCCGCGGGCACCAGAGCGGTGGTGAAGCCGAGGCGAGCCGCCTCGGCCAGCCGACGATCCATCCCGGTCACCCGCCGCAGGTCCCCGGCCAGGCCTACTTCGCCGATCACCACCGTGGTGGCCGGAAGTGCCCTGGTTGTGAACGCCGATGCCATCGCCATCGCCACCGCGAGGTCGGAGGACGGGTCGGTCAGTCGCATGCCTCCCACCGTGGACAGGTAGATGTCCATCGCGCCGATCGGCACCATGGCCCGTTTTTCCAGGACCGCGATGATCATCGCGACACGCGCCTGATCGATGCCGCTGACCGCAGCCCGCCGGGGTGCCCCGGGGTTGGCCGGCTTTGCCAACAGGGACTGAACCTCGCCGATCAGCGGACGCTTGCCGTCCAATGTCACCGTGATCGCGGTACCCGGAACCGGCTCTGGCCGCTGGTCCAAGAACAATCCAGAGGGATCGGCAACACATTCGATCCCATTGTCCTGCAATAGGAAACAGCCGACTTCGTCAGCGGCCCCAAACCGGTTTTTGATCCCACGGACCATCCGCAGCGCCGTATTACGGTCACCTTCGAAGTGCAACACCACGTCTACCAGATGCTCCAGGGAACGCGGACCCGCGATCGCTCCGTCTTTGGTGACATGCCCGACGAGCACCATTGCGATGCCTCTGGACTTCGCCGTCGCCGTCAACGCAGTGGTCACCGCGCGTACCTGTGTGACCCCGCCCACCACGCCGTCGGTGTCGCCGACGTGCATCGTCTGAACTGAGTCAACGATCACCAGGCTGGGGCTGACTGCTTCGATATGGCCCAGTACGGTTTGCACGTCAGACTCGGCGGCCAGGTAGACCTCGTCATGGCTGCTCTCGGTGCGTTCCGCGCGCATTCGGATCTGGCCGGTGGACTCCTCACCGGAGATGTAAAGCGCGCGCCGCCCAGCCTTGGCCCACTGATGAGCCACCTCCAGTAACAACGTCGACTTTCCGACGCCAGGATCCCCCGCGAGGAGGCACACCGAGCCGGGCACCACGCCGCCGCCGAGCACCCGGTCGAGTTCGCTGACACCGGTAGGGAAGTGGCGGGTGCGATCTGGATCAATGCTGCTGATCGGGACCGCCGGAGTCGATGGGATGGTGCTGCCGCGCGCTGAGCCGCCGGAGGTGGACGCAACCGCCATTTCGTCAAGAGTTCCCCACGTCGCGCACTCGGGGCACCGTCCGAACCACTTCGCGGTGATGTGGCGGCACTCGGAGCAGCGGTATTGAGCGCGAGTTTTGGCCACGCCGTAGACGCTAGCCGCCGCCTACGACAGTTCCATGGATGCGCGCGCCGTGTCCGGGCCGGCGAGCTGCCGAACTACTCCGGGCCTGGTTCCCCGGCCGAGATCGGCACCGCCACGGTGACCTTTCCGGCTTTCTCGAAACCAAAGGTGAAGTCGTAGGTGGGCCCGTTCGTGATGGGTTTGCTCAGCGTTACCTCGGCCGCGATCGGGAGAGCACTACCCATCGCCTGGGCCTGTCCATCGGCGGAACCGACGACCAGTGCGCCGCCGGCCGGGATGGCACCGTCGCCGTTGATGGCCACTGTCCCGACCTCGGAGGTGATGCCGACCAACTTGTCGTCGACATCGGCGGAGTTATTGGCGGCCACGAACAGCAACGGCACCGTTGATCCTGGCTGCAGGTAATCGCTGGTCTGTTCGGCTAGCAGGTGCACGTTGCGCAGGGCGATCTCCTTGACGTTGGCTGCGGTCCCGTTCACGGCGGCTTCTTGGGTGGCCGTCTGGGAGATTTGCCCGGAGCCGCACCCGCCGAGGATCAGGCCGCAGGCGGCTAAGCCGACGGAAGTGACGCCGAGTCGGACTCTCAAACGGTTCACAGCAGCCTCCTGCTCGGTGCGAGCGGCGGACGAAAGATCGGCCCGTCACGGAACTTTTACCGACAGTAGTAGGTTGCCGGGTCCGGCGGAAGATGCGGGGGTTGCGGTGGGGTCGTGCGGTGCCGAGGAACTCAATGTTGAACTCAATATTTTGGTGTCCCTGGGTGCACATGCGGAGGTGACGATCGGCCGTGCACCATGGAATTGGCGTGCTGTCAACCCCCGCTGTTCACTCGTGATGCCCCTGACCTGCACCGTTGTTCGACGTCCTGCTCCGACCCGTGCTAAGATCGGGTTGTGAAAGGGGCTCGAATCTGATGATTTTCAAGGTCGGAGACACCGTCGTTTATCCGCACCACGGTGCTGCATTGATCGAAGCTATAGAAACCCGGACCATAAAGGGCGAATCGAGGGAGTACCTCGTCCTGAAAGTCGCACAGGGTGATCTGACCGTTCGAGTCCCCGCCGACAATGCCGAATACGTCGGCGTGCGTGACGTGGTCGGCCGGGAAGGCTTGGACAAGGTCTTCCAGGTATTGCGGGCACCGCATACCGAGGAACCGACCAACTGGTCGCGCCGCTACAAGGCCAATCTGGAGAAGCTTGCCTCCGGCGACGTAAACAAAGTCGCCGAAGTCGTTCGCGACCTCTGGCGCCGCGATCAGGAGCGTGGCCTGTCGGCGGGGGAGAAGCGAATGCTGGCCAAGGCCCGACAGATTCTCGTCGGTGAATTGGCACTCGCTGAGAACACCGACAATGCGAAGGCCATGACCATCCTCGACGAGGCCTTGGCCACCGCTTCCTGACCGCCCCGACGGCATCAGTGTCAGGCACGGTTGCGGTCGTCCCTGCGGCCGGCAGCGGCGAACGCCTGGGAGCGGGTATCCCCAAAGCGTTCGTCGAACTGATGGGTCGGCCCATGCTGGAACGCGCGGTCGACGGTCTGCTCGCCTCGGGTGTCATCGATCGCGTGGTTGTCGCTGTTCCGGCGGATCGGATGGCGGAGACTGCACTGCTGCTCGATGGTCGAGCCACCGTCGTCGAGGGCGGCCGTGAACGTCACGACAGCGTTCGCCTGGCCCTGGCCGCCGTCGGTGACCCGCAGTTCGTCGTCGTCCACGATGCCGCCCGGCCACTCACCCCGGTCGAACAGATACGGCGGGTGGTCGCCGCCCTTCGAGACGGGATGCGCGCGGTCGTACCGGTTCTCCCCGTCGCTGACACCATCAAGGCCGTCGACGCCAACGGCGTGGTGCTTGGCACCCCCGAACGGGCTGGATTGCGCGCCGTGCAGACCCCGCAGGGTTTTGAGACTGCGCTCCTGCGCCGCGCCTACCAAAGCTCCGGTGGATTCGCCGGCACCGATGACGCGTCGCTGGTCGAAAACCTAGGTACCCCGGTCTATACGGTTGCCGGTGATGCCCTGTCTTTCAAGATCACCACCGAGCTTGATCTTCGCCTGGCCCGGGCGGTACTGAAGTCATGAGTGATCCGCTGCCCCGGGTGGGGATGGGCACCGACGTGCATCCGATCGAATCCGGCCGCCCGTGTCGGCTGCTGGGCCTGCTCTTTGACGATGCGGACGGATGTTCGGGTCATTCCGACGGCGATGTCGCGGTGCACGCTTTGTGCGATGCCCTGCTCTCGGCCGCCGGTCTCGGTGATCTGGGGAGTGTGTTCGGCGTCGATCAACCGCAGTGGCGGGATGTCACCGGGGCCCAGATGCTCACCCATGTTCGGGTGCTCCTGGCCGAGAAGGGATGCACGGTGAGCAATGCGGTGGTTCAGGTGATCACCAATCGTCCCAGGGTCGGGCCGCGTCGCGAGGAGGCGCAACGGGTGCTGTCCGATCTGCTTGGTGCGCCGGTGTCTGTTTCGGCCACCACGACCGACGGTCTCGGGCTAACCGGTCGCGGCGAGGGAATGGCCGCCGTCGCTACCGCTTTAATCATTGTGGCCGCCCGGTAAGCTGCGACGTCGTGACCTCCACCGGCCTGCGCTTGCACGACACCTACACCGGCACGGTCCGCGATTTCGTGCCGCAGCGTGTGGGCCAGGCCTCGATCTACCTGTGCGGCGCCACCGTGCAGGGGTTGCCGCACATCGGGCACGTCCGTAGCGGGGTCGCCTTCGACGTACTACGACGCTGGTTGCTGGCCAAGGGTTTTGATGTCGCGTTCATCCGCAATGTCACCGACATCGATGACAAGATTCTCATCAAGGCCGCTGAGGCCGGTCGACCGTGGTGGGAGTGGGCAGCCACTCACGAGCGGGCGTTCGCAAGCGCCTACGACGGCCTCGGGGTGCTTCCGCCGTCGGCAGAGCCGCGCGCGACCGGGCACATCACCCAGATCGTCGAGCTCATCGCGCGCCTCATCGACACCGGCCACGCCTACCCCTCCGTACGCCAAGGTGACGGAGACGTCTACTTCGACGTGCGCAGCTTCGGCGACTACGGCAAGCTCTCCGGCCACCGGATCGACGACGTCCATCAGGGCGAGGGTGCTGGAACCGGGAAACGCGACCAGCGCGATTTCACGCTATGGAAGGGCGCTAAACCCGGTGAGCCGTCCTGGCCCACGCCGTGGGGCCGGGGCCGACCGGGTTGGCATTCCGAGTGCGTCGCCATGGCACACGAGTATCTTGGCGCCGAATTCGATATCCACTGCGGCGGAATGGATCTTGTTTTCCCGCACCACGAAAATGAGATCGCTCAGGCACGGGCTGCCGGAGACGGCTTCGCCGCCTACTGGCTGCACAATGGCTGGGTCACCATGGGTGGGGAGAAGATGAGCAAGTCGCTGGGCAACGTGCTCGCAATTCCCGCCGTGCTGCAGCGCGTTAGGCCGGCTGAACTTCGCTACTATCTGGGCAGCGCGCACTACCGATCGATGCTTGAGTTCTCCGAGACGGCATTGCAGGATGCGGCCAAGGCCTACACCGGAATCGAGGAGTTCCTGCACCGCGTACGGACTCGAGTGGGTGCCGTGGTGCCGACGGTCTGGCCCGAGGGGTTCGGCGCAGCTCTCGACGACGATCTCGCGGTGCCGGCCGCACTCGCCGAGGTGCATGCCGCGCGCGCCGACGGCAACCGTGCCCTGGAGAACGGTGATCACGACACCGCGCTCGCCAAGGCGGGCGAAATCCGTTCCATGACGGCGATCTTGGGCTGCGATCCCCTCGACCCCCGTTGGGAGACCCGGGATGAGACGGCCGCGGCACTGGCTGCTGTCGATGTTCTGGTCGCGGCGGAATTACAGCGCCGCGCCGATGCCCGCCGGGATCAGGACTGGGCCGGCGCCGACGACATTCGCGACCGACTCAAGCAGGCCGGCATCGATGTCACGGATACCGCCGACGGCCCGCAATGGGCGCTGGCCGACGGAGAGGGAACCTAGATGGCGGGTAATTCCAAACGGCGGGGGGCTATCCGTAAGGAGGGCACCAAGAAAGGTCCGACGATCGGATCCGGCGGGGTGCGCAGGCGTGGACTCGAGGGACGTGGCGCCACCCCACCGGCACATCAGCGCCCTCATCACCCCGCGGCTAAACGCGCCGCTCAACGGGTCCGCAGGACCTACAGCAAGCCCACCGACGAGACCGAGATCGTGCTGGGTCGCAACCCGGTACTGGAGTGTCTGCGGGCCGACGCCCCGGCGGGGGCCCTGTACGTCGCTCTCGGGGCGGAGGCCGACGAGCGGATGACCGAGTCGGTGACACTGGCCGCCGACCGCGGCATTCCTATCCTTGAAGTACCACGCCACGATCTCGACCGGATGAGCTCCAACGGCCTACATCAGGGCATTGCACTTCAAGTACCGCCCTATTCCTACGCCCACCCCGAGGACCTCCTCGCGTCGGCGACCAGCGATGTGCAACCCGCACTGCTGGTCGCACTGGACAACATCTCCGATCCGCGAAACCTCGGCGCCATAATTCGTTCGGTTGCCGCCTTCGGTGGCCACGGGGTGCTCATCCCGCAGCGACGCTCAGCTGCGGTGACCGCCGTGGCGTGGCGCACCAGCGCGGGTGCGGCGGCGCGAGTGCCGGTGGCACGGGCCACCAATCTCAACCGAACGTTGAACCAGTGGACCGCTGCCGGCGTCCGCGTCGTCGGCCTTGATGCTGACGGTGACACGACCATCGATGACTTCGATGCAACCAGACCGATGGTGCTGGTTGTCGGTTCTGAAGGTAAAGGTCTTTCGAGGCTCGTTCGCCAAAACTGTGATCAGGTGGTGTCGATCCCGATGGCCGGTCCGACGCAGTCGCTCAATGCCTCGGTTGCCGCCGGCGTCGTGCTCGCGGAGATCGCGCGCCAGCGCAGGCGGTAGCGAATCATGCGGTTGCGTCGCCAGTTTTCTCGGTGGGTGCTGCTGGCACTGACCCCGCTGTGGCTTTCGGTCCCAGCCGACGCCGACGCCGATGCCGAGCCTGGGGCATTCGACCTGCAGGCCCACCGCGGTGGGCGCGGCGAGACCACCGAAGAGTCGCTGCGGGCTTTCGCCAAGGCACTTGAACTTGGCGTCAGCACACTCGAACTTGACATTGTGCTGTCCAGGGATGGGCAACCGATGGTGTGGCACGATCCGGTTATCGACGCCAATAAATGCGCCGATACCGCGCCGGCATTCCCGGGCGATCCGCAGTATCCGTACGTTGGCAAACTGGTTCACGACCTGACTGCGGCACAGTTGCGAACCCTGGACTGCGGCAAGTTGCTCGCCGGATTCCCCGACGCTGAGGTGGTAGCGGGAAACAGAATCGCCACATTGTCTGAGGTGTTCGCGCTGACCGACTCCTACGGGGCCGATGTGCGCTACAACATCGAGACCAAGATCGAGGCGGCGAATCCCGAGCAGTCGGCGCCACCCGAGCAATTCGTCGACGTGATTCTCGATGCAGTTAGGCAAGCGGGGAAGATTGACAGTGTCGAGATCCAGAGTTTCGACTGGCGGACATTGCCGATGGTTCAGGCAGCGGAGAGGTCGATCCCGTTGGTGGCACTGTGGGACGAAACCACGTGGACGGCGGGTTCACCGTGGCTCAACGGGATCGACCCCGTCGTGGTGGGGGATCCAATTCTCGGCGCGATGATGGTCGGCGCGGACATCCTTTCGCCCGGATACTCGGTGCCCTACGGACAGACGGTGACCGATCCTGGCTTCACACTCGTCGCGAATCGGGCGTTCAATGATCGCGCTCACGCTCTCGGTCTCAAGGTAATTCCGTGGACGATCAACGATGAGGCAACCATGGTCGCCCAGATCGATGCCGGAGTGGACGGCATCATCACCGACTACCCCACGCGTCTTCGTCAGGTCATGGCCAAACGCGGGATGGAACTGCCGCGGCCCTATTCCGGCTAGACCACAGCCCTCGCGTGGGTGGCGGTGGTGCGGCGGCCACTGATCATGCCCACGGGTCGGCGCGCTGCCAGAGTCGCGGCAGATGGAGGGCTACCCCGTCACTTTCGGCCATCGAGTCGAGCACGGTCATGCTCATATCCAGATCGTCGACGGCGTACGGCAGCGCCCGCAACTGATCCGTCAGTGGCCGGAAGAAGTCATCCCAGTGAATCAGCACAACCCGCTGCGCGTCGACCGCTCGGACGGTCTCTTTCCAGTACTGCCTGATGTAACTCCGGGGCTGAACGCCGAGTTGTCCGACCCCGAGGTAGACCACGTCGGCCCGGTGGCCGTTCAGTGCACCCGGTACGAAGCCCGCGCTACCCTGGATCAACGCCCGCTGGTTGCTGGGGCGGTGGTGAATCAACGTCGACCAGGTCTCCCCGCAGCGGTAGGCCGAGGCCTTGGCCGGTGGTATCACTGGCGCGGTGATCGCTCCCGGGAAACGGTCCGGTGGGCAGTGATGCGACTCGATCAGTGTGACTGAGAATGAACCGAAACGCATTTCCACACCCGGCGATGCCACCACGATACGTTCCTCGGAAAGCCCATGTCCACGAGCGATATTCGCCGTGGATGCACCGCCAACAACATACGCCCCCGTGCGTAAGGCGACGGCGGAGCAGTCCAACGCGTGGTCGTAGTGGGTGTGTACCGGCAGGACCGCTGCGAGGCGGTCGATGCCCGCACGCGTCAGGCACTCTTCGACGCGCGACTCCGATGTATGCAGCCGACGCAGGCCGACCTCGCGGAGCGTGGGCCGCGAGAAGAATCCGTCGGTAAGCACTGCCGAGGTTCCGTCGTCAACCAGAAGGGTCGAAACCCCAAGCCAGGTGATCGCCACCGCAGAGTCGCGATGCGCGGGCGGGACATCGAACCGATTCCGGTATCGGGTGATGTCCGGCCGGCCGAGTTTGAGGCGCATCAGGCGAACGCCAACAGTTCTACTCCGCCAGCGAGGAGCTGATCCCGTACTGCAGCCGCGATCTCGACGGACCGAGGCGAATCACCATGTACGCAAACCGATTCCACTTGGATCCGGATCACTGTGCCATCGACGGCAGTGACCTCGCCGGTGCGAACCATGCCTAGCGCACGGTCGGCGATGTGCGCCGGGTCGCTCAGTACCGCACCGGGTCGCATGCGGGGCACCAGCCTGCCGTCCGGCTGGTAGGCCCGGTCGGCGAACGCCTCGGCGACGGTCCGCAGGCCGAGCCGGTTCGCCTCATCGAAGAACGCCGAGCCGGCCAGACCCAACACCGGCAGGCTCGGATCGACGGTGTGCACCGCTTCGGCGACGGCCCGTGCCTGTTCGACGTCGGTGACGACGGTGTTGTACAGCGCCCCATGGGGTTTGACGTATCGCAGTGCCGTACCGGCGGCGTGGGACAGCGCCTGCAGTGCGCCGATCTGATAGGTCACATCGGCGGTCAGTTCGTCTGGCTCCACCTCGATTTGGCGCCGACCGAAGCCGGCTAGATCGAAGTAACCCACCTGCGCCCCGATCCGCACGCCGCGCGCAGCGGCGGCGCGGCAGGTCCGTGCGAGGCCTACCGGGTTTCCGGCATGGAAGCCGCAGGCGAGGTTGGCGCTGGTGACGATGTCGAGCATGGCGTTGTCGTCGCCCGATTGCCACACGCCGTAGCCCTCGGCGAGGTCGGCATTGAGATCGACGAAGGTCACGGCGTCAGCCTAGGCAGCGGCCGAGGACACCGCCGTGACGGGTTCACTCGGTGGCCTCGCATCGCTATCGGTACCGCGTCTCGATGAGCGGCCGAAGACCCAGACCGCCAGCCAGATGGCGCAGGCGATGGTGACGATCAGAAAGCTGGGCGGGGTGTTGAACATCGCCGAAGCGCCGAGGCCGACCCAGACTGAGAACACGCTGATGACCGCCGATATCGCCATCGCGAGTACCGGTCGTGGCGTGAGTGCGATGGCGGTTGCCGCGGGTGTGACGATCAGGGCGAACAACAGCAGCGTGCCGACCACCTGAACCGCCATCGTCACCGCCACGGCCAGCAGCACCATGAACATGATCGACAGCGCGCGCACCGGGACTCCCTTGGCTTCGGCGACCGGTGCGTTGACCGAACTGAACAGCAGTGGCCGGTAGCAGAGGCCGATGCACAGACCCAGCACCGCCAACATGATCGCGAAGACGACCAGCTGTTCTCGGGAGACCGCGAGCAGGTTGCCGAACAGCACATTCGTCATGGTGCTTGAGCTCTTCGTGGCCAGCGAGTTGAAGAACAGACCAAGGCCGGTGGCGAAGGCCAAGATGGTACCGGTGACGACGTCGCGGTCATCGGCGCGCGAGCCCAGGGCACCGATGAATAGAGCGCCGCCCAGGCAGAACACGCTGAGTCCGAGTACCGGGGGCAGGCCTAGCAGCACGGCGCCGGTGGCTCCGGGCAGGCCGATGTGGGCCAATGCGTGCGCGGCAAAGGCATTGCGTCGGATCACGATGAAGTAGCCGATCAGTCCGGCTGCCAAAGCGATGATGGTGCCCCCGATCAGCGCGTTGCGCATGAACGGCGTCATCAGGATCTCGCGCCAGTTGTCCTGGTAGCCCAGCGCCACGATCGCGGTGTTCACAACACGCTGCGCATGTAGAGATCACCCTGCGCCGTGTGCGCGACCCGGATCGGGGTTCCGTACAGGTGGGTCAGGAGTGCGTCGTCGATCACGGTGTTGATCGGGGCGTGGTGCGGGTGCTGATCAAGGATGTAGATTGCGCTGTCCAGGATGGGCAGCAGTGGGTTGATGTCATGGGCGACCACCAGGACGGTGGCCCCCAGTTTGCCGTGCAGGCCGGCGAGCAGGTTGACGATCTCGCGCTGGCTGCGCAGATCCAGCGATGCCAACGGCTCGTCGAGGATCAGCAGTCGGGGCCGCGAGACAGTCGCCTCGGCGATCGCCACCCGTTAACTTCAGCCGCCGGAGAGCGTGGAGAGACGCTTGTTGGCGAACGCGGTGGCTTCGACATCGGCCAGTGCTCGGTCGACCTGAGCGCGCTGTGACGTATCGGCCCAGCCCAAGCCCCATCGATTGCCAATCAGTCCGAGCAGCACCGCGTCGGTGGCGCGAAGCGCCTCGCCGGCACCGGCGAGGTAGTGCTGCGGGACGTAGCCGATTCGATCGTTGTTCGCACCTGGTTCGCGGCCGAACACCGTCAACTCCCCGGATGCCGCGGGCACCAGGCCCAGGATCATCTGCAGCAGCGTGGTCTTGCCAGAACCGTTGGGGCCGATGACCGCGACGATGCCCCCGGCGGGCACGTCGAAGGTCGCCTCCGACCAGATCAGTCGCCCACCTCGCTCGGCGCTGACATCGGTTAGCGCAAGCGCGATGCGGTCAGCGTCGGTCTCAGTCAGTGACACCGAGGGCCCCGGCTAGCGCCGTCAGTTGCTTGTCCTGCCAGCCGACGAACGTCGTCTCGCCGGGTGCCACCGTCTCGGTGACCTCGACCACCGGAATTCCGCTCTCCTCGGCGGCTGCGCGGATCTGCTCCGGTATCGATCCTTCGGTCTGGGTGTTGTAGATCAGTACGTCGATCTGCTTGTTGGCCAGAGCTTTCCGGAACGCCTGGATGTCGGCCGGTGCGGGTTCGGACTCGTTTGCCGCCGCTTGCTGGTATCCCTGCGGGGTCTTGTTGATCAGGCCGAGTGCCTCAGCGGAATAGTCGAAGACGCTTTCGGTCGCGGCGTAGGACTTGCCGGTGGCTCCCGCCTTGATCTTCTCGATCAACGTCGAGTAGGGCTGCATTGTTGTCGCGAAAGCCGCACGCCGTTCGCTGAAGTAGCCCGCGGCCTCGGGATCGATCTTCGCCAATTCCGCGCTTACCGCGTCGGCGACGGCGGTGACCGCCGACGGGCTGTACCAGAGGTGCGGGTTGGCCCCGTCTTCGGTTTGGGTGACCGCGGCGGCACTGACGACCGGTGCGGCAGGGGCCGATGTGGCGGCCAGATCCGATGCCCAGTGGTCGTAGTCGGCCCCGTTGAGCACGATCAGTTTCGCGCCCGTGAACGACGCAGCGTCCGCCGGTGAGGGTTCGTAGTCGTGCGGGTCCACCGATGAACTGGCGAGCACCGTCTTCACCGTGGCGCAGGCGCCGCCCAGTTCGGACACGATGTCCCCCCACTGGTCGACGCTGACGACCACGTCCACCGGGGCGGTGGGGCAGGCGCCGGCCTGGGCGCCGGCAGCCGTCTCGGGCGGTGGAGATTCCCTTCCCGGCGACGTGGACTCCGCCGTTGGGTTGGATCCGCACGCGCTGATGCTCGCGGTCAAGACCAGGGCGGACAGGCCGATGAGGCTATGCCGAATGCTCATACAGACCACTCTAGTACAAATGAAAATCATTTTTAATAGAGATCGTATTCCGGCTGGCGGCCGTGCGCATTCGCGCCGATAGCGGTGTCAGGACATAGCAGTGTCAGGACATAGCAGTGTCAGGACATAGCAGTGTCAGGACATAGCAGTGTCACGAAAAAGCAGTGTCAGGTCTTGTCGTCGCCGATGAGCAACCGGACCGCCAGATCAAGGCGCTTGCTGACGTCGCTGGCCGAAGCCCGGCGGGTGAGCCAGGCCAGCAAATTGGAAAGCCACACGTCCGAGATCACCCGAGCGATGTGGTACTGGTCCTCGCTCGGTTCGCCATCGCTCATGGCGCGGGCGAACATGGAATCGATGATCTTCTCGACATGGTCGACCTCACCGGCGGCGGAGGCGTCAGCGAAGACGTAGGCGCGCGTCATCGCCTCGGTCAGCAGGGGGTTGCGCTGCATTGCGCGGTTGAGTTTGTTCACCATGGAACTAAGCCGTTGATAGGGCGTTCCGCCGGTCACCGCCGACCGATCGGTCCCCGCTGTGCGATCGATCCCCGCTGTGCGATCAATCCTCGTGTCGATACGTTCGAACTCCCGGCCCAGTGCGGAGACCAGCAGGTGAACCTTGGACGGGAAGTAGCGGTAGAGCGTTCCGACGGCCACGTCGGCACGGTCAGCGACGGCGCGCATCTGGACAGCTTCGAATCCTCCCTTGGAGGCGATCGCCAAGGTCGCGTCCAGGATGCGCTTTCTACGCTCACGTTGAGCTTCGGAGCCCAGTTCGGATTCGGTCAGCACCGACACCGGCAACACTTCGCGGGGCTGTGAGTCTTCATTCGCGGCCGCAGTTTTGTGGTCCGGCGGCGACGCTGGGGACGGCGCTGGGGACGACACTGGCGACGGCAATGGCGACGGCACGGGCGACGGCACTGTGACGTCTCCCTCCGCGCCAGGCGACCGCTGTCGACTTGACGGCCCGCCGCTGGCACTATTAGAACACGTTCTAGTGGGCCTAGGTTTGTCTTGAGCCCATCCGCGCCGAACCACGAGGAGCCGACCGGTGTCTGCCACTATCACGGACGAA
>JAGYKK010000004.1 GCA_018401645.1 Mycobacterium sp. | reverse complement strand
CTGCCTGGAAGCCGAAGGCATCACCCTCGACGACGTCGCGATCACGGCCGTTCGCGGCCCCGACCCAGACTCCGACCCAGACTCCGACTCCGAACCGAAAGCGACCCCATGACGATTCCCCCGATCATCAGTCCCGACCTGGTGTTACTGGATGTCGATGCCGGCTCTGACAAGCAGGCCGTGATCGAGCGACTGGCCGGCCTTTTCGCGGCCGCGGGCCGCACCGGTGACGCCCGGGGACTGCGGCGCGCCATCCTGGCCAGGGAGGCACAGTCCGCGACCGGCCTGCCCGGCGGGATCGCCATCCCGCACTGCCGATCTGCCTCGGTCAGGCATGCCTCGATCGGGTTCGTGCGGTTACGGCCCGCGGTCGACTTCGGCGCCCCCGACGGCCCCGCCGATCTGGTGTTCCTCATCGCCGCGCCGGAGGGGGCGGGCGCTGAGCACATGGCGTTGCTGTCGAGCCTGGCCCGGGCACTGGTGCGTCCGGCTTTCGTGGCGTCGCTGCGCGCGGCAACGACCGACTCCGAGATCGTCGCACTCGTCGACGACATAGTCAGCCCGGACGACACCCGCCATGGTGCCCCGGCACTCGCGCCCGCCGTTGCGCCACAGGGGAAGTCGATCATCGCAATCACCGCCTGCCCGACCGGGATCGCGCACACCTACATGGCCGCCGATGCGCTCACGTTGGCCGCCCAGCGGGCCGGCGTGGCGCTCACGGTCGAGACCCAGGGCTCTTCGGGCAGCACGCCACTGGCCGCCGCGACGATTGCCGGGGCCGATGCAGTCATCTTCGCCACCGACGTCGGAGTCAGGGATCGCCGGCGCTTCGCCGGCAAGCCGGTGATCGCCTCAGGGGTCAAGAGGGCGATCAACGAGCCCGACGCGATGATCGCCGAAGCTGTTGCAGCCGCCGATGATCCGAGTGCCGCACGGGTCGAGGGCTCGGTTCCGGTCGGCGGCGCCCCCGAGGTCGCGGCGTCGAACCTGGGGTGGGGTACGCGGCTTCGTCAGATATTGCTGACCGGCGTGAGCTACATGATCCCGTTCGTCGCCGCGGGCGGACTGCTGATCGCTCTCGGGTTCCTGCTGGCCGGTTATGAGATCGCCAACACGCCCGAGGGCAAGACCGATTCGCTGGGTCGCATCATCGCGACCGGCAACTCGCTGACCAACCTCCCCGATGGTGGGCTGGCCCAGTATCTGGGCGCGGTGTTGTTCACCCTCGGCGGGCTTGCCTTCGGTTTCCTGGTGCCGGCGCTGGCCGGCTACATCGCCTTCGCGATCGCCGACCGGCCGGGACTGGCGCCCGGCTTCACCGCCGGTGCGGTGGCGGTGTTCGTCGGCGCCGGGTTCATCTTCAATGCGCGGCATCGTCGGCGGTCTCATCGCGGGCTTCGCCGCGCTCTGGATCAGCCGGGTCAACGTCCCGCAGTGGGCCCGCGGGCTGATGCCCGTGGTGGTGATCCCCCTTTTCGCCTCACTGGTGGTCGGTCTGCTGATGTTCCTGCTGCTGGGTCGGCCGCTGGCGGCAATCACCTCAGGGCTGACCACCTGGCTGGGCGGATTGTCCGGTGGTTCGGTGATCCTGCTCGGGATCATCCTGGGCCTGATGATGTGTTTCGATCTCGGCGGCCCGGTGAACAAGGCCGCTTACGCCTTCGCGACGGCCGGCCTGAGCATCGCCGAGCCGTCGTCGTTGCGAATCATGGCCGCGGTCATGGCAGCCGGGATGGTCCCACCTCTGGCGATGGCCCTGGCCACCACGGTGCGGCCGGGATTGTTCAGCGAGCCGGAACGGGAGAACGGTCGGGCGGCCTGGCTGCTGGGGGCATCGTTCATTTCCGAGGGCGCCATCCCGTTCGCCGCCGCCGACCCGTTCCGGGTGATCCCGTCGATGATGGCCGGCGGCGCGGTGACGGGTGCTCTGATCATGGCATTGGACGTGACGCTGAAGGCCCCGCACGGCGGGATCTTCGTCTTCTTCGCAATCGGCAAGCTGTTGTGGTTCCTTGTGGCACTGGCCGCCGGTACCGTCATTGGTGCTCTGGCTGTGATCGCCGCCAAGCAGTTCGTAAAGCCGAAGGCCGAAGCGGAGGCGAACGCCGCGTTCGCCACAACATGAAAACGTGTGAACTAACGAAGGAGCCCATCATGCCCAGTAAGACCGTGACGGTCGGTTCGGCAGTCGGACTGCACGCACGCCCGGCCGCTGTCATCGCCGAGGCCGTGGTCAACGCCGGCGTACCGGTAACGCTGGCACTCGACGGTGGTGATCCGGTCGATGCCGGTTCGGCGCTGATGATCATGACCCTCGGCGCCGTCAACGGCTCAGCGGTCACGATCACGGCCGACGACGAGGCTGTTGTCGCGACCGTCGCCGAACTGATCGAGCAGGATCTCGACGCCTGAAGTCTCAGGCGAGGCCCTGCCGCCTGGGGTCGCTCAGGCGAGACCCTGCCGCCTGAGGTCGCTCAGGCGAGACCCTTCAGCATCAGGTTCCAGTACATGAAGGGTAGGCCGTACTTTTTGAGGTACCAGTACGGTCGGTGCGGCTTGGTCGGGTCCAGCACCGGGAACGACGGCTTGAGGTTGAAGTCGTAGTCGAACTCGGCAAGCAGCATGTCGTGGGCTGACGTGACGATCGGGCAGGACGCATATCCGTCGTAGGCGCCGGGCAGTGGGCGGCCGTTGAGGTAGGCGTCGATGTTGTCGACCACCGCAGGTGCCTGCTTGCGAATTGCGGCGCCGGTCTTGGAGTTTGGCGTAGACCCCGCGTCACCGAGAGCGAAGACATTTGGGTAGCGCACGTGCTGCAGTGTGTGTTTGTCCACCTCGACGTAGCCGTTCTGATCTCCGGTCGACAGCGGACTGGACTTCACCCAGTCGGGAGCGGACTGGCGCGGAACAGCGTGCAGCACATCGAAGGCCAGCGTGGTGTCGGTGCCACCCTCACCCACCGCCGCGATCGTCACCTTGCGCGACTCGGCGTCAACGGCTGTCACCTCCGACAGCGTGTGCAACTGGATGCCGTAGCCGGCAATCACCTTGTCGAGGTTGTCCGCGATGGCCGCAATGCCGAAGATCCGCGGCGTGGGGACCACCAGGTGAATGTCGATGTTGTTCAACACACCTTCCCTGCGCCAGTAGTCAGCGGCCAGGTAGGCGATCTTCTGCGGCGCGCCCGCGCACTTGATCGGACCCGACGGCATCATGAACACGGCACTGCCCGATCGGGTGGTGCGAATGAAGTCCCACATCCGCGGGGCCAGATCGAATTGATAGTTCGACGAGACCCCACCGTGGCCCAGTGCCTCGGGCAGGCCCGCGGTGGCGGCCCAGTTCAGCTGTATGCCCGGGCACACCACGAGCACGTCGTAGCCGTACGTGGAACCGTCCGTGCAGGCGACGGTGTTGTTCTCCGGATCAAAGGCATCGGCAAACTTGCGAATCCACGTCGCACCCTTCGGCATCACCGATGCCTCGGAGCGTTCGGTCTGGCCGGCGTGGGCCTGACCCCCGCCGACCAGTGTCCACATTGCCTGGTAATAGTGCTTGTCAGAGGGTTCGATCACCGCGACGTCGGTGTAGCCCTTGCGCAACAGGCGCGCCGCGACGGTGATGCCGGCGGTACCACCGCCCACGACGATGACCCGGTGCCTGGCTGCCGTGCTCATCAGACGCTCTGAGTGGCTTCGTCCCAGGCGTTGTAACCGCCCAGGACATCGCTGACGTCGTCGAAGCCACGCTGGCGCAGAAAGCTCGCCGCCACCGATGAGCGGTAGCCGCCGGCGCAATAAACGACGGTCGGCCTCCGCGGATCGAGTTCACCAACCCGATCGGGCAACTGGCCCACCGGGATGTTGACCGCGTCGGCGATCATGCCGGCGGCGGCTTCACCGGGGTTGCGCACATCGACCATTTGCAACTCGGGCACGTCGGCGATCCGCTCGCCAAGGGCGTTGGCGGTCAGCCGGGAGGCGACAGTGACGTCATCGCGATGGTCGAACATCACCTGATACGGCTCGCTGAGGTAGCCGAGCACCCGGTCGAAACCTATTCGCGCCAAACGGTTCTTGCCTTCCAGTTCCTGACCGGGATCGGTCAGCAGGACAATGTCGATGTCGGGCTTGATGACCGAACCGGCGAACTCCGCGTAGCGGCCCGCCAAGCCGATGTTGATCGCCGACTTGAGGTGCCCCAAGCCGAACTCCTCGGGATTGCGACCATCGACCAGCACTGCTCCATCAGCCACCGCCGTGTGGACCTCGGCGTAGGACATCGCCGGCGGCATCGCGGTCTCGTCAAGAAGTTCGCGGCCCTGACGATTCAAGATCGCGTTGTAGACGAAGTAACCGGGTGCGGGCGGCTGGCCCTCGGTCACCAGATCCATGAAGGTTGCCTTGTCGGGAGCGCGCAACGCGTAATTGGTCTTGCGCTGCTCGCCCATGGTCGACCAGAGTTCGGTCGACAGGTTTTTGCCGCACGACGAGCCGGCACCGTGGGCCGGGTATACCCGGGTGGAATCCGGCAGTGTCATCAGTTGGTCATGCAGTGAGTCGTAGAGCTTGTCGGCGAGTTCCTCGCGGGTGAAACCGATCGAGGAGAGCAGGTCGGGTCGGCCGACGTCACCGATGAACAGTGTGTCACCGGTCAGCACACCGTAGGGAACCGTGTCGTCGGCATGCTCGTAGATCACGATGCTCATCGACTCCGGGGTGTGTCCCGGAGTGTGCCGGAACTCCAGTTGCACCTCGCCGAGGGAGTAACGCTCACCGTCGGTGACGGCGACGTGCTCGAACTCGGGTTCGGCGACGGAGGAGTAGACGATCTTGGCGCCGGTCGCCTCGGCCAGTTCGAGGTGACCGGAGAGGAAGTCGGCATGGAAGTGCGTCTCTATGACCAATTCGATGGTCATACCAAGTTCCTTGGCATCGGCGACGTACTCGCTGACGTCGCGCTGCGGATCGATGACAACGGCGCGACCGCTGCTCTCGTCGCCGATCAGGTACGACGCATGCGACAAACATTCGAGGTAGTACTGATTGAACTTCATGGTGGTGTCCTCCGAGTTCAGCGTACGCGGGTCAGCGAGCTGACCGTCTTCCGTGGATCGTATACCTCTGGGGGTATCTCCGCCCTTACCGTACATACCCCCAGCGGTATACGCAAGGTCTTGATTAAATTGCCGGCGTGATCCGTAGGTGCTTCTCCGCGCACACATCCTCGACCGCGGTGACCACGTCCACGGTCCGCAGCCGCTCCAGGTCGTCGATGGTCACCGAGCCCTGGTCAATGCGGTTCTGAGCCGCCACCCGCGAGTCGCGCAATCGTTCGGCACGTTCGACGACGTTGCGGGCGAACCGACCGTTCTGCAGCATGTCGATTCCGTGGGTGCCGTCCGGGGCGAGGAGGCCACGCAATTCCCGGCAGGCGGCGTTGAGGGCGGCGCAAGCGTCCGCGTCCAGGACGGTGGCCCGCGGACGGCCGTATCGCACGGCGATCTCAACGAGATCATCGGCGCTGAAGGACTCGAATCGAAGTTTACGGTTGAACCGACCGGCCAACCCGGGGTTGACGGTGAGAAAATCGTCGATCTCCCGCTCGTAGCCCGCCCCGATGAAACAGAAGTCGAATCGGTGGGTCTCCAAGGCCATCAACAGCTGGTTCACCGCCTCCATGCCGATCATGTCCGGTCTGCCATCGTGATGTCGCTCCACCAGGCTGTAAAACTCATCCATGAAAAGGATCCGGCCCATCGATCGGTCGATCAGCTCGTTGGTCTTCGGTCCCGACGACCCGATGTGTTCGCCACAGAAGTCCGAGCGGTTCACCTCGATGATCTCCGGGTGCCTGACGATGCCCAACCCGGCATAGATCTTCCCCAGCGCCTCGGCGGTAGTGGTCTTACCGGTCCCCGGCGGGCCAACCAGGAGTACGTGGTTGGTCTGATTCGTCACCGGCAGACCGTGGGCTAACCGCAGCGCCCTAACCTCAAGCTGGTCCTCGAGTTCGCCGACCGCCCGTTTCACCTCGGCCAAGCCGACCTGGTTGCCCAGCAGCGCCCGCCCCTGCGCCAACAGTTCCGCGCGACGTTCGCGGTTCCCCTCGTCTGCCAGGACGTCTTTGGATCGCTCCGTGGTCACATCCCACCTGTTCGTGCGACTTCGGATCGCCTCCTCATCGGTGACAAGCAACTGCACCCGGGAATCCCCCAACGCCTGCTTCGCCGCATCGATCAGGACGCCGTTGATCGTCGCTTTCGACAGCCATACCTGCGCCTGCTGTTCGTCGCCGAGCTGCCGATGGACCATCCCCCTTAAGTACGCCAAATCCGCTGCTATGAGCGGGAAGCCGACCTGATCGACTGGCCCAACCCGATCCGCCCAGTCCAGCGCCACCCGGGCCTGGCCGAGATGAGCCGCGGCATGCGCGGCCAACACACCGCTGCCCGCGGTGACCGCCGGCATCATCACGGCGGTAGGCGGGAGTACCCGGGCGGCTTCTGCGATCACGTCACCCCAGCGCTGGGTGGCGAACATCAGGTACGCGCTGATGTGTTGGTGCCAGTGGTGATTCTCCCTGCCCTCCAGCAGTGCCGGATTGTCCAGGATCGCCGCCGCCTCGTCGAAGCGCCCGTCGTCGATCATGACGCTCGCGAGCCCGAGGCCGGCGTGCGATGCCTCGGTAACCGTGATCGAGAGGTAGGGCCCGGCCTTCACGGCGGCGGCAAGCCGGACCCCCAGGCGCGTCGATTCGCGGTGCAGTCGCGTGCCATGGTCGTACAGCGCCGCCAGGGTCCTCGGATCGTCATCTCCGGCCGCTATCCGGCCCAACCACGCGTCGGCCATCGACGGGTCGGCGTCCGTCGCCTCCCCGAAGAGTCGACGCGCTGACGCCGGGTCAGCCTCGATCACCGCTATCGCGTGTTCGAAACACCTGCGGGCGAGGGTAATCGCACCGATAGCGGCCACCGGTTCAGTCCGCCGTTACCAGTTCCGGGCGGGCTTGCGATGATCTATCCCAGACGTATCGGTTCTCGGCGCGGAAGAACTCCACCTCCACCTGGTGAACCATCCCGCCGGCGGTGACGCTGATCGTGGTCGGCGCCGTCTGCATGATCACCACTTCGGCTGCGGCGCCGCCGGTATCGGGCGGGCTGACGGAGATGACCGTGCTGGGGCGCGGGGTCACCTGGACCGTTCCGTCGACCACACTAAGAGTGGTGCCGGGCACCGGCCTGGGCTGTTCGGTTACCACGACATTGGGCATTCGTATGCTTTCCCACCGCGCGATGGCACTGGTGTGCACCGTGATTCGTTCGCCGGTGCCGGCTGCCCGGAGAATGACTCGCTTGGCGATCGCATCGTCCGCACCGATATGGACGCGACTGGGTCGACCCGGATCACCGAGTGGCAGCAGCACACGATCGCCGGTGAAGGACCTTCCGAGCAGAACGCCCGACGGGCCTAACGGGATGACCACGGGACGCAGCAGAGGGCCTTGGCCGACTCCTCTGATATCGGGACGTGGTCCGCATAGATGGGCCGCGAGTGCCGATGCCTGTCGCCCCGGCAAGGTCTGCAACACCGCACTCGGAGAAACTGTCGCCGGTTGGGCGGTGTGAACGGTCACCGTCGCCATCACGTCGCCATCGGGAAACATCGTCAGGTTCTGAGTGATCGTGTCCGCAGGTAAGGACCACGCCTGGGCCAGCACTTCGCTGCTGACGTCCGTCGGGCGATAGGCGTAGGTGCTGTGCCAACCCGGGTCGCCGCGCACTCCACGCCAGTGCCGATTGCGAGTTGCGAGGTAATTTCGGCCCAGACGTTTTTCCAACTCGAGCATCTCGGTCGCAGTGGCAACTTTCGCCCGAATTCCGCTGCACCGCAACGTCGCTGCGATACGTTGTGCCGCTGCCAGCGACGCTGTTCCCACGGTGTCACGGCACTGGAGCGCGTCACCACTTGCCGACGAACGGATCCTGACGATCAGCCATGTCTCGCGCCTACCGGCGTACGGCGCCGTTCCGATCAGGGTGTCGTACACCCGCGGAAAGTCACCGAGGCTACCGCGTCGCGACCCGGTGCTAATTACCGACATGGATTCTATTTTCAACCCCAGGGCCTGACTCATCAGGGAACGAAGTTCGGAGATGTTCATCGCGTTAGACGTACTGGTCATTGAGCCGGCAACTAGCGTTAAACAGTGAGGCTTTCCCAGCAATGCCAGCGCGGTGACGGCAACATCGTCCTGAAATCGGACACCGCCACTGGACCGGTCGTTGGCCAGCGTCACGGGATCGGCGAACTCTATCGGCCGCTGACGCCGAAGGTACAACGTCGCCCAGGACCACAGGGGTTGCCGCCACCAGGGCATCACCAGCAAGACCAGGCCGAGTGTCACACCGATCCCCGCGCCGGGGTATCCGGCGGCGGTCCAGCCGAGAAGACCGCACAGGAACACCCCGGTGACAACGATGAGACGGCCGCTGTCTGTCATGAGGATCTCCTCGCCCGGGCGATGACCGCCGCCATCAGGACGCAGGCGGCAATGACGCCCGCGAAGGCGAGTGCGGCACCGTGGGCGCGGTGGTCCGGTGGCGGTGGCGGTGGCGGCAGAGTCAGCACCCGGGCGCCGGCACCGGGAGCAGAACGTTCTCCCGCCGGGACGCTGAAGGTCAGCGCGGCCACCGCGTCGACGACGCCGTATCCCACCTCGTTGTCGACGCCCGCCGGTGGATTGTGGGCGGTTTGCAGGATTCGATTGATCACCTGATGCGCGGACAGTTCCGGATACTTCGCCCGAACCAGCGCGGCTACCCCGCTGACGTATGCCGCCGCGAAACTGGTGCCCCAAAACCCCACGTCCGGTTCGCCGGGCCGCACCGGCAGGTAGGCGTTGACCGGCCCGCCGGTCTCCGGCGACAGACCCACGATGCTCGTTCCGGGTGCCGCAACGCCGACCCACGGACCAGCCAGGCTCTTGGCGATCGGCGCGCCGGTTTCGTCAACGGCGCCGACCGAGAGCACGTAGTCGGAGAACCAGGACGGCGACGACACCGTTGTCACACCCGACCAGTCCCGCGAGCCGCCAACGGCCATCGGGGCGGAGACCGGGTTTTGGGCGCAACCGTCCTCGCTGGCGTTGCCGGCCGCAGCGACGATCACGGCATCGGTGACCGTCGCCGCGTACCAGACCGCAGCACCGATCATCCGTTGATCGAGGGGATCGGCCGCTGCGACGCATGCTGCCACGCTGACGTTGATCACGTCGGCACCGGAATTGGCGGCATGAACCACCGCGCGCGCGAGAGTGGCGACCGTCCCCGCCTTTCGATGGCCCGCGCCGTCCCGGAAACCCTGATTCACCGGTTCGAAGGCTCTCGAGGACTGCCGGATGGAGATCAGCGCCGCGTGCGGAGCAACACCTGCGACACCATCCGGGGCACCGGATACCTCCGGAGCATCCACCGCGACCGTCCGTGGCGGATTCGGCGGTAACGGCGGCGGCATCGGAATGCCACTCGGTGCCGCGGTGATCAGCGAGGCGACAATGGTGCCGTGGGCATCGCAGTCCGTGAGGCCGTCACCGCCCATGACGTAATCGCCGCCCGGGAGGACGGGCAGCCGTGGATGCGGATTGACTCCGGTGTCAATCAACGCGACCGTCACTCCGTTGCCCGTCGAGTGCTGCCATGCCCTGCGGACATTCAGCATGGCGAACCCCGGCGTCGGAAGGGTGACGTCGGGCACGGCGGTCAGGGTCGTGCGCGCACAGAGATTACTCTGGCGCATCGGCTGCTCCGGCCCCGGTCGGCCGTCAGGGGGTACCAGCGCGGGATCCACAACCGGCGGTGAAACAGCAAGAGCCGTGGGCACATTGGCCACTGTCGCTGTCAGGAGCACGGTTAGTACGACGGCGGCACATCGGACTGCGCGCCCGCCCGTGGCAGACGGCCTCATCTCATCCGTACCCAACTAAACACCCCACCCACCCAGGCGGCGAGGGGAAGCGCGGCGACGATGGCTAATAACTCGAGCCATTCAGCGACCATCCGCACAAGCGGCGTGAAACGCGTCACCGGAACCAGCAGGCCGGCGGCCAGACCCGCCGCCGCGAAGCCGATCAGCACAGCGGTACCCCACAGCAGTGCCGGACCATCGTTTCCGGCGAAGTGCAGCACGTAGCGAACGACACCCGCACTAACGGCGCACGCCGCACCGCACACCAGGGCGACGGCCTGCCGTCGATCGGCGAACATCCGAGCGCGACTGATGAATATCAGGATCATCAATGCGGCCAGCACCGCGGCGGCGGCACTGCGGGGTCGCCCCGGTATCAGGGTCGACCACACAGCGAATGGCAATGAAATAGCCGCACCGGCACAGATCCCGGTCAGCACCGCGTTCGCCCGCGTCGCCATTCCGGCGATGACCGCACCTCGCGGGGTGGGGTCGGGGGTAGGGAACTCCGCTCCATCTTCGTGACCGCCGGAGTCGTGGACCGGCGCAACGGCATCCACCGCCATGCCGTCGCCGCGGCGGAAGAGATCCCGGCCGGTGACCGATCCGAAATGCGGCGGCCGGATCCGGGCCGTCAACAGCGCCAGCGTCGGTGCGAGTGTCAACAGCACCAGCAGTCCGATCAAGACACCCATGCCCAACCACTGACTCGGCACGGGTCGCCACATACGTATCGCGGAAACCAATCCGGCGATAGCGCAGAGGGTTACGACAGTCGTCGCGACGGCAATGTGACACCCGATAGCCATCACAACCACGCACGTCAAGATCGCGACGGCCAGCACGGCGATGAACGCGTGCGCACTGCCCAGTGCTCCGGGTGCCGCCGCGGCGAACGCACCAGCCAACAACACCACCGCGGGCCAGCCCATTCCACTGGCCAGGTCGATCCGGCCCGGTGACCACCGCCGGGAAGCGAACGCGCCCGTGGCCAAAAGGAGTCCGGTGGCGCCGGTGGCGCCGGACGGCATGAGGGCGTCGTGACCTAGCCGGGCGCGGGTGGCCAGCAGCAGAATCGCGAACGCGGCGATCGCCGTCAGCGCGATCCCCGTATGGGCGGCCGTCCGCGCGGTCACGGGCGGAAACAGCCGACTGCCGACCCGTGCCAAACCGGTCGACAACGACTCATACTGCGGTTCAAAGGAATCGCCCTGCTGCGCCGGGATGAGCAGTAGGGTCGATCCGTCTTCAACTCCGAGTTCATCGAGTGACCTGGTGATGTCGAGGCGCGTTCCGTTCGCTCGGTGCAATTCGTAGGCGATACCGGTGTCGAAGGCGCCGGCACCTCGCCGCTTCAAGTCTTCGCTGAGCAGTTCGACCGCGCTGTCTATGAATACCTCGAGGGGCACAGCTCCCGGATAAACCTGGGAGACGAGGTGGTCACCGCAGATCACCGCGACCGCGCAACGGGAGGGGAAACAGACCGCGGTCATCCGCGTGGCCTGTCTGCTTCCGGCACATACTTGTCGGCGAGCACCGCGGTGATCTCGAAGAGTCGCAGCCGGGTATTTTTGTTCAATTCGTTCTCGATATCAATGATGCCACCCTTGGCCAGATACGCGTCATACGGCAGGTACTCGACCGCGGCGCCGGATCGGCTGAACTTCTCAGTCAGATAACCGACGGCCTCCTTGTCCTGATGACTTCGAATGTCGTTGAGAATCACCATGCTCCGCGAGACGAGTTCGTGATGGCCCATCGCCCGGAGGAGGTCGATTGCGCGGGTCACGGGCAACGACGTGTCAGCGGTGAGACCGGAGACGAAGACGATTGTGTCGCAGGAAGCCAGAACCGCTTCGGTGACCGGATGTTCGAGATCATCGGAAACATCGACGAGTATCACGGTATGGGTGCGCCGTAGTCGCGCTAGGACGCCGGCGAACATCGCCGGTACCAGGGGCCGTCGCTGATCGGAGGATCGATTTCCGGACAGCACATCAAGGCCGGAGCTGTTCTGGCCCAGGTGCTCCCGGATGTCGGCATATCCTTGGACGTCGACGTCGTTGAGCACAGCTGAGTAGTCGCCCGGCGGGGCTTCATCAATCCGGCCCGCGAGGGTCCCGAACCCCGGTACCGCGTCGATGGCCACCACATTTTCGGGCCGACACTGACGGAAGACGCTGCCGATACTCGCCGTCAGGGTGGTCTTGCCGACACCACCCTTGCCCGAAACGAACGCAACAACATACTGCTTACGAATATGCCGGCGGATACGGTCCCGCAGTTCGCGTTGATGGCACTCGGCCGGTGACTCTCCGGGATTGACCCTCTTCGCCGTGAGCGTATACACCAGCTTCCGCCAGCCCGATCCCGGCGGGATCTTGCGCGGCGTCACCATGTCGGAGATACGCAACGTTGACGACACCGAGTCGCATACTTCAGTCATCTAGATCGTGGCCTTTCGATGGGAGTACCAGGATTGTTGGGCTGGCAACCGGCGCATCATCCTCCGCACGGCCGAGGCGATGTCGGCAGTCGTTGCGGGACCCACAATCATCCAGGCGCGTCCGTCGCGGCTCACCCGTTCGGAGACCAGTCGTCCTTGGGGTGTGTCGATGACGGTCACCGCGCCTGATTCGATCACCGGCGTTGAGGCCGGACTGCACACTCCAGACTGCAGCGCGACAATCCAGGCCTGCGCCGATCTTGCCGGGTCGGCCGCCAGGGTCAACGCGGCGACCTGGTCGCTGTCGAATGCGCGGGCGTTGAGAAAGGCTCGCAGACCGTCGCCCTCACCGGTGGCGGCCAACAACTCGGAGACCGCTATTGTCGCGGGACGGAGTTGAGCAGGATCCATTGCGCCGCATAGGCGTTGGATCTCGGTGGCGATCAGCAGAGTAGCCGCCTGCTCACTGGTCGTAATCCCAGCCCCGCGGACCCTGACCGTGCTGCCATACCGTGCCAGGGTTACCCACCACTGTGCGAAGCGTGCCAGCAGAACACGCTCGGGCCCCGCGTCAGCCGAAGGCGTCTGAAGGTGTACCAGGAGAGCTACGTCTCGGCGGCTGAGTACTGTCAACCACTCCAGTACCGGGTGATCCACGCACCCGCTGTCATCAATCACCCCGGCGCAACGTAGCTCCTCGGCCACCGGGTGTCGCAGTGCCGTCTGTGCGGTCTCGATACTGGGTAGGTAAGGGCGCAATCCAAGCTCCGGTGCGAGCACCTCGGTGCCGGACAACACCTGAAGTACCCAGAGCCCATCGATCGTCGTCGTCAACATTGATTCCCCCGATCCAGCCGGTGGGACTCCCGTGCAGGCAGTCCCACCGGCTGAACGTTGTTGGTTAGAAGAGATTGCCCATCATCAGGTCAGTCTGGTGGGCGCTGTCGTTGACGGCGCTGATCTTCTGACCGTGGTGGTTCATCGTCTCGATCAGACCCTGCAAGCCCTGCAGCATCTGCATCTGTGCCTCGTGGAAGGTCGTGGCTGCGGCGCCCTGGAAGAAATCGGCGATCGCATTGGTGCGCTGGGCGACGTCGTCATGGATCTCCATGAGCTGCGCCGATCGGCCGGCGACGTCTGAGGCGAAGTCGGCGACGCCGCCGTGGTGGTAGGTGATGTTCTCTGACATGGAGTTAGGTCCTTTCGTTGAGGTGGTTTGCGGGTAGCTTCAATCCCCCGGATCAGGCGTTGGCGGCGAATCCGGTGAGACTGTGCGCGGCGTCGGCCTCATGGTGTTCCATGAGCGAGGCCGCCTGACTCAATCCATGCGCGAGTCGAGTGCCACCGGTGATGGTCTGTTGGAGTTCGAGGTTGATCCGGCCGGCGGTGTTGACCGACGCCAACTGCGCCTGACCGCCCCAGACCGCGGACCCGATTCCCTCGTGGTTGCTCAGGTAGCCGTTGGCTATCGCGGTGGCGTGTTGCAGTGCGGACTCGATGGCGTGGGCGGTGGTGCGCAGCACCTCGGGGGTGACGATGAGGGTCATGCGGTCTCCTTCTGCTGTGACGGGTGCTCAGACCCTGGACGGGGAAAGTGCGTTCGAGTATCTGGGGCGCACCGAGTGCTGTCACTTCACCCCGTCGCCGCGTCCCGACGGGCGCACTAAGCTGCGATAATGCGTTTCGCATTCAAGACATCACCGCAGAACACCACCTGGTCGGAGATGCTGGCCCTCTGGCGGGTCGCCGACGGTATCGAGGTCTTCGAATCCGGCTGGAACTTCGATCACTTCTATCCGATCTTCGATGACCCGAAGGGTCCGTGCCTGGAGGGCTGGACCACGCTGACCGCGTTGGCCCAAGCCACCAACCGGCTTCGGCTGGGCACCATGGTCACCGGAATCCACTATCGGCATCCGGCGGTGCTGGCCAACATGGCCGCCGCACTGGACGTCATTTCCGATGGCCGGCTCGAACTTGGCGTAGGAGCGGGCTGGAACGAAGAGGAGTCCGGCGCCTACGGAATCGAATTAGGCACTGTGACAGAGCGTTTCGATCGTTTCGATGAGGCCTGCCAGGTGCTGATCGGGCTGCTGAGCCAGGAGACGACCGACTTCAACGGCCGGTTCTACAAACTCACGGCGGCCCGCAACGAGCCCAAGGGCCCACAACGGCCGCACCCGCCGATCTGCATCGGCGGTGGCGGCGAGAAGCGGACATTGCGGACAACCGCGAAGTACGCCCAGCATTGGAATTTTCCGGGCGGGTCGCCGGCGGACTTCGCCCGCAAGCGCGACGTGCTCGCCGCGCACTGCGTCGACGTCGGCCGCGACCCCAAAGAGATTGTGCTTTCCGCCCAACTTCGGCTGAACCCGGATCTGAATTACCGGGCCGTCATCGCCGATGCCATCGCGTTCGGCGCCGAGGGAATGGACTTGGCGATCATCTACCTACCGGTGCCCTACGACGGGGCGGTCGTCGAGGCGCTGGCCGAGACCATTCGCGACTCGGGCCTGTGGAACGGTGCCCTCAGAAACCAAAACGCATGAGGTCATCGGCGGTGACCAGTCGTTCGTGTCGGGCCGGGAACTCCCGGCTCTTCACCGGGTAACGGAACAGCGACCAGGCGATACGCCCGACCCGCGAGCGGGTGATCGGAACGAGGTACACGGAAACTCTCCTGTGGTCGACATCATCGGCAACCGGGCCTGCCGGGACGGCGCCCGCAGCTACCCACCGACAATTAGAACCGGCGCGGGCGGCGATGCCGCGAAGGCGCGCCGTCCCAGCTCGCGTGTTTCTATTGTTACTGAAGTTACTAACGTTGCGGAGCGGCGGTCGGAGCTATCGGCGCGGGCAAAGCGGTGGAGCCCATTAGGAAGCGGTCCACCCCGGCTGCCGCAGCCCGTCCCTCGGCGATGGCCCAGACGATCAGGGACTGACCGCGCCCCATGTCGCCGGCCGCAAAAACCCCAGAGACCGAGGTCTCGAAGTCGGCATTGCGGGCCACGTTGCCCCGGTCGGTCAACTCGACGTCGAGGTCGCCCAGCAGGCCCGGGCGCTCCGGTCCGACGAAGCCCATGGCCAGCAGCACCAGGTCCGCCTCAAGTTCGAAATCGGTGCCCTCAACCTTCTCGAACCGCCCGTCCATCATCGCGACTTCGTGCGCGCGCAACCCGGTCACGCGGCCGTCACGGCCCAGGAAGCGCTCGGTATTGACCGAGAACACCCGCTCGCCGCCCTCCTCATGCGCGGAGGACACCCGATACACCAGGGGGTAGGTGGGCCACGGCGTGCTGTCGGCGCGCTCCTCGGGCGGGCGCGGCATGATCTCGAACTGATGCGCGCTGGCCGCGCCCTGGCGGTGCGCGGTACCCAGACAGTCCGCGCCGGTGTCACCGCCACCGATGATGATGACCCGCTTGCCGCGCGCGGTGATGGGCGGCTCACCCTCGGCGTCGAGAACCGGATCCCCGTTGGTGGCCTTATTGGCCCACGGCAGATACTCCATGGCCTGATGGATGCCGGCGAGTTCCCGGCCCGGGATGGGCAGGTCGCGCGAATCGGTGGCGCCACCGGCCAACACCACCGCGTCGAAGCGCCCGCGGAGTTGCGCCGCGGTGATGTCGACGCCGACGTCCACTCCGGTCATGAACGTGGTGCCCTCGGCCGCCATCTGTTCCAGGCGGCGATCGATATGGCGCTTCTCCATCTTGAACTCGGGGATGCCGTAGCGCAGCAGGCCACCGATCCGATCGGCGCGTTCGAACACGGTGACGTCATGGCCGGCCCGGGTCAATTGCTGAGCCGCGGCCAATCCGGCCGGGCCGGAGCCGACGACGGCGACACTTTTCCCGGTCAGAAGATGCGCCCGCTTAGGTACCACCCAACCTTCATCGAAGGCGTTGTCGATGATCTCGACCTCAACCTGCTTGATGGTCACCGGGTCGGAGTTGATTCCCAGCACACAGGAGGACTCGCAGGGAGCCGGGCACAGCCTTCCGGTGAACTCCGGGAAGTTATTGGTGGCGTGCAGGCGCTCGATCGCGTCCTGCCAGCGATCCTGGCGGACTAGATCGTTCCACTCCGGGATAAGATTTCCCAGTGGGCAACCGTTGTGGCAGAACGGGATTCCACAATCCATGCAGCGCGACGCCTGCTGCTTCAGTTCCTCGTGGTCGAAGTCCTCATAGACCTCATTCCAGTCCCGCAATCGTAGCGGTACGGGCCTCCGCTTCGGCATCTCGCGGCGGGGGTACTTCAGGAAGCCACTCGGATCAGCCACGGGAGGCCGCCATGATTGTCTCGTCGACATCTGCGCCGGTGCGTTCAGCTTCGGCGATCGCAGCCAGAACCCGCTTGTAGTCGCGCGGCATCACCTTCACAAAGTCCCCTGCCTGCCGGGGCCAGTCGGCCAGAATGCGCTGGGCGACAGCCGAATCAGTGAGATCGCGGTGCACCATCAGAATGTCATACAGCCATTCGATGTCACCGTCACCGAATTCATCGAGGTCGACCATCTCGGGATTGAGGTTATGCGGCAGTAGCCCATCTGGGTCATAGACGAAGGCGACCCCGCCGGACATTCCCGCGGCGAAGTTTCGGCCCGTCGGGCCGAGAATGACTACTTTACCGCCCGTCATGTACTCACAGCCGTGGTCACCGACGCCTTCAACCACCGCATGCGCACCAGAGTTACGCACTGCAAATCGCTCACCCACCGTGCCCCGGAGGAACGCCTGACCGCTGGTTGCTCCGAAGAGAATGACGTTGCCACCGATAATGTTGTCCTCGGCGATGTACCCGGTAGGTGCGTTATCCGCGGGGCGAAGCACGATTCGCCCGCCCGATAATCCCTTGCCCACATAGTCGTTGGCGTCACCGTGTACCCGCAGCGTAATCCCCCTGGGCACGAAGGCGCCGAAGCTGTTACCGGCGGAACCGTCGAAGGTGATGTCAATAGTCCCGTCCGGTAAGCCTTGGGCACCGTAGGCTTTCGTCACCTCATGGCCAAGCATCGTGCCGACGGTGCGGTTGGTGTTGGTGATCTTCATGCCGAACCGCACCGGGGTTTCCGAATCGAGGGCCTCCCGGCATCGGGCAATCAACTGCTGATCCAGTGCCTTGCCCAGGCCGTGGTCCTGGCGGGAACTGCAGTAGAGGTCCTGGTTCATGAAGGCCGAGTCTGCCTCGTGCAGCACCGGTGACAGGTTTAGCTTGTGCGCCTTCCAGTGCGAGGCGGCCTTCGTGGCGTCCAGCGCATTGACCTGCCCCACCATCTCATTGACCGTGCGGAAGCCCAATTCGGCCATCAATTCCCGGACTTCCTCGGCGATGAACATGAAGAAGTTTTCGACGAATTCGGGCTTGCCGGCGAATTTTTCACGCAGCACCGGGTTCTGGGTGGCAACGCCCACCGGGCAGGTGTCGAGGTGGCACACCCGCATCATGATGCAGCCCGACACCACCAGTGGGGCGGTCGCGAAACCGAACTCCTCCGCACCCAGAAGAGCGGCGATCACCACGTCGCGGCCGGTCTTCAGTTGGCCATCGACCTGCACGACGATTCGGTCGCGCAAGCCGTTGAGTAGCAGCGTCTGCTGGGTCTCGGCCAAACCCAGTTCCCATGGTGCGCCGGCATGCTTCATCGATGTCAGCGGCGTCGCTCCGGTGCCGCCGTCATGCCCCGAGATCAGTACGACATCCGCGTGTGCCTTGGAGACGCCGGCGGCGATGGTACCGACGCCGTTCTCGCTCACGAGTTTCACGTGAATCCGCGCCGCCGGGTTGGCGTTTTTCAGATCGTGGATCAGCTGTGCGAGATCCTCGATGGAGTAGATGTCGTGGTGCGGCGGCGGCGAGATGAGCCCCACCCCGGGGGTGGAGTGGCGCACCTCGGCCACCGACGGATAGACCTTGTGAGCTGGAAGCTGCCCGCCCTCACCGGGTTTAGCACCCTGAGCCATCTTGATCTGAATGTCGGTGCAGTTCGTCAAGTAGTGACTGGTTACCCCGAATCGGCCAGAGGCCACCTGTTTGATTGCGCTGCGGCGCCAGTCGCCGTTGGCATCGTGGGTGAACCGGCTAACCGCCTCCCCGCCCTCACCCGAGTTCGACCGGGCGCCGAGGCGATTCATTGCGATCGCCAGGGTCTCGTGTGCCTCAGGAGAGATCGAGCCGTAGCTCATTGCACCGGTGGAAAACCGCTTCACTATCTCAGCAGCGGATTCGACATCTTCGATCGGCACCGGCGGTCGCACACCGGCCTTGAACTTCAGCAGGCCGCGCAGGGAAGACATCTTCTGACTCTGATCGTCGATCAGAGCGGTGTACTCCTTGAAGATCGAGTACTGCCCGGTGCGGGTCGAGTGCTGCAACTTGAACACTGTCTCCGGGTTGAAAAGATGAAACTCGCCCTCACGGCGCCACTGGTATTCCCCGCCCACCTCCAGTTCGCGGTGCGCACGTTCGTCGGGCCGATCCAGATAGGCCAACCGGTGGCGGGTCGCGACGTCGGCGGCGATGTCGTCGAGTCCGATACCGCCCAGTGGGCAGCGCAGGCCGGTGAAGTACTCATCGAGCACGGTCTGTGAGATTCCGATGGCCTGGAACAACTGGGCACCCGTGTAGGAGGCCACCGTCGATATGCCCATCTTCGACATCACCTTCAGCACGCCCTTGCCGGCGGCCTTGATGTAGTTGCTCACCGCCTTCTCGCGATCCATGTCCTGGATCACCCCGCGGTCGATCATGTCGCTGATCGACTCGAAAGCCATATAGGGGTTGATGGCGGCAGCGCCGAAGGCGATCAGCATCGCCATGTGGTGCACCTCGCGGGCATCGCCGGCCTCCACGACCAATCCGACCTGGGTGCGGGTGCGCTCCCGGACGAGGTGGTGGTGCACAGCGGCGACGGCGAGCAACGTCGGGATCGGTGCGCTGACCTCGTTGGACTCCCGATCAGAGAGGATGAGGATCCGGGCGCCGTCGGCGATGGCGGCCGAGGCCGCCGCCCGGATGCCGTCGAGCGCCCGGTGCAGGCCGTCGCCGTCCTCGGCCACCGGGTATAGGCACCGGATGACCGCCGAACGCATGCCGTGCCGATGCCCGTTCACCTCGTCGTCGGGGTCCAGATTGACCAGCTTGGCCAGTTCGTGGTTGCGCAGGATCGGGTGCGGCAGCAGGATCTGATGACAGGACTGCGGGGTGGGGTTGAGCAGGTCGCCCTCGGGACCGACGGTCGCCTGCAGGCTGGTCACCACTTCTTCGCGGATGGCGTCCAACGGCGGATTGGTCACCTGGGCAAACAACTGCTGGAAGTAGTCGAACAGCATCCGCGGCCGCGCCGAGAGCACCGCGATCGGTGTGTCGGTGCCCATCGAACCCAGCGCCTCGAGGCCGGCCCGCGCCATGGGCGCGACCAGCATGCTGAGTTCCTCGTAGGTGTAGCCGAAGGCCTGCTGCCGCAACACCACCCGGTGGTGCGGCATCCGAATGTAGGGCCCCTGCGGCAGATCGTCGAGGTGGAACTGCTCGGTCGCCAACCACTGCCGATAGGGGTGCTCGGCGGCCAGTTCGGCCTTGATCTCCTCATCGGCGATGATGCGGCCCTGGGCGGTGTCAACCAGGAACATCCGACCCGGTTGCAGCCGCAGGCGCTGGATGACCGTGGCCGGGTCGAGGTCGAGGACGCCGGATTCCGAGGCCATCACCACCAGGCCGTCCTGCGTCACCCAGATGCGCGAGGGACGCAATCCATTGCGGTCGAGCACCGCGCCCACGACGGTGCCGTCGGAGAAACACACCGAAGCCGGTCCATCCCACGGTTCCATGAGCGCAGAGTGATACGCGTAGAAAGCCCTGCGGTCTGGCGCAAGGGACTCGTTACGCTCCCAGGCCTCGGGGATCATCATCAGCACCGCGTGCGGCAGACTTCGTCCGCCCAGATGCAGCAGTTCAAGCACCTCATCGAAGCGGGCACTGTCCGATGCCCCGGGTGTGCAGACCGGGAAAATCTTCTCGACGTCGGCGCCGAAGACGTCGGTGTCGATCAGCGCTTCGCGGGCCCGCATCCAGTTCTCGTTACCGGTGACGGTGTTGATCTCACCGTTGTGGGCGATCCGGCGGAACGGATGCGCCAGCGGCCACGACGGGAAGGTGTTGGTAGAGAACCGTGAGTGCACTATCCCGAGTGCGCTGATCACCCGTTCGTCTTGCAGGTCAAGGTAGAAGGCTTTGAGCTGCGGCGTGGTCAGCATGCCCTTGTAGATGAAGGTTCGCCCAGAAAGGCTTGGGAAGTAGACGGTTTCGCGTCCCGGGCCGTCCTGACCGGGGCCCTTGGTGCCCAGTTCGTGCTCGGCACGCTTGCGGACCACGTACGCCCGGCGCTCCAGTTCCATTCCGGTGGCGCCGCCGATGAATGGTTGACGGAAGGTCGGCATCGCATCGCGGGCCAGGGCGCCGAGCGAGGAGTCATCGGTGGGCACGTCGCGCCAACCGAGCAGGGTCAGGCCTTCAGCGGCCACAATTGCTTCGAATGCCTGGCAGGCCGCGGCGGCGTCCCGGGAGGATTGCGGCAGGAACGCGATGCCGGTGGCGTAGGAGCCCTCGGCGGGCAACTCGAAGTCCACCACCGCGCGCAGGAACCCATCCGGTACGCCGATCATGATCCCGGCCCCGTCACCACTGTTGGGCTCGGCACCGGCCGCGCCGCGATGCTCGAGGTTCAGCAGGGCGGTGATCGCCTTGTCGACGATGTCCCGGCTGCGCCTGCCGTGCATGTCCACGACCATGGCCACGCCACACGCATCGTGTTCGTACGCGGGGTTGTAGAGCCCGACACTATTTGGCATGCCCACCTGACCCTTCACAATATCTCGCGCGGCGACTCAGCGACGGCACCGTGCCCCGCCGGGGATCCTCCGTGCGTCGGTGAACGGCGGGCCTTCTGTGGTCTACAACAGGTGGGGTAAACGATATGTTCGCCGGCGCCGACATGCCAACTAAGGCGAGCCTAAATATATCTCGTTACGCAATTCCGTGCGGCGAGGGCGTGCCCGATGCGAGACTTTGCCGCAAGTTATTCCTTGTGGGTGAAGGGGATCCCTGTGAATGCTCCGAGCATGGCCCACCGCCTCTCGGCGGAGTTCATCGGCACGTTCTGGCTCGTCCTTGGCGGCTGCGGCGCGGCGGTGTTCGCGGCAGACCCGGCCGGTGACAACTCCGTGGGCATCGGCTACCTCGGCGTCTCGCTGGCCTTCGGACTGACTGTGCTGACCGGGGTGTACGCCTTCGGCACCATCTCCGGCGGCCACTTCAACCCAGCGGTGACCCTGGGCGCAGCGATCGCCAAGCGGGTCGAGTGGGCCGCCGTGATTCAGTACTGGGTGGCCCAGGTCCTGGGTGGCTTGCTGGCCGGGTTCATGATCCTGGTCATCGCCAAGGGTCGGCCGAAGTTCAACGCCGACGGCAATATGGCGGCCAACGGCTACGGAGTGAACTCCCCGCACGGCTACTCAATGATGGCGGTGCTGATCGCCGAGGTACTGCTCACCTTCATCTTTCTGCTGGTGATCCTGGGGTCCACCGATGATAGAGCCCCCAAGGGTTTCGCCGGCATTTCGATCGGTCTGACGCTGACGCTGATCCATCTGATCTCCATCCCGATCTCCAACACATCGGTCAACCCGGCCCGCTCGACCGGCGTCGCGTTCTTCAACGGCGTGGGCGCTCCCGGCCAGCTGTGGTTGTTCTGGCTGGCCCCCCTGGCCGGTGCCGCGCTGGCGGGTGCTCTCTACCCACTGCTCTTCGGTCGCGGGGAGGAACTGGCCGACCGGCCGGTGCGCGACGCCGCTCTAGAGAGGTAGTCTCAGCGGCCAGCGCCCTAGAGACATCTGATGTCCTGCACCCGCAACCGTGGTCCGCGCCGCGGCAGGTAACCCAGGCCGCTGATCTCCAGCAGTCGCACCGCGCGGTAGCGGTGCGGGCGCATCGGCGCGAGCAGATCCACCATGGCAGGGTCGTCGATGGGGTGGCCAAGCAGCGTCCAGCCGATCATGGCGGACAGGTGGTAGTCGCCGACAGACAGCGCGTCGGCGTCGCCGAAGGCCCGCTGGGCTGTTTCGGCGGCCGTCCACACCCCGACGCCGGGCAGCGACGTCAGCGCCTCGCGTGCCTCGGAAGCGGGACGTCCGGCGAGTCGCTCCAGCGATTCGGCGCGGGTGGCGCAGCCGATGAGCGTGCGAGCCCGGCCGGGACGACGTTGGCGCGGTGGGAGCTCCCACGCACGGACGGCCCGCCACGCCTGCGCCGACGGCGGCACCCGCATGCCGTCCGGTGCGGGCCCGGGGCGGGCGTGCCGAATGTGACCAGCAGCCGCCAGGACTGGAATGCGTCGACGCTGGGCACGCGCGTTCCAGCACGGCCGGATGAGCGCTCCAGCACCCGTCCGGTGCGGCCGATCCAGGATGCGGCACCCGGAAGCGGCCGCGGCGATCCTCGGGTGGGCTGGGTGTGAACCCGGTGGCGTCATCGTCGGCGCCGAGTAGGGCGGGCAGCGCCCGGCGAACTCGGCGCCTGCACCCACGCCTGACAACCCACGGCGTGGGTGTCGACACGGCTGATGCGTGCGGTCACCGGACCGCTGGCCTGCAGGCTGGTGCGCCAGATCGCGCCGTCAAAGCCGTCGATGTGGAAGCACGGACGTCTGGCCGCGGCGCTGCGGGGCCAGGGGTGTGGCCGGGGGCGGCCGGTCCCGGAAAGCGCAGCGTGCGTTCGATCATCAAAACACCTAGGGCCGCCCGGTTATCCGGTCTGCGATCGTGGCGATGGGCGAACTGGTTGACCGGCCGCTGGCCTCGTGGCGATCGGCGAGCTTGTAGGCGCCATACAGACTCCGCACACCCAGCCAGCGCAGCGGTTCGGGTTCCCAGGTGCGTGAGCGGTGATCAACCCAGGGCAGGGCGGCGAGTTCGGTGGAGCGTTTGAGCACCAGATCGGCCAAGGTACGCCCGGCGAGGTTGGTGGCCGTCACCCCGTGCCCGACGTAGCCGCCGGCCTCGCCGAGTCCGGTGGCGGGGTCCAACCGGACACCGGCGGTCCAGTCCCGCGGTACGGCCAGCAATAATCGGCACCAGCCGTGGGCGATCGGCACCCCTGCGTACCTGCGGCACCACGGTGTTCAGCACACCTGCGTCAGGTAAGTCGATGGTCCCTGGCCGACGGCGCCGTCCGAGTCGATCCGAGAGGCGTAGCGGTAGGGCACCGCACGCCCGCCGATCGCGATCCGGTCATCGGCGGTGCGCTGGGCGTAGAAAAAGCCATGCGCCAGATCCCCAGTGTCTCCCGGCCCGCCCAACCGATTGTCTCCCAGAGACTTTCGGGTATCGGGTCGGTGGCGATCATCGCGCTGTTCATCGGCAGCCAGCGTCGCGCAGCCCGCCCATCCGGGCGGTGAAGCCCTCGGTGGCCCGCAGCACAACCGGCGCTCGGAGCACGCCCAGTGCCGTCTCGGCGCGACCGGGACTGATCTCGGTGACCGGGGTTTGTTCGTAGATGGTGACGCCGAGGCGTTCGACCACGTCGGCCAGGCCGCGGGCCAGCTTCGCCGGCTGCACCCGCGCGCAGTGCGGATTGAACGCGCCCAGTATCAGTTGATCGACCCGAACCCGTTCGGCCGCTTCGGGTCCCGAGAGCATCTCGATACCGTCGATTCCCCAGCACCGGTCCTCTTCGACCCCGGCGCGCAGCCGCACCGCCTGCGCGGCGGTCCGGGCCACTTCAAGGCTGCCGCCCTTGACGATATCGGCGTCGATGCCTTCCCGGCGCGTCACGTCGATCACCTCATCGACGGCGGCGTTGAGCATCCTTTGCCAGGCGACCACGCTGTCGATGCTGCGCCGGCCAGCAGGCCGGCGGTCTCCGGGCGGTAGGCCGCTGAGCCAGCTGCCGTTGCCCGGAGGCACCGAACCCGGCGAACCGGGCCTCCAGAATGGTGATCCGCAGCGACGGGTCGGCGGCCTTGAGGTAGTAGGCCGTCCACAACCCGGTGTAGCCGGCACCGACAATGCAGACGGCCTCGCGGTCACCGGGCAGGGCGGGCCGCGGGTCGGGAGGCTGGGAGAACCAGTGCGACACGGTGCCGTTTTTCACCACGGGGTCGATCTTTACAGAGAGCTGACCTCAGCGGCGCTTTGCCGCCCGCAGCCTGGGACCCAGAATCGGGCGGCTTTGGCGATCGATTCCTCGACCGGTTTGGGCCGCCACCGGAGTTCGCGTACCGACTTGCTGTGGTCGACTTCAGCCTCGGCGCGCATCAACCGCAGCGCGTTGAGGCTGAGACGTTCATCGGTACCGCGCAGTCTGGCCTTCACCGATCCCATCGCGGTCGCGTAGGCCACAGGCAACGGATGGTTCGCGTCGGCACCGCATACCCGCGGCCCCGGCGGCGATCCGCACCACATCGGCGTTGCTGATCATTTTCTCCGAGACCAGATATCGCTCGCCGATGCGGCCGTATTCGGCGGCCAGGATCATCGCGGCGGCGGCATCGTCGACCCCGACCGCCTCCAACTCAATTCCACCCAGCACGAACGGCAGCTTGCCGAACGCCGCACCGGCGATGATGGCGCCGTGCGGGGTGCGGCCCCAGTCCCCGGGGCCGTAGGTGGTCGAGACGCACATCGCCACCGCGGGCAGCTGACCGTTGCGAGCGCGCTGCAACACCATCCGCTCAGCTTGCAACTGGAGCGGACGTAGTCGGTGATGCCCTGCTCTGTCGGCAGGATCTCGTCGGTTTGGTGGCGACCCGGCCTCGGCGACGGTTCACTGGGTGGCGTAGGTGCTGGTGAAGACGACCGGCGGAACGCGTCTCGTTGTGGACAGCGCAGGCAACCTCCAGCACGTTGCGGGTGCCGTCGACGTTCGTGCGGTATGAGCTGGGTCGGTCAGCCACCGCGGGCGTCGACGCAGTAATAGACGTCGTCGCAACCCGCCATCGCAGCACGTAGTGTTTCCTCGCCCCAGACGCCGACGAAACGTTCGGTGAGCAGGTCGTCGATGCCGACGGTGTTGCACCGCGGACCACTACCCGGAACGTCGTGCCCGGCCGCCACCAATTGGCGGGTGACGTGGCTGCCGAGTGCGGTTGGCGCCGATGACGAGTTTCGGGCTGGTCATCGCGTCCCGCCCTGCGCGCTCATCCAGGCGGCGGCCTCATCGTCGAGGGTGCCGTGTTCGGCGGCCTTGCGGCACCACCTCATGCCGGCTTTGAGGAACCGCAGTGGGTTGTAGATGTCCTCCTGGCGGGACCACAGACCGTCACCGGCATAGGTGATGATCGAGATGTTGGTGGCGCTGATGATGGTGCCGTCACCGGGGTCGCGCATCGGATTGTCCAGCTCGATGATGACTCGGCCGGTGTCTTCGTCGATGACGTGCCACAGCGCCGGGAACGCCGTCATATGGCTGCCCGGAAAGCTCGTCATGGTGCGGTAGATCCAGTCCCGCACCTGCTCGCGGCCCTTCATGGTGCCCATCGCGTGTTCGATGTAGTCGACGTCGGGGGTGTAGTGGGCGACCCAGGCGTCCCAGTTGCTGGTGCGGGCGGCATCGTCGACTTCGGCCTCAAAGGTCGCGAAGGCGTTGGCGAGCTCCGCGCGGGAGAAAAGTGGTGGAGTCACGGATCCAAACTAGAGGACTGCCTCCTGCGCCCGCCGGTCCGTTCTAGGCGAGACGTTGTCGGGCTAGAGTTCACCTCTAACGTTTTCCAGGCTTGAGGAGAGAATATGCGTGTCGTCGCGTTCGCGCCGTCGCTGAGCGCCGTTGAAGAGGACGCCGGCGGAGTGAACATCAAAGGCTTCCCGATGACCAGTTGCTACGTCGACAATTTTCCGGCCCAGATCACCGTCCCGATGGTCATCGCGGTGTGCGCCCTCGGCGGTGCCGACTATGACCCGGTCCGGGTCATCGTCGCCACCGCGCCGGACGGTGAGCGCGTCGGCAGCCTGGAATTCGGGTGGCATTGGCATGACAATCCCCCGACGCCGGTCAAATTCCGGGTTTTCACCCAGTACCTGCCGATGCGGGCGGAATCGGGCGGCGTCTACACGATCGGGCTCTATGACAACATCGACGACGCTGAGACCGACATCCTCTTCCCCCTGCCGGTGCTCAAGAGAAACCCATTGCTACAGACTCGGGTGCCCTGATCATGGCCGAGAATCCGCGCGCCGACCTCGTCGCACACCAGTATGAGAAGTGGCAGTACCCCGAGCCGATCCAAAACCTCGAGACCTGGCTCAGCGGCAGTTGGCAGTGGTTCGACCCCAGCCACGCCCATCGGATCCTGTGGCCGGATCGGCCCCTTCAGGCCGACCTCGACATCCTCATCGCAGGGTGCGGCACGAATCAGGCAGCAGTGTTCGCCTACACCAACCGGGCTTCGAAGGTGGTGGCGATCGACGTCAGCCAGCCCTCGCTGGACCACTCCAAGTACCTCAAGGACAAGTACGCGCTGAAGAACCTCGAGCTTCGCCTGCTTCCGATCGAGGAAGTGCCGACGCTCAAGCAGGACTTCGACCTCATCATCTCGACCGGGGTCCTGCATCATCTGGCTGAGCCGAAGGTCGGGATGAAGGCGCTCGCCGACGTGCTGCGGCCCGATGGTGTCGCCGCGATCATGCTCTACGCCCGCTACGGCCGGGCAGGAGTCGAGATGATGCAGGCGATCTTCCGGGAAATGGGGCTTGGCCAGGACGACGAGTCGCTGCGGATGGTCAAGGCAGCCATCGCCTCACTGGCGGCCAGCCACCCGGTCAAGGGCTATGTCTCCATCGCCCCGGACCTGGCGTTCGACGCCGGCATGGTGGATACCTTTCTGCACGGCCGCGATCGCAGCTACACCGTCGAGGACTGCCTGGATCTCGTCTCCTCGGCAGGCCTGGAGTTTCAGGACTGGTTCCTCAAGACCTCGTATTACCCGCCCACGCTGACCGAACCGGGCAACGAGTTCTTCGCGGCCATCAACCAGTTGCCGGACGCCAAGATGTGGTCGGCAATGGAGCGCATCAAGACACTCAATGCCTGCCACTTCTTCCTGGCCACCCACGCGGATCGGCCCAAGACGAGCTACCGGATCGACTTCTCGGCGAGCAATGCTCTGGACTACGTGCCGCTGATGCGTCTGCGGTGCGGAGTTAGCGGGCAGGAGATCTACCGACCCGGATGGCGGATCCAACTCGACCCCACCCACCTGGCGTTCGCGCAGCATGTCGACGGCGAGCGCTCGATTCGCGATATCGCTCGACGGGTTGCGCAAAGCGGTGTTCTCGCCGCCGCCGATCAGGCAGAACTGGAATACATCGGCCTGGAGTTGTTTGAGGGCCTCTGGCGGGCCGATTTTATCGCGGTGGACCTCAGCGCGGTGGACCTCAGCGCGGGGGCAACCTAGTGCGCGTCGTCGCATTCGCGCCAGCGCTGACCGTCACCGAGGACGAGGACGGCGGGGTCAGCGCCACCGGGTTCCCGATGACCAGTTGCTTCGTCAGCGAGTTGCCCTCAGACATCACCGTGCCGATGGTCATCGCCGTCTGCGCACTGAGCGGCGGCGAGTACGACGCGGTCCAGTATCTGATCGCCACCGGACCGGACGGCGAACGGATCAGTGCCATGGAATTCCGTTGGAACTTCGACGACGTGGACGACATCCCGGTCAAGTTCCGGGTCTTTGTCCAATATCTGCCGCTGCGCATCTGCTCCACCGGCATTCACACCATCGGTCTTTACGACAGCCTCGGCGCCACGGCGACCGAGGTTCAGTTCCCGCTTCCAGTGCATACCTACGACCCGACAACACAGGGGCCGGGCAACTTTTAACCGGGGGATCAGCCCAGCGGTGTCGTGCGGCGGTGCAACACCACTCGGCCGCCCTTCTTCGGGGTGAATGCGACACCACGGCTGTGCCACTTTTCCCCGGGCGCATTTGTGGTCTGAATAGTGAAGTGCCGCAGCACTGTCCGAAGCACCGCGTCCATCTCCATGTGGGCAAAGACCGCACCGACGCAGCGTCGGGTTCCGCCGCCGAACGGCACCCAGGAGAACGTATCGGGTTTGGCATCGATGAAACGCTGCGGATCGAACCGGTCGGGGTACGGGTACACCGTCGGATCCTGATGCAGCCGAAGCAGGCTGACCAGGATCGAGAAATCCTGCGGGATGCGCCACTGGCCAAGTTCGTAGGACGGTACCGCCACGTGGCGGCCGGCGAAGTCGATGACGGTTCGATTGCGCTGTACCTCATAAATCGTGGCCAGCCGGTAGGTGTTGTCGTCACCGGCCGCTTCGGCGACCAGACGCTCAAGGACCTCCGGGTGTCGGGAGATCCGCTCGAAGGCCCAGCCGAGCGTCGACGCGGTAGTTTCATGCCCGGCGGCAAGCAGGGTCAGCAGTTCGTCGCCGATCTCGGCCCGGGTCATCGCGGAACCGTCATCGTAGGTGCTCCGCAGGAACAGCGACAACACATCCGTGCGGTCGGCAAAGTCCGGATCCCGACGCGCCCGGTCGATGAGATTGTCGATCAAACCCTCATAGGTCCGTCGATAGGAGGCGAGCTTGGCCCACGGGCTGAAGCGTCTCGGCTGACCCTTGGGGGAGGGCAGCACGGTCAAGCGTGATCCCAGCGTCACCCACTTGGGCAGAAGTTCGCGCAACTGCTGCAACTCGGCCCCATCGGCGCCGAAGACCGCCCGCAGGATGATGTTGAGGGTGATGCGCATCATCGGTTCGAGGGAAGCAAACTCCACGCCGTCCGGCCATGAGGCTATCTCGCGGCGGGCCTCCTCCTCGACGATGTTCTCGTAGGCCTTGATGTTCTTACCGTGGAAGGGCGGGGTGAGCAGCTTGCGCCGTTGGCGGTGCGCGGTGCCCTCGAGGGCGAAAACCGAACCCGCGCCGAGTAACCGACTCAGGTTGGGCTGGATATTCTGGAGGACGTCGGGGCTGGTGGTGAAGACCTGCTTGGCCAGCACCGGATCGGCGACCACGATGGCATCGCCAAACACCGGGATCCGCACGGTGACTCCGGACCCGCGGGTTCGGGTGATCCACTGGACGGTACGTCGACGCGACACGACGAACGCGAGCGCGCCCAGTGCGCGCGGCAACCGCGGCGAGGGCGGCAGCATCGGCACCTTCGTGACGAACCGATCGACGGCGGGCGCTTCGGTCATCGAAAACCTCTCCAGCGGTGTGTGGTACTGCGAGGTACCAGCATTGCTTCGACGTACGGTACCCTCCAGTACCAGTCGTTGACAAGGGAGGACGGCGTGAGCGCACCGGCCATCGATCCCGGCACCGGAGTCCAGGGCTTCCGTCGCAGGCTGCTCGACGGCCTGGTCATTTCCATCGAGGAGCGCGGCTACCGGGAGACGACGGTCGCCGACATCGTCCGCTGTGCCCGGACCTCGAAGCGCACGTTCTACGACAACTTCGCCACCAAAGAGGACTGCTTCGTTGAACTGCTCGATGCCAACAACGAAGATCTGGTGCTCACCGTGCGCGCTGCGGTGGACCCGACCGCTACCTGGGTCGAGCAGGTTAGCCAGGCCGTCACCGCCTTCGTTCGCTCACTGGAGTCCAATCCGGCCGTCACCCTGAGTTGGATCCGCGAACTGCCCGCCCTCGGTGAAGGCGCCCGGCCGATGCTGCGCCGCGGTTTCGCCCGGCTCACCGCGATGCTGATCGACCTCAGCGAGAGCCCGGGCTTCCAGCGCGACGGCGTGGGGCCGCTGTCACCGGCCGCCGCGGTGATCCTGGTGGGCGGACTCCGCGAACTCGCCGCCCAAACCGTCGAGGACGGGTTGGGTGTCACCGACATGATCGCTCCGGCGGTGTCGGTGTCGACGGCCCTACTCCGCGGCGCGCACTGAGTCCGGTTCAACCAGTGGGCACCACGAAGGCAAACGGCCGGGGAAAGCCGAGTTCCGCCAGCCGTCCTCGGCGGATGTCCTCGATCGCCACCAGCACCAGTCGCCCCGAGGAGGGTTCGTAACACCGCATCGACGCGCCCGAGAGTTCGGTGAGCAGCACCCAGTGCCGCGGCACCACCGAGCCGATCAGCATCGCCACCGGCCGTCCCGCACCGACCGCGGCGCGAACGTCGGCCAGCGAGCCCCCCGCCGATCGCCACCGGTAGCGGATGCCGTGCGCGCCAACCTGGTTATTGAGCGCCCGCGCCATCCCGGCCGGCGTGGTGCCCAGAGCCTGTGGCCACACCACATTGACCGCCCGGTGTACGCGGCCCTGCTCACCATCGAACCACCGCTGCGCGGCATCAACGGGCCCCGACGACAGAACCGCTCCGTAGTCGGTGCCCAGCAACGCACCTGCCATTACCGCCACGCTCGGGCCGCAGGTCACCGGATCGCGCTGTCGCAGCCAGGCCATGCTCGCCAGCTTAGACTCACCCGCGTCGGCCTAAACTGACCTCGCGTCAGTTGACGACAAACCCGGGAAGGACCCTCATGGTTCCGACGATGCGCGCCGAGCGATTCCACGCCGAAACGAAATCCGTTGTTCTCGAGGATATTGCGATCCCCGCACCCGGCCCAGGCGAGGTCCTGGTCAAGGTGGCGTTCTGCGGCATCTGCCACTCCGACCTCAGCTTGATCAACGGCACCTTCCCGGCCCAGCGGCCGGTGGTCACCCAGGGCCACGAGGCCTCTGGAACCATCGCCGCGCTCGGTGCCGGTGTCACCGGATGGGCGGAGGGGGACCGGGTGGTGGTCGCGGCCGGCCGACCGTGTCAGAACTGCCCGAACTGCCGTCGCGGTGACCTCGCGAACTGCCTGCGGATGCAACTGATGGCCTTCGCCTACGACGGCGCCTGGGCCGAGTACACCGTGGCGCAGGTCATCGGGTTGACTCGAGTTCCCGACAACGTGCCGTTGGAGCAGGCCGCGATCCTGGCCGATGCGGTGTCTACTCCCTTCGGCGCGGTGGTGCGAACCGGGAAGGTGGTCATCGGAGAGTCCGTCGGCGTCTGGGGGGTCGGCGGCATCGGCACCCACATCGTGCAACTGTCCCGGTTGGTGGGCGCTGCGCCCATCATCGCTGTCGACATCAATGCGGTGGTTCGCGACCGGGCCGTCGAACTCGGCGCCGATTACGCATTCGACTCAGGCGACCCCGACCTCATGGCCAAGATCAACGAAGTCACCGGTGGGCGCAAGTTGGACGTGGCGTTCGATGCGGTCGGGCTGAAGGCGACTTTCGAGCAGGCACTTGAGGCCCTGACCGTCGGCGGCCGACTGGTCGCGGTGGGCATGAGTGACCAGTGCCCGACGGTCGGTCCGACCTCGATGTTCGGCCTGACCCGCAAACAGGTGCTCGGCCACCTCGGCTATCAGAATGCCGACATTGAGACGCTGGCGAGGCTGGTCTCCCTCGGGCGGTTGGATCTGTCCCGTTCGATCAGCCGAATCATTGCGCTGGAAGACATCTGCGACGGTATCGAGATGCTGGAGCGCTCCGACGGCAATCCGATCCGCATCCTGGTGGCACCCTGATGCGCAACCCGAACTCTGGTGCGCCGTTCATGGACTCCGACGATGAGATCGCTGCCGCATTGCAGGACGTGTCCATTCCGACCCTGCTGCTGTCCTGCGTACACATGACCGACGACGAATCGGTACGCCGGGCGATCCTGGAAGGGCCGATCAAACCCGCCGGGCTGTTCCTCAACGAGGTGCAGGGCTACATGTCGGAGGAGGACAAAGCCGCGGCACGCACCCTGGCCCTCGACATCATTCGCGACTACCGCGACCGAGGCTGCCCCGAGCCCGAGCCCATCGACGCCGCGAGCCTCAAGCAGATGATGAACTGGCTGGTAGCGGGTGAGGTCGGGGACGAGTACGTGCCGATGATGCTTGAGGAGATGGGTCTCGACGGCCGCGATGCCCGCGAGGCCGAATTGCGCTCCGATCCGCTCGCACGCCGCGAGTTCCCGGTCGTGGTGATCGGCGCCGGGCAGTCCGGGCTGCTGGCTGCGATCCGACTCGAGCAGGCTGGGGTTCCCTACACGGTGATTGAGAAGAACCCCGGAGTCGGCGGAACCTGGTGGGAGAACAGCTATCCCGGCGCCCGGGTGGATGTCGGCAACCACTTCTACTGCTACAGCTTCGAGCCTTGCGACCACTGGTCGGAGTTCTTCGCGCGCCAACCCGAGTTGCAAAAGTACTTCGCCGACGTGATGGAACGCCATCGCATCACCGAGCACGTCCGGTTCAATACCGCGGTGCTCGCGGCGGCCTGGGACGACGACGCGGGCGAGTGGGCAGTGACCGTGCGCGACGCCGCGGGCCATTCCGAGGTGCTGCGGGCCCGCGCGGTGATCAGTGCGGTGGGTCAACTCAACCAGCCTCTAGTTCCCGAGCTTCCGGGCGCGGAAAGCTTCGTCGGGCCTTCCTTCCACACCGCGCGCTGGGACCACTCGGTCGATCTGGCGGGCAAGAACGTCGTGATGATCGGCGCGGGCGCGACCGGCTTCCAGGTGGCGCCGGCGATCGCCGAGGACGTGGGGCAGCTGACCATCTTCCAGCGCACCGCCCAGTGGATGTTCCCGAACCCGGACTACCACGCCCAGGTCGGTCCGGGCGTGCAGTGGGCGTTGCGGCACCTGCCTTTCTACGGCCGCTGGTACCGGTTTCTGATCTTCTGGCCAGGCTGCGACACCGGCCTGGCCGCGGCGATCGTGGACCCCGAGTGGCCCGATCAGCAGCGCTCGGTCAGCGCCGCCAACGAGATGGCGCGGATGATGTTCACCGAGTGGATCACCAGCCAACTCGACGGCGATACCGAGTTGGCCGCCAAGGTCATTCCCGATTATCCGGCCACCGGAAAACGCACCCTGCAGGACAACGGCAGCTGGTTGCGGACGCTCCGGCGTGACAACGTCGAGTTGATCCGCTGCGGTGTCGCCCGCATCGAGTCCGACGCCGTCGTCGACACCGACGGGGTGCGTCACCCGGCCGACGTCCTGGTGTACGCCACCGGTTTCAGGGTCAACGACTTCCTGTCGTCACTTCAGGTCACCGGCTGCAATGGTGCGGACCTGCATCAGATGTGGGGGCACCGGCCCGCGGCCTACCTGGGCATCACGATCCCGGGATTTCCGAATTTCTTCTGCATGTACGGACCGGGCACCAACCTCGCCAGCGGCGGCAGCCTGATCTTCCACTCCGAGTGCGAGATGCGCTACATCGTCGGGTGCATCGATCTGCTGCTGGCATCCGGGAAGAACTCGATGGAGCCCAAGCCCGCCCGCTACGACGACTGGTATGACCGCTCCCAGGCCGAACTCAAGACCATGGTGTGGTCGCAGCCGAGCATCGAGCACAGTTTCTACAAGGACGCGCGCGGGATCGTGCACTCCCTGAGCCCGTGGCGCCTCGTCGACTTCTGGTCATGGACCCGCGAACCCGAGCCGGCTGACTTCAGGATGCACTGACCGCCATGGCGGTAGTTCGTCCAACGGGAGCGTTCGTCGGCAAGGTCAAAGATCTCACCGGCCCCGGCATCACCGATCACCTGGGTGTGACGTGCACCGATCTGGGTGCCACGGTCCGTGCCGCCGACGGGCACCTGGTGTCGGTATTCGGCGACACCTTCTCAGGAAGCCGGGTCGGTGTTGGAGACTGGCGATCTCCGGTGATCCTGATCGGCAGTGGCGACGCCACCCACGGAATCGAGTACGGCCGGGCCGGCGGGGAAGACGCCCGCTACGCGCGGCAACTCTGGCGCTACCGGCATCGGCACAGTGCCGGACTGTTGCGCCGCGGGATCAGCACGGTGATCCCCTCGGACCTGCTGCGGGTCGGCGAGACGCTATACCTGCACGCAATCGTCAACCGCGGCCTCGGCAACGTGCTGTGGACCGAGATCTGGCGATCGGACGACAACGGCCTGACCTGGCGGCACCTGGGGAAGTCGGCCAAGTTCCCGGCCGACCAGTACGGCGGGTACGCACAGTGCTGGTCATGGGACTTCGACCCGAGCGACGGCTGGGTCTACATCGTCTCAACCGGCTTCCAGCGCGACAAGGGCCTGATCCTGCGTCGGGTTCGCCCCGAACACATCGGCGACCGGTCCCGGTACAGCGGGTGGGGAAACGGTGGGTGGGGTCGGAAAGCCACCGTCATCACCCCGGAAGGTGAGACGTGGGGCGAACTCTCGCTGCGTCGCTTAGATTGTGGCACTTGGATTCTCGGTGGATTCCTGTCGTCGTCGTACGCGCTGGGCTACCGAACCCTGGCTTCGCTGACCGAAGACCTCGCCGCGGTGCCACTGCAGCGGCCGGTACGGGGTTGCGAATGGGATGCCGAGGATCATGACCGATGCCGGGTGGCACAGCTCTACGGCGGCTATGTCCTGCCGGGCAGCCGCCTAGACGTCGAGGGTGGCGTCGGATTGGTGATATCGCAGTGGAACACAGCGCGCGGCTGGCCCTACCGGGTGATGCAGTTTCGGGTGACGCTCCAAGGCATCTGAGGAGGCAAGCGTGCACGACACGCGCACCTATCGTGGCTGCCGCACTGAAATCTATCGTGGCTGCCGCCACTGAACCGATCTATCGTGGCTGCCGCCGTCTATCGTGGCTGCCGCCACATGGGCCCACATGGTTGGGCCGCCCGGAATGGTGATCTCGCCGGTGACCTCGAATCCGAACCGGTGGTAGTACGCGATGTTGTCAGTTGCCGACTCCAGATAGGCCGGTGCTGTTCGGCATCCGCAGCGATCCAGACGCGACCGCCATCGCGCGTGCCCGGAACCGTTGCCGCGCAACGACGGATCGCTGCCGATGATCGCCAGGTACCAGTGCGGTTCGCTGGGATGGACGGCCTTCATCTGCTCAGCCAACGCTCGCGCGGGTCCCAGCCGGCCCCGGAACGCGCGGATCACGGCGGGCATCATGGCGATCTGCTGGCGTGAGCCTGCCGCCATTGGCCGGGAGGATCCCAGAGCGCGGCCCGCGCCCACGCTCGGACCCCGTCGGTGGTGACCTCCGCTCCCCGCCGGCCAGGAAATGGTGCCGCGCCACCGCACCAAAGAAAACCGGCAGTGCGGCAGCACGCCGACCGGCGTCGGGCACCAGCCACGACATCACCGGGTCGTCCCGGAACGCACGACCCAAAAGCCTGCGCCAGAGCAGGCACATCGGATCTGCAGTGCCGGGCGAGCATCGCAGCCATCGAAATCAGGTTATCGCCGTCACGCCCAACGTGATCACGCAGATCCACGACGACGCCGTAAATGGTGAACCCGCTAGACCGCGGTGCCCCGCGCGCCCGGTCGCGTAACTACCCATCAGATCCGCGGTCGCGGCCCAGCCCCACCATTGCCACCAACAGTGGGATCAAGCAGCACCGCGTTGAGAACCTGTGCCCACCAGGATCGTCACCAGCGGGTATGTCTGGCGTGAGCACGATGCCGGTGCCTACCAGCGTGATGATGCCGTAGGTCAGGTAGAAGGTGCGGGCCTCGCGGAAGGGATCGTCGAGGGCGGCCTGCGCCGGCGTACTCGCACACCGAGTAGGCCGTCCGACAGCGGCAGGGATGGAGGCCGCGAGAAATGATGCTCCAATCAGTCCGCGGCGAAGAGCGTGCCGGCAGCGGCCCCCGCCAGCGCTGTAACGCGACCGCGGCGTCGGCGGCGTCGGTGATTGCGCAGGCCGTCGCGGTGCAGGGTGGCCGCACACGCCACTCACCACGAAGAATCCGATCACCCCGGTCAGCACCGCGCCGATGACGACGTCGACGCGCTCCAGTGCCAGGTCCTCGGTGCGCAAACTTCTTATCGACCGCATAGGGACTGCATGAAACGACAGGCCCCACGGTGCCAGCGGTGGTGCCGGGATGGCGGTCACGATCGCGACCGCCTTCCTCCCCCGGTGTGAGCGGCATGCTCCGGAACGAAGCGTTCCGTGCAGAGCCCGCACCCCAGTTCGGGCGGGCCATGAACCCGGAAACGATGTAGGCGAAAACACCGTCGACACCAGCAGCAGCAACCGCTCAACCCATGGATGAAAGCGCTGCCGCGCAATACCAGTAGCGACATCGATGGCCGCCGCAGCCGGGACACTGACGTATCGCGAGATGCCGAATATCTCAAAACCAGCAGCGATACCGGCGAATTCAGCGCAGGTCGTGCCGATGTTTGCGACCACCAGCGCCAAGCACAGCGCCCGAACGCCGTACGTTGCCTCACCAGGCCGATCAATCTGTCCGGTGACCACGCCCATCGCGCGGCCAGTCCGTGGAAGATGACCACCACCGCGGGACAGCAACAGCACCCAGAGCAACTGGTAGCCATAATCGGCGCCGAGCACCGAGTACGTCGTGATCCCAGCCGGATCGTCATCGGACAGTCCGGCGAGCAGGCCCGGCCCAGGGACCGCCAGCAGAGCCGCGTAACGGACGCCGCCACGCCGACGGAGCACACTCATTCAGGTTCCGCCGGATCAGGTGACGGCGATGCGGCCATACCCGCGAACGAAGAATGCGGCGGCCGAACAACCCCGCTCTGCGCGAGGACGCTGCGCCACCGCCCGGCATGCTCGGCCGGCATCGCGGCGACGATCCGGGCCACCTCGGGCTCAGTCATGGCCCGCAACATCCGCTCCCCCGACATCGGTGGGGAGGCGGCCACCACCGCGGCGGCCGTTTCCGGATTCGCGAGCCGCCCAGGATCTCGGTAGCAGCGTCGGTGTCGACATGGGGCTCACCAGGCGGGCCAGTTCGCGGGCACCGAGGCGGTGCACCGCAGACCGGGGCGTCGCCAGCTGCACGTGTCCACGATCCGACGTCAGATGAAGATCCGACCACGCGACGACGTCGTCACTGATTGACGGAACGATCCGGCCCAAACCCAGCCGGCCCCAAACCCAACCAGCGCGCACGCCGCCGGAATCCCCACCTCCACGCCGAGAATCTCCAGTCGGACACCTCGAGTCCGGGCACACAGCACGTCGGCCACCCGGGCCAGACGTTGACCCGCCACGTCGACGATCTGGGTGTCGGGCACGTCGCGGCGCAGCAGGATCTCATCGTGTGCCAACGCCTGCGTCAGCGAAGCGGTCTCGAAGCCCGTCAACTCGTTGCCGGTGGCGGCCAGCACCGACCCGACCGGCGCGGATGTCGGACACCAGCGCCCACGGCAACACCAGCGCCGGGCGCGGCGCCGGGAGACCACCAGACGGTCGATGAGTTGCGGTTCGAAGAATCGCTGAGTCCGGACGATGAAGTCGCTGAGACGGCCGACCCGTCGGGGCCCCCGACACCATCCGGCCGAGCACCCGGAGGTCAGCAGCAGCACAGGCCAAAGCATGCCGTATTCGTCGGTACCGGCCCCGCCGGCCGAATTTAATCGGGGGATGTAGTCGAGACGCGCGGAATGGGCATTTCACACGACACGGCCGGGAGGCAGAGTGCGAGCATTCCGGATGGTGGGTTTCGGACGCGAACCCGAACTCTTGGAGATACCGGATCCGGGGTGCCGGGTCCCGGCGAGGTGGTGGTCCGGTCCGCGCGGCCCGGGGCCTGCCATTCGGATTTACATGTGCTCTACGAGATGGACGCCTCTGCGGTCTGGCAGTTGCCGATGACGCTGGGCCATGAGAATGCCGGCTGGGTACACGCCATCGGTTCCGGGGTCGACGGGGTCGCCGAGGGTGACGCTGTGGCCGTCTACGGCGCATGGGGATGCGGCGCGTGCGCGCGGTGCCTTGTCGGCATGGAGAACTATTGCGAGCGGCCTTCGCTGACCGGCGGCGGCGGGCTGGGCAACAACGGCGGGATGGCCGACTACCTGCTGGTCCCGCATCAGCGCTACCTGGTGCCATTGCCCGCCGGACTGGATCCGGTGGCCGCGGCGCCGTTGACCGATGCCGGCCTGACGCCGTACCACGCGATCCGGCGCTCCTGGCCCAAGCTCCCACCCGATGCCACCTGCGTACTGATCGGCGTCGGCGGCCTGGGCCATATCGCGATTCAGATCGCCCGGGCCACCACGGCCGCGAGAGTGATCGCCGTGGATGTCAAACCCGAGGCGTGCGAGTTGGCCCTGAAGGTCGGGGCGCATCACGCCGTGGTGTCCGACGGCGACGCGGCCGCGCGGATCCGGGAGCTGACCGGCGGCCGGGGTGCCGACGTCATCATCGACTTCGTCGGCACCACAGCAACTTTGGAGCTGGCGCGCGGGGTTGCCCGCAGCCTTGCCGACCTCACCATCGTCGGTATCGGCGGCGGCGAGGTACCGCTATCGTTTTTCTCCCAGCCCTACGAGGTCAACATCGCCACCACATACTGGGGCAGTCGCGGTGAACTCGCCGAGTTGCTCGCCCTCGCGAATAGCGGCGAGATCAGCGCCGAGAGCACGGTCTACTCGCTGGACAACGCGGCACAGGCTTACCGGGATTTGCGCGACGGCCGGATCTCCGGCCGCGCGGTGGTGGTGCCCTGATGTGGGACTTCGAAACCGACCCGGAATACCAGGAGAAACTGGACTGGGTCGAGGAATTCATGCGCACCGACCTTGAGCCGCTGGATCTGGCGCCACTGGATCCCTATGACAAGAAGAATCCGGAACTGATGGCCGTGTTGCGACCGCTGCAACAAAAGGTTAAGGACCACGGCCTGTGGGCGGCGCATTTGAGCCCGGACCTGGGCGGACAGGGATTCGGTCAGGTGCAGCTGGCGCTGCTGAACGAGATCGTGGGCCGGTCCCGTTGGGCACCTTCGGTTTTCGGCTCCCAGGCACCGGATTCAGGCAATGCCGAGATCATCGCCCTTTTCGGTACGGACGACCAGAAGCAACGCTATCTGCAACCCCTGCTCGACGGTGAGATCTCGTCCTGCTACTCGATGACTGAACCCCAAGGCGGCTCGGATCCGGGCCTGTTCACCACCGCGGCGGTGCGCGACGGTGATGACTGGGTGATCAACGGCGAGAAATGGTTCTCCTCCAACGCCCGGTTCGCGTCGTTCTACATCGTGATGGCGGTGACCAACCCAACGGCACGCACACATCAGAAGATGTCGCTATTCATCGTCCCGGCCGAGGCACCCGGTATCGAGATCATCCGCAATGTCGGCGTTGGCGGTGAGTCCTCTGCGCACGCCTCACACGGTTACGTCCGTTACAACGACGTCCGGGTGCCGGCCGATCATGTGCTCGGCGGTGAGGGACAGGCGTTCGCCATCGCGCAGACCCGGCTTGGCGGCGGCCGGGTGCATCACGCGATGCGCACGATTGCGCTGGCTCGCAAGGCTTTCGACATGATGTGCGAGCGGGCGGTGTCCCGGCAGACGCGCCAGGGTCCACTGGGTGACTTCCAGATGACTCAAGAGAAGATCGCCGACAGTTGGATCCAGATCGAACAGTTCCGGCTGCTGGTGTTGCGCACGGCGTGGAAGATCGACCGCTACCACGACTACCAAAAGGTCCGCCGCGATATCGCCGCGGTGAAAGTCGCTATGCCCTCGGTCCTGCACGACGTGGTGCAGCGGGCCATGCAGTTGCACGGCTCGCTCGGGGTGTCCGATGAGATGCCGTTCATCAAGATGATGGTGGCCGCGCAGTCGCTGGCGATCGCCGACGGCCCCACGGAGGTGCACAAGCTCACCGTGGCCCGTCGCACCCTCAAGGAGTACCAGCCGGTGGACACGCTGTTCCCGTCCCAGCATCTGCCAACCCGCAGGGCGGCCGCGCAGGCGCGGCTGGCCGAGATTCTCGAGCGCGAGGTGGCCGAGCTTTAGCCCGCTGCGTCATTCGCGGGTGACGGCCTGGCCCTCGTGGACCAGTGTCGCGACGCGGGCACCGTCGGCGGCGAACAGTCCGGCGATCATCACCCCGCGGCCACGCCCGGCCGCCGGCGAGCGCGACTCCATGAGATTCCACTCATCGGCGCGGATGTCATCGTGAAACCAGATCGATGAATCGGTGGTGCCGGCACGGTGGCTGCGGTCGGTCATCGAAGAGCCATGGACAGCCAGCACCGCGTCGACGCCGTAGATATCGGTGACGAACACCGCCGCGCAGGCATGCACCAGCGGATCATCGGGCAGCGCCGAGGTGACGCGCCACCACAGCCTGCGGACGAACGCCACCCCACTGCCGTCATCGTGAATCCGGATGTCGATCTCCCCGGGCGGCAGTGCGGGAGCCGGTCCGATCGGGCCGGTGCGGGGCAGTCCCTCAGGGTCGTCGGTCGAGTCGGTGCGGTCAGCGTGCCGCGGGCCCGGGGCCGATGTGGCGAACGACGCGGTGGCGGTGGCCAGCAGCCTGCCGGCTTGGCCGACCAGCACCCGCCGGGATACCGCCGTGCGGCCGTCGTAAACGCGTTCGACCGCGTAGCGCACCGGTTCGCCCGCGTCGCCACCCCTGAGGAACTGGGTGTGCAGACTCGTGGGCCTGCGCCCGGGTCCGATCGCGCGTCCGGACGCCGCCAGCGCCTGCGCGGTGAGCAACCCGCCGTAAGCCCGTTTTCCGGACGGACCGTTGGGCGCTCCGGTGAAGACGTCCGGTAGATCCTCCGGGCGCACATCGAGTAGACGCGCGAGAACCTCGCTCATGTCGCCACGACGCCCGATTCAACCAGGTTTGCGATGCGATCCGCGGTCAACCCCAGTTGCTGCGCGAGAACCTGCGCGGTGTGTTCCCCGAGTACGGGGGCGATCTGCGCCGGGATGTGTACGCCGCCGACCGACATCGGCAGGCCCGGCACCGGATAGCTGCCGATCCGTGGCTGGTCCAGCATGGCGAACAGCGGATTGGCCGTCACCCGTGGGCTCCGTGCGACCTCCTCGAAGGTGCGGTAGCGGTCCCACAGCACCGAACTCGCCGACAACGCATCGGTGATCTCCTCGGCGGTGTGGGCACCGAACCAGGCCTCGAAGAAGCCATCCAGAACGCCGCGGTGCCGGAAGCGCTGGCCCTCGTCGGTGAAGTCCGAACCCAACGACTCCGCGATTGCCGCCACCGTCGCGGTGGTGCCGGTCAACCGGGTGAGATCCCCGAAATGGCGGCCGGTGAGGGCCACCACCATGAAGCTCACCCCATCGCTGCTGATGAAGTCTCGGCCGTACTGACCGTAGATCGCGTTGCCCAGGCGGGGGCGCTGGGTTCCGTTGACCATGACCTCGGTCAGGAACCCGAGGTTCGCCGCGGTAGCTAGGGCGACGTCGTCCAGTGGCAGCCGGATCGCACTTCCCTCCCCGGTCCTCTCCTGGTGGCGTAGCGCGGCGAGCACCGAAACCACCGCATACAGACCGCAACTGACGTCCCACACCGGCATCACGTGGTTCACCGGTCCGTCATAGCCGGTAGGACCGGTCACCATCGGAAAACCGGTCGCGGCATTGACGGTGTAGTCCACCGCGGTCGCACCGTCGGGGTGACCGGGCACCTCAAGGTGAATGAGGTCGGGGCGGTGCGCGGCCAACGAGGCATGGGAAAGCCATTGGCGGCCAGTGAGATTGGTGATCAGGATGCCAGCATCGGCGATCAACTGCTGCACCAGATTCTGGCCCTGCTCGGATCCCATGTCTACCGCGACCGAGCGCTTGCCCCTGTTGAGCCCGGCCCAGTAGATGCTGTCGCCAGCAGGGGTGATCGGCCAGCGGTGATAGTCGGCGGCGCCGCCGATGGGGTCGACGCGGACCACCTCGGCGCCGAGGGCAGCCAATGTCATCCCGGCCAACGGCACCGCGACGAAGCTGGAGATCTCGACGACCCGGACGCCGGCCAACGGCAGCGGGGCAGGACTCACCCGATGAGTATGGCGGTCACTGATTCACCGAGAGCGGAACGCCGAGGAAGAACATCGACAGCCCCAGCAGTAACCAACTGGCGGCATGCCAGATCCGCCACGCTCCATAGCCGCGCCAGACCTGATAGGTCCGCACCAGTGCACCGATCCCGCCGATGAACAAGCTGCCGGGGACCATGATGCCGGCAAACAGCGAACCCGAGACGGCCGTGGCTCCGAGGGCCACCGCCGCCAACAGCACGACGATGCCGACATACCTGGCCGCCGCCCGGAACGTCGCCGGGTCGCGCCAGCGCTTCTCCACGTCGTTATCCGTCACGATTGCCTCACGATCCAGCTTAGATCGGTGACGGGCCCGCACCAGCGCCGGTACCCGGCGGCCTGGGCGACCTGGATCGGGGGCGCGGTCAGGAAAGCGTCGTGGACCTTGAGGACCATGTCACCGTCCACGGTGATGGTGGTATCCCAGTCCCCGCCGTTCACCGCGGCTCAGTCCCCGGTGGCGTCACGCAACCGCCGGCTCAACCCGGTGGCGCGCACCGCGCGGCGGCCGATCGCTGCCCGCAGTTGGTCAGCTGAACCAACCAACCGCACCTTCTCACGCGCGCGGGTGACTGCCGTGTACAACAGTTCGCGCGTCAGCAGCCGGGAGTCCTCGGGCGGAAGCAGCACGGTGACTTCTCCTGCCTGGCTGCCCTGGCTCTTATGAATGGTCATGGCGTGCATGGTCTCGATATCGGCGAGCCTGCTGGTGGCGAACTCGACCGGGCCGGCCGTCGACGCCATCGCGGCGCGCAGCACTCCGTCGCGCAGCACCGCGACCCCGGTGTCTCCGTTGTAGAGGCCCAGACCGTAGTCATTGGCCCGGACCAGCACCGGCCGGCCGACGTACCAGTCCGCCCACAACGGCATGTCGGTCTGCTCGGCCAGCCAGCGTTCGATCTGCCGATTCCAGTACGCCACGCCGTAGGGGCCGCGGCGGTGCGCACACAGCAGCCGATGTTGTTCCAGGGTTTGCAACGCCGCCCCACATCGCCGAGCACAGCGGCCTCACGCAGACGCAGGGCATGCGGCACAAGGACTTGCGTAGCATGTCGGCGGGGTTGTGAACGTCGATCCACTCGATGTGATCACCGCCGGCCAAGCACCTCGACCGCGGCATTGGCGTCGCCATCGCGGATCGCATCGGCCAGTGCTCCGATCGACTCACCGAAACGGTGCGGGGTCACCAGCGTGGCGACCGGGAGTCGGGGCCGCCGCCAGCCCGTCGACCAGATCAGCCAGCACAGCACCGGCCTCCACCGACGCCAACTGGTCCGGATCGCCGACCAGCAGCAGCCGGGACTCAGGTCGGACAGCCTCCAGCAACCGAGCCATCATGGTCAGCGACACCATGGAGGTCTCATCGACGACGATCACGTCGTGGGGAGCCGGTTCTCCCGGTTGTGCCGGAACCGCGACGAGGTATCGGGCCGACTGCCCAGCAGGCGATGCATGGTGGTGGCTGTCAGAACGGGAAGGCGCTTCTGGTCTGCGACCGCGAGGCATCAACTTCGCGCTGGACGGCCTCCAGAAGTCGCGCCGCGGCTTTGCCCGTCGGAGCCGCCAACGCAATCCGCAGGCGGGGCTTGCCGTCGAGTTCGGTTCGCTCGGCGAGCAGTGCGAGCAGTCGCGCGACGGTGGTGGTCTTGCCGGTGCCCGGACCTCCGGTCAGGATGGTCAACGAGCGCGACAGCGCCAACTCCGCCGCCCCGCGCTGTTCGGCGTAGCTGTCCGGGAACAGGCGGCTGATGTCCAGCGCGGGGCCGGGACGCCGTGCGGCCGCCAGCGCCAGGATGTCCTCGGCGACGCGGCACTCCTCGATCCAGTAGCGATCCAGATAGAGCAGGCCGTCATCGAGATGAAGCACCGGCGGGTCGCGGGTCAGCGCACTCGCCCCGACAGCCGCCAACCATTCATCGGCAGTCGGCCACGGCAGGTCGGCGATCCCCACCTGCTGGGGGACCTCCGTCAATGCCACACAGACCGAACCGGCGCGCACCGCCCGCACGACGAACGCCAGCGCCAACGAAACCCGGTCATCGGCCTCACCGGACAGGGCGCTCAAACGCTGGGCCACCAGCACGTCGGCCGATTCGATAACGCCCGCGTCGTTGAATGTGCGCAGCAACCCCGTCGCCGCGCCGTGGTGCCGCCAATCCGCTACATCGACGGTGCGCGCGGTCATGCCGCTGCCCGACGGCCGTCGAGAAGATCAGAGACTGCGATGACCAGCTCTGCAGGCGGCCGCCAACTGAACACTCCAGCGGGATTACCGTTGACTGACGGGGTGTCCGGACCACACATCCCGCGAATGAACAGGTACAGCACTCCTCCAAGGTGCTGGTCCGGGTCGTATCCGGGCTGACGCCAACGCAAAAACCGATGTAGCACAACGCAATACAGCAGTGCCTGCAGCGGATAATCGGAATGCAGCATGGCTTCGGTCATGCGGGGCGCGGAGTAGTCCGCGGCGGTGAGCGGACGGTCGGCATCACCGAGCCAGTTAGTCTTGTAGTCGACCACCAGATAGCGATGGCCGTTTGCGTCGGGAATGCGCAGCACGACGTCCACCGAACCACTGAGATAGCCGCGTAGCGGTTGGCCGCCCAGAGCCGCGTCCGTCAGCCGCCCGGCGTAGGCGGCAAGCGGATCATCCGGCGACAGGTGGTCGGCGAGGAGTCGTCCGACATCAGCCAAGCGGATGTCGGGTACCGAGGACCGCAGGTCGCCGCCGACGAGCGGGAACTCGAAGTCCATCTCGCACAACCGATCCGCCATCCCGATCTGGCGTAGCGTCAATCCCCCGGCCAGCGGCCCTAGTGGGGTGTCGTGAAGCGGCACCAGGGCCTTCGCCAGATCCGCGGCGGCCACACTGACCGGCCACCAGAGGGAGTGTTCGGCAATCTGGGCGCGCAGTTCGCCCATCAAGTCGTCGGCCAGTGGGTCCGCCGACTCCAACACCGCGTGCACCAGCGTGCCGAACTGGGCACCGGAAGGCAGATCGGCCATCGGTGAGGGGACATCGGATCCCTCGGTCGGGGTCGCCAGCGCGATATCAGAGACCTCGTCGTCGAGTTCGACGACCTCCGGTTCGCTGCTCACCCCGGCACTTTCCTGGGCCGAACGCACCAGTCCGGAATATGAGGTGCGCCGCCACGTCGTGTCGATGGTGCGATGGAAGTGCCTGGCCACCAACTCCTTCGGACGCGGGGTGGCCGGCAATGGTGGCAGTGGCCCGATCACGGCCTCCTCGATCACCGGCCCGCCGGCAGCCTGCCATTCGCCGAACCGCGCCAATGCTTCGTCGTCGGTGACCGTCGGTGGATTACAGCGGATGTTGACCGTTGCTTCACCGGGACGCCGGTCTCGCAATAACCGTGACAGCCCGCCGTTGGGCTCATCCTTCGACGGCGCCCACCACGCCACCACCTGTACCTGGGCTCGGGTCATCGCCACGTAAATCAGCCGACTGTCGTCGCTGGCACTTTCCCGGCGGCCCAGCATCTGTACCTGGGCGTGGTCCGGACTGGCGGATCCGCCGATGTGCAGGCAGCGGACGTCACCGTCATGGAACAGAATCAAATCCTGATCCTGGACGTTGCGATTGAAGGCGAATGGCAGGTAAACGATCGGGTACTGCAGACCTTTGCTGCCGTGCACCGTCAACACCTGAACGGCCGCGGCATCACTGTCCAGTCGCCGATTGCGCTCCGGCCCGCCGCCACTCTCGATACGACGGCTGTGCAGCCAGTCCCGTAGTGCGGGCAGCGAATAGTGCTCGCGATGGGCGATCTCCTGCAGTAGTTGCGTCGCGTGGGCCATGTCGGTCATATAGCGTTCCCCGCCGCGGCGCGACAGCATCCGATCGGCCATACCGCGCAAGCGCGCCGACTCGAAAACCGCTGCCACGCCGTTTGATCGGGCGTGATCGGCCCACTCCCGGATGGTCTCGGCGACACTGTCGGTGAGTTCATCTCCGCCAGTAGCCAGATCGTGGGCGTCGTAGCCGAAGAACATCGTCGCAGCGGCGGCCCGGACGACACCCGAGCGATGCGGGGAATCGAATGCATCCAGCAGCGACAGCCAATCACTGCATGCCTCGGAGGAGAACACGTCGGAGTCACCGGTATACACGGCTGGGATCCCGGCCTCGGTCAGGGCGTCGAAACACACGCGGGCATCTCTGCGCTTCTCGACGATCACGGCGATATCGCCGGCCTTGATGCTGTTGCCGTCGAAGGTCGCCGGGCTGGTCAGTAGTTGAGCGATCTGCGATGCGAGATCCCTACTGATGTAGGAGCGCAGATCATCGATGGGAATCTTCTGGGTTCCGCTGCGGCCTAGAGCGCTTCGGGGAACAACCCGCAAACGGAAGGGTTCGTTGTGCGGTGCACCGGCCAGCCGACTGCCCTGGTGATGTGGTTCGACGTCATGGATCACAATTCGTGGATCGCCGAGTTCGGCCCCCCGCAGGACGGCCTGCAACCGGGTGAGGAGCGCACCGTCACTTCGCCAGTTGACGCCCAGTGTCTGTTTCTCGCCGGCGGTCTGAGCGGCCTGCAGGTAGGTGACGATGTCACCGCCGCGGAATGCGTAGATCGCCTGCTTCGGGTCACCGATCAGAACCAGCGTCGAGGTGCCGTTGAATGCTTCGTTGATCACCTTCCACTGCACCGGGTCGGTGTCCTGAAACTCATCGACCATGACGATGGGCCAGCGTCGACTCATCCGCATCCGCGCCGGTGAATCGGCCCCGTCGAGGGCACCGGCCAACCGGGTGAGCAGGTCGTCGTAGCCGAGGATGCGCCGGCGGCGCTTCCGGATTTCAAGTTCGGCAAGGACGGCGTTGGCGAAGTCCACGCGAACGGCGGCCTCCGAACCCGGTTCTGGGCCGGCCGGGCGCAACTCAGTGGCGGGGTTGCCCGCCACCGCGCGGGCGATCGTGTGAGCCTGGTCGTAGGTCAGCGGTGGCGGTTCGCGGAGGCGGCCGAAGCGCGCCAGATAGAGGTCGTCGACGATCTCGCTGACCAACTCGTCGAGACTTTCCACCAACTCCACCCCGGCGTCGGTGTCACCGGCCACACCCAACGACGTCAGGACGATATTGCAGAACTGGTGGATGGTCGCGATGGTGGCGGCGTCGAAACCGGCGAGGGCGTCACCGAGCAGTTTCTTGCGCGTCGCGAGTATGTCAGGGCTGCCGTCCAGCAGGTGTCTCACCACCTGGTTCTCCCCCGCCAGTCCGGGATCGTCGAAGGCCGCCAGGGCGTGGGCGATCTGGCGGCGCACCCGGTCCCGTAACTCCTGGGTGGCCGCACGGCCGAAGGTGATCAGCAGCATCTGATCCAGCGTGGCCGCACCTTCGGCGATATAGCGGGTCACCAGACCGGCCAGGGCGAATGTCTTACCGGTGCCGGCACTGGCCTCGAGGACCGTCGTTGTGCGCGGCGACGGCAGCGGCCCGAGCAGATCGAAGCGGCGCGGTTCCATCAGCGCTCCCCCTGCCCGGCTTGCAGCATCGGCAGCCAAAGCCGCGCTGAATAAGCGCCCAGGCGGTTGTTCTCGCCGCTGTGCCCCTCACCCGGTCGCAATGGTTGCATCAGGTCCGAGAGGGTCACACCGGCTCCCCACGCCTGGACATGCGCGGGTTGTCTGTCATCGCCGGGGAACCTCCCCGAGCGCCACCGGCGACCGGCGGCGACAAGGGGGTCGTCCCCGCAGTGTCGCGCCTCAGCCCAGGCGAAGGACGTCTTCAACGGCAGCGGAATGGGTTCGCGGCGCCCGGCGTCGTAGATGGCGACGAGGTCGGCCAGCAGGTCGATCGCGGATGCCTGCGGCGGTCCGAGGAGTTCCCGGCGCGGCCGGGTTCCGCGCTTGGGACGGCCGACGCACACCGCGGACCAATCCCGCTCGGGAACGTAGGCGATCAAGGCCAGTAGCGGGATCCAGGAGGCCAGCAGATGTTTGCCGTCGAGCCGGGAGTAGGTGGCCGTCACCAACCGGTTGCCGAACACCGGCGATACGGTGCCGGTCAATCGGCGGCCGGCACCAATGTCGAGACTGACGTCGATCGCCCGGGCCGGGTCCGACCGCAACGCCAGTACCTCGGCGGCGAGCAGTGCGGTCTGATCACGGATTTCGGTGGCCTTACGCCAACCGAGCTGTCCGGGTGGCAGCGTGCCGCGGCACCACTCGGCCTGCCGAGCCCGATCGGGACTCATCCCGTGCAGGATGTCGGCGAGCATCCGGTCACCGACAGTCCACTCCTGCAGATTGTCGATTTCCACGGGCATCGCGTCGTCGAGGCCTTTCACGTCGGCCGGAAAGGTGTAATCCAGGGCACGGAAGAACCCCCGAACCGGATCCTTGAAAAAGGTCAGCAGTTCGGCCAATCCGACGTCATCGGCGGCGGCCGCCGGTCCCGACGGCCGGAGACGAAGGAGTCGGTAATGGTCGGCGGTCCCGCCCGCGGCTCGAAGAACCGTCGCGTCGAAGCTGAAGGATTTGTCCGGCACCAGGGCACCCGGTTCGACATTGCGAGCGTCGAAGGGCTGCAGTGGATGGTGGGTGACGATGACGTCGCGGACCTTGGTCTCGGCGGTGACGTCCAGCGCGTCGAGCAGTTCGGCCAACGGTACCGCCGGCGGGCGTGGCTGACCGGTGTAGTCGTTGGCTCCGGTGTAGGTGATCACCAGGGTCTCGGTGGCGGCACCAATGGCGTCGAGCAGCAGTTGCCGGTCTTCAGAGCGCACGTCGCGCTCGCCGGTCAGGGGATGCCGTGCCAACGCGTCGTCGCCGTCGACAACTCCGATCCGGGGAAATACGGTGTCGTCCAAGCCGACCAGGCACACCACCCGGTGCGGCACCGACCGCATCGGCACCATGGTGCAGACGGTCAACGTCCCGGTGCGGAAGTTGGCCCGGGTGGGTCGGCCGGCCAGGTGCTGACCCAGTAGCGCTTGCAGGTCCGGCAGCCGAAGTACCGTGGACTCACGCGAACCCGCACGCGCGCACACGTCGTTGAACTCGCGCTCCATCTGACTGAACTGCCAGGCGTCACCGGCGTCGATCTGGGTGATCATGGTGATGCCGTCGGCCAAGTGAGTAAGCCAGTCCCGCAGTGACCGGGTACCGCTGAGGGACTCAACGATGCGCTGCACCCGACCGACGAATTCGGTGAGACGCCCGGCCAGTTCGACGCTGTTACTGCCGACGTCGTCGAGTGGGAGGGTGTTGTCGATCCAGCTCTGGGAATCATCCGAAAGCGCCACCCCGGCAAGCACCCGGTCGAGACCGAAACGCCAGGTGTTGTGGACGAAGTCGACGCCATAGGGCCGGCGATGTTCCTGATCGAAACCCCACCGGATGTTCGCCTCGCGCACCCAGTCGGTGATGTCCACCAGATCGTCGTCGGTGAAACCGAACCTGGCTCGCACCGCGGCCGCCTGCGCGAGGTTAAGAACCTCGGTGGCGGTGACGCGGCTGCCGGCCAGGTTGAGCAGTTGGGACGCCACCGCCAGCAGGGGGTTGGTCTGGATCAGAGCGCGATCGGCCAACCGGACCCTCAGTCGATGCGCGGGATGTCCGCCGGACATCACCTCACCGAGCCCGAAGTTGGCCGCGATCAGGGGCGCATAGGTCTCGATATCCGGGCACATCACCAGGATGTCGCGGGGCTCCAGCGTTTCGTCGTCGGCGAGCAGGCCTAGCAGCACCTCCCGCAGGACGTCGATCTGTCGAGCCGGGCCATGGCAACTGTGCACCTGTACCGAACGGTCTTCCACTCGGGGGCTGCGGCCCCGCGGACGCACCTCATTGGCGGCGATGTCGGACTGCAGCCAGCCCAGTAGGTTTTCCGGATGGCCTGCGCCGCTCAGGAATTCATCGCTTACCACCGTCGCGGGCAGGCTGCGTTGTAATTCGCGCAGATCACGGCCGAGGGTGGCCAGCAACGGGTGGGCGACGCGGCGGTGGCTATCGTCGGCGCGCCGTGGCACAACCCCCCGAAGATCGGCCAGCGCCGTCCACGCCTCAGCACTGGGGTGCGGCAACCACAGGTGCAGATCGTGGTGGGAGGCCAGGGCGTTCAATAGCTCGATATCGGTCGCCGGAAGTCTGGTGTGTCCGAACAGCGACAGTCGTGCCGGCAGGTCCGATGGCGATTCACGAAGCCGGGCAACAGTTTTCGCGTGTCGAACGTCCGGCGGCTCGATCGCCATCAGCGCCACGAGTCGGCTCCAGAGCTGCGGTTGCCAGGTGAGATCGGTGGGCAGATCACCGATGTCCCCGGCAAGCCAGTCGGTGAGCAGTTGCGGACGTTGGCGGGCGTAGGAGGCGAACAATCCGGCCAGTCGCCGCGTCACCGCGTAGCGGCGGCCTTGGCGCAGTTCCCGTTCCTCGCCGGTGGCGAAATGGCCGAGATGGGTGGCCAGGGTGCGGCACCAAGGTTCATCGAGTCCAGCATCGATGACCTCCAACAGCGGCCAGGCCATGGCCTCCGGTGACCATGGGTCGCGATCGCGGGTACCGGCGATCTCGGCGATCAGGGAAGCCGGCGAGCGAAACGTCACCCCGGCACAGACACCGTCGGCACCGGATCCTCGGCCCAGGATGTGGGACAACCGCTGAGACAGCCAACGTTCCACACCGCGGGCGGGGACGATCACCAGGTCCGTGGCGAACGGGTCCGAAGGCGGTACGGCCAGTAAAGCGCCGAGCCCATCCGCCAGGATGTCGGTGCGTTCCGCGCGGTGCAGGTGTAGAGCCATCCTCCCCAACCTAGACCGGGCTACCGACAGGTTCGGCGCACTACCGAGACGTCAGTCGCGGATGCGGACGACGACCTTGCCCCGGGCGGTGCGGTTCTCCAGGGCTGCGACGGCCTCGGCGGCCCGGGCCAGCGGATACACATCGGGCTGCGGCGTGGCAAGGGTGCCCGCCTTCAGCAGTGCTGCCAGGCCCGCCCACTGCTCTGCCAGCGCACCGGGGTGGGCGAGTGTCCAAGCGCCCCAACCGACCCCGACAACATCGATGTTGTTCAACAGCAGCCGGTTCACCTTGACCGTCGGAATCTCCCCACCGGTGAATCCGACCACCAGGAGCCGGCCGGCCGGTGCCAGTGAACGCAGCGAGTCGGTAAACCGGTCACCTCCCACCGGGTCCATCACGATGTCGACGCCCCGGCCGCCGGTGAGTTCGGCGACCGCATCCTTGAAGCCTTCGGCGAGCACGACATCGGTGGCGCCGGCCGCACGCGCGACGTCCTTTTTGTCCTCGGTGCTGACCACCGCGATCACCCGGCTGGCACCCAGTGCCGGAGCCAGTCGAAGCGTCGAGGTTCCAATGCCGCCAGCGGCGCCGTGCACGAGGATCGTCTCGCCCCGGGCCAGACGAGCTCGAGTCGTGAGCGCGAAGTACACCGTCAGATCGTTGAACAGTAGGCCCGCGCCGGCCTCGAAGCCGACGTTGTCGGGTAGCGGGAAAACGCGGTCGGCGCTCAGCACGGCCGTCTCGGCCATCGCGCCGCCGATCATCGTCAACCCAAGCACCCGGTCGCCGACTTTCACGTGGGCGCCCGGCGGCGCCTCGCGCACCACCCCGGCCAACTCCGCACCGAGGGTGAACGGCAACTCCGGGCGGTACTGATAGAGCCCGCGGGTCAGTAGCGCGTCGGGGAACGCGACCCCGGCCGCGTGGACATCGACGACGATGCCGCCGTCGGCCGCGGGTTCGTCGACCTCGACGAGTTCCAGGCTCTGCGGGCCACCGAGTTCGGTGACCCTGACCGCGCGCATCAGGGGTGCTCGATGGCCAACAGGGTGACCGCCAACTCACCGCGCGGGGTCGGGTAGACGACATGGTCGCCGGCCTTGCGCCCGAACAGGGCCAGGCCCAATGGACTGTCGGCGGTCAGGGTGGAGTCCTCGGCGCCGGCCGGAGTCTCCTCAATGAAGTTGATCACCCTCATGCTGACCTCCTCGCCGTCGGGGAAGCGCAGCCTGACCGCCGTGCCGTTGGGCAGTTGGCCCGCCACGGCAGCGTTTCCCCCGGCCAGTAACCAACTCAGGCGCCCGATCTGTTCGTCGATCCCGGCTAGGTCCTCACCGCGCTGCAACGCATCGGCCGCGTCGCCCCGGTCACCGACGCTCTCCGGATCTTCGGCGCGCTCGGCGCGGAGCCGGTCGCGTCGGCCGCGCAGTTCGGCCAGTTCCGTTTCGATTCGGGCGCGTTCCCGGTCCGCGAAGTCCGATGTTCCGCTGTCAGGAGTCATGCCCGTCAACGTACCGCCGTGCCAGACTGACGGCCATGCCAGCCATCGCCGCGGTCATCGTGGTGGTCACGCTCGCGGCGATCGTCAGCGGCCGGGTACCGGCGGTGCTCGCACTGCTGTGCGCCTTGGTGGTGGCCGGGTTCGTCGGCATCGCGACGCCGGCGGAGTTGTTCGCCGGGCTGGGCAACAGCGGCGTCATCACCATCGCGGCGATGCTGGTGATCGCCAAAGGGGTGTTCTACACCGGCGTGGTGTCGCGGGTGATGTTCCGCCTGCTGTCCGGGGTGGCGTCGGTCCGCGGGGCGTTGGCGCGGCTGATACCCCCCGTCGGCGTGCTGTCGGCAATGATCAACACGACGCCGATCATGGCCATGCTGATCCCGGCGACCAAGGAACTCGAACAGACCAACGGCGTCCCGGCCCGGGCCGTGCTACTGCCCATCGCCCACGCCACCACCCTGGCCGGTTCGGCCACCCTGATCGGCACGAGTTCCAACCTGCTCATCGCCGGTATCGCGAAGACCTACGGGGTCAGCCTGTCGATGTTCTCCTTCGTCCCGGTGGCCGTGCCGGTAGCGCTGGCCGGCTGGGCGGTGCTCCTGCTGACGGCGCCGCTGTTGAAACGGGGGCACGTCGAAGCGGGCCCGCGCGAGCTCACCTGGCGGGCCGAGATCCCGCTATCGGAGTCCGCCAACAGCATCGGACGTCCGGCCGGTGAACTCGGCATCGCCAGGACCACCGAGTTCGAGTTGGTCGGCGTGAAACGCCTCGGCGCGAAGGTGTCACCCCGAAGTCGGCCTGTGGCAGAAGGTGGCCGGCAAGGCACCCCAGACCGGGAAGACCGCGGCCGCGCTGACGATCCTGCTCGGCGTCATCCTCGGCAGCTCGTTCGGCATCGCACCGGTGGAACTGATCGCGGTGGCCGGTGCGACTCTGATGGTGCTGACCCGCGTACTGACGCCCCGATCCGCGGCGCGGGCGCTGAACTGGAACATCCTGGCCATTATCGCCGGTTCCATCGGATTGGGCACGATCGTTGTGAGAAGTGGCCTGGGCGAGATCCTTTCGGCCCGGATCGTTGCCCTTTCCGGCGGTCAGGCGGTCCTGGTGGCCGTCGTGTTCGCCGTCATCACGACAGTGCTGACCAATGTGGTGACCAACGCCGCCGCGGCGGCAATCCTGACCCCGGTCGCCATCGAGGTCGCCACCAGCGCGGGCCTCAACCCGGTGGTCCTGCTGACCCTGATCGGCACCTGCATCTCGTTCACCTTCCTCAACCCGATCTCGCATCAGACCAATCTGATGGTCATGGGGCCCGCGGGTACTCAACGACGACATTCGTGCGTTTCGGGGTTCCGGTGACGGTGGTGGTACTGACCGCGAGCATCCTGATGGGATGGGCTCTGCTCACGTAGCGGTATCGTCGCCGACGTGGCATCTCGTGATCATGGTGACCCCGGCGACGCGCCGACGCTCGCGCCGCCGCTGAGCGAGATCGCCGACGCAACGCGGCCCTCCGCGGCGGAAGAGGCGCGCACCATTGTCGCCTCCACCAACGCCGGGACCCTGGCCAGTCTGACCGCCAGCGGCGATCCCTGGGCGTCGTTCGTCACCTACGGACTACTCGGCGGAGCCCCGGTGCTGTGTGTCTCCCATCTGGCCGAACACGGCCGCAATCTTGCCGCCGACCCCCGCGCGAGCTTGGCAGTGGTGGCACCCGACGCCGGGTCCGACCCGTTGGCCAGCGGCCGCATCACACTGGCCGGACTGGTGGAACGCCCAGTCGGCGACGAGGCGGTGGCCGCCCGCGATGCCCACGTGGCGGCGATCCCGGCCGCGAGGTACTACATCGAATACAGCGACTTTTCGGTGTGGGTACTTCGGGTGCACCGGGTGCGCTGGGTGGGTGGCTACGGCCGGATGGACTCGGCCAGCGCTTCGGACTACGCAGCCGCCGCACCCGATCCCATCCGTCCGAACTCCGCCGGTGCGATCACCCACCTCAACGACGATCACGCTGCCGGGTTGACAGACATGGCCCGGGCGCTGGGCGGCTACCCCGACGCCGATACCGCGGTGTGTACCGGTATCGACCGCTACGGCCTCGACCTCAAGGTCGTTACCCCGCGCGGGGAGGCCTACACCCGGGTCGGTTTCGGCAGAGCTCTTGATTCGTTTAGTGAATTACGTTCGGCAGCAGCCGATTTGGTTCACCGAGCACGCGGCTGAGGAACTCCACCTGGTCGGCCTTGACCGCTGGATCGTGATAGATGTCGAAGTGCCCGTAGTGGTATCGGCGCAACTCCCCCTGTGCAGCCCTGTGCGCAGACGTGATCGTCGAGCCGGGCGGTGTGATGGTGTCGTCATCGCAGACGCAGAACAGCACCGGCATCCTCAGCCGGGCCGCCACCCTGACGGGTCGGTAAAAGGGCAGTTCCAGAACCAGCCTGGCCGCGATCGCGTTGCGCCATAACGACTCTGCGCCGACGAGATCCCGAAACCCGGAATCAGCGTCCGGCGCGGTCATCACCGCGAACGTCCCGGGCGCACCCACGGCAGGGATCAGCACTGGCGGGCGACCCAGTGGCGCCCCAACCGGTCACGTAGCGCCGCCGACACCGACCGCAGCGGGTGCGCGGCGGGATCCGGCGGATGGCCGGCAGGCTGTCGGTGAAGGGCGCCTGGGCGATGACGGCTGCGATCTAGGTCGGCGGCCGCCGCCGCCAGAACGTGACCGCCGCTGAACGACGAGCCCCACAGCACAATCCGGTCAGGATCGATGCCCGGAGATTTTCGCGCCCAATCCACGACCGCGCGGTAGTCCTCCTGCTGGCGGCCGATGTCGAAGCGTTGGCGCGGCTGTCAGTGGATGCGCCGAAGTGCCGGTAATCGAAGAGAATCACCGCGAAACCCGCATCCCGGAAGGCCTCTGCGTAGGCCGGCAGTCCATCGTCGCGGGTGGCAGAGAAGCCGTGGGCCATCACCACGCACGGCACCGACGCGCCCACCCGGTCCGGGGTGTAGCGGTACGCTGCCAGTTGCTCGCCGTGGGAGGGAATCCGCACCTCCGCCCGCTGACCGATCATCTGACCCACGCTATGCCGAGGGAGGCTCCGTGACCACCACGACCGACGAACGCGCGACCCTCGCCCAGTCCGGCGAGGAGCAGGGCTGGAAGCGACGCGCGATCGACGATCGGGTCGACGTCTACTCCCGCGGCGCCATCCGCATCCGAGTGATCTGGCAGGGCGAGGCCAAGCTCAGCGGGGCGTCCATCTTCGTCGACCAGTGGTACGACAACTACACCCGCGACCTCGGCACCGTCCGCGCCTGGCTCAAGCGGTAGCGCCGGTCAACTCCAGCGCGGCGGCCAGTTCCCGCAACGCGGGGCGCGGGTCCCAGGTCGGGTTGCCATCGCCGAGGACCTGAACCACCACGTGGTCGGCACCTGAACCGAGGTGCGCGGTCACCATCGCGGCGGCATTCTCAGCCGACCCCATCCCACGTGCCGGCCGCCAGCCGGTCGAGCCGCCCGGAACCAGATCCGATTCGTCGAATCCTGCCGCAGCCAGGAGTTGCGGTAGTTGGGCAGGCCCGAATAGATCTGCAGGTGCAGGTGCGCGCGATTCATCTGTTCCTCGGCGTCGCCGCCGATGACCACCGCCTGTTCGGAAACAATCCACTTCTGCGGGCCGAGAATCTCGCGGGTGACCGCGGTCTGCGCAGGAGTCACCAGGTAGGGGTGCGCGCCATCGGCGTGAGTGCCCGACAGTTCGATCATCTTCGGCCCCAGCGCGGCGAGTAACCGAGCCGGCCGGCCCGAACCGGGTTCGATCATCTCCGGCAGGGCGGCCATCCGGTCCAGATATCCGCGCATGGTCGCCAGCGGCTTGGCATAGGTACCGCCCAGCATGTTCTCCACCAGCGGTCCGTGACTGACACCTAGGCCTAGCACGAAACGGCCCGGGTACAGCGCGGTCAGCGTGCGCCCGCCGCCCTCGGTGGTTCCGGCGATCCGGGCGTGGATATTGGCGATGCCGGTGCCCACGACGAGACGATCGGTGGCGGCGAGGAACGCCGCGGATTCGACCAGGCAATCCTTCAAGCCGACTTCGGGAATGAACAGCGATCCGAAACCGAGCGCCTCGATCTCTTGGGCCACCTCCTGGGCGGCCGCCATGGGCCAGGTGTCACTGGCCCACCAGACGCCGATGCGGGCAGGGAAGTCGATGCGTGCTCGGTCGGATGAGGTCACCACCCGATTCAATCACTCGGCCGTCCGGCAGAGACGCCAGCGCCCCCTTTGGCAGAATGTCATCATGACCGTCGTCGGCTTCGATCTGTCCACCGTGTTCCGCACCGTCGCGGAGGCGATCCCCGACAACGACATCCTGATCTGGCGGGACCGCCGCCTGACCTACGCGCAGATGGACGCCCGCATCGACGGGGTCGCCCACTACCTCGCCTCCCGCGGACTCGGCTGCCACACCGAACGCAACGAGTTGGCCGGCCACGAGTCCGGACAGGACCACATCGGGCTGTACCTCCGCAATGGCAACGAGTACCTCGAGGCTATGGTGGCCGGCTACCGGGCCCGGGTCGCGCCATTCAACGTCAACTATCGCTACGTCGAGGAGGAGCTGTTCTACCTCCTCAACGACGCCGGCGCCCGGGCGCTCGTCTACGCGGGTGAATTTGCCCCGCACGTCCAGGCAGTGTCCGAGCGGTTGCCCAATCTTGAGGTCCTCATTCAGGTGGCCGACGGCTCCGGCAATCCATTGCTGCCCGGTGCAGTGGACTACGAATCCATCACCGCCACGCCGCCACCGGACGGCGAGATGCCCACCCCCCGCGGGGATGACCTCTACATCCTCTACACCGGTGGAACCACCGGGATGCCCAAGGGCGTGCTGTGGCGCCAGCACGACATATTCATGTCTGCCATGGGCGGACGCCCATTCACCGGCGGCCCGGAGTTGACGTCTTACCAGGATCTGACCGACCAGGCATCCGCCGCGGCCGGCTTGCGGTCGTTCCTGGTGCTGCCGCCCCTGATGCACGGCGCCGCCCAATGGGGTGTGTTCAACACCATCAGTGCCGGCGGCTGGGTCGCCATCCCCGACGACGTCACGCGTTTCGACGCCGACGCTATCCTGCGCCTGGCTGCTCGCGAGCGAGTGTTGAGCATCCCGGTGGTGGGCGACGCGATGGCCCGACCGTTGGTTGATGCGATCGAGAAGAGCGATTACGACCTGTCCGGGCTCATGGCCCTGACCAACGGCGGCGCGCCGCTGTCGCCGACGGTCCGTGACCGGTTGCTCGCAGCATTGCCGAACCTGATCATCATGGATGCCGTCGGCGCCTCGGAATCGGGTGCCCAGATGACCAGCATCGCGACCAAGGGCGCCGAGGTCGCCGCGGCGACGTTCACCCCGATGGCCGACACCACCGTGGTGGCGGCGGACTTCAGTCGGGTCCTGCAACCCGGTGATGGCGAGGGGTGGTTGGCCCGCCGGGTATTCGTGCCGCTGGGCTACCTCGGCGACGCTCAGAAGACCGCTCGCACCTTCCCCACCATCGACGGCGTGCGGTTCTCGATTCCCGGCGACAAGGCCCGCTATCTCATCGACGGCCGGGTCGAACTCCTCGGTCGCGACTCGGTGACCATCAACTCCGGCGGCGAGAAGATCTTCGCCGAGGAGGTCGAGCGCGCAATCGCAAGTCATCCCTGCGTCTACGACGTGGTCGTCACCGGCCGGCCGTCGGAGCGGTGGGGAAACGAGGTCGTCGCGATCGTCCAACTCGCGCAGGACAAGACCGCCACCGACGCGGAGTTGGTCGAGGCCTGTCGCCCGCACATCGCCCAGTACAAGATCCCCAAGGCATTCGTGCGCACCGACAAGGTGCTGCGTTCCCCGGCCGGTAAGGCCGACTATCGCTGGGCCAAGGCGTTGGCCGCGGAAACGGCCGGCTCCTGAACGTGCAGCCTTTGCCGGCCGCGGCCTAGGCGCGCCGTGGAACGTTTTTCTTAGCAGCGCACCGTATCGGCGGCCACCGTGCGGCCTGGCCGCTGCCACGGCGCCGTGGTCGCCATGAATTCGTCGATGGTGTCGGTAACGCTCAGCGGCGCCTCGACCTGGGGGAAGTGCCCGACTCCCGGCAAAGTCACCAATGTGCTGCCCGGCAGTGCCTCGTGGGCATCATGGCCGTGCGCCGCCGGAATCAGTCGGTCCTGCTCGCCCCAGATCAACAGCGCGGGCATCCCTGAGGTGAAGTGCATCTTGTTGAATGCGCTCACCGCCTGGCCGCGGTAGTCGACCACCGACCTCAAGGTTCGCAGGAATGCGACCCGGGTCTTCGGATCGGCGAGGGAGATGTAGGCGTTCCAGGTCTCGTCGGCCTGGGCACTGCGCACTCCCACCGACGCCAGCCAACCCCGCAGGCGCTCGCCGAGGGCGACCACCTTCTGCGGCGCGATCACCGGCAGGACGAATTCCGCCCCGGGCGCAGACATCAGCCGCAACGTGTGCCCGAGTTCGGGACCCAGGCCGCCACTGCTGATCAGAACCAGCCGCTCTACATACTCTGGGTGCTGGTGGGCGAACTGCATCGCGACGCCACCGCCGAGGGAATGTCCGACCAACGTGACCCGCGAGACGCCGAGTTGGTCGAGAAGGTCACGCAGCCAGACCGCGAAGGCCCCTAGCGAGTAATCGGCGCGCGGCTTGTCGGACTGCCCGTGGCCGAGCAGATCCGGTGCGATCACCCGATGCCGGGCGGCGAGGTGCGGGAGCACCGCGCCAGGTCTGCGAACTACCGCCCATCCCGTGGATGAGCAGAATCGTGGAACCACGCCCTAAATCCTGGTAGGCGATCCGATCGCCGTTGAGTTCGAGAAACTTCACATCCGTCACGAAAACCGACCTCCTTGGGTTACCGGTCAGTAACCTACGATACCGTAGGTTGGCGGCTGTGGCACCGACTGGGGGCAGTGACGTCGCACACCCGCCCGATCAGCGGCGGGCGAGCCGGTGCCCGTTCGGGCCGGACCCCGACCCCGATGACATGGGCCGGAATCGCCGTCAGCCACGGCAACCGGCGCACCAGGGCGACGGCCGCGGCCGGCGGTTCGGCATCCCGCCCGGCCAGGATCGGCCCGATCAGGGTGCGGTGCAAGGTGCGCTGTATCGCCTGGGTCACCGCCGCCGGCGGCAGCCGCCGGCGTTGCACGGCGGCCAGGTCTTTGGTCTCCACGGTGCCGTTGCGCAGCGGTTCGGCCAGCAGGGTGGCCGCTCCGACGGCGTCCTGCACGGCGACGTTGATACCCACCCCGCCCACCGGGGACATGGCATGTGCGGCGTCGCCGATGCACAGCAGGCCCCGGGTGTACCAGCGCTGGGCCCGGTTGAGCCGGGCGTCGAGGAGCTTCACGTCATCCCATGACTGAATGTGGGATGCGTCGGCCTCCGGCACCAGTTCGGCGACCTCGCGCCGGAACGTCTCCAGGCCGCGAGCCCGCAGGGCCTCGTCTGTTCCTTTGGGGATCAGGTAGGCGATCTGGAAGTAGCCCTCGCGCGGGATCATGATGAGCACCCGGCCTGGCGCGGTCCGGGGGATCAGCGAGTACTGCCCGGGCGCCTCCTGGGGCAACCGGAACCACCACACGTCGAACGGCACCGGCCACTCCCGGGTGGACAGGCCGGCTTCCCGGCGGACCAGTGACCAGCGTCCGTCACACCCCACGGTGAGGTCGGCGCCGAGTTCGCCGTCGCCGTCGGGGCCGCGGTAGGCCACGCCACTCACCCGCTCGCCGTCGCGCAGCAGTCCGGTGACCTCGGTGCTCATCCGCAACGTGAAGCTGGACTCGGCCCGGGCCGCCTCTGCCAACAGGTTGAGCAGATCCCACTGCGGCACCATCGCGATATACCGGTGCCGCTGGCGCAGCCTCCGAAAGTCAACCAGCGTCAGCGGCCGGCCGTCGACGAGCAGGGCGCCCTGCTCGACCCTGCTCTGCGGCAGCTGTGCGAACCGGTGCCACAGCCCGAGGTCGTCAAGCAGTCGCAGCGTGCTGGGATGCACCGTGTCGCCGCGGAAGTCACGCAGGAAGTCGGCGTGCTTCTCCAGCAGGGTGACTTCGACACCGGCCCTGGCCAACAGCAGGCCCAGTACCATGCCCGCGGGACCGCCGCCGGCGATCACGCATGTCGTCGACTCGGTCATGGAGCCACCCTAGTTCGGTGCTGCTCGATCTCAATCCCGGAGCCGATGATGCCGGTCTGATCCGGCGGGATTCCGAAGTAGCCACTGTCGGGCGCGGCGTGAGAGATGGAAATGTACAACCGTTTTCGCCAGGGCGCCATCGTGGGTGCGGGTCCCGCCGGTCAGCGTGACGATACCGCCGACGAGTGTTATCGCCCATTCCGCCGTCCGCCCAGGCCGGTAGCGCCTAGATTCTCCGCAACGGGACACGACGAGGAGGCACGATGCGAACGCTACGCACCCTGGCGATAGCCCTGCTCGGCGCACTGGCAATTCCGGCCACCATGGTTTTGGCGCCTACTGCCAATGCCGGGATGACGATCGGGCATTACAACCTCCTCATCGACGGCCGCTACGACTTCCACACCTGGATCTTGACGATCGCCTCGTGTGATCCCCCCAACGGTGTGGAGGAATGCGCGGTGGTGTCGGCCATCCCGATGCCGATCGCCAAGGCCTACGCGTGGTACGGCCAGGCGCAGCGGACGGGCGACGCCTACACGATGACCGTCGACGTTCCCGACGGCCTGCGCTGCGGCAACGTCTACTACGGTCCGATCATTGCGACCCGGGACGTCTACACCTGGGACGCGACAACCCTGTCCGGAACCCTGCAGTCCTCATTCGCGGTGGGCTGCGACAACGCCCCCGGTGGAACCTTCACCTATCCATTCCAGCTGGTCCGGCTCTAACCTCTCAGGTCAAGGCATCTAGGACAGACCTGCCAATTGCGCTGTGCGCCATGCGATGAGGCCGATGAACAACGCCAGCAGACCGATCGTGGCCCCGCCCTGCACCAGGTTGCGGCCCGCCCGAGGGGCATACAGATAGGCCGCCGCGATCAGCCCCCCGGTGATCAGCCCACCAACGTGCCCCTGCCAGCTAATACCCGGGATGGTGAAGGTGATCGCCATGTTGATCGCGATCAGCGTGACGACACCGCGAACGTCGAGATTCAGTCGCTTCGCCAGCACGAAGGTGGCACCGAACAGTCCGAAGACCGCACCTGACGCCCCGCCGGTGGCGGAGTTCAGCGGTGAGAAGAGATAGACGACCACCGAACCACCCAGGGCACTGAGCCCATAGAGGGCGGCGAAGCGCAGCCGCCCGAGATGTCGTTCCAGTGGTGGGCCCACCAGGAACAGCGCACCCATGTTGAACAGCAGATGCAGCAACCCGTAGTGGATGAAGGCCGAGGACCCCAGCCGGTACAACTCGCCACCGGCAACCGCCGGCGCCCACAGCGCCAGCTTGGCCTGCAGGCCCGGCGACACGGCCTGCAGGACGAAGACCGCGACATTGACCGCAATCAGCCCGTAGGTAAGCAGGGGAACACCGCTACGCAGGACCCCGCCCGACACGGTCACCGGTTGCGGCACGTTCCGGGCGGCGGCCTGCACGCAGTCCACGCACTGGTGACCGACTGCGGCGCTGCGCATGCACTCCGGACAGGTGGGCCGCCCACAACGGTTGCAGCTGATCAGGGTCTGCCGTTGGGGATGTCGGTAGCAGCCTGGTGCGCCGGTCGGAGTCTGCGGAGGATACGGAGGGTACGGAATGCTCATGGTGCTGCCGAGAATACTGCGCCGTCCTCAGCGCACGCCGCGCAGCAACTTCCCCGGCCGCGCGCCGGTGTCGGCGCCACCGCGGCGGGTCACGACACCGCTGACCACTGTCGCGTCGTATCCGCTGGCACCTTGCAGAAGCCGACGCCCACCGGCGGGCAGGTCGTAGGCCATCCGCGGCACACCCAGGGTCAGGGCGTCGAGGTCGATCACGTTCACGTCGGCCTTCTTGCCGACCTTCAATACGCCGCGATCAGTAAGCCCGAACAGCGTTGCGGTGTCGAGCGTTTGCTTGCGCACCACCGATTCCAGCGAGAAACGCGGGCCGCGGCGACGATCCCGCACCCAGTGGGTCAGCATGAAGGTCGGCAGCGACGCATCGCAGATCAGGCCGCAGTGCGCCCCGCCGTCGGACAGGCCCGAGATCGCGGCGCGGTGCGACATCATCTCGTAGATCGCGTCATGATTGCCCTCGACATAGTTGAAGAACGGCAACATCAACATTGCTGTGCCATTCGACTCGAGCATCAGGTCGTACATGGTGGCCAGTGGGTCCTGGCCGCGCGCGGTCGCGATAGCCGCGACCGTGCGATCCGGGGTCGGTTCGTAGTCCGGCGGGTCGCCGATGGCGTACATGGTGGCGGCACTGTGCTGAATGAACGCGAACAACGAGTCGAACAGCGGCGTGGGCTGGGCGGGGAGGTCGGCTTCGGAAAGAATCGCCGCGCGCACGCCCGGATCGGCGAGGCGCTCGCGGAGATCCGCCGACGACAATTCGCCCTTCAGCTTGCGGAACGTCGGGCGATGGGTGAAGGCGTGATATCCCTCGAAGCCGAACAACATGCCGAACGGCCGGGCGGCGAACTGCGGGTGCACCGCAATCCCGTCGTCGAAGGCCGCCCCCGCAATGTCGAGTTGCTTGCGCCACAGGTCGGGAGCGGACTGCGTCTGCACCATCGCGAAGGACACCGGCCGGTCGATCTCGGCGGCAAGGCGCACCATCCAGTCGAGCTCGCGCATCGGTGCGTCGACGCTCTCCCCGGCGGTGCCGTCCGGCGCCACCTCGAACACCGCGCGACCGCCGGCCGCCATCGCCCGACCGAGCGCGAACAATTCGTCCTCGGCCGCGTAGGTGCCCGGCACCGGCTCGCCGTCGATGGCACGGTGCGCCTCGGTACGCGATGTGGAGAAGCCGAGCGCACCCGCTTCGATCGCCTCCTGAACAATTCGCGCCATTCCGGCGATGTCGTCGGCGTTGGCGGCCTCATTGCGGGCCCCCCGCTCACCCATCACGTAGCCCCGAACCGGTCCGTGGGCGATCTGCGTTCCGTAATCGACTGACAGTCTTTGCTTCTCGACCGCGTCGAGGTACTCGGGGAAGCTCTCCCACTCCCAGGTGATGCCCTCGGCCAGAGCGCTACCCGGGATGTCTTCCACCCCTTCCATCAGCTCGATCAACCACTGTTCACGTCCGGGCGAGACGGGCGCGAAACCAACCCCGCAGTTGCCGCTGACCACGGTGGTGACCCCGTGCAAGCTCGACGGCTCAAGCAAGCCATCCCAGCTGACCTGGCCGTCGTAGTGAGTGTGAACGTCAACGAATCCGGGTGTGACGACCCGACCCGTGGCGTCGATATTGTGCGCGGCCTCGCCGTCCAGACCACCGTCATCGCCCTCCCGCCGGCGAACCTCGACAATCACCCCGTCCTTGATGCCGAGATCGGCCCGGAACGGCGTCCCGCCGGTGCCGTCCACGCAGGTGCCCCCGGTGATCGTCAGGTCATACATGCTGCCTCCTCGATGGTGCCTCGACCGCCCACGTTAGCCTCGCGGTAATCGGATGGGAAGGGTGCCGCATGACCGCACCGGGTCGGCAGTTCAATGCCGCAGTGACACGCTTCTGGAGCCTGGCCGCCCCGGTTTACGATCAGCCCCTCCTGCAGCGATTGATCTACCGGCCGGCCCAGGACGAGGTGGTGGCGGCGTTGGGCGCGCACCGAAGTCAGCGGGTGGCCGATATCGCCTGCGGAACCGGCATTCTGGCCGCCCGCATTCACGACGAACTGCACCCAGCCGAGGTGTACGGGGTGGATATGTCTGACGGCATGCTTGAACAGGCCCGAACCAGATGCCCGGCGGTCGATTGGCGCAAGGGTCCGGCTGAAGACCTGCCCTTCGCCGATGCCGCCCTGGACGCCGTGGTCAGCACTTCGGCATTCCACTTCTTCGATCAGCCCGCAGCACTGCGGGAGTTCCACCGGGTACTGGTTCCGGGCGGGCTGCTGGCCGTGGCCACTCATCAGCCCGCCATTGCCTAAGGCTGGGTGTCGGCTTTCGGCCAATCCGGCCAACCCCGCTCACAACCCGTCCGCAGCCGAGATGCGCGCACTTTTCGTCGAGGCCGGTTTCAGCGTCGCCGATCAGCACTGGGTCGCCCGGCCACTATGGACCCGGGGAGTGTGTGATCTGCTCACCCTCGGCGCAAAACCCCTCCCGTCCTAGGACGGACTTCCCCGCACTAGCCACCCAGCTATCGTGGCGAGGTCGGAGACGCCAACTCGAGAGGATCGCAGATTGATGGCCGTGGAACTGCTCGCCCAGAGCATCGAGGTCGGGTTGGTGACCACCAATAGCGATGCGATGGTGGACTTCTATGCGAACTTCCTCGGCCTGCCGTATCAAGGTGACCTGGACTTCCCCGGCGGCACGATGAAGCGCTACTCGATCGGCAGCAATGTGCTCAAGGTGGTGACGCTGGACGAACCTGCCCGCGGCACCGGTGGCACCCGGCGGCGGGCCCGCCCGCTTCTACATCCGCTATCTCACCCTGGTCGTCGCGAACGCAACCGAAGTAGCCCGCCAAGTCGAGGCTGCCGGCTACACACTCGTACAACCACTCGCCGAGTTCGCCCCAGTCCCCGGGATGGGCTGGATGTTCGTCGCCGACCCCGACGGCAACTGGGTGGAACTCGTCGGGCCCCTCTAAGGCGCCCGGCCGTGATGGCAGCCGCGCATCCGGGCAGCATCCGGATTCCGGCTGACCTCAGTACCGTCACCGATATCGGCGACGAGCACCCCGGTGTCCTGGATCCCGCTGTGGTCGAACGGATCTGGGACGCTGCGCAGCATTGGTATCGGGCCGGAATGCAACCCGCGATTCAGCTTTGCCTGCGGCACAATGGGACCGTCGTACTCGACCGCGCGATCGGTCACGGCTGGGGTAACGGCCCCGCCGATCCGCCTGGCGCCGAACAGATTCCGGTCACCACTCGGACTCCGTTCTGCGTGTACTCCGCGGCGAAGGCGATCAGCACGACGGTGGTCCACATGCTCGCCGAACGTGGCCACTTCGCCCTTGACGATCGGGTCTGCGACTACCTGCCCGGCTACACCGGGCACGGCAAGGAACTCACCACGATCCGCCATGTGTTGACCCACAGCGCCGGTGTGCCGTTCGCCTCGGGGCCCCGTCCCGATCTGCGGCGGATGAACGACAGTGACTACGCCCGGCAGAAGCTCGGTGAATTGAGACCGATTCACCGGCCCGGCCTGTTGCACATTTATCACGGACTGACCTGGGGGCCGCTCGTCCGCGAGATCGTTTCGGCAGCGACCGGTCGCAACATCCGGGAGATTCTGGCCACCGAGATCCTGGATCCCCTGGGGTTCCGGTGGACCAACTACGGTGTGGCCGAATCCGATGTGGCACTGGTGGCACCCAGCCACGTCACGGGCAGGCCGTTGCCCGCACCGATCGCAGCGGGTTTGAAGATCGCGCTGGGTGGTTCGATGACACAGATTATTCCGTTCTCCAACAGTCCTCTGTTCCTGACCAGTGTGGTGCCGTCGTCGAGCACCGTTTCGACGGCATGGGAGTTGTCCCGGTTCGCCGAGATTCTCCGGCGCGGCGGCGAGTTGGACGGGGTGCGCGTTCTGAAGCCAGAGACGGTTCGGATGGCGACAAGGCCATGCCGACGGCTGCGACCCGATATCGCCACCGGCCTGGCACCGATCCGCTGGGGCACCGGGTTCATGCTGGGCTCCACGCGGTTCGGGCCGTTCGGCCGCGACGCGGCGGCGGCCTTCGGGCACACCGGTCTGACGAACATCGCGGTCTGGGCAGACCCCGCGCGGGGACTGGCCGCCGGCCTGGTCAGCAGCGGAAAACCCGGTCGTCATCCTGAGGCGGGCCGCTACACCGCTCTGCTCAACCAGATCACCACCGGCATACCCCGCGGGTGAATTGCCGACTCCCCCGGCCCGGGCTAGCGTCACCGACATGGCTGAGTCGTTGCTTCAACAACAACTCGACGATATTCGGATGTTGCTGAGTAGGGCTCAGGACCTGTTCGGGCCCGGTTCAGTGCCGCCGCCCGAGAACATCACCGGTGCCGGGGGCACCCTGAGCGCCCCCTTTACCGCGATTACCGACCCGTCATCCCGGCCGTAGCCGGTGGGACCGTAATTCCTCTTCGGCAGCATCGAGATCAGTCCTTCCGGGGATCTGCGCCGACGGACTGAACCCCGCATCGATGATCTCCTGGCGGATTCGCATCACGGCCTTCAGATGTGAGACGCCGGCGGCCAGCAACACCGCTCGGGCCAGATTCTCGGCGTCGGTATCCAGTGCCGACTCGGCCAACACCACACTGTGTAGGCAACCTCCGCGGGAAGACCGGAACATCAGATGGCCACTCGGGTGCACCGCGTCGAAGTCCGGATCGGGTTCGGTCACCGCCCGCCCTCCGCGACGGTGCGTAGTTCGGCGGCGGCATCGGCCTCGCGTTGGTCCCACACGTCTGCGGCGTGGCTGAGTTGGTCGGCCAGATCCGCATGGGCTTCGGCCTGCCGGCGGTAGCACGCGCCGCGCTGCTCGAGCAGTGCCGATCCGGCGTCCCGCAGCACGGCGAAGACCGGACCCAGCGACTCCAGCGTCGCCATCACCGTTGCGTTATTCGATGGCACCGCGGCGAGTTGCTCGGCGGCCTCACGATGCAATTGTGCTGCTTGGCGTAGCTCATCAGTCTTCACCCTGATGCTGTCCGGCATTACCGTCTCCTATCCTGCCGCCGTCTGATCGTTCAGGTTCGGTGCCGAAGCCTCCGGCGCGACGAACTGCACCGGCTCCGGCGGCTGCTGCCAACCGATAAAACCAGGGGCCGCTATATCCCCTACCGGTTGAATCACGTTGTCCAGCAACATTTGTCCATTACCAAGTGCCAGGGCATACCGATCGCTGAATAGGCCGATATCCCCCGGCACAAGCCGGGCCGGTTCCACTGGCTCCGTGGGCTCCGTTCCGGTCGGGGGAAGGATGATCCCCTGTGCACTGAAGGCCTCCCGGATCGCAGTGCCGCCGACGGCGTCGGCGATGACCGCAGCTAGTTGCGGGCTGGAGGCAGTGACGGTCTGCCCGTCGGGCAGGGTCACGATGAGACCGTCGACATTGGAGATCTCTGGCGAGGCGTCCTCCTCGGAATCGGAGACCGCATCGGCAGGACCCGCGAGCATCGGTTCGGGCTCCAGACCGCGGCCCGTTTTCTCGTCAGGCCACTGGGCAGGCAGATCGGGAAACCCAGGGATCGACGACCCAGGGATCGACGACCCAAAGACCGGCGACCAGCGGCCAGCGTGGCAGGCCGCCACTGAAGGGTGGCACGCGAGCAGGGTGCGCCACTTCCCGCCGCGGCTGCGGCGGGCCGGCGGCGGCGGCGGCGCCCGGCAGGAAATCCCCGGCAGGAAATCCTCCGGCAGGAAATCCTCCGGCGGGTATCCCCGGCCGGCAGGGGCCCCCGGGCCCGCATCAGCCCGCGGGTCGAGATCACCCAACGGGTCGGCGTCGGTGTCGACGGAGGTCCGACTCGCAGCGGACGTCGGATCCCGGACCTCAGAGTCCGGGGCAGCCCGTGCGGTGGATGCGTACAGGGAGGCCAATGCCGCGGCGAGTGTCGCCTGGGACGTCGCGTCCAGATCGGCGGAGTCCACCACGGTGCGGATGTCGCGCAACTTGCCGAGCAGGTACCGCTGGAATTCCCGAGCTCCGGCTGGAGTATCCAGGTCAGTTCGGGTGATGACAGCGCCCTCGATTTCGTCCTGAAGGCGCTGCAACGCTTCCACACCATTAGCGTGGTTGGTGTGCGCATTGAGGACGGCGGTCACCACCTGTAAATCAACCTGCGCAACCAGCGAATTCTGCTGGGCCAGTGCGGATTCAGCAGTACGAATAGCCTCGGCGGCGGCCCCCTCGGACTCACCTGTCGGTGGCGGGTGCAGACCCGGCGCCACAGTGGCTAGGACGTCGAGCGGATCTCGGTAGTCCGACACCTCAGACCTCTCATTGCGCTGACACTAGGCAGCGCCGCGACGGTGGACAATTCACCTCGGTTGCCTCTGTGGATTGCCAAAGGCCGTTGGCCCCGACCCCGCAGTCAACCGACGAGGCCCCGGCCGCAGGAAAGAAGCCTCGCAAGAGGGTCTCAGCGTCGCGTCGACGCTAGCGTCAGACCGGCCGGCGAATCGCGACGTTCTCGCCCAATCGGCTGATTTGCACGGTCGCGCCCGGGTGCGGTGCTTCGACGACGAGGTTTCCCCCGATCGCCAGTTGGACGTGGCCTGCATGCGGGAAGACCAGATCACCGGCGCGCACCTGTCCCGGGGCCACCGGCACACCATCGTTGATCTGCTCGAAGGTTGTGCGATTCAACCGAATCCCCGCTTGGGCATAAGCCCATTTGACCAGACCAGAGCAGTCGAAGCGGTCCGGCCCGGTGGCGCCCCAGACATAGGGGGAACCCAACCTGCTCAATGCGGCCCGCACGGCCGTTACGGCACGGGTATCCCGGCGCGCTGCACGACCCGAGCGTCGCCGGTAGCGCAGTGCCAGCAGAGCGGCGCGCCGACGTCGGGCGCGACGTCGTGCCGCCAGCACCAGACCCCGCTGGTTTCGCAGCCGAGTGACGCGACGGCGCAGCAGTTCCCGCGCCGCAATTGGATCAGCCGGTGTCGTCACCGAATCCGCCCGCGCGGCGGCGAGTACGGCACCGTGGCGCGTGCGCACCGAGATGGTCGCGGTGGGCCTCGGCGGTATCCGCAACAATTCGGTATCGGTACGTTGCGCCGCGGTCAGTTCCACATGCCACCGGACGGCCGCCGTTCGATACGCGGTCGCGCCGGCACCGGCCGCACCGGCGGTTCGGGCACTAAGGAATTCTCGTAGGCCCCCGGCGCCGGTCCTGACGGGAAGGAATTCGTTCGCGCCAGCGAAAGTGCATGTGCACGCCGGAGGATCTCGACCTCGCCGACCGTCACGGACACCGCGACGAAGCTCTGATCCGCTCCAGTGCGGCCGGCGGAATCACGCCGCCGGTTCAGATATCCACATCTCGCCGGCTGTCACCCCGATCAGCGCCGGATCACCGGAGCGGGCAACCCGGACTGGACGCAGGCCCGTTCGAATCTCGCACCGAGGCTGCCCGGAAGCCGGGTGAGGAGATCCCGGCGGATCTCTTCGGCAGCCTTGATATGAGCCATCAGGCCGGCGTTGGCGTACCGGCGTGCGGTGACACGCCACGAGTTGGCGGCCAGCATCTCCGCCTTGGCACAGTGTGCGATCGCGGAACCGATATACGTTTCATAGTCGTTTGAGGTATCCGGTGGCAGATGGTTGATCAACGAGTTGAGCATCTCGAGGTAGGCAGCGGAGGCTGTTTCGAGCATGTCTACGGCGCTGTGGTGCGCGGCGACGGTGCCGTGAACCTCCGAAACGTCCGGCCCGGCACCAGACAGCAGTTGTGCCAGTTCGCCGTCGGGATCATCGGAGATCACCAGACGCGCGTAGGTGCCCGCTGGCAGCCCGAGCCCATTTTCGACGCGCTGAACAGTTCTTTTCTGCGGTTTTCGGGTGCCCCGCTCCAGGTAGCTGAGACCCATCGTACTAACGCCGGTTGCTCCGCCAGTTCCGCCAACGATCAGTCTCGCGACTCCCGGGCGCCCGGTGCTGCGCCCGCCGTCTCCCCGGCTCACCGTCGGGTATCCGCATATTGGATCGTACACAGCCGAAGTGGCGTATATGCAGTTGCATACGTTCTGATTGCATGATTCGAGCATAGCGTATACGCTTCTGTCTCCGAAACCGAAGAAGGAGCCCACGATGGACGACCGCCCGTGTTCTACCGAGCCGGAACTGTGGTTCGGCTACGCCGATGACGACGCCAGTGACGGCGCGGCCAAGCCCACGTCTACGAGCAATCCGCCACCAAGGCACGAACCATTTGCCTGCGTCGGTGTCCGCTTGCCCAGCAACGGCAGTGCGCCCGGCAGGCGATCGAAGCCGGCGAGGAATACGGCGTGTGGGCTGGCGTGAAACTCCCCGGCGGGCAGTACCGAAAACGGCATCACCTGGCCCACGCGCACGAGGTGCTGCACAAGATCGCCGCCGGAATCATCAATCCTCGGGAACTGCCGGAGAGCGTGGAGTTGCTCTCCCGGGGCGAGGCCCTGCCCACCGTGGCGGCCGGTGTCATCCACGTGCCACTAGGGGTTCGACCCCCGACTGCGGCTTGAGATCGCCCCCCGAGGCGGTCGGCTACGGACTCGCCGGGCGGTCCTAGCCGATCGATGCGGCCGGGCGGTAGCAGACTGTAGCGATGCGGATCGTCGCAAAACTTGCCTCAGCGGCCCTGGCCGCTCTCCTAGTCGCACTGCTGACCGGAAATCCCTGGTTTGCCGTCGCCGTGATCACCCTGGCGATGGCGGGCATCGTGGTGTTAGTGCGGGACTGGCGCGGCGACCGCAGCCGGGCGATCGCTGCGTGGTCCGGGCCGGAGTCCGACCAACGGGTGCGGACCCCGGCGCCCGCGGCGACATTGGTTCCCGACGACTTCTCCCCGGACCTGTCCCCCGACCCCGCCGGGCCGTCCTCAGACGCCCGAGCGGACTAGATCCAAGGTCTCCAGCTCGCGGATCGCTTGGCTGCCGCGTTCCAGCATCGCCAACATCATCGCGTCACCACGATCGGTAGCCGCCGAGAAAGCAAAGCCCAGCGTGGCGATCAGAGGCACCTGAAGCATGCCGAGTCGGTAATCCTGCCAACAGGTTTGCGCGTCATACCCGGTGACACCGTGGGCGCTCAGTGCTTGGTGGTAGGCGTTGACGAGTTCGCGCTCATGAGCGGCGCGGTCAACCGGTTGCAGGCTCGTCGCGATGAAGTACGCCAGGTCGCGGGCCGGCAGGCCAACAGCCAGGGTCTGCCAGTCCACCGCAGTCACCCGAGTGCGGTCCGGGTCGAAAAGCAGGTTGTCGATTCGGTAGTCACCGTGCAACAGGCTGAACCGATCGGGGCAGCACAGCAGCCAGTCGGCGATCGCCTCGGCTGAATCAAGGACAGTCTGGCGGTCGGCCGCGGTCATCCTTGGTCCGAGTTTGTCGATGGTGATCTGAGCCGCAAGTTTGGTGATGTCGCCCAGTCCCCGGGCACCGGCCCCATCCGGGCGGGGCATCACCGTCCCGGCGAAGTCCAGCCAAGCCGGGTCGCACCAGCGGGGGCCGTGCAGTCCGGCCAGGGCGACGGCGGCGAGTCGGGCCTCGGCAATGCTGCAACCGCGGATCTGGTCGCCCTGCACCGCCGGCGCCATGTCGGCCAGCAACAACACGAACTTCGCGCCGTCGTCGGCGATCGCGCAGTGATAGCAGTGGGGGAGAGGCACCGCGACCGTCGCGGCCACCTCGGTATAGAAGGCATGCTCCGACCGGTAACTCGGGGCCACCCGATCCCTGACTGCGTCGTCCTGGGCGGGCAGTTTGACGACGAAGGAATCCGGCAGCCCCGGTTGGGGCCCGGCGTAGCGGACCGCCACCCGGTAGGTGGCCCCGGTCTGACCGGTGCCGATCGGCGTGATGTCGGCTTCTGCCACGTTGACGGGATGACCGGGCCGACTGAGCACCACCGACAGCCACTGGGCGGTGACGTGCTCGGGCGTACCGGGTATTTCCGCTGCCGAGGCCATGGGGGCGATTAGACCACCCGGCTGACCTTCGTCACTATGACGGGTCAGCGGAGGACCCGCACGGTGGCGATCTTCGATGCAGAATGACGCGGGCCGCTCCGCTCTGATCGGAGCGCAATCTTCGGTTGCGGCCGCGACTCGGCCGGGAGTTGCGCTGCTGGGGCCTCAGCCGCGGCCCCCACAACGCTGCGCACGGGTTTGGCGATTCCGGCTCCGCGACGGGTGGCTGGGCCTCGGCCCCGCGCGGTGGCGGAGAAGGCCACCGCGACTACGTGGGTTCGGACGACCTCGCGGAGAAGATCCTCCTCGCGCAGCGCCGCCCCGCCCTCGGCAAAGGCCCCCGCGAGATCGTCGGCGAGCTTCCCGGGGTCGATACGCGGAAACAACCCGGCGCGGACCACCTGCCCGTACGGGGCAGTCCGGTCGTACCCCAGTTCGACCAGGACCTTCAATGTCGGCTCGAAGACGTCGGTCAGCGGACCCAGTCCGATCCACCGCAGCGGATAGAGCAGGGGCAGATGCTCGGAGGGAATCAGATGATGCGTGGTGTCCCCGTAGAACTGGACCACGGTGGCGGGGTTGTAGTTGGGGCTGGCCGGGTCCAGCGAGACGGTCGAGATCAGATTGCCCAGCAGGGGATTGACGGAGTCCGGGAGGTAGGAGTGGTTCATCAGTCCGAACAATGCGTTGGCGGAGGCGAGCAGGTTCAGGGGATAGGTGGGGAAGTCCGCCCACATGTCGTATTGGCGCGCGATGTCGTGGGTCGCGAACACCGTGTCGGTCGGGGTGGAGGTCATCCGGGTCCATGGCGTCAGGGCCCCGGCCACCAAGGGCAGCCTCGCCAAGAATCCGCCGTTGGGCCGGTACGGGTTACCCGTCATGACGAACGACACCGGAGGAACCTCTTTGCGGTCCGCATATTCTGCTGCCAGCGTTCGCTTTTCGACCGATGCGATGATCGCGCTTTGGGAATGGCCGAAGACCGCCAGGGGAGTTCGCGGGCCCTCCTCGATACCGCGGTGCACCTGCGCGTCGAGAAGTTCGTAACCGGTTTTAATCGACTTGTTGAACGACATGCTGAACAGTCCGGTAGCCGGCCAGAATTGCGCTGGGGTGGTCATCGGCGTGCCGCCGTAACCCTCACCCAGGGTTGGCGTCAACAGTTCGGACATCACCTCGCTGATCCAGTTCGGGGTGATCACCGGTTCGAAGGTCCCGTTCATGATCAAAGCGGTCTGCGCCGACATCAGGTCCATGGCGTCGCCGGATCCGGTCCGTGGCGTCGCCGGGGCGGCGGCGGCCGCCGGGAACCCCTGAGCGCCCATCACCACGATCGCGGTGCGCAGCGAACAGCATGCCGGCTGCCCGCAGGACACCGAGTGGGCGATCGCGGACGGCAAGACCTACATCGTGCAGACCCGCCCGATCACCACCCTCAACCGCGCCGGGTCCTAGCGGCCAACACGCCGATGCCGGATACTCGCTCGGTCATCGGGTGGAATGGGATTCCCGACGACGGCCGCCGGAACCCTGCCACGATTTACCTAACACCGTGAGCGCAGATCTAGCAAACGTCTCGTCTCATGGTGTTGTGTTGTGGGCGAAGGGGGACTTGAACCCCCACGTCCCGAAGGACACTGGCACCTGAAGCCAGCGCGTCTGCCATTCCGCCACTCGCCCGAAACAATGGCGCGAGCCTATCACGTGGGGCTTTGGGTCATCACCGGCATCGGTGGTGGACCGCTAGCATGGCCGTTGCGGCGAACCCGCCTCGGCGAGGCCGGGAAATCGAGCTTTAGGAGCGGTCCGATGGTGAACCAGAGAGGACTTGCTCAACGTATCGAACGCAGACTGGAAGACGGCGTGGGCGACGCGTTCGCCCGAATGTTCGGCGGCGCAATAGTCCCCCAGGAGGTCGAGGCGCTGCTGCGCCGGGAGGCACACGACGGGGTGCGAACCCTGCCCGGTGAGTGGCTATTGGCGCCCAACGACTACGTCATTTCACTGGGGGAGTCCGATTTCCAGAAGATCAACGCCGACCGCGAACTGACCGCAGAAGCCTTCGCCAAGCACCTGGCGGGATATATTCAGGAGCAAGGATGGCAAACCTATGGTGAAGTGGTGCTTCGCTTCGAGCAGTCCGACGGCCTGCACACTGGCCAGTACCGTGCCCGGGCCGTCGTCAACCCCGACGCCGACGCCCGCTCACCCGGTGGCCCACCCGCCACAGCAGAACCGAACCATGCGTACACCGCAGAACCAGGAGTGCCAGCGATGACCGACAACCCGAACCGCGGCGGCCAAAGCCAGGGACGTCCCGGCGACGAATACCACGACGATCAGTTCGGACGGCCGCAGGAAGATCCGGGTGCCGCCGAGCAACAGCGCCCGCCTTACCCGCCGGAACAGGGTTACGCGCCGTCCTACGAGCAGGGTTACCCGCCGCGGTACGGCTACCCAGAACAGGCCGGCTACCCGGAACAGGGCTACGAACAGCGGCCTCCGGCGCCAGGCTACGGAACCCCCGGCTACGACCAGGGCTACCGGCAAGCGCCCCCCGGCTACGGTGCCCCCGGCTACGGTGCCCCCGGCTACGACCAGGGCTACCGGCCGGTGCCCCCCGGCTACGGTGGCCAACCGCAGTACGGCCCACCGCCCGGAGGGGCCTACCCACCCCCGCCGGCCGACTACGACTACGGCCGCCCCCTGCGGGAGATCCGGCTACGGCCGCTATGAACCGCGTCCTGCCTATCCCGAGCAGCCCGGCCATCAACCGCAGGGATACGCCGCGCCCTACGGCCGGCCCCCCTACGGCCAACCCGAATACGGCCAACCCGAATACGGCCAACCCCAATACGGCCAACCCCAATACGGCCAACCCGAGCAGGGCGGCGGCTACCCGGCCCCCGCGGCCGCTCCCGCCCCGGACTACGACTACGGTCAGGCACCCCAAGACGGCTACGGCTCCTACGCGGCGCCGGTCGGCCAAGATGAATACCAGGCCGTCGGCGTGGCCGTCACGCTCCAGCTCGACGACGGCAGTGGCCGCACTTACCAACTGCGAGAGGGCGCGAACGTGATCGGCCGGGGCCAAGACGCGCAGTTCCGGCTGCCCGACACCGGCGTCTCGCGGCGCCACGTCGAGGTGCGCTGGGACGGGCAGTCGGCGCTGTTGTCGGATCTGAACTCCACCAACGGGACCACCGTCAACAACGCGCCGGTGCAGGAGTGGCAGCTAGCCGACGGTGACGTCATTCGAGTCGGCCATTCCGAGATCATCGTCCGCGTTCACTGAGCTCGCCACGGCGACGGGTTCGGCGCAGAACCAGGCATCGGTGCAGGGCTTCGCCCGCGCGCAGTATGACGTCCAAGTATCCTCAGATGTTGCCGACGTCGGCCCGGGTGGCCCGATGTCGATGCCGCCCGCGAAGCTGGCAGGAGGACGGAGGGGCGACAGATGCAGGGACTGGTTCTGCAACTGACCCGTGCCGGGTTCCTGTTGCTCCTGTGGCTCTTCATCTGGTCCGTCCTGCGCATCTTGCGCAACGACATCTACGCGCCCACCGGCGCGGTGATGGTGCGGCGGGGCTTGGCCCTGCGGGGAACGCGTTCACCGGGACGCCAGAATCGGAACACGGCCGGTCACCTAGTCGTCACCGGGGGGTCGTTGACTGGAACCCGGATTGCTCTGGGCACCCTGCCGGTGCTCATCGGTCGCGCCGATGATTCGACCCTGGTCCTCACCGATGACTACGCCTCCACCCGCCATGCCCGGCTATCGCCGCGTGGTGCTGACTGGTACGTCGAGGACCTCGGCTCGACCAACGGCACCTACCTCGACCGCTCGAAGGTCACTACCGCAGTCCGCGTTCCGATGGGCACGCCGGTGCATGTCGGTAAAACAGTAATTGAGCTGCGCCCGTGACACTGGCCCTCCGCTACGCGGCGCGCAGCGACCGCGGACTCGTCCGTGCCAACAATGAGGACTCGGTGTACGCGGGCGCTCGGCTCCTGGCCCTGGCCGACGGTATGGGTGGGCATGCCGCCGGGGAAGTCGCCTCACAGTTGATGATCGCCGCGCTGGCCCACCTCGATGATGACGAGCCTGGCGGCGATCTACTGAGCAAACTGGGATCGGCTGTGCACGAGGGTAACTCGGCAATCGCCGACCAGGTCGACCTCGACCCCGATCTCGACGGAATGGGGACCACCCTCACCGCTATTCTCTTCGCCGGCGACCGGCTCGGGCTGGTTCATATCGGTGACTCCCGCGGCTACCTGTTGCGCGACGGCGAGTTGACGCAGATAACCAAAGACGACACCTTCGTTCAGACCCTCGTCGATGAAGGGCGGATCACCGCCGAAGAGGCCCACAGCCATCCACAGCGGTCACTGATCATGCGCGCGCTGACCGGACACGAGGTCGAGCCGACCCTGCTCGTCCGCGAGACCCGCGAGGGCGACCGCTACCTGCTGTGCTCGGACGGGCTGTCGGATCCGGTCAGTCACGAGACCATCCTCGAAGCGCTCAAGCTACCCGGCGTAGCGGACAGCGCAGACCGCCTGATCGAGCTGGCCCTGCGCGGCGGTGGTCCCGACAACGTGACCGTGGTCGTCGCCGATGTCATCGAGACCGACTATGCCGGTCAGACCCAGCCGATCCTGGCAGGCGCAGTCTCCGGCGACGAAGATAACCTCATCCCGCCCAATACCGCCGCCGGCCGTGCATCCGCGATCGCTCCACGTCCGCAGGCCGCCAAACGGGTTGTGCCCGAACCTGATCCGCCGGCCGCTCCGAGGTCGCGTCGGCGGAGCCTGCTCGCAGCAGCCCTGATCACCTTGCTCGCGTTGGCCGCCACTGGTATCGGCTACAAGATCATCCGCAGCTACTACTACGTCAGCGCCCACGAGGAGACGGTTGCGATCATGCGCGGCGTGCCGGGCTCGATCCTCGGGGTCAGGTTGCAGCAGCCGTTTCTCCTGGGTTGCCTCAACGATCGCGGCGAACTGTCGGAGATCAGCTACGACCAGCGGACCGCCGACCTGGACTGCCGGCTGTTGCGATTGCAGGACCTCCAGCCTTCCGGCCGGGCACAGGTAACCGCCGGACTTCCCGCCGGCGGACTCGACGACGCTTTCGGTCAATTACGGGACCTGGCCCGCAACTCGCTCCTGCCCCTCTGCGCACCCCCTCGCGCCAAGGGTTCCCCCGCAAAACCTCCGGGACAGTCCGGTACCGCCCGATCGGTGCCGCCCCAGACGCCGGGCACGGACTGCCGGGCGGCCACATGACCGACAAGCAGTCCGCCGGCGGCGAAGTTCTTCTGACGACCGCGCCCCAGTCACCCGTCGCGCTCATTCCAGCTCTGCCGACCCGGCGGAACGCCGAACTCGCACTGCTATGTTTCGCCACCTTGATTACCGGTGTCGCCCTCATGATCGTGGAGGCCAATCAGGAGCAGAGCCTCAGTTGGGATCTGTTGCTTTACACGCTGGCGTTCTTGACGCTATTCATCCTCGCCCACCTTGCGATCCGGCGTTTCGCACCCTATGCCGACCCCCTGCTGCTCCCCGTGGTCGCTGCACTCAACGGTCTGGGTCTGGTCCTGATTCACCGTCTCGATCTCGCCGGCGACACACCCGCCTCCAGCCCCGGGGCCGGGCACCAGATGCTGTGGACACTGGTAGGCGTTACCGGGTTCGCCTTGGTGATCTTCTTCCTCACCGATCATCGGATGTTGGCCCGCTACGACTACATTTGCGGTGCGGTCGGACTGGTGCTACTGGCGATACCTGCGTTCCTTCCGAGCAGTTTGTCGGAAATCAACGGGGCGAAGATCTGGATTCGATTGCCGGGCTTCAGTATTCAGCCCGCCGAGTTCTCAAAGATTTTGCTATTGGTTTTCTTCGCCGGGGTACTCGTCGCCAAACGTAACCTCTTCACCAGTGCTGGCCAGCACTTCCTCGGCATGGATCTGCCGCGGCCACGCGATCTGGCTCCGCTGCTAGCAGCTTGGATAATCTCGGTCGGGGTCATGGTTTTCGAGAAGGATCTGGGCACCTCGCTTCTGCTCTACGCGTCATTCCTGGTGATGGTCTACATAGCCACGGAACGATTCAGCTGGGTAGTGATAGGACTGAGCCTGTTCGCCGCGGGAAGCGTTGCCGCTTATCACCTTTTCGGGCATGTGCGCAGCCGTGTGCAGACCTGGATGGATCCGTTCGCCGACCCCGAGGGCGCCGGCTACCAGATGGTTCAATCTCAGTTCAGCTTCGCCACCGGTGGCGTCTTCGGCACCGGTCTGGGTAACGGCCAGCCGGGGACCGTCCCGGCGGCCTCGACGGATTTCATCATCGCGGTCGTGGGGGAGGAGCTGGGGCTCGTCGGGTTGGCCGGCGTTCTGTTGCTCTACACGATCGTGATAGTGCGGGGCTTGCGCACGGCGGTCGCGGTTCGCGACAGCTTCGGCAAGCTGCTGGCAGCGGGCCTGTCTTCCACCCTGGCAATCCAGCTGTTCATCGTTGTCGGAGGGGTCACCGGGCTGATCCCGCTGACCGGACTGACCACCCCCTGGCTGTCCTACGGCGGATCCTCGCTGGTGGCGAATTATCTTCTGCTGGCCATCCTGGTGCGGATCTCCCACTCCGCCCGCCGGCCGATCCAAACCAGCCAGCACACACCTATCGCAGCTGCCCAAACAGAGGTGATCGGCCGCTGATGAACACCTCCCTGCGACGAATCTCGATGATGGTTATGGCGTTGATCGTGGTCCTGCTCATCAACGCCACTGTGACGCAGGTCTTTCGGGCCGACGCACTGCGATCCGACCCTCGCAATCAACGGGTACTGCTTGACGAATACTCCCGGCAGCGCGGACAGATCACCGCCGAGGGCCAGTTGCTGGCGTACTCGCTGTCAACCAACGGCCGATACCGCTACCTCCGGGTCTACCCGGACCCGTTCCTCTACGCGCCAGTCACCGGCTTCTACTCGCTTCGGTTTTCGAGCAAAGGTCTTGAGCGGGCCGAGGATCTAATCCTTAACGGCTCTGATGAGCGATTGTTCGGGCGTCGGTTGGCAGATTTTTTCACCGGCCGTGATCCGCGTGGCGGCAACGTGGAAACCACGCTGGTCCCCAGAGTCCAGCAGGCCGCGTGGACGGCCCTCCAGCAGGCCTGCGATGGTCCGTGCAGGGGCTCGGTGGTGGCCCTGGAGCCGGCCACGGGAAAGATTCTGGCAATGGTGTCCGCGCCGTCCTACGACCCCAATCTGCTGGCCACCCATGCGGCCGAGGCGCAGGGCGAAGCCTGGCAGCAGTTGCGCGACGATCCGGCCTCTCCGCTGACGAATCGCGCTATCGCCGAACGCTACCCACCCGGATCCACGTTCAAGGTGATCACCACCGCGGCGGCCTTGCAGGCCGGGATGCCCGAGGACGCACCGCTGACCGCCGCCGGGTCGATCACCCTTCCCGACAGCACCGCGACGCTGGAAAACTACGGCGGGGAACCGTGCGGTGGCGCGCCGACGGCCCCCCTCCGGGAAGCCTTCGAGCGCTCGTGCAACACCGCCTTCGTGGAATTGGGTATCCGGATCGGCGCGGATGCACTGCGCGGAACCGCCGATGCCTTTGGGTTCGACAGCCCGCCGACCTCCATTCCCATGCAGGTGGCCGAATCGACCGTCGGTCCGATGTCCGACGCAGCCGCAGTCGGAATGTCGAGCATGGGGCAGAAGGACGTCGCGGTGACTCCGCTGCAGAATGCGATGATCGCCGCGGCGGTGGCTAACTCCGGTGTGATGATGTCGCCGTATCTGGTGGACCGGCTTGAAGGACCCGGTCTGTCCAACATCAGCGCCACCGCACCTCGGGAACTGCGGCGCGCGGTCTCCCCTCAGGTCGCGGCTAAACTTTCGGATTTGATGGTTGGCGCCGAAAAGTTCACCCGGCAACAGGGGGCGATCCCGGGCGTGCAGATCGCGTCCAAGACCGGAACCGCAGAACACGGCACGAATCCGCGGGTTACCCCGCCGCATGCCTGGTACATAGCCTTCGCCCCGGCTCAGAACCCACGGGTCGCGGTAGCAGTGCTTGTGGAAAACGGCGGAGACCGTCTTTCGGCCACCGGCGGCGAACTCGCAGCACCGATCGGGCGGGCGACGATCGCGGCCGCATTGCAGGGAGAGCAATGAGCCCCCGCAGCCAAGCGAAGCGAGGCAAGCAATGAGCCCCCGCGTGGGTGTAACCCTCTCCGGGCGATACCGGCTGCAGCGACTGATCGCTACCGGCGGGATGGGCCAGGTATGGGAGGCCGTCGACAGCCGGTTGGGCCGCCGGGTTGCGGTAAAGGTTCTCAAACAGGAGTTCTCTTCGGACCCCGAGTTCCTGGAGCGTTTCCGTGCCGAAGCCCGCATAGTCGCCATGCTCAATCACCCGGGCATCGCCGCCGTGCACGACTACGGCGAGACCGATATGGACGGGGAGGGCCGGACCGCATATCTGGTGATGGAGCTCGTCAACGGCGAACCGCTCAACTCCGTGCTCAAGCGGACCGGCCGGTTGTCGCTGCGGCACGCCCTCGACATGCTCGAGCAGACCGGCCGGGCGCTGCAGGTCGCACACACCGCAGGCCTGGTGCATCGGGACGTCAAACCCGGCAACATCCTCATCACACCGAGCGGCCAGGTGAAACTCACCGACTTCGGCATCGCAAAGGCAGTCGACGCGGTTCCGGTGACCCAGACCGGGATGGTGATGGGCACGGCTCAGTACATCGCACCAGAACAAGCGCTCGGCGAGGATGCCACGGCGGCCAGTGACGTCTACTCGCTCGGAGTTGTTGGTTACGAGGCGGTTTCGGGGAAGCGACCCTTTGTTGGCGACGGTGCTCTGACCGTCGCAATGAAGCACATCAAAGAAACCCCTGCGCCGCTTCCGGCCGACCTTCCGCCCAACGTGCGGGAACTCATCGAGATCACCCTGGTGAAGAATCCCGGTATGCGTTATCGCAACGGCGGACAGTTCGCCGACGCGGTGTCCGCGGTGCGTTCCGGCCGACGGGCCCCGAGACCGAACTCCGCACCTGTCATCAAGGCGAATCCGGCCTCGATTCCGGGTGCGAAGCGGGCAGAGTCGCGGCCCGCCCCGGCCCCGCGGCCGCGCCCCACGACGGGTCACCGCTCCCCGCCACCAGCCCGGCGGGCATTCTCCGCGGGTCAGCGCGCACTGCTGTGGGCGGCCGGCATCCTCGGCGCCCTGGCGATCATCAGCGCGATCCTGCTGGTTGTGGCGGACCGGGACGAACGCTCCAGGACCCCGGTCCAGCAGACCGTCACCGACACCGTCGAACCAGACGCCCCCGACGACGGCGGGCCGCCGCCGTGACCGGGCCACAGCACCTCTCCGACCGCTACGAATTGGGGGAAATTCTGGGCTTCGGCGGGATGTCGGAGGTCCACCTGGCCCGAGATCTGAGACTGCACCGCGACGTTGCGGTCAAGGTCCTGCGCGCCGATCTGGCCCGGGACCCCAGCTTTTACCTGCGTTTCCGGCGCGAGGCGCAGAATGCCGCCGCGCTCAACCACCCGGCGATCGTCGCGGTGTACGACACCGGAGAGGCCGCGACGTCGAGTGGGCCGCTGCCCTACATCGTGATGGAGTACGTCGACGGTGTAACGCTGCGCGACATCGTTCACAACGACGGACCGATGCCACCACGCCGGGCGCTGGAAGTGATCTCCGACGCCTGCCAGGCGCTCAACTTCAGCCATCAGCACGGGATCGTCCACCGCGACGTCAAGCCAGCCAACATCATGATCTCCAAGTCCGGTGCGGTCAAAGTGATGGATTTCGGAATCGCCCGCGCACTTGCTGACAGCGGCAACAGCGTGACCCGGACCGCAGCGGTGATCGGCACCGCGCAGTACCTCTCTCCGGAGCAGGCCCGTGGCGAGTCGGTCGACCCCCGCTCCGACGTGTACTCCCTGGGATGCGTTTTGTACGAAATGATCACCGGCGTACCGCCTTTCGTCGGTGACTCCCCGGTGGCCGTCGCCTATCAGCACGTGCGCGAAGACCCCGTGCCGCCGTCACAGCGCCACGCTGGGATATCCCCGGAACTCGATGCCGTCGTGCTCAAGGCGCTGGCCAAGAATCCCGACAACCGCTATCAAACGGCCGCGGAGATGCGGGCCGACCTGGTGCGGGTGCACAGCGGCGAGAAACCCGAGGCGCCGAAGGTGCTCACCCACGCCGAGCGGACCATGATGCTGGCGCCGTCTCGGTCGAACCTGAGGGCCGAAGCCGCGCGTGCGGCGTCCTACGACTATGCCGCCTCCGAACGCGGCGGGACGATTGGCCGGTGGCTCGGCGCGGCCGCCATCCTGGCAATCCTGACCGTGGTCGTGACCCTTGCCATCAACATGAGCGGCGGTAAGCCGCGCGCCGTTCAGGTCCCCGATGTCGTAGGCCAGCTGTCCGCCGATGCGGTGGCCGCTCTGCAGACCAAGGGTTTCAAGATCCGCACCCAACAGAAGCCGGACAACGCCGTGCCGCCCGACCACGTCATCAAGACCGACCCCGCGGGCAACACCTCCGTCAATGCCGGCGACGAGATCCTGATCAGCGTCTCCACCGGCCCCGAGCAACGCGAGGTGCCCGACGTCGCGGCGATGAGCTATGCCGAGGCGGTCAAGAAACTCACGGCGGCCGGCTTTGGCAAGTTCAAACAGGCCGAGGCGCCGTCCACCCCGGAACAACGGGATCAGGTTCTCAGCACGGTCCCACCCGCAAACGCAACCTCGGCGATCACCAACGAGATCACGATCGTCGTCGGCACCGGCCCACGGACCCGGGAAATCCCCGACGTCGGCGGGCAGACCGCCGAACTTGCCACCAGGAACCTCAACACGCTTGGCTTCCCGACCATCCTCACCGCGACCGTCGACAGCCCCGCGCCGGCGGGGCAGGTTCTCGCCACCGTGCCGGCGGCCGGCACCGCCACCGCGCTGGACAGCCCGATCACCCTGCAGGTATCCAAGGGCAACCAATTCGTCATGCCCAATCTGATGGGCCAATTCTGGGTGGATGCGGAGCCGAACCTGCGGGCACTGGGCTGGGCCGGCGTCCTGGTGAAGGGCGCGGACGTGCCCAACAGCGGTCAGCGAACCAACGCGGTGGTCACCCAGAGTCCGGCGCCCGGCGCCGGGATCAACATTGACGGTCTGATCACGTTGAACTTCGCGTCATAGCAGCCCGGCCCAGATCACCGGCGGTCGCGTGCCGGACCGTGTCGGTGACCTCCTGCTCGAGGCGGCCTACCAGTGACTCGGCGGGGGGGTCGCCGCAGTAGCTAAGCCAGTTCGCCAGCATCCGGTGGCCACCTTCGGTGAGGATCGACTCCGGATGGAACTGAACGCCGTGGATCGGCAGCTCGACATGGCGGATTGCCATGATCACCCCCCCTCGGGTGCGCGCGGTGACTTCCAACTCGGCCGGCACGGACTCCGGCAGAATCGTCAGCGAGTGATACCGGGTCGCGGTGAAGGGATCCGCGAGGCCCCGCAGAACCCCGGCCCCCTCGTGAAACACCTCACTCGTCTTGCCGTGCAGCAGTTCCGGGGCGCGGTCCACCGTCGCGCCGAACGCCACGCCGATGGCCTGATGACCAAGGCACACCCCCAGTAGTGGCGTGCGGGTGACCGCGCAGGCTTTTACCAAACCGATGGAGGCCCCGGCCGCCTCGGGTTTACCGGGTCCGGGGCTCAACAGCACGCCGTCGAATTCCTCGGCCGCCGCGGCGATCCCGCCGGCACCAATCAATCGTGGATCATCATTGCGCCAGACCCGGGCATCCACCCCGAGCTGGCCGAGGTACTGAACCAGGTTGAACACGAAGCTGTCGTAGTTATCGACGACCAAGACCTGCACGCCTTGCAGGCTACCGGGTGGGTACTACCTGCTCGCGACGCCGCTGGGTTAATCTCGTGGTAACCCTCAACCCAGTCTGCACCCCTGCCCCGGCCCATTTTCCCACCTATAACCAACCGTGAAGGTCGCCATGCCCAAGTCCAAGGTCCGCAAGAAAAACGACTTCACCGCCAATGCCGTTAGTCGCACCCCGGTCAAAGTGAAGGCCGGTCCCTCCAGTTCCTGGTTCGTGGTGCTGTTCATCGGACTGATGCTGTTCGGCCTGCTGTGGCTGTTGGTCTTCCAACTCGCGGCGTCGGGGTACAACACGCCCGAACCACTGCAGTGGATGTCCGACCTCGGCCCTTGGAACTACGCGATTGCCTTCGGCTTCATGATCGCTGGGTTGCTGTTGACCATGCGGTGGCGATGAAGACAATCACAACGGTGTGATTCATCCCCATTGTGGATAACCCCTGTGGATAACCGCGAGTGGGGTCCCTCGTCGGCCGCCATCTCCGGCGTTGGCCTGGCCGGATTCCTCATGGCCGTGGCTTCCGCGACGATTGCCGCTGACCCACCGGGGCGACTTCTCGGCGCCGTGGCGGCGGTGGACTGCTGGTATTCGCCGCGGGAATGTCACGCTCGTCGATTCGACAGGAATCAACGTCGCCATCACCGCCACCGGATTGTCCTATCGGGGGTGGTTTCGCACCGTGAATATCCAGCCGGCCGACATCGAGTTGATCCGCATCACCGAATTCCGGCGCCTTGGGCGTAAAGTTCGGCTACTCGAGATAGATGTGGATCTCGGCGGCGACGACTCCCATTTGATCGTGCTCAGCCGCTGGGACCTCGGCGGCGACCCCCTTGACGTCCTCGACGCACTGACCGCCGCTGGATACGCCGGCCGCCCGGCAACTTAGGAAATGGTGACCGACTCGATCACGACGGCCTCGGTCGGGCGGTCGTTGCGATCGACCGGGGTGCCGGAGATCGCGTCGACGACCTTCTGGGACTCCGCGTCGACAACCTCGCCGAAGATGGTGTGCTTTCGGGTGAGGTGCGGCGTGGGACCCACGGTGATGAAAAACTGGCAGCCGTTGGTTCCGGGGCCGGCATTGGCCATGGCCAACAGATAGGGCCGGTCGAACTGCAACTCGGGGTGGAATTCGTCGGCAAACTTGTAACCCGCGTCGCCCCGTCCGGTGCCGGTCGGGTCGCCGCCCTGGATCATGAAGCCGTCGATGACGCGGTGAAAGACCGCCCCGTCATAGAACGGGCCCGACCGACCGCCGGATGCGTTCGCTTCCGAATAGTCCTTGGTGCCCTGCGCCAGTCCGACGAAATTGGCGACGGTCTTGGGGGCGTGGTTACCGAAGAGGGCAATCGTGATGTCGCCGCGGTTGGTGTGCAAGGTCGCGGTCGCTGTCTGAATTGGGCTTGTGCTCACGGGAATGCAGTCTGCCATTAGCGTCGGCGCGTGCTTTCCTCGGCCACCGCTTTCGGCGCACCGACGTGTGGAGCCTAGGAGATTCGAACTCCTGACATCTGCCTTGCAAAGGCAGCGCTCTACCAACTGAGCTAAGGCCCCAGAGATGCCGACCTCGACGACAAGTGCGAACTCGTCGCCGGTTGGGACATCGTGGGCCTAGGAGGACTCGAACCTCCGACCTCTTCGTTATCAGCGAAGCGCTCTAACCACCTGAGCTATAGGCCCGGAATCGCACACGGACGATCGCCGAGATTACCGCACCCACGCCAGCCTGCCTAAACGCGCAGCCCGCACCGGCCCTGATCGACGCTTAGTCCAAATCGGCCAGCGTGACCTCGACGCCACCGACGATATCGGTGCTCAGGTTGTAGATGTAAGCCCCGACGGTGGCCATCGCGGTCAACAGCACGATATTGACCAAGCCGATCAACGCCGCGCCACCGAAGATTGAACCCGCCGAAACAAGATCTCCGCCACCGCCGTCACCGCTGGTCAACAGGTCCCCGACATTACTGTTGAGCTTGCTCCACACCCCCATTGCGGCCAGCGCGAGGTACAGGAAGGCCACCGCGATCATCCAAACGAAGAACAGCGCCGCGTTGAGTAGCAGGGAGACCTTCAGCGCGCTCCACGGGTCGATGCGGCGAATCTGCATGCTGGCCCGGACCGGGCCCCGGTGGCGCGCGCCCACCTGGAACCGCGGCGGCGCGGCAGTGGCCGTATCCGCCGAGGCTTTGCGTGGCGGCGCGGGTCTCGGTGCCGGTCCCGACAAATCCGGCAGCTCACTGGGTAGGGCTGCGGTCAGGACGGCGTCGTTTCGATCGGTGCGCAAATCGGTGCGCGAATCGGTGCGCACGGGCGCCGGTTCGGGATCGGGCCGTTGCGCCAGCGGACTCATCGCCGACAGGTCCGGGGCGGCCAAACCGGTGACATAGCGGCTCGCTCGGGGGTCTGCTCCCCGCGGCGGCGAAGGTGCGGCCGGTCGCGGAACCGCAGTGTCCGGACGGGAGCGCGCGCCACTCTGCCACGGCGGCACATCAGTCCGGCTGTCTACGCTCGCCGGGCGCTCGCCCGACCCGGGCTCATTCGGTGAAGTCACCAACACTCCTTAGCTGTGGTGCCGGCGGCTACGTTACTTCCGCTTCGGGTCCCGCGGCTGCGCTTTCCTCGTCGGGGTCGTCCTGTTCCTCGGCATTGCGCGCGATGGCCAACAGTTTGACGCCTTCGCCCAGGTTCATCAAGCGAACGCCCTTGGTTTGGCGCCCGGCCTTACGAACCTGCCGTGCCGCGGTCCGGATCACCCCGCCGCCGGAGGTGATCGCGTACAACTCGCTGTCGTCATCGACCATGACAGCGCCCACCAGAGTGCCACGGCGGGTGTCGTACTGAATGGTCAGGATGCCTTTTCCGCCACGCCCCTGAGCGGTGTACTCCTCGATCGCGGTTCGCTTGGCGTACCCGCCGGCGGTGGCGACCAGCAAGAACGTCCCCTCGCGAACCACGTTGAGCGACAACAGTCGGTCATCGGTGTTGAACCGCATCCCCTGCACCCCCGAGGTGGCCCGGCCCATCGGGCGCAGGGCCTCGTCAGTCGCCGAGAACCGAATCGACTGACCCTTGGCGCTCACCAACAACAGATCATCGGCGGCCGAACACAGAATCGCCCCGACCAACTCGTCGCCGTCGCGCAGGTTCACCGCGACGATGCCGCCGGTGCGATTGGAGTCGAAATCACTGAGCCGCGACTTCTTCACCAGCCCGTTTCGGGTGGCCAGCACCAGGTAGGGCGCGTCTTCGTAACTCTTGATCTGGATCACCTGGGCGATGCGTTCGTCGGGCTGGAATGCCAGGAGGTTAGCCACGTGCTGTCCGCGCGCAGCGCGAAGCGCTTCCGGGAGGTCGTAGGCCTTGGTGCGATACACCCGCCCCTGGGTGGTGAAGAACAAAATCCAATCGTGGGTCGAGCAGACGAAGAAATGCCGGACGACGTCGTCCTGTTTTAGCGCCGCACCTTGCACCCCCTTGCCGCCGCGTTTCTGGCTGCGGTAGAGGTCGGTCTTTGTGCGCTTGGCGTAACCGGTCTCGGTGATCGTGACGACAATGTCCTCCCGGGCGATCAGATCCTCATCGGCGACGTCACCCTCGGCCGCGACGATCCGGGTCCGCCGGTCGTCTCCGTGCTTCTCGATGATCTCGGCGAGTTCGTCACGAACGATGCCGCGTTGGCGTTCCGGTTTGGCGAGGATGTCCTCGAGGTCCGCGATCTCCGCTTCGATTTTGGACAGGTCCTCGACGATCCGCTGGCGTTCCAACGCGGCCAACCGACGCAATTGCATATCCAGAATCGCCTGGGCCTGAATATCGTCGATCTCGAGCAGTTCGATCAATCCGGTACGGGCCACGTCGACAGTCGCCGAGGCACGGATTAGCGCGATCACCTCATCGAGCGCATCGAGGGCCTTGACCAAGCCGCGCAGGATGTGGGCACGTTCGTTGGCCTTGCGCAGTCGATAGGTGGTTCGGCGACCGATGACATCGAGTTGGTGATTGACGTAGTAGCGAACCAGTTGATCCAGTCGCAGCGTGCGTGGCACCCCGTCGACGATGGCCAGCATGTTGGCGCCGAAGCTGGTTTGCAACTGAGTGTGTTTGTAAAGGTTGTTCAGTACCACCTTGGGCACGGCGTCGCGCTTGATCTCGACGACGATCCGCAGGCCCACCCGGTCACTGGACTGGTCCTCGATGTTGGAGATGCCGCTCATCCTGCCGTCGCGGACCTGGTCGGCGATTGAGGTGATGAAGTTGTCGTGATTGACCTGATACGGCAACTCAGTGATCACAATGGAGGTGCGATTGCGCGAATCCTCCTCGATGGCCACGACTCCGCGCATCCGGATCGAACCGCGGCCGGTCGTGTAGGCGTCGAGAATGCCCTGGGTGCCGACGATCAGGCCCGAGGTAGGGAAGTCCGGGCCCTTGATCCGCTGGATCATCGCGGCGAGGGTGGTCTCTTCATCAGCCTCGAAGTTATCCAGGCACCAGTACACCGCATCGGCGAGTTCACGAAGATTGTGCGGTGGCATATTGGTTGCCATGCCAACCGCAATTCCACCGGAGCCATTCGCCAGGAGGTTGGGGAAGCGGCTCGGCAAGACCGTGGGCTCCTGCACGCGGCCGTCGTAATTGGGTATGAAATCGACTGTCTCCTCGTCGATTTCACGCAGCATGTCCATGGCCAGCGGAGTCAGACGGGCTTCGGTGTACCTCATCGCCGCTGGCGGATCATTGCCCGGTGACCCGAAATTGCCCTGCCCGTCAACTAGTGGGTAGCGCAGTGACCAGGGCTGGGCCATCCGAACCAAGGTGTCGTAGATCGACGAATCGCCGTGCGGATGGTAGTTGCCCATGGTCTCGGCCACCGAACGGGCCGACTTGGCCGGACTACGGTCGGGCCGGAAGCCGGAGTCATACATTGCGTAGAGAACTCGACGGTGCACCGGCTTAAGGCCGTCGCGGACCTCGGGCAATGCCCGCCCGACAATCACGCTCATTGCGTAGTCGATGTAGCTGCGCTGCATCTCCTGTTGGATGTCGACCAGTTCCACTCGGTCAGCGGGTGTTTCGTCGGGCGGCAACGTGGTGTCAGTCATCGAATCCTCTTGGTGGCGTTCGGGCTCGGCGGGGGACTAAACGTCAAGGAAGCGAACGTCTCTGGCGTTTCGCGTAATGAAGCTGCGGCGCGCTTCGACATCCTCGCCCATCAACACCGAGAAAAGTTCGTCGGCGGCAGCGGCGTCATCGAGGGTGATCTGAAGTAGTACCCGGACAGCCGGGTCCATGGTGGTCTCCCACAATTCCTTTGCATCCATCTCGCCGAGGCCCTTATAGCGCTGGATTCCATCATCCTTATTGATCTTGCGGCCGGCCTTGGCACCCATGTCCAGCAGGGCGTCGCGTTCCCGATCGGAGTAAGCGAACTCCGGTTCACTGCGCTGCCACTTCAATTTGTATAGCGGCGGCTGGGCGAGAAACACGTGACCGTTCTCGATCAAGGGCCGCATGAAACGGAACAGCAGTGTCAACAACAGGGTAGTGATGTGCTGGCCATCAATATCGGCATCGGCCATCAGCACGATCTTGTGGTAACGCAACCTGGCCAGGTCAAACTCGTCATGGATACCGGTGCCCAGTGCGGTGATGATGGCCTGGACCTCGGTGTTCTTCAATACCCGGTCGATGCGGGCCTTCTCGACGTTGATGATCTTCCCGCGCAACGGCAGGATTGCCTGGAACATAGAGTCGCGGCCACTCTTGGCCGAACCGCCAGCCGAGTCGCCCTCCACCACGTACAGCTCGGATTTGGCCGGGTCGGTGGATCGGCAGTCGGCCAACTTTCCAGGCAGCCCGCCAAGATCAGTTGCGCTCTTGCGGCGTACCAATTCACGGGCCTTGCGGGCGGCGATGCGGGCCTGAGCGGACGACACCGCTTTATTAACAACGGTTTTGGCGTCCGCCGGGTTGGACTCGAGCCAGTGATTGAGCTGCTCGTTGCAGATTCGCTGGACAAATGACTTGACCTCAGTATTTCCCAGCTTGGTTTTGGTCTGACCCTCGAACTGGGGCTGTGAGACCTTGACCGAGATTACCGCCGCGAGTCCTTCGCGAATGTCGTCACCGGTGAGGTTGGCATCCTTCTCTTTGAGGAGTTTCTTGTCCTTGGCGTACTTGTTGACCACGCTGGTCAGTGCCGCCCGGAAACCTTCCTCGTGTGTCCCGCCCTCGTGGGTGTTGATGGTGTTCGCGAAGGTGTGCACCGACTCGGTGTATCCGGAGTTCCACTGCATGGCCACTTCCACCTCGTGGCCTTCGCCCTTGCCGGAAAAGTCCACCACGTTGTTGTGGATCGGTTGCTTGGCGCGGTTGATGTGTTTGACGAAGTCCATTAACCCGCCCGGGTAGTGGAAGGTGCGGTGCTTGACCTTCGGGCGGGCGGCTTTTTCCTCGGCGGCCTTTTCCTCGGCAGATTTTGGTGCCTCAGCGACATCGCTGACGACTTCGTCGACGACCTCGTCGGGAGCAACCCGTTCGTCGGTAAGGGTGATGGTCAAACCCTTGTTGAGGAAGGCCATTTCCTGCAACCGGCGGGCGACTGTCTCGAAGTCGTAGTCGGTGGTCTCAAAAATCGCCGGATCGGCCCAGTACCGGATAGTAGTGCCGGTCTTCTTGCTGGCCTCGCCCTGTTTGAGAGTGCCGGGCACTGAATAGTCATAGCTCTGGAACCACTCGTAACCATCGCGCCGGATATCGGCTTCCAACCGGGTCGAGAGGGCGTTGACGACTGAGACGCCGACCCCGTGCAGGCCGCCGGAGACCTGGTAGGCACCTTCCTCGAACTTGCCGCCGGCGTGCAGGACGGTCATCACCACGTCCACCGTCGGCTGGCCGGAACTATGCATCGCGACCGGGATGCCGCGGCCATCGTCGGTGACTTCAACCCCACCGTCCGCCATCATTCGGACGTCCACCTGGGTGGCGTATCCGGCCATTGCCTCATCGACGGCGTTGTCCACCACCTCCCAAACCAGATGATGCAATCCGCGTTCCCCGGTGGAACCGATATACATGCCGGGCCGCTTCCGAACCGCTTCCAAGCCCTCGAGGACCTTGATGGAATCGGCACCGTAGTTGTCGGATGATTTCTTTTTCGGGGCAGGCACGGGGGGGAAGGTCTCCTTGGATTGCCGGCGGGCGGTTCAGCGATGACCCGCGTTGTCCGTCCAGTCTACTGCCAAGCACGGACAGCACCGACCCTGCGGCGGCGTTTCTACACACCTAATTGCGCCGTGCAGGGAATATCGCGGGCAAAGATGCCTCCGGACGCTTGACGTGGCCATCAGCGGCATTCTGGCGGCCCTGAGGCGACTGTGGTGACGGGGCGCCGCAGCCGGCTCAACCGTAGGTATCGCGCGGGCCCCGCCCGGAAATGTGGCGGGTGCCCTTACGCCACGACGGGGCGGTGGGGCCGGAAATCTTGAGCCTGGTCACCACACCCTCCCCGACAGCGGCGGCAATTTTTGCAAGTAACTGCGCCTGCACCAGGCGTAGTTGGGTCGCCCAGGCAGTGGACTCAGCCGAAACACTGAGGATGCCGTCGCGCAGCACCGTCGGCTGTGCGTGTTCGGCAATTTGTTCTCCAACCACCGACGCCCACTGCGCGAAGACGGTCCCCTCGGCGACCTTGGGTGACCAACCATTGGTATTCGCCAGTTCGCGGGCCGCCGGGCCGAGGGGTTGCGGATCGCGCGAGTCCGGTCCCGGTCCCGACCAGCGCCGCCGCCCACCCTGCGGAACCGTGCGGCGCCGCCCCGGTGAACTGCGGCCGTGGCCGACCTCCTTTCCCAACCCCCGGGCCGAGGCCCGAGCTTCTTCCAGGGCGCGCCGCACCAGGTCCATCCCGGGCAGGGCCGCGAGATGCTCCGGCGGCGCGGGCGGGCGGGCGGCGGTGCCCTGATCTTCGGGCTCAGTGGGATCTGGTTGGCGCGGATCGCCGGACTCGCTCCACATCACCACCGCCGAGGCCCGACCGGCGTCGTCGTCGCGCAGAGTGATCCCGATGCGGGTGGCGTCCCAGTCGGTGGGAATGTCCTCGGCGACAGCCGCCGTAACCAAGACCTGTTCGGCTCCGGCTGCAACGCTGGCGAGCGCCCGGCGACGGGAATCGTCCAGTTCGGCGAACACATCGTCGAGTATGAGTACGGGTTCGCTGCCCTCGGTGCGCAACAGTTCGTAGGAGGCCAACCGTAACGCCAGGGCCATTGACCAGGATTCGCCGTGACTGGCGAAGCCCTTCGCTGGTTGGTCGCCGAGGTTCAACTCGAGGTCGTCGCGGTGCGGACCTACTAAGCACACCCCGCGGTCAAGTTCGGCGTCCCGCCGATGTGCCAGCGCGGCAAGGAGTTCTTTTTCCAGTTCCCTGGTACCGGCGGTCTGATCCGTCGATCCGATACCGGACCGATAAACAATGTAACCGTAAGCCGCGACGAGGGGGCCAACAGCTGATAGGCCTTTTCCACCTGGGGTGCCAGCAGGTTCACCAGTTCCAACCGTGCTGCCATCAATTCGGCGCCGTGGACTGCCAACTGGCCGTCCCAAATGTCCAGGGTGTCGAGCAACCCCGGGTCTGCCCGGAATCTTCCACCGCCTGCCGACTTCAGCAGTGCGGTTCGCTGCCGCAGTGTTTTGTCATAGTCGGCGCGCACGGCAGCAATCATGGGCCGCCGAACCGTCGCGAGTTCGTCGAGATAGCGTCGGCGCTCGCTGGGATCGCCACGAACCAGTGCTAGATCCTCCGGAGCGAACAGCACCGCGCGGACAGCGCCGAGCACCTCCCGGGTTCCGCGGACCGGAGACCGGTTCAGCCTGCCCTTATTGGCTCGTCCGGCGGCGATTTCCAGGTCAACAGCCAGTTCACGACCTTCGCTGACGACAATGGTCGAAATGATCGCGCAATCCGCACCGACTCGAATCAAGGGCGCGTCGTTGGCCACTCGGTGTGATCCAAGGGTTGCGCAGTACCAAAGGGCTTCAACAAGATTTGTTTTCCCGAATCCATTTGGTCCGACAAATACTGTTCGTCCGGGCGCTAGTTCCAAATCAACATCGGCCCATGATCGAAAATTGCGGAGGCCAAGATGGCGGACGTACATCGGGTCGGTCCTGTAGTCCGTCAGCCGGACAGTGGAGTCCGTTTGACGGCGTGGCCGCCGAACTGGTTCCTCAGCGCCGAAACAGCCTTCATCGTGGGGGATTGCTCTTGTCGGGAAGCGAAGCGGGCGAATAGCGAAGCCGCAATAACCGGCGTGGGGACGCGGTGATTAATCGCCTCCTCCACTGTCCAACGGCCCTCGCCTGAATCCTCGGTGTAATCAGAGATATCGGAGAAGGCGGGATCCTCACTGAGGGCCTTTGCGAGCAGTTGTTGCAGCCAGGAGCGTACAACGGTTCCGTTCGTCCAGGCTTGAATAACCGCCTGGGTGTCAGTGATCAAAGGTTCGGCGGCAAGGAGTTCATAGCCTTCGGCATAGGCCATCATCAAGCCGTATTCGATTCCGTTATGGACCATTTTCGCGTAGTGGCCCGCGCCTACCGGTCCGGCGTGAACGAAACCGTCCGCGGCGGGACCGGGTGGACGCAGAGTGTCGAAAATTGGCATTACCCGGGCAACGTCCGAGTCGCTACCCCCGACCATCAGACCGTAGCCTTCCGTCAGACCCCAGATGCCTCCGGAAACCCCGGCGTCGATGAATCCGATTCCCCGTTCGGCCAGTAGTGCGGCGTGTGGCGCATCCTCGGTGTAGCGCGAGTTACCGCCATCGACCACAAGATCTCCGGAGCTCAAGACCCCGGCGAGTGACACCACCGTCTCGTTCGTGACCGGACCAGAAGGCACCATCACCCAGACCGTCCGGGGCGTTTCCAGTTTTTCGGCGAGTCCGGCCAGTGTCGCGACGTCGGATACCTCTGGACGTGGGTCGTAGCCGACCACGTCATGCCCGCCCTCGCGAAGGCGTTGGCGCATGTTGAAACCCATTTTACCGAGGCCGATCAAACCCATCTGCATGTTTATCTCTTTCGTTGAGTGGGTGTGCGATCAGCCCGGCAGGCGGACCGGCATTAATAGATACACGTAATCGGTCTGGCCGGCGGGGAAGGGGCCCGGGCCGCTGTATTCGGGATCTCCCCCCTGACCGAAAGGCCGGAGTACGGCGGGTTTGTTGGAGGTGGTGAATCCGAACACCACCCGCTCACAGTGCAGGGAGCCAAGGCCGTCAGTGAGGTAAATGGGATTAAACGCAATGGTCAGCGGCTCACCGGCGAACTCCACCGCAAGTTCTTCCTCGGCCGAACCGACTCCATCCGCGCCCGCGGAGAGTCGCAGGGAATCCGGACTGAACTCCATGCGCACCTGCGCGCCGCGATCGGCGACCAGGGCGACCCGTTTGATTGCTTCGACCAACTCGATGATTCCGACGGTCGCCATCGCCGTATGTTCGCCTGGAAGTAGTTGGCGGAACTTCGGAAATTCGTTTTCGAGCAGACTTGTCGTGCTGCGCTTGCCGGCACTGCGCATGCCCAGTAGACGAGCGTCACCGACTGCGGCACCGGTCCCCAGAGCCAAGTGCACATCTGATCCGGAAGTAACCGCTTTCGCGGCCTCGGCGAGCATTTTGGCGGGCACCAGAACAGCGGCATCAACGTCCGGTGACGCCGTTGACCAGGTCAGTTCGCGCACTGCCAACCGAAAACGGTCGGTTGCCGCCAAAACGACTTTGGCGCCGGAGATCTCCATCCGGATACCTGTCAACATCGAAATCTGATCATCCCGGCCAGCTGCAATGGCAACCTGTCCCACCGCCTCAGCGAACAGGTCGGCCGGAACCACACCGGTCTCCGCCGGCAGTGCAGGCAACGTCGGATAGTCCTCGACCGGCATGGTGGGCAGCGAAAATTTCGCACTCCCGCAGTTCAGCAACATCCGAGAGCCCTCGACACTTACCTCGACGGGTTTGGCCGGCAACGATCTGGTGATCTCCGACAACAACCGTCCGGACACCAAAACAGCTCCGGCGGAAGCGATTTCAGCCGGCACCTGGACTTCGGCGGAGACGTCCGAATCAAAACCGGTGATGGTCAGGCCGTCATCGGACCCGGTTATCAGGACACCCGCCAAAATCGGACGGGACGGTTGCTTAGCCGGCAGGATGCGGGCCACCCAGGCAACAGCCTCGGCAAAATCGTCCCTGGCCAGCCGAAACTTCAAGTCGGAGTCAACCATCGTGGTTGCCACGTCCATAGCGTCCCTTCGTTACCCCGGCCACGGCTGCCGAGCATTGCCGTCAGGTGAACCGTAGAGCGTTCGTGGCCATCTTGAAAGCTATTCGGCCGGGCTGACAGTGGTCTTCGAGTCCGATTTTCGGCGGCGGGCAGGGTTCGTCCCCAGGACCGTTCTTCTAGAGGGAGATAAATGAATAGATAACAGCAGTAGTAGTAGGGGGTGTGGAAGTTGTTAGGGGTCGGATGGTTGACCTGGTAGAGCATCGTGATGGGATGTGCGGGGATTGTGGATAGAAGGGACTTTTGTGCTTGTCGGTTGTGCGCCGCGGCGGGTTGTCCGCGCTTTGTGGAGTCCCGTCCGACATTGTCCCGATAGTTGCTAACAGCCTGTCAACAGCGCCAGACTCGTGGTTGTTGTGACGGAAGGGGCCAAAGTTTTTTGGATTTGTCTGGCACCGTTGGCGCAATCAGCGCTTGGAACGCTGCCGGATCCGGGTTGTGAGTTCCTTGACGTGATCGAAGATCTCGCGCCGGTGTGCCATTTCGCCGAGGATTTTCCGCTGGGCGTACATCACTGTCGTGTGATCGCGGCCGAAGGCCTGGCCGATTTTAGGTAGCGATAGATCAGTGAGTTCTCGGCAGAGATACATCGCGATCTGCCTCGATTGGGCCAGGGCGCGGGTCTTCCCGGGACCGCGCAACTCTTCAACGGTGGTGTCAAAATAATCGGCAGTTGCGGCCATGATGACGGCGGCGCTGATCTGCATGGTGCCGGCGTCGGCAACTAAGTCCCGCAGAACAACCTCGGCCAGTGACGTTGTGATGGGGGTCTTGTTCAGTGATGCGAAGGCGGTGACCCGTATCAGGGCACCTTCGAGTTCACGAATATTGCGCTCAATGCTGCTGGCGATCAGTTCGAGGACGTCGTCAGGGACGTCGAGTCGTTCCATTTGCGCCTTCTTGCGCAAAATGGCGATACGCGTCTCCAGCTCAGGTGGCTGGACATCAGTGATCAGGCCCCATTCGAAGCGGGTCCGTAGTCGGTCCTCGAGTGTCGCGAGCTGTTTCGGGGGACGGTCTGAGGAAATCACGATCTGCTTATTGGCGTTGTGCAGAGTATTGAAAGTATGGAAGAACTCTTCCTGGATACCTTCCTTGCCTTCGATGAATTGAATGTCGTCAACCAAGAGAACGTCGATTTCGCGATAGCTCCGCTTGAAGGCGACCCGGCGGTCATCGCGCAAAGAGTTGATGAAGTCGTTGGTAAATTCCTCGGTCGAGACGTATTTGACGCGCATTCCGGGAAAAAGCCGTTGTGCATAGTTACCGGCGGCGTGGAGCAGGTGGGTTTTCCCGAGTCCTGATTCACCCCAGATGAACAATGGGTTGTAAGCCCGAGCGGGGGCTTCCGAAATAGCGAGGGCGGCAGCATGCGCGAACCGATTCGATGCTCCGATAATGAACGTATCGAACGTGTATCGCCTGTTCAGGCTAGTTTCAATGCCGGCATCGGATGATTCGGCCCGCGGCCGCTCGGTGAAATAGCCAGGCCAACTTTCGTGGGCGCTGGCCAGCGCTTCGCGGTCCTCGTCAACCTCATCGAGTTCGGCGTCCCCGGAGATATCAGAGTCGCGAACAGGGTCGCCGGAACCGTCGGCGGCGGGTTCGATTCGAACGCCCAACTCCACACGCTGGCCGAGCCGCCTGCTCAGGGCGTCAACTATTGGTGTTCGCAGGTGACGTTCGATTTCGTTCTGGACGAAGGAACTGGGAACGGAGAGTAGCGCGAAGCCTTCCGCAATGGTTAACGGCTGGACAAGTTTGAGCCAGGCTCGTTGTTGTGGTGTCAACGGCGGGTCAAGTAACGAGACCGGGTAGCCCGGGGATGTGATCGGCTCGCCAGGACGGGGGACATCACCGTTGAGTTCGGAGACAACCGATCGCCAAACCGTGGCGAAGTCGGAAGCGGGATCATCGACCAACGAAAAATCCCCCTGCTTCGATATCAGTCAGCGACATGGAGAACCGTGCCAAAACTGTCCACATGGTTATCCACAGGTGTGTACAGGTAAGGAAGTTCGTTGCCGAAGCTTATTAGTGTTAACTGTCCAGCAACGGGGAATCCACTAAAAATTGAGTCGGACATGCCCCGTCCAGCCAGAAGTTAACAGGTTTCTTGACGCGTGCCAACCGGTAAACCCCGGGTTAGTGGAACGCGAACCGGGGAATCCCGACATCGTGGTTTGACCTGCGGAAGTGACCTCAGTACCCTCGAAAGGCCACCAGACATCGGCGGTACGGCAGTGACAGGCCTTTGCGGCCTGCGCCGGCTCGAGCAGGGTTTTAGACAGAGGTAGTTCGATTACCCGGGAATGTGCCACAGCACCACTGGGTCGGGGCTGCCAACCGTGATGAGGAGAGAACGCCGTGGCCAAGGGCAAACGGACATTCCAGCCGAACAACCGTCGGCGGGCCAGGGTCCATGGCTTTCGGTTGCGCATGCGGACTCGAGCGGGCCGGGCGATCGTGACCGCACGGCGCCGCAAAGGCCGCGGTTCCCTGACCGCCTGAATTCAAGGCAACGCACAGTGCTGCCGGCCAAATACCGGATGAGGCGGTCTGCGGAATTCGGGCTCGCGGTGCGAAGCGGCGTTCGAGCGCCACAATCGGCCATTGTTGTACACGCTCGTCGCCAAGCCGACCAGAATTTGAGCGGGGCACCGCTGATCGGATTGATTGTCGCGAAATCTGTTGGGGGATCGGTTGATCGGCACCGGGTTGCGCGTCGGCTCCGACACGCGGCACGCGCGGTCGTCGACGAACTGCATCCGGCCGACCGGATCGTCATTCGGGCTTTACCGAGCAGTCGCACGACGGCAACACCGGTATTGGAGCAGCAGTTACGGGCCGGCGTCCGACGCGCCCATCTTCTGATGGAACCCAAGCAATGAGCAGCACCGGCCACGCCGCGTCCCGGATCGCGGACATCCCCCTGCGCGCTGTGATTGCGGCGATCGGCATCTACCGGCACATGATCTCCCCGTTCCGGACGCCGTCATGCCGATTTATACCGACATGCAGCCAGTACGCGGTGGAGGCCCTCACCGAGTACGGCCTTCTTCGGGGATGCTGGTTGGCATTGCGGCGGTTGGCGCGGTGTGGGCCGTGGCGTAGCGGAGGATGGGACCCGATACCCCAACGGTGCGTCGGGTCTGATGGCGGCCCGCAACCCGAGGTCAGGAGCGCACGTGTTTAACTGGTTCAGCCTCGACTACATCTATTACCCGGTCTCGGGAATCATGTGGCTCTGGTACAAGCTTTTCGCGGCCATTATCGGCCCGGAGAACTTTTTCGCCTGGGCACTCACGGTGATGTTCCTGGTGTTTACCCTGCGCGCGCTGCTCTACAAGCCCTTCGTCCGGCAGATCCGGACGACACGCCAGATGCAGGAGCTGCAGCCCCAGATCAAGGCGCTTCAGAAGAAGTACGGCAAGGACCGTCAGCGGATGGCGCTGGAGATGCAGAAGCTTCAACGCGAGCACGGATTCAACCCGATCTTGGGCTGTCTACCTATGCTTGCTCAAATCCCGGTGTTCCTCGGGCTCTATCACGTGCTGATGTCGTTCAACCGGACGCAGACCGGCTTTGGCAGATTGGGTCTGTCGGTCGACGAGAATCGCTCACTCGGCAACTACTTTTTCAACGCCGCCGACGTCGGCCACTTTCTCGACGCCAACCTTTTTGGCGCGCCGATCGGCGCGGCAATCACCCAGCAGCACGGGTTGGCCGCCTACACCGTATTCAGTCGACCGGCCGTGGCCGCTGTGTCGATACCGCTCATGATTCTTGCTGGGATAGCGACCTATTTCAACAGCCGAGCCTCCATTGAGCGGCAGAGTCCCGAGGCCGCCGCCAATCCGCAAACCGCACTGATGAACAAGCTTGCGCTCTATGTGTTTCCGCTGGGAGTGGTGGTCGGCGGGCCCTTCCTGCCGATCGCGATCATTATCTACTGGGTGTCCAACAACATCTGGACATTCGGGCAACAGCACCTTGTTTTCGGCAAAATTGAGAAGGAAGAAGAGGCGCAGCGCGAAGCGGAATTGGCGCGGCGATCCGCTAACGCGCCCGCGCCGGGCGCCAAGCCGACCAAGGCACGCAAGGCGGTATCGGACGAGGGATTCGAGGCCGCTGACGAATCGTTAAACGGTGATGGCCCGGTGGCGGGAGACGATTCCACGACCGGTACCACGCCGGTCGCGCCGACGAAAACCGCCGGCTCCAATGGCGTGGTTAAACCCGGGACCAACGGTGCCACTGCGTCGTATCGAAAACCGCAACCGGGCGCGCGGCCCAAGAAACGCAAACGCCAACGTTGAGCCGGATCGTGATCCGGCGGGAGAAGGAGGGTGTGCATGACCGAGACACAAACCCAGGATTTCGGGGACGTGGCGAACCAGGACGCGGAGGCGCCGGCCACGAAAACCGGAAATCGCGAAGACCGGTTGGTCGCCGAGGGCGAGATTGCCGGCGACTACCTCGAGGAATTCCTCGACCTACTGGACTTCGACGGCGACATCGATCTCGACGTCGAGGGGGATCGGGCGATCGTCAGTATTGACGGGGGTGGGGACCTGACCAAACTGGTTGGTCGCCGCGGCGAGGTGCTGGACGCACTGCAGGAACTCACCCGGCTAGCGGTGCATCATAAGACCGGTGAGCGCAGCAGGCTCATGCTTGATGTTGCGGGCTGGCGCCGACGCCGGCGGGAAGAGTTGACCGCGATGGGCGACAAGGTCGCACGGCGCGTGCTGGAGACAGGTCAGCGGGAGGAACTCGCGCCGATGACACCGTTTGAACGCAAAATCGTGCACGACGCCGTAGCGGCCGTCGCGGGCACCCGAAGCGAGAGCGAGGGTGTCGAACCGGCGCGGCGCGTGGTGGTGGTTGCCGATATCCGGGCCAACGCGCCCGCCGTGTCGGAACCGGCCCCCGCCGACCCACCCCTCAGCGACTGAAGTTACATCGGTGTAGTTCCGCTGAGCGATGTTTCACGTGAAACATACGGCGCCGCCGCCACCGCCGGCCGCAGTGGAACTATTCGGTACCCGACTCGACGCCGCGTGCCGTTACGCCGAACTGCTTGCTGGACCCGGCGTGGAGCGCGGGTTGCTGGGTCCCCGTGAGATTGACCGCCTCTGGGAACGGCATATTCTCAATAGCGTGGTGATCGGCGAGCTCATCGGCTCGGATTCGAGTGTGATCGACATCGGGAGCGGCGCCGGATTGCCGGGCCTGCCGCTGGCGATATTACGGCCGGATTTGACCGTGACGCTACTGGAACCGATGTTGCGCCGCGCCACCTTCTTGTCTGAAGTTGTCGACCTTCTCGGTATCCCTGTTGTGGTAGCGCGCGGACGAGCGGAGGAGCCGGCGATCCGGGCGCGGCTTTCCGGAGCTGACAATGTGGTGTCGCGTGCGGTGGCGGACCTCGGCAAGCTCACGGCATGGGGCCTACCACTGCTGCGGCCGGGGGGCCGAATGCTGGCACTGAAGGGTGAACGGGCGGCAGAGGAAGTCGCCGAAAGCCGTCGGGAAATGGCCGGGTTAGGCGCGATCGGTATAGAGGTGGTGAGATGTGGGGAGGGTCGGTTGAGCGTTCCCGCCACTGTAGTTGTGGCCGTGCGCGGGGAGCGGTCATGGCCAGCCGGGAAGCGACCGACGCGTGCGTCGGAGAGGAAAAGACAATGAGCACTCCGCCATCGTCGGTACCCCCCGATGCCGCCGATGTTTCACGTGAAACGTGGTCCGACGGGGACCCATGGTCGGCCGCCGCCGACGGGGAGCCATGGTCGGCCGCCGCCGACGGGGACACCCCAATAGGGGCGGCGGCCCAGCGCGCGACGGAGGTACTACACACCGCCGCGGGGCGGTTGCCACGCCCTGCCCACCGCCGGATTTTCACGGTGGCCAACCAAAAGGGCGGTGTCGGAAAGACGACTACGGCCGTCAATTTGGCCGCCGCACTGGCGGTACAGGGGCTGAAGACCCTGGTGATTGATCTGGATCCGCAGGGCAATGCCAGCACCGCTCTCGGCATTTCCGACCGACATTCCGGCACCCCGTCGTCTTACGAGGTGCTGCTGGGAGAGATCCCACTGGCGGCCGCGATACGCCAGAGCCCGCACAGCGAGAGGCTCTTCTGCATACCGGCCACGATCGATCTGGCGGGCGCCGAGATCGAACTGGTCAGCATGGTTGCGCGGGAAAATCGACTGAGAAACGCGCTTCTGCAGCTGGAACAGACCGACTTCGACTACGTATTCATCGACTGCCCGCCGTCGTTGGGGCTGCTGACCATCAACGCCCTAGTCGCTACACCGGAGGTGTTGATCCCAATCCAGTGCGAGTACTACGCATTGGAGGGGGTTTCTCAACTCATGAAGAACATCGAGATGGTGAAAGCCCACCTCAACCCGAAGCTAGAGGTGACCACGGTGGTTCTGACCATGCATGATGGGCGAACGAAACTCTCCGACCAGGTTGCCGGCGAGGCCCGCCGCTACTTTGGCGATAAGGTTCTGCGCAGCGTGATCCCACGCAGCGTCAAGGTTTCCGAAGCGCCGGGCTACAGCATGACGATCATCGACTACGACCCAGGTTCGCGGGGCGCTAAAAGTTACCTCGACGCTAGCCGCGAACTCGCGTTACGGCCATCCCTGGAGGCACAACCATGACGAAACCATCACGCCGCAAGGGCGGCCTCGGTCGGGGGCTTGCATCGCTGATTCCCACCGGTCCGGCGGATGGCGGCCCCCGACTGGGTGACGCTGCAGCCGATGTCGTGATTGGCGGATCGTCGAGCGACGGGGCGAACGTCGGTGGGGACTACTACCGGGAGATCGACCCTGCGGCCATCGTGCCAAATCCGCGCCAGCCGCGGCAGGTGTTCGACGAGGAAGCGCTCGCTGAACTCGTGCACTCGATTCGCGAGTTCGGCCTGATGCAGCCGATCGTCGTCCGTGAGGTCGCCGATGGTGCGGGTGGCACGCACTACCAACTCGTGATGGGGGAGCGACGGTGGCGAGCCTGCCAGCAGGCCGGCCTGGCGGCGATTCCAGCGATCATCCGGGAGACCACCGACGACAATCTCCTTCGCGATGCCCTGCTGGAGAACATTCACCGCGCTCAGCTCAACCCACTGGAGGAGGCGGCGGCCTACCAGCAGTTACTGGAAGAGTTCGACGTTACCCACGATGAACTCGCCACCCGAATCGGCCGGTCACGTCCGGTGATCAGCAATATGATCCGGCTGCTCCGGTTGCCAATCGCGGTCCAGCGACGTGTTGCCGCCGGAGTGCTCTCGGCGGGGCACGCCCGCGCCCTGTTGGCGCTGGAAGCTGGCCCTGAGGCACAGGAGGAACTAGCCGCGCGAATCGTGGCGGAGGGTCTTTCTGTGCGGGCCACCGAGGAGGCTGTGACCCTGGCCAATCGGGATGACACCAAGCCGCCTAAGCCGGCACGCCGCAAGCCGATCCAGATGCCGGGGTTGCAAGATATCGCCGAGCGCATTTCGCGTAGCTACGACACTCGGGTGGTGGTCAGCCTGGGCAAGCGTAAGGGCAAGATCGTCGTCGAGTTCGGGTCGGTGGAAGACCTTGAGCGCATCGTGGGTCTGATGGACCCGCAAGGGCCAAAATAGGGCAAGGCTTTACGCACGGCTGTTATGTCACAGTGACGTAACGGTGGCATCGGTCGGGCTCGATGCGCGAATCACATACTGGCACAAGAGATTTAGTGATCGACCCGGGTCGGAAGTACCTGGGGCGGGCCATATTGGCCGGAGATCGGCTGTTTCTCCTATCCTTAGATGGCTGCGGCGCGCTTCGCATCGTGGGAAAGCCGGGGAGGCCAGTGTCCGTTCATATCAGGCCGCTGCGACTCGACGACTTTGAGCAACTCCCCAAACATGCGCGCCGCTGCGTGTTCTGGGAGGTCGACCCGGAGACCCTGGCCGGTGAATATCTGCCGGATCCCGAATTCGAGAAGGAAGCGTGGCTGTCGATGGTCATGCTGGAGTGGGGCGCGTGCGGCCAGGTCGCCACCTACGCGCCGCTGTTGGGCGCGCGGGATGCCGACGAGCCCTGTCTGGGCTATCTGCTCTACGCGCCACCCCGCGCGGTGCCCAGGGCCCTGCAGTTCCCGACCGGTCCGGTCAGTGCGGACGCGGTTCTGCTCACCTCTATGGGAGTCGAACCCGGACAGTCCGAGGCCCTGCCGGCCATGCTGATCGGGCACGTGGTCAGCGAACTCATGCGACGGGGGGTGCGAGCCTTGGAAGCCTTCGGGCGCACGACCGAGGCCAACGAGTTACCCGATGCCGGCGACCTGGATCCCCGATTGCGACCGGCGATTGCGGCTCTGGGGGATTGCTCCTTCGATCGCTGCATGATCAAGGCGGACCTGCTTCTGGATGCGGGTTTCACCGTCGCAGCCCCGCACCGCTACTTCCCGCGCCTCCGCTTGGAACTCGACAAGGGACTGGGCTGGAAGGCTGAGGTGGAAGCGGCATTGGAGAGACTGCTGGAGGGCGCGGAGTTGCAACAACCAGTTGGCAGCGGTTAGACGGCTGGGCGGCCCTGCTCCACCGATTGCTCATGGGCCAGCAATTCGGCGAACGTGAACGTCCCGGTTGGACGGTCGTTTTTGCCCAGTAGGTAGAGACGCTTCACGGCCGCAAGCACACCCTCGGCGACGGCGTCCCTGCACTCCCGGGTTACCAGCATGCCGAGATCACGAGGGCTGGTGATGTACCCGATGTCGACCTGCACGGTCGGCATTCGGGTGAGACGCAAGAGATCCCAGGTTCGGCCGTGTGTTCGGCAATCCCGTAAACCTGTGCGCGCCACCACTTCTCGTTGGACAAAATCGGCCAGATTGCGTCCAATGGTCGAGACTGATCCATGCGGGCTCCCGAAGTAGAAGCAGGCGACGCCGCTAGCTGACGGACCTGGCTGATTTTCGCAGCGGAGACTGATCATCAGGTCGGCCCCGACGGTGTTGGCGGTCGCCGCACGCTCGGCATCCCCGGGGCTGCGGTTGGCCGGCCGCGACAGGAATGTCTCCATGCCGATCGCAGCCATCCGACCCTCGAGGCGGCTAGCCAGATCCCAGAGGATGTCGGCCTCACTGATCGGGCCATCGGGGCCCCGGGCGATCAGACCGTTATCACTGCCGCCGCGGCCGGGATCGATGATGATCCGCTTGCCCGAAAGCCGTGGACCGGACACCCGGACGTGTTCTTCCTCCCGGATCGCGTGCAGCGAACCGCCGGTAACTCGGGAGCCCAGAAAATAAAGGGAGCGAAGCGTTTCTGGTCCACAGATGCCGTCCGGGGCCATCCCGTATTCGCGCTGATAGGACATCAGGGAGTTATGCGTCTGCAAGCCGAAATAGCCGTCCACCAAGGCGGTATAGAAGCCGAGATCCTGCAAACGTGCTTGCAGGGTGGCGACATCGTCGCCGTACATCGGCGCCCCGAACTGATGGGCGAGCGTGCGGGCTCCCAACCGGTAGGACGCCTCCCTTAACGCCCGGTAGGTCGCTTCGCCGACGAGGCCGTCGACCAACAGACCCCGCCGCTGCTGAAAGGTTCGCACCGCATGGTCGAGTTCGGCGTCGAAGCGGTCGAGTGCCACGTGTCGGCCGGTCGTCATATTGTCGTCCGGGTTTTCCAGCAACCCGAGGGCGGCCAGCGCAGCGCGAATCTCCACCACTGCGCCGCCTCGGTCCCCGCGACGCAATACGTCGGCGGCTGTGGGGTCAGGTCGGGAGTCGGCATTGCCGGCGCCGGCGCTGGGACTCCACATAGCAAGCATTGTCGCAGATGAAACGGCCGTGAAGGAAACCGTCTGCACTATCTCGGGTAACGAATTCGTCTCTGCCGGTGAGTGCCTGGCCGGGCACTGTGGGCCGGTTTAGAGGACGTCAGCCAACTCTCGCAGCAACGCCGCTTTGCCCTTGGCGCCTACGATCCGTTTCACCGGTTTGCCACCCTTGAATACAATCAGGGTCGGGATCGAGACCACCTGGAAGTCGCGGGCCGTCGCTGGATTGGCGTCCACGTCCAGCTTCGCCACGGTCAAAAGCCCGGCCTTCTCGACGGCGATCTCCTCGAGGACCGGGGCCACCATTCGGCACGGACCACACCAGGTTGCCCAGAAGTCCACCAGAACGGGCGTTGTGCTGGAAAGTACCGCCTCGGTGAAGTTCCCGTCAGTGACGTTCACCGTTGTTGTACTCATGTCTGAGCTCCAATCATCTCGCTGGGCTCGTGGGATTCCACCAGCCACCGTTCCGCGTCGATGGCGGCGGCGCATCCGCTACCGGCGGCGGTGATCGCCTGGCGGTAGTGGCGGTCGACCAGGTCGCCGGCAGCGAACACGCCGGGCAGCGAGGTCGCGGTGCTCTGATCGGTGACGGTGACATATCCCTCGGGGTCGACCTCGACGGCACCCCGCACCAATTCCGAACGTGGGTCGTGGCCGATCGCAATGAAGACGCCTGTTACCGCCAGGGTGGACTCCGCGCCGGTCACCGTATCGCGGATCCGAAGGCCGGTCACGGTGGAATCACCCTCGACGGAGAGGACGGCGGTGTTGGTCAGGAACGTGATTTTGTCGTTGGCCCGAGCGCGGTCGAGCATGATTCGGGACGCGCGGAATTCGTCGCGCCGGTGCACCAAAGTGACACTGCGCGCGAAGCGAGTCAGAAAGGTGGCCTCCTCCATGGCGGAGTCGCCGCCGCCGACCCACCACTATGTCCTGGTCCTTGAAGAAGAAGCCGTCACAGGTGGCGCAGGAACTCACGCCCCGGCCCAGCAGTTCCTGCTCACCCGGTATGCCCAGATAGCGGGGGGCGGCACCCATCGCGAGGATTACTGCGCGGGCGCGGTGCGTCCGCCCGTCGGCAGTCACTACTTCCTTGACCGGCCCGGCCAGCGACACCGACTCGACGTCCTCCATCTGGAGATCGGCCCCGAAGCGCAGGGCTTGTTCGCGCATCTCGTCCATGAGTTCCGGGCCGGTGATGCCGGAGCGGAAGCCGGGGTAGTTCTCCACCTCGGTGGTGGTCATCAATGCGCCGCCGAATGAAGTGCCTTCGAATACCAGCGGGTTCAGTTGCGCCCGCGCCGTGTATAGGGCGGCGGTGTATCCGGCCGGACCGGATCCGATGACGATGACGTCGCGCACGTCGGTGTTGTCGGTCATACCAACCTTTCTGAGGTGTTCCTAGAGGATATGCCCTTCAGCTACGGCCGCAGAAGCGGGACCTTGCCGGTAACCGTGATGAGTTGGGCGCTTGTCGGGGTGCTTGTTGCTGGACCGCCGGACCTCGACAGCACCGCGATTGCGAACACCAGAGTCCCCAGCAACACCGCCACCCCGGCGACGGCGGAGACCAGTCGGCCTGTCCCGGTACCCGGCCGGGCGGCATGAGCCGGGTGCCGCGGTGCCGCCGCGCTGGTCACCTGGCGTGTGTTTGGGCGGGATTTCACCCGTTCAGTGTGCCGTTCAGAGCTGAGTTGTGGGGGAGAGATTACCCAACAGCGCCGCGAGCCGTATCCGGCCCCGGGCGCATCGGCTCTTGACGGTCCCCTCGGCGATGGCGAGCAACCTGGCGGCGTCCGCCACTGAGTAGCCATGCATATCGACGGCGACCACGGCGGCCCGTTGTTCGACCGACAGCCGCATCAGCGCCTGGCGGAGCATGATCGCCGTCTCGACGTCGTCGGTTCGATCGGCCAATGGCCGGCAATCCTCGGTGAGCAGTGCGGTCGGGAAACCGCCGCGCCGCGTGCGATCCAGGCAGGCGTTGACAACGATCCGGTGTAGCCAACTGCCGACCGCGGCGTCATGGCGGAATGAGCCCGCCGCGCGGTGCGCGGAGAGCATGGCTTCCTGCAGGGCATCGTCGGCATCCTCTGCGCTCCGACTGCGCCGCCGGGCGAGGCGATACAACTGCACACGGTGTCGCCTGAACAATTCCTCGAACGCGCGACGGTCACCGGCGGCGTGAGCCGAAAGCAGCTCGGCGTCCGTGCGTTGGCCGGCGGAGTCGGCGGAGTCGGGGGAAAAGCAGGCCACGGCCGGACAGTAACCACTGCGCTGACACCAGGCACTTCACCCGGGACGGTGGCTGTGGGCGCCCCGGGTGTGGTGTCAGTCGGCGGCGCGGACGGTGACCTCAGAGATGTCGGTGCGGCTCTGGCCGGCGGTCTGGCCCATTGTCGAAATCCAGATCAGTACGTGGGACGTGGGCGCCGCACTGGGCACCGCGATGGTGTTGGTGCCAGGCTTGAGTGCGGTGGGCCCGGTCAGCAGAACGGTGTCCTCGAGACTTTCGGGATCCGCCGTGGCCGCGGTTCGGATCTGCATCTGGGTACCGATGCTGGATACCGCGACGGTGACGCTGCCGACCACGGTGGGTTCCGGCAACTCCAGCATCAGCCCCACCCCGTTTTTGAAGTTGGGGAACGGAACGTTGTCGGTGTAAGTATCCGTTGGCCAGACCGTTGACGGGTCTCCGTCGATCGCGAGTCCAGCCAAGCCCGGGGCGTCCGCTCCGCCATCCGGCGAGAATACCGTTGCCGCAACAGGTTTGATGAGCGCACCGGTTGTGCCGCTGCTTGCCGTCGTGGTCGTATTCAAGCCAAGTTGGTCACCTTTGAGCTCGCCGCTCACATCACCGAAGATCCGGCCGAGGACCGAGGCCATCAGCAGCAATGCGACCAGCAGGACGGCGGCGCCCACACCGAGGCCGATCAACAATCTGCGGCGCCGCAGCGCGCTGGCGTCCTTGCCGGGCGCGCGTCGGTGCGCGGTCCTCGGCGTGGTCGGGCCCAGCGGTTCCATCAGATCGGTTTGATCGGCTGCGGCGGTTGCCTGCTGCAGCAGGTGCAGGGCGGTCGCGGCGGTGCTGATACCGCCGCCTGGTTGGACGGCCGGCTCGCGGCCGCCGAGATCCCGTAGGGAATCGCCGAGTTGATCGTCGCGGCCCGACCGGCTCACCGTTCGGGCTGGTGTCGGCGGGCCGAACCCGCCGGTGTGCCGTGTTCGGGGAGCGGCCGTGATCGACGAGGAGGCGTAGAGGGCTGCCCCGATCCCGCGCACGTCGCCGGCGGGGTTGGCGCCGGCCAGCGTCGCCGGGAAGGCCAGCGCGACGTCGCCGTCGATGCTGACCCGAATCCGACCGGGTGGTCCACCGAGAGGGCGACTCCCGCCCGGTGGGCTTCGTCGGCCGCCGCCGCCAGTGACTGGATCGCCCGGGCGGCCCCGATGGGCGAGGAGAGGTGTCGGCCACTTCCCTCAGCGAGCCGCCGCGGATCCATTCCGACACCACCAGGCCACTGCGGTCGCTGCTCCTGGTGACGTCGAGCACTCGGGCCAGACCCGGCCGTTCGATTCGGCTGAGTACCAGGGTGCGGGCGAGGATCTCGTCGATCTGATCGTCGGGCGGGGTGCGTTCGGGCCGACCAACGTGAGCGCGACCTGCCGGTCCAGCGCTACATCCAATGCCTGCCAGATTGAAGCCCGGGCGGGCCCACCGTGGGAGACCAGCAACCGGTAGCGACCGTCGGCCACGGTCACACCGGGTCCCAGGGCGGAATCTGTGTGGGCGGCGGTGCTTGCGCGGCGCGCGGAGTCCCCGGGCCGACGGTGGTACCAGGGCGACGTCGGGCTGGAAATCCCCGGCCGATTGCCTTGCAATCTTGGTGGTCGGATCGTCGGGCCGGCTCGGGGACGGCGTGCGTGAGGGTGGTCGCCAGTTCCGGCCCCTTCCCGGTCACGGTTCCGGCGTCCCGCGCCGGGCAGGCCGAACTCCTGTCGCTGAGGCGCGGGAGATCGGCCGACCTCAGAGTACGTGACAAGGGTATGCGCATGGGGCAGGTGGGAGTTCTGGGGCGATGCCGAGTCGCCCGCTCCGCGCGCCACGCCGCCGGAACGCTGCTCCGGCAGCCTTCGAGCCGCGAGGCGTCGGGTACCCGGCGGCCAGCATGACCGCGGCCAGGATCACGCGCCATGACGAGGCCACGATTCCGAGCCGGATCATCGATCCGCCCCCACCGCGGGCCGTCAATGCTGCCAGTCCCAGCAGTTGGTCGGCGGCAACGGCGACGAGAGCGGCCAGCAGCGATGCACCGGCGGTGATCACGACGGTGCGGATGACGGCGGGATCCAAAAGCCGTCCCTCGGGCGGCCGCAGCGACCGACGCAGCAACACATGTCCGAGCAGCGCGCCGGCCAGAAAGCCGAGCCCATTCGCGGCGCCGAGATAGCCGGCCACCAGTTCGGGGTCAGCGGTCAGGTGCGGCGCCGCCAGCGAGGCGAGGACCTTCACGACGGTGATGGCGACGATGATCAGAATCGGTGTCCAGGGTTGGTCCCGGGCGTAAAACACCCGCAGTTGCAGTAGCACCAGCGCGTAGGGGATCAGGGTGAAGGCCGACAGTGCGATCGCGATGCCCAGGTAGTTGGCGTCGACCTCACCGAACTTGCCGTAGGCGAACAGGGCGCTGCCGATGGCGGGTCCACTGATGGTCATCAGCGCGACCACCGGGAGCAATGTCAGCATGGTGAGCCGGGTGGCCAGCGACAGGTCGGCGAGCACGGCCGGGACGTCATCGGCGGCGGCGTTGCGGCTCAGCCGTGGCATGACGACGGTCAGAATGGTTACGCCGATGATGCCGAAGGGCAACTGCAGCACCAACCAGGTGTAGTTGTAGATCGCCGGCCCGGATGCCGCCGAGGTGCTGGCAATCCGATTTCCCACGACCAGTCCGACTTGGCTGATCACCACATAGAGCACCATGGCGGCGGCCATCGTCCCGAATCGTCTGAGCCGCGCGTCGATCCCCCATAAAGGCCGCAGGCTGACACGTTCGGAGTGGATCGCGAACAGCAGGATCGCGGCCTGGACAAGCACGCCCACCGTCGTTCCGATGCCGAGCACCAACAGCTTGGCGTTGCCCATCCGCACGGGATCAACGGAAAGCTCTCCGGGTACCAGCAGATAAAGGCCCAGCGTGGCGATCGCGACGACGTTATTCGCCACCGGCGCCCAGGCCGGTGGCCCGAACACGTTGCGGTTGTTCAGGATTGCCATGAATACCGAGGACAGGCCATAGAAGATCACCTGTGGGATGAGCAGGTAGGCGAACGCTGTGGTGAGTGGTTCGTTGACCTTGGGGTCATCACCCAGCATCAGGCCGACGAGCAGGGGGGCGGCGATCACCGACGCCACGGTTGCCGCCAAAAGCAACGCGGTGGCCAGTGTCACCAGTCGCCGAACGAAAGCCTCGCCGCCGTCGGCGTCGTCGCGCTCGGCGCGCGCCAGCACCGGGACAAAAATCGCCGTGAAGGTCGCCTCCAGCACCAGGGCTGCGATCAGGTTGGGTAGCTGGTTGGCGACGGTGAACGCACTGGACAGCGCTGCACCGAGAATCGCCGCGAGGAGCACGATCCGAATGAAGCCGGTGATCCGGCTGACCAGTGTTGCCAGAGCCATGCCCCAGGAACGGGACACGACGGCCGCATCGGAGAGTTCCTCGCGTACCTGCCGGGTCTGCGGCCGCGGCGTCATTCGTCGTCGTCCTTCGGATGCAACGGACGGTCGAGGTCGGCGCGATCGGGCTGGCCGCGGAACCGGTGATAGAGCCGACGGCCCACCAGCAGCGCCAGCACGCATCCGCCGCCCACGGTAATCGCCGTCAGCACCTTGCCGTAGGCGTTGGCGTGCACCGAGATGCGCACCGGCTCGCCTAGGGCGAGTCCGTCGGCGGTGCGCAGCGTGACGTCCACGGCGACCCGCTGGCTGACCCGGACCTCAACGGGCACTCGCAGCGGGAGGTAGCCCGGCGGCAGTTCCTGTTCGCCGATATCCGTCACCGTCATACCGGGCGGGGCGTCGACCTGGAGGCGTACCCGGATCGGAACGGCGAGATCGTTGCGTAGTGCCAGGGGTAGCGCACTGTTCTCGGTGGCCAGTGTGTAGGAGTCCCCGGGGTTGACGATCGTGACGGCACCGAACAGATCACCGATGGTCGCGCCGACAACGGCCAGTCGCTGACGCGCGGTGCCGTTTCGGGTCTCCGGTGGCTCAATCTGGCTAATCGCCCGCAGCATGTCCTCCCGCAGCGGAGCGGTGTACGCCAGCCCCGTCAGCCCGGTGCGGGAATCGGTGGTCAAGGCCGCGGTGAGTCCCCACAGCCGGCCGACTTCGGCAGTGATTCCGGCCACCACATCAGCGTCGAAACCGCCGGGAATCTCGGTGGGCAGCATCGGCTCGAGCGGCGGAGCGGACGCGGACTCGCGGATGACCTCCTCCAGTGGGCGCGGGGTGGCCCAGGCGCGGACCGCGTTGGCCAGAACAGTCAGGATCGCGCGCGCGTCGTCGGGTTGCGGACTCCACTTCAGTGGCGGTAGCAGGATTTGCGACCTCGATTCGACGTCGGGTTGCAGGGCCCGCCACAGCATGGCCGCCACGGCATCCTGGCGGCGTGCCACCGGAGAATCGTGGTCGACCGGCACGCTCAGCGCTCGATCGAGGTAGGTCGGCACGCCGGGGTCGGTGCCGACGCCAGCTAGTGCACCGCCCACGGCCGGGTCGAACGGTGCGATAACGACCTGCTGCGACAGCCGGCGGGGCGTCAGGTCGGGCGTGAACGGCACCGTCGGCCGCGTCCGCTATGGGGCGGCCGCGATCGCGACGGTCAGGCCCTGAGTGTTGAGCAGATCGAGTGCGGGAGCGCTCATCGGACCATCGCCGAGGATGGTTGCGCCCCGGGTGGAGGTGATTCCGAGAATCCGGTCGACGATGTCGGCGGCCGTGGTGGTGGCGGCCGCACTGAGCCGAGGATCGCCGACCCGGTACAACGCGCCGAGGTCGGCCTGCGCGTAGGGCGTGGCGGCAACGCACATCCGCTGGGAAAGACCCCGTACTCGCTGCAGCCACGCCACCGCGGCCTGTTGACCGTCGCCGGGTCGGGTGGCGGCGGCGCGGCCGCCACCAGGTCGGGTAGCCGTGTCGAGGCCCCCGGTGCCTCCACCACGACGTAGCCTGGTCATCGCGTTCACCGTGACCAGCAGGTCGGGTCGACGGCCAGACACATCGCGCGAACGATGCCGCTGTCTGGGTCGATCGCGCCCGGGCTGGTCGCGAATTCGGCCGCCGCCACCAATGTTTCAAGCCGTCCGCCCGTCGCCAGCGACACCGCGAGGTCGTCGTTGACCAGCCGGACCGGGGTGGTGCCGCCGGGGACCCCCGGTGCCAGCCGCGGCCGATCCGCCAGCGGCCACAACATCGTTACGGCAACGGGCTTAGTGATGTCGGGGGCCACAACTGCGGTCAGGGGGCCACCCGGCGCCTGGGGAACGCCGGTCACCGGCAACAGGAACCGTGTCGCGTCGAGGCGGGCCGGTGCCCCGTAGTCGGGGGTGCCGTTGACGTTGACCAGCAGCGGGTAAACCCCGGGTGTGGTGATGTTCAACGATGTTTCCGGGCTGGATCTGATCGGCGCGGTCAGGGTGAAGCTGACGGCTTGTCCACGGCTGAGTTCGGCTGCGACGTCAATGAACTCACCGACGCCCGCAAACGGATCCCGGGCGCTGTCCAGGCTGGTCCGCAGGCCCGACGACGCGGGTATCCGCTCGCCGTGTTCCAGTCGGGCCACGACATCGCGGACCGGCCGGTCGCCGACGTTGGTCACCGTCGCGACCACCGTCACGGTGGGGTCGCTGGAGGTGGTCACCACGTCCGGGCTGACGCTATCGAGGCGCACCACCAGGAACTCGGGCCGGGTTCGCCCGCGGCGATGGAGGCAGCCCGGCCGGGCGAGCAGCAGCAACAGGCCGAGAACGACAACGATCACCGGATGCGGCAGGGACTTGCGGTCAGCACGGTCACGGTGGCGAACCGCAGCCGCATCCCCGGGAGTCGCCGGAGGTCTCGCGCCGGGACTGGCGGGTTCGGGAATGAGTCTGGGTTCGCACGGCGGGCGTGCTGGGTGGTAGCGGCGGTAGCGCACCAGGACCGTCGGATTGCAGCAGTGCGATCAACTCATGGGCGACGTTCGCCAGCTTGCGCTCGTCGGCATACGCCAGCCGTCTCGAGAGTTCGGTGATAGGTACCCACGCGACTTCGGTGACCTCGACGTCCTCATCGCACAGTTCGCCACCGGAGAATCGGAGTAAGTAGTGGTGAACGGTCTTGTGGACCCGCCGGCCCTCGGTGACGAACCAGTAGTCGATGCTGCCCAGTGCCGCCAGTACGTGCCCGTGAATGCCGGTCTCCTCGGCGACTTCGCGGATGGCAGTTTGCTCAGCAGTCTCACCCTGCTCGATATGCCCCTTCGGCAGCGACCAGATCATCCGCCCGCGGCGGTCAAGGCGGCCGATCAGTGCGGCTAACTGCTCTTCGCGCGGCCGGTCAATCCCGTCGACCACGAGCCCACCCGCGGATACTTCGTGCACAGTGCGCAGTCGCGAACCCGCTCGCCGGGGAGGCCCGGGATCGGAACCGGCGTCGGCATTGGGATCAGAGTGTTGCTGCAGCGGGACGGCCGCAGGGTGGCCGCGACGTCGTCCGCGCCGTCGTCGTGGTTTGGCCCGCTCGCCCTCCGACACCCATGTGATAGTAGCTGGCACTGATAAGTGCGCCTGGCCGCACTCGCCGGGCGTTACCGGGGCATCGAGCATTAGGCTCACTGGACGTGTCCGAAGTCAGACCTCCCGACGAGTTGCTCAGACGCGCTGCCGTCGAGTTACAACGCCAGGCTCCGCTGCTGGGCGAACTCGGCGGGCTGTTCGCGGCCGCGGGCCAGGAGCTGTATCTGGTTGGGGGCAGCGTCCGCGACGCCGTGCTCGGCAGAATGACCACCGACCTCGACTTCACCACCGACGCCAGGCCGGAGGCGGTGCAGAAGATTGTCCGGCCCTGGGCCGACGCGACCTGGGACACCGGCATCGACTTCGGAACCGTGGGCGTGGCCAAGGTTGGGCAGCGGCTGGAGATCACCACCTTTCGGGCCGACAGCTACGACCAGGTTTCCCGAAACCCGCAGGTGCGTTTTGGTGAACGCCTTGAGGATGATCTGGTTCGCCGGGACTTCACCGTCAATGCGATGGCCGTGCGGATTGCCGCGGACGGGCCGGGTGAGTTTATTGATCCACTGGGCGGACTGGCCGCGGTGCAGCGGCGAATCCTGGACACCCCGGCCGCCCCCGCGGTGTCCTTCACCGACGACCCGTTGCGGATGCTTCGCGCGGCGCGGTTCGTCTCCCAGCTTGGATTCGGAGTTGCCGACCGGGTGCGCGAAGCCATCGCAGCGATGGCACCTGAGTTGGGCCGTATCACCGTCGAACGGGTGGCTGTCGAGCTGAACAAAATGCTGCTCGGTTCCGATCCCGTGGCCGGGATTGACCTGATGGTGCAGACCGGGCTCGGCGAGGTGGTCCTTCCCGAAGTGGGCGGCATGCAGATGGCGATCGACGAACACCATCAGCACAAAGACGTCTACCAGCATTCACTGACGGTGCTTAGGCAGGCCATCGCGCTGGAGGACGAACCGGACCTGGTCTTGCGCTGGGCCGCACTGGTCCACGACATCGGCAAGCCGGCGACGCGACGCCACGAATCCGACGGCGGGGTCAGCTTTCATCACCATGAGGTGGTGGGCGCGAAACTGGTGCGCAAGCGGATGCGGTCGTTGAAGTACTCCAAGCAGATGATCGACGACGTGTCTCAATTGGTGTACCTGCATCTGCGTTTTCACGGCTACGGCGAGGGTCGGTGGACTGACTCAGCGGTGCGGCGCTACGTCGCTGACGCCGGGCCGCTGTTGCCCCGGTTGCACAAGTTGGTCCGCGCCGACTGCACTACCCGGAACAAACGGCGCGCCGCGAAGCTTCAGGCCACTTATGACGGACTCGAAGCGCGAATTGCGGAGTTGGCCGCCAAGGAGGACATGGCCCGGGTTCGGCCCGATCTCGACGGCAACGCGATCATGGAATTGCTCGGCATCCCGGCCGGACCTCAGGTGGGAGAAGCGTGGAGTTACCTCAAGGAACTGCGGTTGGACCGCGGCCCGTTGTCCCGGGAGGATGCCACGGCCGAGTTGCTGGCCTGGTGGCGCGCTCGCGGCGCCGCCGATTGATGGCGTGGCGCGCTCGCGGCGCCGCCGATTGATGGCGTGGAACCTCCGGGGCGCCGCGGGCGTCTCATAGTGCATGGACTATTGCCTGGACGCTGGAGATGGAACCGCGTCGATATGGACCGGACAGCTTGACATCGACGTCGACGGTGACGGCGAACTGGACGGGCTGCGGCTGGATTTCGACGGTGACGGTGCGTTCGACGACGCCCTGGCCGACTTCGATAATGACGGCCTGGCTGATCACGCCGCGATTGATCTCGATGACGACGGCGTGCCCGAGGCACGCTTCACCGATGACGGTTCCGGAACCTGGATGGTGGCCGGGGGTGAGGCGCCGGTCCCTCTGCGGTGGTTCGATCTCGACGGGACCGAGCACGTTGACCCGAGCGATCCGATCGATGTCGACGGCGATGGCGGCACGGATCTGCTGTTCGACGTCAATCGCGACGGTCTGGCCGACCGCGCACTAAGCGAGGATCTGGACGGGGGGTTCAGTAGGGGGTACGTCGATACCGACGGCGACGGCGACTGGGACGTCGTGCTGACCGACCTCGACGGCGACGGCTCCGCCGATGGTGCCGCCACGGTGTAGTCCGCGGCCGACTACCGACCCGAGCCGGGCGGACCGGCGAATGCCTGGGCGATCTCCAGCCAGCGCTGCGCGTCCGGGCCGTCGCCGACGACGTCCAACCGCTCCCGCGGTCGGCGCTGGGTGACCAGCAGGCAGAAGTCCAGCGCTGAACCGCTGACCCGCTGCGCCGCATCCTCGGGCCCCCATGCCCACTGGTCGCCGCCGGGTGCCGTCAACTCCACCCGGAATGGCTCCGCGGGGGGAGGGTGTCCGTGAATGGCGAACGCGAAGTCACGGGTCCGCACACCGAGGTGGGCAATCGACTTCAGTCGGGCCGAGGGCGGCACCGTCATACCAAGAGCGTCGGCGACGTCCAGACCGTGCGCCCAGGTCTCCATCAACCGGGCGGTCGCCATCGAGGCCGCGCCCATCGGCGGTCCGAACCACAGCAGCTTGCGGTCGTTCGGCACTGTCCGAAGCGCGGTGTGCAGTGCGGTGCGGGCGACCCGCCACTCGCCGAGGAGTTGCGCCGGTGGCAGCGCGGATAGTTCTTCGGCGGCGCTGTCGACGAACGTGTCGATGGTGGTCTGTGAGGCGGCGACAAGGGCATCGAACGCGGGCTCGTCGGTGATCGACATCAGTGCCACCCGGTCGGTCCACAGCAGATGCCCGACCTGGTGTGCGATCGTCCAGCCCGTCGCCGGTGTCGCCAACGCCCAGCGCTCCTCGGGGATCCTGGCGACCAAGGCGTCCAGTGCGGCGCTTTCGGCCGCCAGATCATCGACGATCTCGCCAGTGGCCATGTGGCGCAGCCTACTTGGTGGCCGGCAGCCGCCGCCGGCCGACGCGTGCGTGCACCGCGAGCCCGGTCAGATAAAGTCCCGTCCCGGCCAATGCCAGCGTCGGGGATCGGCCGTCGGCGGGGATGACCGTCGCGGCAACGCTTATCGCGAAAATGAAGGCGATCCAAAACAGCGAGTCCTGCACCGCGAAGACGTGTCCGCGCAGGGTGTCGTCGACGTCGATCTGCATCGCCGAATCGGCGCAGAGTTTGACCACCTGTCCGGCCAGCCCGAGCAGGAAACCGCAGCCGACCATGACCAGCGGATGCAGGGTCGCCACCGCGAGTTGGACCGCTGCCGCACCCAGCAACGCCACATTGGCGCTGGCGTACCGGCCCCATCGGCGCACCGCCGACGGCGTCAATACGGTGGCCAGGAATGCGCCGCCCCCGGCGGCGGCGACGAACACCACGATGGTTCCCAATCCGGCGAAGCCGTTGTCGGCACCGTTTCGGACCAGCACGAGGACGAGGAGCGTGTTGATGCCAAACACCATGCGGTGGGCGGCCAGACCGGACAGCGTCGCCGCCACCGAGGGTGTTGCTCGCACCACTTGAGCCCCGGCGGCCAATCCGGTCGCCACCGTGTGGAGGGCTGAACCCTGCGTGCCCACCCGGACCGGCCCGAGTACACGCGGAGGAAAGCGGAGGGATAACAACAATGCGACCGCGACCGGAAGGGCGACGATGACGATAGTCGTCGCCGCCCCGGTGTCCCCGGAGCCGAACATCCGCCGGGGCGCCAGCATGAAGTTCGCGCCCAGGAATGCTGCGACGGCACCGGTCGCCGTTGCCACCGAGTTCATGGTCACCACCCGCTCGCGGGGTACCACCTCCGGCAGCGCGGCTGACAGTCCCGAGGTAACGAACCGGCTGAAGCCGTTGACGGTGAGTGCCAGGCAGAGCACGAATACATCCCCGACGCCCGTCGCCAAAGCCGCGGCGACTCCGAGCACCAGCAGCAGGCGGGCGGTGTTGGCCGCGATCAGCACCGACCGGCGATCCCAACGGTCCAGCAGCGCACCTGCGAACGGGCCCAGTAAGGAATAGGGCAGGAACAACACCGCGAACGCCCCTGCGACCGCCAGTGGGTCGGCCGCGCGTTCGGGATTGAACAACAGTCCGCCGGCCAATCCGGCCTGGAACAGTCCGTCAGCGAACTGGCTGGCCGATCGCAACTGCAGGAGCCGCCAGAAGTCGGGTAGGTCGCGCACGGTTCGCCAGGAGACGGAGGTGCGGGTGTCGACCACCGCCTCACAGTACGAACACTGCGGCCGCTAAGGACAATCCGTCCGCTCACACGACCGCGCCGCACACCCCTGGGCCACTGGGGCCCGTGACATGATTGTCGGGTGGCTCAGCAGGAGGATCCCGATGACTTCGCCGCACCGGTGGCAAACCGGGTGCGGGCCGGGACCCTATTGCTTGCCAGCATCGACTTGATGGAACCCACATTCCGGCGCAGCGTCATCTATATCGTTGAGCACAACGATGGCGGCACCCTCGGTGTGGTGCTCAATCGGCCGAGTGAGACCGCAGTCCACAACGTTTTGCCGCAATGGACGGATCTGGTCGCCAAGCCGAGGACGATGTTCATCGGCGGACCGGTCAAGCGTGACGCCGCACTCTGTCTGGGCATGCTTCGGGTAGGTGCGGATCCTGATGCGGTGGGCCTGCGGCTCGTTGCAGGCCGGATCGTGATGGTGGACCTCGATGCGGATCCGGAGTTGATCGGCGCGGCGGTCGAGGGGGTGCGGATATTCGCGGGCTATTCGGGGTGGACGATCGGTCAACTCGAGGGCGAGATTGACCGTGATGACTGGATCGTGCTGTCAGCGTTGCCGTCCGACGTTCTTGCCGAACCCCGCGCCGACCTGTGGTCCCGGGCGTTACGTCGTCAACCCATGCCGTTGCCATTGCTAGCCACGCACCCGATCGATGTCAGCCGTAACTGAGTTTGATTGCGCGCCCTGATTGTCGGGGCTGATTTCGGCGCCCGACTTCGGTGGCGGGATCATCGACATAACTGGGTGCATGGCGCAGCCCCGCCCGAGCCGCAGTCGACGGCACCCTGTCTGCTCGCCGCGTAACGCGCGGCCCGCCAGGAGCCTACCGGCGATGGTGCCGATTGCACCCGCCGCTGCGATGATCAACCCGCTCAGCCGACGATTTGCGACGGGGCCGTGAGTGCCGCGACACCACCGGCCACCAGCATGACCGCGGCGGCGATTGCGGGCGCCACGGCGCGCAGTGCCCGGTCGTTCACGTCGATGCCGCCACGACGTGCCAGCGTCCACAATCCTGAGCCGCCGATCAGAACTGCCAGCAATAGGCTCAGCACTGCCCCGATAACCATGGAGCCCACAATACGAGCCGGGCCAGACCCTTAGCTGCCGGGCACTGGCTCGTGCCGGTGCGGGTGCCGCAGCGGGTGTCGGCGTCGCCGACGGCGCGGTGACCCGGAATCCGTTGACGATTCCGTCGGTGGCACTTGCCGTCGCGACCGCCTGGTTGGCCGCAGTGGTGACCGTCAGGGTGACCAGATACCGGTCCGAACCGGACTCTGCGATCACATTGCGGCGGGAGGTGTTAAGCGTCATGTCGGTCTCGCGATAGATCCCTTCGATTACTGACGAGGGGAAACCACCGAAGTCGGTCATCGAGGCGGACGTGGACTGCCAGGCGAACAGCTTCTGGTTCTCGACGTAGCCGTGGCTGATCGCTTCTCGAGGATCGAACTCACCGACGAGTTTGTACACCACCAGTTGGGCATTGGAGGTGTACAAACCATCACCGCCCTGTCGGTCGGCGATGACGGAGAAGGCGTCCGGGACGTTGGGATCCGGAATTACCTGCCAGCCGGAGGGCATGGGCAAAACGATACTCAAACCGGTGAATCCAGTCGCCGTCTGGGGTTGCAGCTCGACACCTTTTTCCCTTTGAGGTACTCAGTGAGGGTTCCCGACGTAGTACGCGATGGGGGCAGCGGGAGGCTCCGCCGGAGCGCGGCGGGTCGGCGGCGATCGGAACTGGCGGGTTCGGCGGCGATCGGGGCTGCGGCGGGTTCGGCGGGGAGGCCAGGGCAGCGGCCGGAGTGCGGCGGGTTCGGCGGCCGCCGTGACGGTCACCGTCTGGTTGCGGTCGGTCGCGGTTGCCGCGGCTCGCGCCGAACACGGTGAACGGCACGGCCAGCAGCCCGATGTTGGCGCCGGTGAAGCCGAGTACCGCCACCGAACCCGCGGCGACGCCGCCTACCAGTACCCGCCAGTTACGGGTGAAGCTGTTCATCGCACGCATCCTCTTCGCATTGGAGCCCTGGGACGCTCACCCCGGGGCGTTTCGCACACCGTGGGCCTGATCGGCCCAACTGCTCAGCTTGACTCTATGCACCGGCGGAAGCTCAAAGACAGGTCTGGAATCGACTTGGAACCAACCTCTGACCGGCATGAAACGCAACCGATACCGCGTCGTTGCCTGGCTGGGTAGCCCCGATACCCTGTCGGTGTGAGCCGATCCCCGACCGCCGACCCCGGGGAATCCGAATCGGACGTCCCGCAATACCGGTACACGGCCGAATTGGCGGGCCGTATCGAGACGCAGTGGCAGGACAACTGGCAGCGGTGGGGAACCTTCCATGTACCCAACCCGGTGGGTTTGCTGGCGCCCGAGAACGGTGCACCTATACCGAGGGACAAGATGTTCGTTCAGGACATGTTCCCGTATCCATCCGGTGAGGGTCTGCATGTCGGGCACCCGCTGGGCTACATCGCCACGGACGTGTACGCCCGCTACTTCCGAATGACCGGCCGCAATGTGTTGCACGCGTTGGGCTTCGACTCATTCGGACTGCCCGCCGAACAGTATGCGGTCCAGACCGGAACCCACCCGCGTATCCGCACTGAGGCAAACATTGTCAACTTCCGTCGCCAACTCGGCCGACTCGGACTCGGCCATGACCAGCGCCGCAGTTTTTCAACCACGGACGTCGACTTCTACCGGTGGACACAGTGGATCTTCCTGCAGATCTACAACGCCTGGTTTGATCCGGACGCGAATAAGGCACGCCCGGTCGGTGACCTGATTACCGAATTTGCCAGCGGAACAAGGCCTATCGACGACGGCCGGAAGTGGTCTGAGTTGACGCCGGGTGAGCAGGCCGACCTCATCGACGGGCATCGGCTGGTTTACCGGGCCGAGTCCTTGGTCAACTGGTGCCCGGGTTTGGGCACCGTTCTGGCCAATGAGGAGGTGACGGCCGACGGCCGCAGCGAACGCGGCAACTTCCCGGTCTTTCGAAAGCGATTGCGCCAGTGGATGATGCGGATCACATCGTATTCCGATCGGCTTCTTGATGACCTCGACTCCCTGGACTGGCCGGAGAAAGTCAAGGCCATGCAGCGCAACTGGATCGGACGATCCATCGGCGCTTCGGTGGTGTTCGCATCGGGTGATGCCGATATCGAGGTGTTCACGACGCGACCGGACACGCTGTTCGGGGCCACCTATCTGGTGCTCGCCCCCGAGCATCAACTCGTCGACCGTCTGGTCGCGCCCAGTTGGCCGGATCAGGTCGACCAACGCTGGACGGGCGGCACCGCCACTCCAGCGATGGCGGTGGCGGATTACCGGCGTTCGATCACGGCCAAGTCCGATCTGGAACGCCAGGAGAACAAGACGAAGACGGGTGTGTTCCTGGGCAGCTATGCAACCAATCCGGCCAATGGTCAGCAGGTGCCGATTTTCATCGCCGACTATGTCCTGGCCGGGTACGGCTCCGGGGCCATTATGGCGGTGCCGGGTCATGATCAGCGCGACTGGGAGTTCGCCACCGCGTTCGGACTGCCGATCATCGAGGTGATCGCCGGGGGTGACATCGGGCAGTGCGCGCACACCGGCGATGGCGTCCTGGTGAACTCCGGCCACCTCGATGGTCTCGACGTTGCGGAAGCTAAAGCGGCGATCATCTCCAGACTTGAGACCGACCGGCGCGGCTATGGTCGGATCGAATACAAGTTGCGGGACTGGCTTTTCGCCCGCCAACGGTATTGGGGTGAACCCTTTCCGATCGTCTACGACGCGGATGGCCGCGCGCATCCACTGCCCGACACGATGCTGCCGGTGACGCTGCCCGACATCGAGGACTACGCGCCGGTGTCCTTCGACCCCGACGACCCTGACAGCGAACCGTCGCCGCCGTTGAACAAGGCCGGCGAGTGGGTACACGTCGACCTTGACCTCGGCGACGGCATGCGCTCCTACACCCGCGACACCAACGTCATGCCGCAGTGGGCGGGCAGTTCGTGGTACGAACTGCGATACACCGATCCGCACAACGCTCGGGAGTTCTGCGCCCGCGAGAACGAGGCCTACTGGATGGGCCCCCGGCCGGCCGAGCACGGCCCGGATGATCCGGGTGGAGTGGATCTTTACGTCGGTGGCGTCGAGCACGCGGTGCTACACCTGCTCTACTCGCGTTTTTGGCACAAGGTGCTCTACGACCTCGGACATGTCAGTTCCCGAGAGCCCTACCGGCGGTTGGTGAACCAGGGCTACATCCAGGCCTTCGCCTACACCGACGCCCGCGGTTCCTACGTGACCGCCGCCGACGTCGTGGAACGGGGTGACGCGTTCTTCCTGACCGGACCCGAGGGCCAGGTCGAGGTTTTCCAAGAGTTCGGCAAGATCGGCAAGAGCCTGAAAAATTCGATCTCACCCGATGAGATCTGCGATGGCTTCGGCGCTGACACGCTGCGGGTCTACGAGATGTCGATGGGCCCGTTGGAGGCGTCCCGGCCGTGGGCAACCAAAGACGTCGTCGGGGCGCACCGTTTTCTACAGCGGGTGTGGCGATTGGTCGTCGATGAAACCAGCGGGAGCATCAGGGTTTCCGACGACATTCTCGATGACGAGACGCTACGGGTACTGCACCGCGCTATCGCCGGGGTGTCCGAGGATTACACCTGCCTGCGTAACAACACTGCGGCGGCCAAACTTATCGAGTACACCAACCACCTCACCAAGACGGGTGTTACCGCACGGGCTGCACTGGAACCGCTGGTTCTGATGGCGGCTCCACTGGCACCGCACCTGGCCGAGGAATTGTGGCGCCGACTCGGCCATGTTGAGTCACTGGCGCACGGACCGTTCCCGACTGCCGACGGGCGCTACCTCGTCGATGACACCGTGGAATACCCGGTTCAGGTCAACGGCAAGGTCCGCGGCCACATCACGGTTGCCGCCGACGCGGGTCAAGACGCCGTGCGAGCCGCGGCCTTGTCCGAGGAGAAGGTGGTGGCCTTCCTTGCCGGCACGGTTCCGAACAAGGTGATCGTGGTGCCCGGTCGCCTGGTCAATCTCGTCGTGCGCGGGTAAGCGTGCGGGAGTGATCAGATCCGCCCGCGTGGGCGGATCACCACCTGATGGGTATGCGCGTCCGGCGGGGTGGCGACCACCTGGGCGACGACGCCCGCGACGGTCTGCGGCGTGAGGAAGTCCGCCGGGTCGTAGTCGCCGCCCTCGTAGGACACCAGATCGCGTTGCATTGCGGTGTCGACACGGCCGGGGTGGACGCTGGTCACCCGCAGCAAAGGTTCGTCCGCCCGCAACGAGTCGGCGAAGGCGCGCAGGGCGAACTTGCTCGCCGAGTACGCGGCCAGACCCGGCGAGGCGTTGAGGCCGGAACCGGAGTTGATGAAGATCACCTGCCCGCGCGACGCGCGAAGAGCAGGCAACAGCGCGCACGTGAGCGCGACCGTGCCGATGACGTTCACCTCGAAAGTGGTCCGCCACTCCGCTGGCGTTGATTCGGCGACCCGGCCGGGAAAGGCCACCCCGGCGTTGTGGATCAACACATCCAGACCGGTCAGCACCTCAGCGCAGGCGCCGATGCCGTCGGGATCGGTCAGGTCCAGTGGCCAGGTGGTGGCACCCGTTCGGGCGGCGACGGCGTCGAGACGTTCTGACGGCCGCCCGGCCAGCAACAGGGTGCACGACGGCGCCAAGGCTTCGGCGATCGCCG
>JAGYKK010000039.1 GCA_018401645.1 Mycobacterium sp. | reverse complement strand
CCGGACGTAGCCGGCCAGCGCGGAGTCACCGGCGCCGACGGTGCTGCGCGGCGTGATCGGGGGAGGGGTGGCCAGCCAGGCACCGTTGGCGGTGACCAATATCGCGCCAGCTGCACCCAGGGTGGTCAGCACCGCGCCCACGCCCCGAGCGATCAACCGCTGCGCCGCGATGACCACCGGACCGGCATCGCCGCGTGCCACCGCGGATTCCAATGATTGTGCCGTTACCCCGGCCAGGCCGGCGAGTTCCTCGGCGTTGGGTTTGATCAGATCCGGTGCCGCCCGGTCAAGATGGTGCGCGAGTGCGGCCAGTGGTGACTCGGAGGTGTCCACAGCGACCTTGCTTGGGTAGGGCCGCAGTGCCGCCACCATGTCGGCGTACCAGCCCTCGGGCATACCCGGCGGCAGTGAACCCGACAACACCACCCACTGCGCCGACTGGGCGTACTCAAGCACCGCCCGTGTGAGTGCGTCAATGTCGGCGGATTCCATCACGGAGCCTGGCTCGTTGAGTTTCGTTGTGGTGCCGTCCGGTTCGGTAATAGCGAGGTTGGTACGGACTGCACCTGTGACCGGGACCGCGTAGATGTTGAGACCGATGTCCTGCAACCCGGCCAGGATCGGGTCGCCCGGACGGGCGGGCAGCACCGCGATGACGTCGAGTCCGGCCAGCGCCAGGGCGCGCGCGACGTTGACGCCTTTGCCGCCGGGTTCGGACGACGTCGAACCGATCCGGTGCACAGCGCCGCGCACGAGCGCCGTGGGCAGGGTCATAGTCCGGTCGATACTCGGATTGGGAGTAACCGTGACGATCATGAGGGTGCCTGCGCCACTACGACGTCCAGGCCCTGCTCGGTGAGACAGCTGCGGTTCTCCGCGGTGATCTCGGAGTCGGTGACCAGCACATCGACACGATCGATCGGCGCGAAGCTGACGAATTCCTCACGGCCGATCTTCGACGAGTCCGCAACCACCACAACGAAATTGGCGCACTCCACCATGGCTCGCTTGACGGCGGCCTCGCCTGGATCGGGAGTGGACAGTCCATGGCGGACGCTGATGCCGTTGGATCCGATGAAGGCGATGTCGACGCGCAGGGAGTTCAGGGCTTTGACCGCCTGTTCGCCGATCGTCGACTGGGTTAGGCCGCGCACCCGGCCGCCGAGAAGTTGAAGGGATATCGAAGTCAGGCCGGCCAGGCGGGCGGCGATGGGCACCGAGTTGGTCACCACCAGCAGTTCACGGTCGGGTGGCACGAGTGCGGCAACCCGCGCTGTGGTGGTACCGGCGTCGAAGAGGACTGTCGCTCCTGACTGAGGGAGGAATTCGGCCGCGGCCGATGCGATGGCGAGTTTGTGGCCTGCCCGGGTTGCCTCGCGTTCCTCGACGCTGGGTTCGACGAGGTGCAACGCCCGGACGGGTACCGCACCGCCGTGCACCCGCCGCAGCAGGCCGGCCCGATCGAGGACGGCCAGGTCCCGGCGAACGGTCTCGGTGGTGACGTCGTAGTGCTGGGCCAGATCGGCGACGGAGGCGCGCCCCTGAGTCATCACCGTCGCGGCGATGGCCTGCTGGCGTTCCTCCGGGTACATGGTTCTCCGAGTGCGTGGGACGGCTGTGGGTTCATACCCACTTCATGTGGGTATGTGTTGTTTTACCGCCGACCGTGTGGGAATGTCAACGATTTGCTGTAATCCCCTGCATGACCTTGCCGAATACGACGGTGCTGCAGGGGGTCCCGGTGGTTCCGGGTGTCCGTTTCGCGCCGGTGATCCGCACCAACCGACTGCCCGCGATCGACGCCCTCGACTCAGGCGCCGTGCTGGCCGAGCTGGATCGGCCGGCCGAAGCCGCCCGGTTCGCCAACGCCGCCTCCACGGTGGCTCAGCGCCTGCGCGACCGGGCCGCGACGGCGACCGGCGCGGCGTCGGAGGTGTTGGGCGCCACCGCGCAACTGGCCCAGGACCGGGCCTGGCTGGGATCGGCCGAGAACGCCATCAAAGCCGGTAAGACGGCCGTGCGTGCCACTGCCGATGCGGCCGCCCAATTCATCGAGATGTTCACCAAGATGGGCGGCCTGATGGCCGAACGGGTCACCGACCTCAAGGACATCCGGGACCGCGTGATCGCCGAACTTGCCGGACTGCCCGAGCCGGGCGTGCCGATTCCGGTCGAGCCCTCGATCCTGTGCGCCGAGGACCTCGCGCCCGCTGATACTGCCGGCCTGGACCCGCATCGGGTGGTCGGGCTGGCCACCACGTTGGGCGGTCCGACCAGCCATACGGCGATCATCGCCCGCCAACTCGGCATTCCCTGCGTGGTCGCCGTCGGCGGCCTCGACGACGTACCCGTCGGCACCATGGTGCTGCTGGACGGTAACCGCGGAACGATCACCCTGGATCCCGACCGGGCCGATGCCGCAGCGGCTGTGGCGGCGGCCGATGTCGTGGCGGCAGCGATGGCGGGCTGGAGTGGACCCGGCGCGACCTCGGACGGCCACGCGGTGTTGATCCTGGCCAATGTGGCCGACGGCGCAGCCGCTCGAGCCGCGCGCCAGGCCCCGGTGGAGGGGGTCGGTCTGTTCCGCACCGAATTGTGCTTCCTGGAGCGCGATTCCGAGCCAAGCGTTGATGAGCAGGCCTCGATCTACGGGGAGGTCCTCGAAGCTTTCGCCGGCCACAAGGTGGTGATCCGGACCCTTGATGCCGGATCGGATAAACCGTTGAAGTTCGTCACCACGCCGGCGGAGGCGAACCCGGCGCTGGGCGTGCGGGGTTTTAGGATCGTCGCTCACAATGCCGAACTGGTGGCCCGTCAACTCGACGCGATCGCGGTTGCGGCCGAACGCACCGGTAACGCTCCGTGGGTGATGGCGCCGATGATCGCGACCGCCGATGAGGCTCGGCAGTTCGCCGGTCTGGCCCGCGATCGCGGACTGCATCCCGGTGTGATGATCGAGGTGCCCGCCGCCGCCCTGCTTGCGGGCAGGCTGCTTGAGCATGTCGAGTTCCTGTCCATCGGCACCAACGATCTCGCGCAGTACACGATGGCCGCTGACCGGATGTCCTCGGATCTGGCGGTGCTGACCGACCCCTGGCAGCCGGGTGTGCTCGCCTTGGTCGCTGCGACTGCCCGCGCCGGCGCCGCCGTAGGCAAACCGGTCGGCGTCTGCGGGGAGGCCGCCGCCGATCCGATGATGGCCTGCGTGCTCACCGGTTTTGGCGTCACGTCGTTGTCCGCCGCCGCGTCGGCGGTGACCCCGGTGGGCGCGAAGTTGGCCACGGTGACGTTGCAGCAATGCCGGGATGCCGCCGATGCGGTGCTGGCGACGGCGACTCCGGCGCAGGCGCGCGAGGCGGCCATGGCCGTCCTGGGCTGAGGTCTATCCACAGATCCGATTTCGTCCCCAGCCGGCACGTGTTCACATTTACCTAGTCCGAGGGTGGGCCTATTATCGAATGTATGTTCGATGAATTGCCTGATGCCGCGGTGATCGACGCGATCGGTGTGTGTGCGCGGACGGAGAACGCGGCGTGCGCGCGGCGCTTGGCGGCGATCGCGGAGTTGTACGAGCGGCGCCAGGTTCCGGTCGAGGATGGTCAGGGCCGGGAGTTGTGGCGCTTCGATGTGTGGGATGCGGTGGCTGCGGAGGTGGCGGCGGCGCAGTGCACGACGGCCGGGGGGGCAAGCGGGCTGCTGCATTACGCGGTGTGCCTGCGGGAGCGGTTGCCGCGGGTGGCGGCGGTGTTCGCGACCGGGGTCCTCGATTACCGGACGGTGCGCATGATCGTGTCCCGCACACTGCTGGCGGTGGAACCTGAGGTGATGGCCGCGATCGACGCCGAGTTGGCCGAGGCGATCCGGACGTGGGGGCCGATGTCGGTGACGAAGATGGTGCAGGCGGTTGATCGCATCGTCATTGCCCATGATCCGGAGGCGCGGCGGCGAACGCAGTCCCGGGTCCGGGGCCGCCATGTCGACATCGCCCATGATCGGGACATCTCCTACCTCACCGGTGAGTTGCTTCAAAGCGATGCCACATTGCTTGATCGGCGGCTGAGCGCACTGGCGCGCACCGTGTGCGAGCACGATCCGCGCACCATCGCGCAGCGTCGCGCGGATGCCCTAGGGGCGTTGGCCGCCGGTCACACCGTGTTGGCCTGCGCGTGTGGGATGTCTGAGTGCGCCGCTGTGGAAAACGATGCCGCGCCCACGGTGGTGGTCCACGTGGTGGCGGAGGCCGCGGCGCTGAAGTCCACGGCGCTGGAGTCCACGGATGGTTCTCAGGGGCAGCCTTCAGAGGTGCACGGTGAACGGCCTGAGGATGACACCTTTGAGGTGATCACCAGCCGGGAACGTCTTGCCGAGGTGATCACCGAGGCGCTCGGCCCGAAGGCGCCCCAGCCTGCCCCGCCGAGTGCGACGCCGGAGTTCGGCTTCGTGGTGGGCGGCACGGCGGTGCCGGTGAGTGTTCTCGCCGACCTGGCAGCCCGGGGCATCGCCGAACTGCGTCCGGTGTCCCATCCCGGTGAGAGTCCACCGGAGCCGCGGTACCGGCCCTCGTCAGCGTTGGCGGACTTCCTGCGATGCCGCGATCTGACCTGTCGATTCCCGGGGTGTGACGCTGCGGCGAACATCTGCGATCTCGACCACACGATTCCCTACGAAGTGGGTGGGCCCACGCACGCCTCCAATCTCAAGGCGCTGTGCCGAAAACATTTACTGCTAGTTAAAGTACACTTTAAATCATGGTCACCGATACCAACTCCAAGATCGAAACCGCGCAGGTCAGGGCAGGGTGTTACTGCCGTATCTCATCAGATCCCAATGACAAGCGGCAAGGGGTAGCTCGGCAACGCGAGGACACCGCCGTGCTGTGCGAGGTACAGGGCTGGCGCGTCGCTGCCGTGTATGTGGACAACGACCGGAGCGCAACGAACGGTAAGGATCGGCCCGAGTGGGAGCGACTGCTGGCCGATGTCAGCGCCGGGATCATCGACGCCATCGTGGTGTGGAACCAGGACCGGGGCTGGCGCAACAGCGAGTTGAAGCCCGCAACGCAAGGTACGAAGTCGTCGCTGATCGGTGGCAGATCGTCCGGGTATTCGCCGCTCGTATGAGTGCAGCGCATATCGCTATGGCGTGCTGCTCAGGATCTTTCGTGCCTGTGGATAGACCCCGAGCGGCGGAGGTGTGAGGTCGGCGATGAGATCGGCGGTGGTGCGCAGGCGCGAGATGCGGTTGTCGGCGTCAAGCGTGCCGGGGTCAATCGCTCCGGCCGCTTCCAGATAGGTAATTGCGCCTGGCGTCGCCATAGGTTCGCACCGCTTCAGGGTGTCCTGGCTCAGGGCGATGACCGCATCGTCGGACTGCTCGGAGGCGCCGCTGGTGATCAGGCCACCGCGGCATTCAGGTAGCGCAGGCCGACCTCCAAGGCCGCGTTGATGGCTCGCCATGCCGCCGCAGTCGCACCTCGTGGCCAGGTCAGCAACGATGCCGTCAATGACCGCTGCGCCCAAGACGACGTCTTCGATCACAATAGGCCGACCTGCCAGCCGGTGGGCTGTATCGGTTGAGACGATGAACACCATCATGGTGAACATCGCCTGGCGACCAGAAACGAACCAACCTGCGACGTAGGTTGACCCGAAGGTCACTATCGGCAACAGCACCCACATCTGATCGGGTCCACACCCAGCAGGCCGATGACCGCGGCGCCACGATGGCGAAGCCGATGACCGTACCGGTGATCGCCCGCAGCGCATTGGTTTCCCGTTGACGCTGCTGCGCAGGACCGACAGCGCGCCGAGCACCACCCCACGGTCGTTCTGCACCGGGAAGACGATGGTGATCACCACGGCCGGGGCCAATGCCAGACCGCTGCAGGCTGTTGAATAGAGTGATTGACCCGGTACTGAGATAGCGCCGGTGAGGCGATCGCGGCGTTTGGTGTACACCCGGTCGGCGATGCCGGTCTCCGGGCAGTTGGCAGCCCAACACCCGGGCCCACCACGGTCGGGTATTTATCGGCGGCGACGGCCGCGGCGATGATCCGGCGGTGGTGCGATATGCTGCTGTTGATGGTGCGCCGGCTCGGCTTTCACGCGGCCGCCCACCGCCGTGGCGTCGTCAGGATCGGTGAGGATGGCGCCGACGCGTCCTCTCGGTAACGGCTCACCGCCGCTGTTCGATGGGCGGCCAGCGCATCCTCCAACTCGGTGCGGGCGCCCGCCTGATCCTCGGAACTCAACACGACGGCGCAGGCCCGCAGCACTCGCGTGGCCGGGGCCGTCATGGGGCCGAGCAGCGTGCTGGTGTCAGAGTCCACCCGGTCGCACAGCCATTGCAGGTCGGTGGTCACCCGGACCAGAGCCCGGCTGCCGGCGGTCATCGTGACCGGTCGAGTTGTGCCACTGAGGAATCCGGCGCGCAGTGCACCGATAGCGTCACTCACTTCTTGACCCGAGCAAGTACCTTCAATGCGGTCGGCCAGGGCCGCGCAGACGCGGGTGGCTTGGCGGCGCAGTTCACTGTCGTAGCGCGGGGGGAAGACGAACAGGGCGGCCGGCACACAGATCAGGAGTGCGATCACCCAGCCGAAGAGTCGATCACCCAGGGGCGCCACCGGTCGGATACACACCGGGAGGATGAAAATCATCAGCGTCGCGCGCTGTCCGCCGGCGACCACCTCGCCGAGCAGGCCGAGAAAGCTGACGCTGATCCCGACGATGAAACACAGCGGCACCGCGATCCAGGGATGGGGCGCGGCTAGCGTGGCGACGGTGATGAGCACGGCGCCGTTGATGGCCAGCCCGCAGTAGCCCAGTGCCCGGGTCCCGCGGCCGCCGGGAAAGTCGGTCGCAATCAGCAACGCGATGCAGCCGAGAATGGTGAAGATCGGCGTCTGGGTGTCACCGGCGACCGCGAAACTCGCCGCCGCGGCAAGCGGGATGAAGATCGCCGCGCGCAGAGCCTTGCGCGCCGCGTCGCCGTCGGGGTCTCGCCGCGTCACCGTGGCGGCACGGTGGCGAACCGGCCCGACTCGAGATGGTCGAGCATCTGGTTGGAGATCCACTCGTAAACCAACGGATCGCGCTGCAGGGTCGACTGCTCGTAGCCGACGAGGAGGTACACGGCCCAGTCGGCGAACACCTCGGCTTGACGGGTATCCCTGACGATTTCGAAGGCGTAGTCGTAGCAGAGGCTGAACCGATCCCGGTCAACCTCGACTTGAATGGCGTGTACCTCGGGATCGGCGGAACTCCAGGCGCGGATCGCGGCTTCCGCCCCGTGCGGAAGCGCCAGGGCGGCTTCGATGATCGCCCGCATCCGCGCCCGCGGATCAGGCTCCCGGCGCAGCACCTCGGCCAACCGCACGGTGCGGTCCTGGCGCCAGTAGCAGATCAACTCGCGCGTGTAGTTATTCCAGTTCTGGAAATAGTGGTAAAACGAGCCGGTCGTCACGCCGAGTCGGCCGCACACCTCGGCCAGCTTGAGTCCGCCGAAGCCGAGTTCGGCGAGGATTTCCAGGCCGGTCTCGAAGAACGACTCCCTGGCGGCGACGACTGACATCCCCAAACATTAAGGCTCCGAGCCCGCAATGCGGCAAGCTGTGAGTAGGCGCCTTCGTGGGCGCGGGCGCGAAGGAGTTGTGATGACCATCCAGATGACCACCGACCATGCCACCCAGGGTGGCTCCGCCGGAGTGTTGGCCGAGGTCCGGACGGTGTTCAGCACCGGCCGAACCCGCTCGATCCAGTGGCGGGAGCAGCAGTTGCGGGCCATCGAGCGGATGTGCGAGGAACGCGAGGCCGAGATCTCCGAAGCGCTGATCAGCGACCTGGGCCGTTCAGCATTCGAGGCCTGGCTCGGCGACATCATCTCGACGAAGGCCGAGGCGGTCTTCGCGCGCAAACACCTGCGCAAGTGGATCAAGCCACGCCGGCAGAGTCTGCCGCTGGCGCAGATGCCCGGCCGGGCGTGGGTGCAGTACGACCCGATCGGCGTGGTGCTGGTCATCGGGCCGTGGAACTACCCGTTCTTCCTGTGCATGTCGCCGGTGGTTGCCGCCGTCGCGGCCGGCAACGCGGTGGTGATCAAGCCCTCGGAGTTGGCCCCGGCCACTTCCGAGTTGATCGCGCGCCTGGTGCCGCAGTACCTCGACACCGAGGCCGTCCGGGTGGTCGAGGGGGCCGCCGACGTCACCCAGGACCTGCTGTCGCAGGGCTTCGACCATGCCCTGTTCACCGGCGGCACCGAGATCGGCCGCAAAATCATGGCCGCGGCCGCACCGACGCTGACTCCGGTGACCTTGGAACTCGGCGGTAAGAGCCCGGTGCTGGTCCTGCCCGATGCCGACCTCGACGTGACGGCACGACGGATCGCGTGGACCAAGCTGCTCAACTCCGGACAGACCTGTATCGCTCCGGACTACATCCTCGCGGACCGCTCCATCGCCAGGGAGCTCACCGACAAGATCGTGGCCACCATCGCCAAATTCCGCGCCGACCAACCGGATCCGTCGCTGCGGATTGTCAACGAGCGCCAGTTCGACCGACTGGTTTCGCTGCTCGCCACGACCTCCGGCACGATCGTCACCGGCGGCGGCTCGGACCGCGCCAAGCTGTCCCTCGAGCCCACCGTGATCGTCGATCCCGCTCCGGACGACCCGGTGATGAGCGACGAGATCTTCGGTCCGATTCTGCCGATCATCACCGTCGGATCGACCGACGAGGCCGTCGCCTTCGTCAACGCACGACCCAAGCCGCTGGCGCTGTACGTGTTTACCGCGTCCCAGGACGTCGGTCGTGAGCTCGTCGACCGGATGCCGTCCGGCGGAGCGGTGATCAACCACATCGCCATGCACTGCCTGGTTCCACAGTTGCCGTTCGGTGGTATCGGGGCCAGCGGGATGGGCGCGTATCACGGGCAGTGGGGCTTCGAGGCGCTCAGTCACCGCCGGGCCGTGCTGTCCAAGCCGGCCAAACCCGACCCCGGCCTGCTGTACCCGCCCTACACCGACCGGGCCATGAAGATCCTGCGCCGCCTGCTCTAGGGTTCGGCTGCTCTAGAGTCGGCGTCGTGAGCAACCTGCGAAGCGACGACGACAGTTGGGATATCGCCACGAGCGTGGGGTCCACGGCGGTCATGGTGGCCGCCGCCCGCGCCCGGGAGACCGAGGGTGCCGATCCGCTCATCCGCGATCCCTATGCGCGTGTTCTGGTCGCGGGCGCCGGGACCGGAATGTGGGAGAGCTTCCTCGACGATTCCCTCGCCGAGCGGATCGCGGAGGCGGATCCGCTGGCTGCCGCGATCTTCGACAATATGCTCGGCTACCAGGCGGTGCGCACCCTGTTCTTCGACACCTTCTTCGCCGATGCCGCCGCCGCCGGGATCCGGCAGGTGGTGATCCTGGCCTCTGGCCTCGACTCCCGGGCCTACCGGCTCGCGTGGCCTGAGGGCACCGCGATCTATGAGATCGACCAACCCAAGGTGCTGGAGTACAAGTCCGCCACCCTGGCCGATCATGGGGCCAAGCCCACCGCGGTGCGTCATGAGGTGCCCATCGATCTTCGGCAGGACTGGCCGTCGGCGCTGACGGCGGCCGGTTTCGACCGCACTCGTCCCGCCGCGTGGCTGGCCGAAGGCCTGCTCATGTATCTGCCCGCCGATGCCCAGGATCGGCTTTTCGAGCAGATCTCCGAACTCAGTGCCCCGGGCAGCCGGCTGTCGGTGGAGGCAATCCGCCATCACGACGAACAGCGCCGCGAGCGGATGCGGGAGCGCTGGCAGAAGATGTCCGAGGACCTCGGCATCGAGCGCAACGTCGACATCGCCGACCTGACCTACAACGACCCGGACCGGGCAGATGCCACTGAATGGTTGGCCGGGCACGGTTGGACCGCTTCCGGTATCTCATCGACCGACGAGATGCGTCGGCTGAATCGCTGGACCGAGGTACCCGAAGAGGACTACCAGGATGGCTTTTCCACGTTCGTGACCGGCGAGCGCACCCTTTAGGATTACCCGCAGCAACCCGAGAGAGGACCCCCATGCCAGGAGTGCAGGATCGAGTCATCGTCGTCACCGGTGCGGGAGGTGGACTGGGCCGCGAGTACGCGCTGACCCTGGCCAAAGAGGGCGCCAGCGTCGTGGTCAATGATCTCGGCGGTGCCCGTGACGGCACCGGTGCCGGTTCGGCGATGGCCGATCAGGTGGTGGCCGAGATCACCGCGGCCGGTGGACGGGCGGTCGCCAACTACGACAGCGTCGCCGATGCTGCGGGTGCGGAAAACATCATCAAGACCGCCCTGGAGGAGTTCGGTGCTATTCACGGTCTGGTGAGCAACGCCGGCATCCTGCGCGACGGAACCTTCCACAAGATGACCTTCGAGTCCTGGGACTCGGTGCTGCAGGTCCACCTCTACGGCGGCTACAACGTGATCCGTGCCGCATGGCCGCACTTCCGCGAGCAGTCCTACGGCCGGATCGTCGTCGCCACCTCCACCAGTGGGCTATTCGGCAACTTCGGTCAGGCCAACTACAGTGCCGCCAAACTCGGCCTGGTCGGGTTGATCAACACCCTCGCCCAGGAGGGTGCGAAGTACAACATCAAGGCGAACGCCGTCGCTCCCATCGCGGCCACCCGGATGACCGAGGACATCATGCCGCCGGAGATTCTGGAGAAGCTGACCCCCGAGTACGTCGCGCCGGTGGTCGCCTACCTGTGCACCGAAGAAGTGCCCGACAGCGCCTCGGTGTTCATCGTCGGCGGAGGCAAGGTTCAGCGCGCGGCGCTGTTCCAGAACGAGGGCGTCACCTTCGATGAGGTGCCGGGCGTCGAGGATGTGGCCGCCAACTGGTCGACGATCGACGACATGTCGTCACCGAAGCCCGCTGCCTTCAAGCTCTAAGGGTTGGCGCCGTGAGCACCGGCGGCCTCGTCCTTGTCGCCGCGGCGATCGCGATCGGCCTCGTCGGCATCCTGGTGCCGTTTTTGCCCGGCACCCTGTTGGTCTGGGCGGCGATCGCGGTGTGGGCCTTCCTCGAGCAGACCACTGCGGCCTGGGTGGTTCTGGGTGTCGCGACCGCAGTGATCGGCGTCAGCCTGCTGGTGAAGTACCTGTGGCCGGTCAAACGGATGCGCGCGGCCGACGTCAATGGCTGGATTCTGGCCGCTGGTGCCGTGGCGGGAGTGATCGGCTTCTTCGTGATCCCGATAGTGGGCCTGTTGGTCGGATTCGTGGCCGGGGTGTACCTCGCCGAGTTGGTGCACCGCCGAGATCAGCGCCGGGCGTGGGCGTCGACCGTGCACGCGGTCAAGGGAGTCGCGTTATCGGTGGGGGTGGAACTGGCCGGTGGACTGCTCGCAACCGTGGCGTGGGTCGTCGGAGTGGTGCTAACCCGATAGTTGGGTGCGCAACCGAGCCACGTCGTCGGTGCTTACCCCGGCGACCCGCAGGTAGGCGTCCAGACCGCCGTAATGCTCGTCGATGACGCGCCGGGATGTGCTCAGGTATTGCTCGCGGACACCGAGGACCTCATCGGTGAGCCTCGACTCCATGAAGGACACCACCTCGTCGGTCACACCGTCGCGGTCACGCGTGGTCTGCAGAATGTTCTCGCGGAGCCGGGCCGTCGCGGTATTGCTGTGTAGGTAGTCGGTGAGGATGTCATCCGGGTCGACACCGATCGATTCCAGGGCCACCGCCACCGCGAACCCGGTTCGGTCCTTGCCCGCGAAACAGTGCACGAGTACCGGTTTGCCGTCGGCTAGAAGCGTGACGATCCGGCGCACTGCTCGTTGCGCACCTGTCAGTGCGGGGAAGCGTTCGTACTCGCTGATCATCCAACGCTGTCCCGCAGCGGCGGGTTCCTCCTCGGAGTACTCCGTCATCATCTTCTGCCAGGCGCTCTCGTGCGGCGCCTCGGCGTCGTCCGCATCGGAATCCGGGTGCGAATGGGAGACCTCCGGAAACGGAAGATGGTGAATCTCTACGGTATCGGGCACCGCACCGGCGCCACGACGCGTCAGTTCGGCCGGCGAACGCAGATCGGCCACATCCGTCACACCGATTTCCGTGAGGGCGTTGCGGCCGAGATCGTCGAGTTTGCTGAGTTCACTGGAGCGGAATAGTCGACCCGGTCGGATACCCGTGATCTGCGCGACATCGCGGAAGTTCCATGCACCGGAAAGCTTTTCGTGGTCGGTCAGTCTTCCGGTGCTCACCCGTCGGTCACCGCCGCGGCCAGAGCGCTCTTCTCCCGGCCGATCTCGGCGCGTGCAACGGTCCGGATGTGCACCTCGTCGGGTCCGTCGAAAATCCGCATCGCGCGGTGCCAGCCGTACATCCGGGCGAGTGGGAAGTCGTCGCTGACGCCGGCGCCCCCGTGCACCTGGATGGCGCGATCGATCACGGTGCAGGCCATCAGTGGTGCCACCGCCTTGATTTGTGAGACGAGGGCGAATGCCGCCCGGTTCCCGTGCTCGTCGATGGTCCACGCGGCCTTCTCGCACAATAAACGGGCCTGGTCGATCTCGTTGCGGGACAACGCGATTTGTTGTTGGACCATACCCTGCTCGGCGAGTGGCTTCCCGAAGGCAATCCGGGTACGGGCGCGTTCGGTCATCAGGGCGAGGGCGCGCTCAGCTACTCCGATGGCGCGCATGCAGTGATGAATTCGACCGGGACCCAACCGGGCCTGGGCGATCGCAAAACCCATGCCCTCTTCGGCGAGCAGATTCGACGCCGGGACCCGGACGTTCTCGTAGAGCACCTCGGCATGGCCGTGCTGGTCCTGCCAGCCGAACACCGACGTTGAGCGCACGATGTTCACCCCCGGGGTGTCGGTGGGTACCAGGATCATCGACTGCTGCTGGTGGGACGCAGCGTCCGGGTTGGTGCGGCCCATGACGATCAGGACCTTGCATCGCGGGTCGTTGGCGCCCGACGTCCACCATTTCCGGCCGTTGATGATGTAGTCGTCGCCATCGCGGGTGATCGCGGTCTGGATGTTGCGGGCGTCGCTGGAGGCGACCGCGGGCTCGGTCATCGAGAACGCGCTGCGGATCTCACCGGCGAGCAGGGGTGCCAGCCACTGCTTCTTCTGCTCGTCGGTGCCGAACATGTGCAGCACCTCCATGTTGCCGGTGTCCGGGGCGGCGCAGTTGATGGCCTCGGGTCCGATCTCGGTGCTCCACCCGGTCAGTTCCGCCAACGGCGCGTACTGAAGGTTGCTCAGTCCGGATTCGGCGGGCAGGAACAGGTTCCACAGTCCGCGTTCGCGGGCCAGGCTCTTGAGTTCCTCGACGACCGGGGGAACGGTGAAGTCCCCCGGACCGGCGGCGGCTCGGTGGGCGTCGTAAGGCTCCTCGGCTGGAATCACATGATCGACCATGAATTCGGTGAGGCGTTTGTGGTAGTCGGCCGCCTTGGCGGACATGGCGAAATCCACGGGCTTCCCTTTCGCTGGGTTCAGACCCGAGCTTAGGCCACTGGCTCCTCGACCCAGAGCGGCGTCCACCGCCCGGGCTGCATCGCAGATCGGTGCAGTTACGCCCGGGGATCGTCGCGGCCCTTGATCAGCCGGATAGGGTGTCACGAGCATCGGGGCAGCCCCAATCCTAGGAAGTGCGCGCACAGGTTATGACGAACACCGATACGACGGTCGGACCCACCACGACGGTTGGCGTCGTCGCCGAGTCCGAACCCGATGAGCGCCGGGTGGCGCTGGTACCCAAGGCGGTCACGACGCTGATCAACAGTGGTGTCGCCGTGGTGGTCGAGTCCGGGGCCGGCGCGGCCGCGCTGTTGCCCGACGATCTCTACACCGCCGCGGGCGCGACGATCGGCGACGCGTGGGTGCGACGTCGTGGTGAAGGTCGCCCCGCCGACGGCGGCCGAGGTGGCGCGGATGCGCGCCGGGCAGACCCTCGTCGGTTTCCTCGCGCCCCGCAATGCCGACAATCAGATCGACGCGCTCAAAAGGGCCGGTGTGCAGGCATTCGCGGTGGAGGCGATCCCGCGGATCTCCCGCGCGCAGGTAATGGACGCGCTGTCCTCCCAGGGCAACGTTGCCGGGTACAAGTCGGTGCTGCTGGCGGCGAGTCTGGCGACCCGGTTCTTCCCGATGCTGACCACCGCCGCCGGCACGGTCAAACCCGCCACGGTCCTGGTGCTCGGGGTCGGGGTGGCCGGACTGCAGGCGCTGGCCACCGCCAAACGACTGGGCGCGCGCACCACCGGATACGACGTGCGACCGGAGGTGTCCGATCAGGTCCGCTCGGTCGGGGCGCAGTGGCTGGACCTCGGTATCGACGCCGCCGGCGAGGGTGGGTACGCCCGCGAGCTCACCGAGGACGAACGGGCCGCACAGCAGAGGAAGCTTGAGCAGGCCATCGGCGGATTCGACGTGGTGATTACCACCGCGTTGGTGCCCGGTCGGCCCGCGCCGAGGCTGGTGACGGCCGCCGCGGTGGCGGGCATGAAGCCCGGCAGCGTGGTCGTGGACATGGCCGGTGAGACCGGTGGCAACTGCGAACTCACCGAACCCGGGCAGACCGTCGTCAAGCATGGAGTGACCATCGCCTCGCCGTTGAATCTGCCGGCCACCATGCCCGAGCACGCCAGTGAGTTGTATGCCAAAAATCTGACGTCGCTGCTGGAACTGCTCATCACCGACGGCGCGTTGGCGCCGGACTTCTCCGACGAGGTCGTCTCGGCCTCGTGCGTCACTCGCGATCGAGAGGCCTCCTGATGTACACCCAACTGCTGTCGAACCTCGGAATTTTGGTGCTGGCCGGTTTCGTCGGGTTCGCGGTGATCTCCAAGGTGCCCAATACGCTGCACACCCCGCTGATGTCCGGGACCAACGCCATTCACGGCATCGTCGTGCTGGGCGCGCTTCTGGTGCTCGGTGCCCTGCCGGCCGACGCGCACTGGGGCGTGCGGATCATTTGCTTCGTGGCGCTGGTTTTCGGCACGCTGAACGTCATCGGCGGATTCCTGGTGACCGACCGCATGCTGAGCATGTTCAAGGGCCGGGCCAAGAAGCCGGCTGGGCAGGCTGACGTCAAGGTCGACGTCAAATGAACTACCTTGTCGACGTCCTCTATATCGTCGCCTTCGGGCTGTTCATCCTCGGCCTGTCCGGGTTGACTGGTCCCAAGACCGCGGTTCGCGGTAACTGGATCGCCGCCGCCGGCATGGGTATCGCCGTGCTCGCCACGCTGATCAAGGTTCGCGACACCGCCCCGATCAACTGGATCCTGATCGTCGCCGGCCTGGCACTGGGCGTGATCCTGGGTGTGCCGCCAGCCAAGAAGACCAAGATGACGGCGATGCCGCAGTTGGTCGCCCTGTTCAACGGCGTCGGCGGCGGAACGGTTGCGCTGATCGCCTGGGCGGAATTCATTGAGACGAAGGGCTTCTCGGAATTCAAGCCGGAGCAGACTCCCACCGTGGCGCTGGTCGTCGGCTCACTGTTCGCGGCGATCATCGGTTCGGTGTCGTTCTGGGGCTCACTGGTCGCCTTCGCGAAGTTGCAGGAGTCGATCCCGAAGAACGTCGAAAAGAAACTGGTGTCCAGCGCCAAGCTGTTCCAGGCGTCCAACGTCGTGCTGCTGATCGCCGCCATCGGCGCGGCCGTGTACATCGGTCTGCGCGCCGATCCCGGCCAAGGCAGTGCTCAGTGGTCGATCGTGCTGGTTCTGGTACTGGCCGCGCTGATCGGATTGTTCGTGGTCTTCCCCATTGGTGGCGCCGACATGCCGGTCGTCATCTCCCTGCTCAACGCGATGACCGGATTATCGGCCGCCGCAGCTGGTTTAGCGCTCAACAACACCGCGATGATCGTCGCCGGCATGATTGTCGGTGCGTCGGGTTCGATTCTGACCAATCTGATGGCCGTTGCGATGAACCGGTCCATCCCGGCGATCGTGTTCGGTTCCTTCGGTGGCACCGACGCCGTGGGCGGCCCGGCCGGCGGGGACCAGGGTCCGGTCAAAGCCACCTCGGCCGCCGACGCCGCCATCCAGATGGCATATGCCAACCAGGTGATCGTGGTGCCGGGCTACGGCCTGGCCGTCGCACAGGCCCAGCACACCGTCAAGGAGATGGCCGACCTGCTTGAAGCCAAGGGCGTCGAAGTTAAGTTCGCCATCCACCCGGTCGCCGGCCGGATGCCCGGGCACATGAACGTGCTTCTCGCCGAGGCCGACGTCGAGTACGGCGCGATGAAGGAAATGGACGACATCAACGGTGAATTCGGCCGCACCGACGTGACACTGGTGATCGGCGCCAACGACGTCACCAACCCGGCGGCCCGCAATGACTCCTCGAGTCCGATCTTCGGCATGCCGATCCTCAACGTCGACCAGTCCCGGTCGGTGATCGTGCTCAAGCGTTCGATGTCATCGGGCTACGCCGGAATCGAGAACCCGCTGTTCTTCCTGGATCAGACCTCGATGCTGTTCGGTGACGCCAAGAAGTCGGTGTCCGAGGTCATTGAGGCCCTCAAGGATCTGTGACGTCGGGCGCCCGCAGCAGCACCGTCTGCAGAGCGGAGCGGAACTCCTCGCTCAGCGGTTCGGGTCCGTTCTCGCCGAGTGCCACCAGCACGGTGTCGCACACTCCGATGCAGACACCCGCGATGAACAAGCCGGTGGAGGCCACATACGACGTCCGGCCGATCCGGCCGACGCCGGCGCCGGTCGCGATGGTGGCCGGCCAGTGCGCCTCGACGAGGAAGTGCACGGCATTCTGGGACGTGACCAGCCTGATCCGCCGCCGCGTGACGTCGTAGGCGTGGGGTAGCAGGTCGCGGTTCATCGTGGCGCGGGCGTTCTCGTGAAGGGACTCCAGCGCGAGGTTGTTCAGGTGGCCGTTGGCGTCCATGTCGCCATAGCGGGCCGCGATGGAATCCACCACCGGATAGCACGCGAGCACCAAGCGGTCCGGATGCGGACGCGGCGCCGTGGTCGTCCGATCGGTCACAAGGAGTGCACCCTAGCAACTGGCTACAATCTTTTGTGATCTCCGATGGGCAGTCCGGTATCGATCCGGAACGATTGCGGGTGACGCTGGAGGTCCTCGCGGATCTGGATCAGCTCGACGAGCGTCATCCTGATTTCATCGCGGTCCGCCGGGCTACCGCACGCATGTTCAAGTCGGTGAAGAAATCCCGCCGGGATTCCAAGCGGTTGCAGATCGCCGAAGCCGACCGTGCGGTCGTCGCCGCAACAGCGACCGGGGCGCCGGATCGCATCGACGACGAAACCCGCGGGACCCCGCTCTCCGTCTCGGTCAGCGCGCCGAGCGCGGGCACCCTACTGCGGTCGCGGGCCTGCTACATCTGCAAACAGCACTACACCAGGGTCGACGCGTTCTACCACCAGCTGTGCCCGGACTGCGCACAGCTCAACCATGCCAAGCGGGAGGCCCGCACCGATCTCAGCGGCAGGCGAGCCCTGCTCACCGGCGGGCGCGCGAAGATCGGCATGTACATCGCCCTGCGCCTGCTGCGCGACGGCGCCCACACGACGATCACCACCAGGTTCCCCCGCGATGCGGTCCGGCGCTTCACCCAGGCCCCGGACTCGCCCGATTGGTTGCACCGGCTGCGCGTCGTCGGCATCGACCTGCGCGACCCGGCTCAGGTGGTCGAACTCGCCGGCGCCGTGGCGCAGGCCGGGCCGCTGGATATCCTGATCAACAACGCCGCTCAGACGGTGCGCCGGTCACCCGGTGCCTACACACCGCTGGCCGAGGCCGAACTCGCGCCGCTGCCTCAGGGCCCGGTGCCCGAACTGCTGACGTTCGGACGCGCATCCGACGCGCATCCGCGGGCGCTGGCCGCCTCGGTCGCCCAAGCCGAAGGTTTGAGCGAATCCGCGCTTGCCGCCGGATCGAGTTCGCTGCGGCGCCTCGCCGCCGGCACCGCTATCGACGCGGGCGGACTGCTACCCGACCACCACCGGGTGAACAGCTGGACTCAGCACGTGCACGAGGTCGAGCCGCTAGAGATGCTCGAGGTCCAACTGGCCAACACCACCGCGCCGTTCCTGCTTATCAGCCGACTGCGCCCGGCGATGGCGGCCTCCTCTGCGCGACGCACCTACGTGGTGAATGTCTCGGCGATGGAGGGGGTGTTCTCCCGGCGTTACAAGGGGCCGGGACACCCGCACACCAACATGGCCAAGGCGGCACTGAATATGCTCACCCGCACCAGCGCGGGGGAAATGTTCGACACCGACTCGATCCTGATGACCAGCGTCGACACCGGATGGATTACGGACGAGAGGCCGTTGCCGACGAAGATCCGCCTAGCGCGGGAAGGGTTCCACGCACCCCTGGACCTGATCGACGGCGCGGCCCGGGTTTACGACCCGATCGTTTCCGGCGAGGCCGGAGTCGACCTGTATGGGGTGTTTCTCAAGGACTACGCCCCCGCAGACTGGTGAGGGCTGCGCTTAAACCGGCGGGTAGGCCGGGGTACCGGTCCAGTCGGTGCCGCGCAGCGCCCACGGGAACCAGCTGAAGAAGTACTCGATCTCGTCGGTGAGGTCGTAGTCAGGATTCGGATCCATTGCGCAAACCTCCATCGTGGCGATCGAGTGAACCCAGAAGTTCAGGCGAAGTCTATCGCGCCGGACCGGCTAGGAGGGCCGATCCGGCTAGATGCCTAAACTAGCCAACCAGTTGATCGACGCCGTGCCGGCGCACCCTGAGCGAGGATCACCCATGCCACCGGAGAACGGGACGACCCGCCGCGAAGAGTTGCTGGCCGTCGCCACCAGGCTGTTCGCCGCGCGCGGTTACCACGGCACCCGGATGGACGACGTCGCCGACGTGGTCGGCCTGAACAAGGCGACGGTCTACCACTACTACGCGAGCAAGTCGCTGATCTTGTTCGACATCTACCGCCGGGCCGCCGAGAACACCCTGGCCGCCGTGCACGACGACCCGTCCTGGACCGCTCGGGAGGCGCTGTATCAGTACACCGTGCGCCTCCTGAAGAACATCGCGGAGAATCCCGAAGGCGCGGCGGTGTATTTCCAGGAGCAGCCCTACATCACCGAGTGGTTCACCTCCGAGCAGGTGGCTGAAGTCCTCGATAAGGAGACCCAGGTCTACGAACACGTCGCCGGCCTGATCGACCGCGGGATCGCCAGCGGCGAGTTCTTCGAGTGCGACTCCCACGTGGTGGCACTGGGCTACATCGGGATGACGATGGGCGCCTATCGCTGGCTGCGGCCGGACGGTCGGCGGACGGCGACGGAAATCGCGGCCGAGTTCAGTACCGCTCTGCTGCGCGGTTTGATTCGCGACGAGAAGATCCGCGCCGAATGCCCACCGATATGACGAGTACCCACCGATATGATCGGCCGGTGCCCCTCGTCAGTCAGACCCTGGAGGTCGATGCCGGTGCGGCGGCGGTCCTGGGCATCGTCGCCGATTTCGAGGCCTATCCCCAGTGGAACGACGAGGTGAAAGCCGTCTACATCCTGGCCCGATACAACGACGGCCGGCCGAGCCAGTTGCGGGTGGACACCGAGATCGGGGGCAACGCGGGGATCTACATTCAGGCCGTGTACTACCCGGGTCCGGCGCAGATCCAGACCGTGATGCAGCAGGGTGACCTGTTCAGCAAGCAGGAACAGCTGTTCTCGGTCGTGGATATGGGCGCATCCAGTCTGTTGACCGTCGACCTTGATGTGGAGACAACGTTCGCGGTGCCCAACTTGATGATGAAGAAACTCGTCAACGACGCCCTCGAGCATCTTGCGAACAATCTGAAGGGCCGCGCTGAGCACCTGTCGGGCGGGTTGTAGCAGTGGGGGTTGATCAGCCCTACCTGTCCCGGCGACAGAACTGGATCACTCAACTCGAACGCCACGCCCTGATGCAGCCGGATGCCACCGCACTGCGATTCAAGGGCCGCACGATCACCTGGACTCAACTCGACGGCCGCGTGACGGCTCTGGCGGGCGCACTGCACCGGCGCGGTGTCGGCTCCGGGGACCGGGTGATGATCCTGATGCTCAACCGGCCCGAGTTCATCGAGGCCACGCTGGCCGCAAATCGGTTGGGCGCCATCGCCGTTCCGGTCAACTTCCGCCTGACTGTGCCGGAATTGGCCTACCTGGTCGAGAACTGCGGTGCCGCGGTCGTGCTCACCGAACCGGCATTGGTCGCGCTGGCCGCCGGGGTGCGCGACATCGCTTCAGTGCTGGCCACGGTGATCGTGGCCGAGGAATCCACGGCGCCCACGGACCCGAACCTGTTGGGATACGAGGACCTTCTCGCCGAGGAGGGTGAGCCGGCGCCGCCGATCGACATTCCCGGCGACAGCCCGGCGCTGATCATGTACACCTCGGGCACCACCGGCCACCCGAAGGGCGCCGTGCTCACCCACGCCAACCTCGCCGCGCAGGCGATGACGGCGATCTACTCGACCGGTGCGGACATCGCCGACGAGGTTGGATTCATCGGTGTGCCGCTGTTCCACATCGCCGGCATCGGCGGGATGTTCCCGGCGATGACGTTGGGCACCCCCACCGTGATCCATCCGGTGGGTGGTTTCGATCCCGGCGACCTCCTCGACGTCCTGGCCGAGGAGTCAGTCACCGGACTCTTCCTGGTGCCCGCGCAGTGGCAGGCGGTGTGCGCCGAACAGCAGCACCGACCGCGCGCCCTGAGCCTGCGAAGACTGTCCTGGGGCGCCGCGCCGGCATCGGACACCCTGCTGCATCAGATGGCCCGGACCTTCGGCGACGTCACGATTCTGGCCGCCTTCGGCCAGACCGAGATGTCGCCGGTGACCTGCATGCTGCTCGGCGCGGACGCGATCGCCAAACTCGGTTCGGTGGGCAGGGTGGTGCCGACCGTGGCGGCCCGCATCGTCGACGAGAACATGCGCGACGTGCCGATCGGCGAAGTCGGCGAGATCGTCTACCGCGCCCCCACCCTGATGGCCGGGTACTGGAACAACCCGCGGGCCACCGCCGAAGCCTTCGCTGGGGGTTGGTTCCACTCCGGGGATCTGGTGCGCAGCGACGCTGAGGGTTATATCTGGGTGGTCGACCGCAAAAAGGACATGATCATCTCCGGCGGGGAGAACATCTACTGCGCCGAGGTGGAGAACGTCCTTGCGGCGCATCCGGGGATCGTCGAAGTCGCTGTCATCGGGCGTACCGATGACAGTTGGGGCGAGGTGCCGGTGGCCGTCGCGGCCGTCAGCGTCGCCGGGCTGAAACTGGCGGACCTCAGCGGACTCCTTGAGGAACGGTTGGCGCGTTACAAGCACCCCAAGGCGCTCGAGATCGTCGATTCGCTGCCTCGGAATCCGGCGGGAAAAGTATTGAAGAACCAGTTGAGGGACCGTTTCGGTGGGCCCTCAAAATCGGCGGCCACTGATTAGCGCGGTTGCGGCGTGACGCGTGCGATTGATCGGGTATGTTCCTGTGGTCTCGGTTACTACCCAGTGGTAGCGAGGCTGTCGATCACAGTGACCCCGCGGGTCACCTGCTACTCGGGCCAGGGAGGTTGACGTTTGACAACGACCACCGGCACGGGAGGGTACCTCCGTAAGCGTTTGCGCGGCCCGTTGCAGGCAATGGGCGGCTTTTTCAAGATGTGCATGCTTACCTTCAGGGCGCTGGGTCGGCCCTTTCAAGGTAGAGAGTTCATCCAGTACAGCTGGTTCCTGATGTCGGTGGCGCTGCTGCCGACCTTCGCGATGTCGATTCCGCTGACGGTCCTGATCATCTTCATCTTCAACCTGCTACTGCAGGAATTCGGGGCGGCGGACGTCTCCGGCGCGGGAGCCGCGTTGGCTGCGGTGACCCAGCTGGGCCCACTGGTCACCGTGCTCGTCGTGGCCGGGGCCGGTTCCACCGCGATCTGCGCCGACCTGGGCGCCCGGACCATCCGGGAGGAAATCGACGCCCTCGAGGTGCTGGGCATCGACCCGATCCACCGCCTGGTGGTGCCCCGGGTGGCCGCGGCGATGTTCGTGGCCGTCCTGCTCAACGGCGCGGTCATCATGATCGGCCTGGTGGGAAGCTTCATCTTCGGCGTCGGTCTGCAAAACCTTTCCGCCGGGGCCTACCTGCAGACCCTCACCCTGATCACCGGGCTTCCCGAGGTGATCATCTCAATCGTCAAAGCGTTGGCCTTCGGCCTGATCGCGGGACTGGTTGGGTGTTATCGCGGATTGACAGTGGGCGGCGGCGCCAAGGGTGTGGGAATTGCCGTGAACGAGACGCTGGTCCTCTGCGTGGTCGCACTCTTCGCGGTGAACGTGATCTTCACAACCATCGGTGTGCGGTTCGGGACGGGGCGGTAGATGGCGACGGCGACGGCGAACGCGACGGTAGTACGGACCCGCTTCCCCCGGGCGGCACGCGATGCCGGCAAGTGGGCCACGTTGCCGGGCCGTTTCCTGGACAGTTGCGGCCGGATCGCCTGGTTCGCCGTTCAGGCCGTTGGACAAATCGGTCATGCGATGCGGTTCTACCGCAAGGAGATCGTCCGCCTGATCGCCGAGATCGGCATGGGGGCCGGCGCGATGGCCGTCGTCGGCGGCACCGTCGCAATCGTCGGTTTCGTGACGCTGTCGGCCGGCTCGCTGATCGCCATTCAGGGCTTCGCCTCGTTGGGCAATATCGGGGTGGAGGCCTTCACCGGCTTCTTGGCCGCCATGGTCAACGTGCGGCTAACCGCACCGGTG
>JAGYKK010000038.1 GCA_018401645.1 Mycobacterium sp. | reverse complement strand
GCGATGCGACTGCGCCTCGCCGAAATATCGCCCCGGACAACGGCTTTGACACTGGCGATGACGGCGATGACGGGCTCGGACTCCGAGGCCGGCGAGCTCTACCAGTCTGCGCTGGACCATCCGGGATTGGTTGATTCGCCGTTCCAATACGCGCGAGTCGCCCTTGCACACGGGATTTGGCTGCGGAGTAAACCGCACCGGGGCGACGCGCAAGCAGCGCTGGAGGCAGCCGCTGACACCTTCGATCGGCTGGGCGCACGTCCATGGTCCCAGCAGGCCCGATTCGAACTCCGTGCGCTCGGCGCGCCCACCGCGCGATCGACTGTCCTCACGACCCGGGAGCGGCGCGTAGCAGAACTGGCCGCAACCGGAGAATCCAGCCGCCAAATCGCTGCGAAGTTGTCCATCTCAACCCGCACAGTCGACGCCCACCTGTATCGCATCTTCAGCAAGCTGGGCATTTCCAGACGCGCGGAACTGGGAACGGCTCTGCAGGCCACGCGCCATTGCGAACCGTTGCCGGGGCTCTCGTCGGAAACCGGTTAGGGCCGCGTCACCCACCAATTGGTGAGGAATCGAGGTCAGTAGGCACCTCCGTGGGAGAAGATGGCGCGCGGATTGTCCACGAGCATGGTGGTGATCTGCACCTCGGTCACACCACGCTGCCGCAGGGCGGGCAACACATCGTTGTGGATGTGCAGGTAATGCCAGTTGGGCAGCACCACCGGTAGTGCGGCCTCCGGCAGCCAGTCGATGTGGCAGGACGCATCGTGGGCCAGGACCATCCGGTCGGCGTGGCCGCGCTCGCACAGTCTCGCCACGATGTCGACCCGATCGTCGAAGCTCAGAATGTTGTCCAGGCCGAAGCGATCCATGCCCAGATACGAACCGGCGGCGACCAGTTCCTCGAGGTAGTCCAGATCGGTGGTGTCCCCGCTATGGCCGATGATCACCCGGTGAAGATCGACGCCCTCCTCGGCGAAGACGCGCTGCTGGTCGAGTCCCCGCCGGGAGTGCGCGTGGGTGTGGGTGGTGATCGGCACGCCGGTTGCCCGATGGGCCGCTGCGACGGCGCGCAGCACCCGGTCGACGCCGGGGGTGATCCCTGGTTCGTCGGTGGCGCACTTCAGGATCGCCGCCTTGACACCGGTGTCGGCGATGCCTTCGGTGATATCGCGCACGAACAAATCGGTCATGGTCTCGGGCCCGTTGAGTGCGGTGCCCGGGCCGGTGAAGTGAAAGTACATCGGAACGTCGTTGTAGGTGTAGATGCCCGTGGCCACCACGATCTGCAGATCGGTCCGGGCGGCCACCCGTTGAATGCGCGGTATGTAGCGACCGATCCCGATGACGGTGGGATCGACGATGGTGTCCACTCCCGCGGCCTTGAGCGCATTGAGTTTCTCGACCGCGGTGTCCTCACGGGCCTGCTCGTCGCCCCAGCCTTCCGGGTAGTTGACCATGATCTCCGGGGAGAGCACGAAGACGTGCTCGTGCATCAGCGTGACACCGAGATCGCCGGTCCCGATTCGTCCCCGGACGGTCTGCACCTCCGACGGTTGCGTCATGAGAGGCACCCTACGACGCACGCTCGGCGGTGGACTCTGTTTCCGCTCCGACGTCGTCGGCAGTGCCGGGCCGTCGGGTCCGCTGCGGCAAGACCGAGACCGCGAGAGCGGCCACCGCGACCAGGGCGGGGAATTGCACCCAGGCGGAGCCGCCGATGTAACCGTCCACCGAGCGCCACGGGTACCGCGACAGCAACCCACCGGACAGGATTAACGCGACCGGAACCACGGTCAGCCTCAGCCTATCGAGCAGCAGTTCGCGGCGGCGCAACAGCCAGGCACCGCCGAACGCCACGCCGAACACCGCCACACCGCCCCACCCGGCGATCATCGCCCCCGCCGCAAGCAAGCCGATGGCCCCGAAGATTCCCGGCGACAACGTGCGGGCCGGGTGGTGGGGGGTCACCGGCCGACGCGCCGGCAGCAGCGCCATCAGCAACAGCAGGGGCAGTAGCGAAAGCCCGGCGATCAGGCCGGCGCGATAAAGACCGTTGGAATCAAAACTCAGCGTGATGGTGCCCTGCGTTCCGGCCGGCACCACCCAACCCTGCTGCCAGCCGTTCACGATCACCGGTGTCAGGGTGGCGTCGTCCGGTGTGCGCGCCGACCACCCAGGGTTGACGCTCTCCGGGACCACCACGACCCGGGTGATCGGCGACCGGGCCACGCTGATCTCCCGGCGGTCCGAGGACCACCCGGTGACCGGGGCCGGAGTGGTTGGCGCCGTGGTGATCTCGGCCCCAAGGGGTCCGCTGAGCTGAACGCCGTCGGCGATGAACGCCGAGCCCGGACTGACCAGGAGCTCCTGGGTCCCGGCCCGCAGTGCGATCGGGGTCGGGTCACACGCCCGCGCCGGGATCGGCACATCCCCCAGCAGAGCGCCCACCGTGGTCGAGACCGATGTCTGCACGAATCGACCCGACACCGCGATCACCGGTCCCTGGCCGCAGGACAACTCGATAGCCCGATCGCGGTTGACCGTGGCGTCAGCGGCGGCGATCGGTTCGCCGTCTGGCCCCAGCGCGGTGACTTCAGCCAGCCCGGGCGGCTTGAGCTGATCGAAACCCAGCGCAGTGCGGTCAATCACGTCGTCCCAATCCAGCAGGCTGATCCGGATCGTGTCAGTGACCCGCGGGCGCAGCGACACGGTCTGGGGCCCGGCGTCGGGGGCAGTGCTGAGCCGTCGGACCTCGGGGCCGTCGCCGAGGTCAACGGCCACCAGGCGCGGGTGAGTGGGCAGTGCGGTGCCGCTGGCCATCAGCGCAAGCCCGGCCACCTCGGCGGGTTCGGGCAGGGTCACCGTCAACGTCGCCCGCGACCCATGCTGCACCACACCCTGCTGCGCCGTCCACGAGGTGCGCGGATCTCCGTCGGCGGCCGCAAAGGCCGATCCGGCCACGTCGATCAGATCGGCGTCGCCGGTCGCCCGGGCTCGCCCGGGCTGGGCGATCAAATCCGCCAGGCGCGGGCCCTGCCTGGCGCGCACCCAGACGATAGGGGTGACGTCGAGCGCGGCCGGGACGGTCAATGTCCGACTCAGTGTGACCGCTTCCTCGGGCGCCACCGACATCGACGCAGCACAGTGCACATTCCCCCCGGGCCCATTGCCCCCGGGCCCATTGCCCCCGGGCCCACTCCCCCCGGGTCCACTCCCCCCGGGCACACTCTCGCCACCACTGTCGGCGCAGCCGCCCCGGCCCAGTAATTCCGATCCCAGGTCCCAGGCCGCCACCGGTGAGCCCCTCGGCGGCGCCGGGACGACGACGGTGTGGCGCAGGTCGACCGGGATGGCGAATCCCGATGCGTCGTACTGGGTCACCGCCACTTCGGTGATCCCGAATTGCACCCCGGAGGACCCGTCGTCAGTTCCTACCGCGGTGATCCGCACCCACGGCGTCTCGCCATACGGCAACGCGCTAATGACTAGCGGACACCGGGATTCGCGAAACTCACCGTGGAGGTGCCGTTGACGGTGGCCACCTGCAGGCGACGGACCTGCGCACCGACGGCTGTGGCGCTGGGTGTGATGGTGAGGGTGGCGTTGGTCACCGGGCGGTCGAAGTCGATCTGTAGCCACCGCCCGAGCGCCTGCTGCAGTGAGTTGGACACCCACGCCGTGGCAGGGTCGGTGTCCACCGCCGCCACCGGGGCGCTGGCCGGGGCGACGTTGGGCAGCGAGGTGGCATCCGATGATGAACTTGAGACACTCAGTCGTCCGCCCGACCACCGCCCCTGCGTCAGGGGGGCGCCGGGCATGGGATAGTCGGGAACCCGGTTGAAGGTGTTGCGCCGGTCGCCGGGCGCACGGATCGCTGAGGAGTGGTCATCGACGCGGCCGTAGTCGGTCTCCCGGTCAACGGGGGTGTCGGTGACGATCACACCGCGGCCCGCCGGTGTCGGCAACGCGGCGCGTTGGGCGTCGGCGGTCAGCAGTACGGGTCCCAACGGGGACTGCCCGAGTAGACGACGCCGTTCGTCGATGCGTAGCAGCGACCTGGGCCGCCCGCGATGCGCACCATCGTGTTGGCGGCCGTGAAATAGGGCACGCCGGGATCGACTGCGCCGACGGGGCGAACCCGGTAGATCTGGACTGCGGGGAACAGCGGCCGCAGACCGCTGTCGGTGATGAAACCCGCTACGGTTCCCGGTCCGACCGGCTCGCCGAACTCGGCCACCTTCGTCAAACCCGGGGATCCCGCTATCGCCCGGTGCACCAGCAGTGGGCGCGCCGAGCGAGATGTCGCGGGGTCAAGATCGTTGCGCACCACGATGTACGAGATGCCCTGACGGGCCAGGGTGTCGGCGAGTCCGGCAGATCCCCTGCCCGCCGCGAACAGCCGCTGCACCGAGTCCAGTGCCCGGATCGTCTGGGGTGGTGTCAGTGGAATGGAATCCCTGACGCCCCAGGGGGAATCACCGAGAACCTGCAGTGGCTCGTCGTGAGTGTTGCCCCATAACTGATTTGCGAAGGGGGCTCCGGGCACCACGAGCACCCGTCCGCTATCACGGTGCTCGGTGAGCCAGTCGGCGGCCTGGTGCCAGTAGTCCGGGATCGCCCGGTAGGCGCCGGGCGGAGTGAGCCGACCGGTCCAGGCCAGGGAAGTAGCGACCAGCAGTGCGGTCAACACGACGATTCCCGCCGCCATCCGTTTGTCGGTCTCCGGATGTGTGATCGCGCGTACCCATTCGGGCCGGGGGACGCTGCCGGGCAACGGGATTCGGCCCAGCAGATGAACCAGGCCAAGCACCAGTGGGAGGCGGATCACCGGTTCGAGTTTGTGCACGTTGCGCAGTGGTGCCCCGGCAGCGTCCAGAAACGCTTGCACTTCGTGCGCCAATGGCGAGCCGAGCCCTCCCGAGTAGCCGGCGGTCACCAACACCAGGCCGATCATCAGCATGGTTACCAACCGGCCGCGGGCCGGCATGGAACGAAGCGCCAGGCCGGCCAGGCCACCGGCGGCCACCAGTGTGGTGGCCAACACAGCGACCGGCTGTGACACCAGCGAGGACGCCGCGGTGGACCCCGGCGCCACGAAAGGTGTCCAGGCCGAAGTCCCGCGCAGCACCTCGGTCAGCGATGTCCACTGGGTGGTGACGCCGGCAGACTCGATGAAGTCCAGGAATGGCGGGCTGATCCGGCCCAGCAGGATCAGCGCGACCAGCCACCACGTCACGGCGAGGATGCAGGCCAGCGCCCACCAGGCGGTGAAACGCCGCCACCCGGTCCGGACGGTGACAGGCCCATCAGATGACGGCCGGCAGACACGCGGCCAGGCTGGCCACCGCGTTGACTGCGCCCATGAGGGCCAGGGCCACTCCGGCGCGTCCGGCGAGCATTCGAAGCGGCCTGGGATCGGTTGCCCGCAATGCCAGGATCACCGGCAGCAGTACCCACGGCGCCAGCATCATCGGCAGCGTCTCCGAGGAGATCGATCCGATGGTCGTCAGCACCGCGGCAGAGGGCGAACGCTACCGCGCCCACGAGTCGCGACGTCCGGGTTCCGATGCCCAGTGCTTCGGCGACGCGCAGTACTCCCCAGCACCCGACCGTGAGCAGCACCGCCCACCACAACCGCTGGGTCAACCAGCCGGGCACGCCGAGGGAATGGCCCAGGGCGAAGAACGCTCCGTGCGGGAAAAGATAGCCGTAAGCCTGGTTCTGGGCCTGGCCGAAGGGAAGGTCGCTGTTCCAGAGGTTGGCCGCCCGGGCCAGGAAGCGCAGTGGGTTGGCGGTCAGATCCAGTTTGGTATCCGGGGCGATCAATCCCGGTGAAGAGGCCAGACACAGCGCCAGGGCGACCGTGAAGACGCCGGCCAGCCAGCGCCGCGACAGTGGCGTTCCGGTGGCGGTATCCTCCGCGGGAGCGGAGCCGGCGAGGGTGCTCAGACTCAGCCGCGGTTGCCGTACTCGACCCGGTTGAGCACCGATGACGCCGGGTCCCCCGCGGACAGCGGCGGCTTCGTATCCTGCTGGATCATCAATGTCACGCCGAAGATCGAGGCGGCACCGAGCAGTAGACCGACCACCACGGACGCCCCGGCCGGCACCAGGAAGCGGGTCATGATCGGCGCTCCTCGCGGTAGGGCTGGCAGGTCGGGATCAACAGTTCAGGATCAACAGTTCAGGATCAACAGTCGGGGATCAGCGTTTTCGGATCGACACTGCCGGTGAACCTAGCACGGGATGGGTCGGCGCCGACCTTGCGTTGGATCGAAACCACAGCCATGACAGCATGGTCGGATGCTCACTCGGATTCTGCCCCTGCGCGCACTGACGGCATTGACGGCTATCCCGCTGGCACTGGCGGCGTGTTCGTCGCCTGCTCCCCGCACCGATTCGGCCGCCCCGGCGGGCTCTGCCGCCATACAGTCCGACACCGTCACGCCGGCCAATGTCTCCAAGGCGGCCGGACCGCTCCCGGCGGCGCCGGTGGCGCCCTTCTGCGGCGATGTATCCGCGTTGTCGACCCGCGACAAGCTGGCCCAGCTACTCATGGTGGGGGTCCGCGACGCCGCCGACGCCCGCGCCGTGGTCAGCGACTACCGCGTCGGCGGCATCATGATCGGCAGCTGGACCGACCTGTCGATGCTCACCGATGGCACCCTCACCGACATCGGCAATATCGGACCGCTGCCCCTAGCGGTCAGCGTCGATGAGGAGGGCGGCCGGGTCTCCCGCCTGTCGTCCCTGATCGGGCCTGCGCCGGCGGCACGCACACTGGCGCAGACCCAGACCCCCGACGAGGTCTACCAGTTGGCATTGAGCCGGGGCCGTCAGATGCGCGGCCTCGGCATCACCATCGACTTCGCGCCCGTCGTCGATGTCTCCGACCAAGGCGCCAACACCGTGATCGGCGATCGGTCGTTCTCTAATGACCCGGCCACCGTGACCACCTACGCCGGCGCCTTCGCCCGCGGACTCCGCGACGCCGGCCTGCTGCCGGTCCTCAAGCATTTCCCCGGCCATGGCTCCGGTTCCGGTGATTCTCATACCGCCGGAGTGGTGACCACTCCGCCACTGGATGAATTGATAGAAAGCGACCTGGTGCCCTACCGGACGTTGGTCGCCGAGGGTCCGGTTGCGGTGATGATGGGCCACCTCGAGGTGCCCGGCCTGACCGGAAACATGCCGGCCAGTCTCAGCGCCGCGGCGGTGAACCTACTGCGCAGCGGCGGTTACGGTGGGCCGGGGTTCAATGGCCCGGTGTTCAGCGATGACCTCTCGTCGATGGCCGCCGTCTCATCGCGTTTCGGGGTGGCCGAAGCGGTGCTTCGCGCCCTGCAGGCCGGTAGCGACGTGGCGCTGTGGATCACCACCGACGAGGTGCCCGCGGTTCTCGACCGGCTGGAGAGTGCGGTCGACGGCGGCGAACTGGCCATGCCGGCCGTCGAGGGTTCGATTCTGCGGATGGCCGGGATCAAGGGTCCCAGCGCTCGCTGCGGCGGGTAAACCTATGGCCGGTGGGGCCGGTGGTACCAAGCGACTGCCTCGCGCGGTCCGCGAGCAGCAGATGCTCGATGCGGCCCTGCAGATGTTTTCCGCCAACGGCTACCACGAGACGTCGATGGACGCCATCGCCGCGGCGGCCGAGATCTCCAAGCCGATGCTCTACCTGTACTACCGGTCCAAGGAGGAACTGTTCGGTGCCTGCCTGAGCCGCGAACTGAGCCGCTTCGTCGAGACGATCCGCGCCGACATCGACCTCAAGCAGAGCCCGCACGAATTGCTGCGGCGGACCATCGGTTCGGTCCTGCACTACATCGATGCCAACCGGGCGTCGTGGATCGTTCTTTACTCCCAGGCCACCAGTTCCCAGGCATTCGCCAACACCATCCGCGAGGGTCGGGAGAAGATCATCGACCTGGTAGCCCGATTGTTGGAGACCGGAACCCGAAATCCCGATCCCGATAACGACTTTCATATGATGTCGGTGGCTCTGGTCGGCGCCGGTGAGGCCGTCGCAACCCGGGTCAGTATGGGTGACGCCGACGTCGAGGAGGCCGCCGCGCTGTTGATAAACCTGTTCTGGCGCGGACTCAAGGGTTCTCCCGCACCGACCCGGTGAGGTGTGGGTAGCCCTTGGCCGTATCGCGCAGCGCGATGTTCCACCCCTGCTCCACCCTGTCGACGTAGAGGCTGAGGCTGGCTGGGAGGAACACCGGCTTGCCGAACTTGACCGTGTAGCTGACAGAGTCGGGAAGGTGCCCTTCCACATTGGTCAGAACAGCGGCGGCACTGAACATCCCGTGGGCAATCGGCTTTGGGAAACCAAACAGTTTGGCCCCCAACAGGCTGGTGTGGATCGGGTTGTGGTCGGCGCCGATCGAGGCGTAGCGCCGGATCCGCTGCGGCGTGATTCGCAGAATGGCATTGGGCGGCGGTAACTTCGGTGCCTTCGGCGGATCCGGCCCGGGTGTATCGGACAGGCTCGTGTGCTGCTGGTGCAGGAAGGTGGTGACCTGATCCCAGGCAGGTTCGTTGCCGACGGACACCTGGCTCACGATGTCCACCAGCAGACCCCTGCGATGCTCGCGGAGGTTATCGGCACGGGCACTGATGCCAACCGTGTCGGTAACCGCAATCGGCCGGTACCGGGTGATCACGTTCTTGATGTGCACCGCGCCGACGGCCGCGAACGGGAAGTCGAAACCAGTGACCAACTCCATCACCGTTGGATAGGTCAGCACGAACGGATAGGTGAGCGGCACGGTGTCCCCGTAGCGCAAGCCGGTGATCGTGGCGTAGGCGGCGACGTTAGACCGGTCGATCGCGACGTCGTCGACGATGAGCGTCCTGTCCGGCAGCCGATCTCCGCGGCGTACGAGCGGCAGTGAACCCAGGGCGGCGCGCACAAGGCCGTTCAGCGCCATCAGGCTCCCAACATCGCCTGGCCGCACACCCGAATGATGTTGCCGGTGATCGCACTCGACGCAGGACTTGCGAAATAGGCGACGGTCTCGGCTACGTCGATGGGTTCACCGCCCTGGTATAGCGAGTTGAGTCTGCGGCCGACCTCGCGGGTGGCCAGCGGGATCGCCGCAGTCATCGCGGTCTCGATGAAGCCGGGCGCGACGACATTGATCGTGATGCCCTTGGTGGCCAGTACCGGCGCGAGGGCCTCGGTGAGCCCGATCATGCCGGCCTTGGAGGTGGCGTAGTTCGTCTGGCCACGATTGCCCGCGATCCCTGCCATCGAGGACAGTCCGATCACCCTGCCACCGGCGCCGATCGAGCCGTTTGCCACAAGACCTTCGGTAAGGGCAAGCGGGGCAAGTAAGTTGACAGCGAGCACCGCATCCCATTGGTCGTCATTCATGTTGGCGAGCAACTTATCGCGGGTGATCCCGGCGTTATTGACCAGGATGTCCGCCCGGCCGCCGTGATGTTCTGCCAGGTGGGCGGCGATCTTCTCAACGGCGTCCGGCGCGGTGACATCCAGCGCCAGGGCGGTGCCGCCGACCCGGTGTGCGGTTTCGGTCAGCGCGTCACCGGCCTGTTCGACGTCGATCGCCACGACGCGGGCGCCATCGCGGGCGAGAACGTCGGCGATGGTGGCCCCGATCCCCCGGGCCGCGCCCGTCACGATCCCCACCGTTGCGGCCAATGGGGCGTTCCAGTCCGCGGGAATCGGAGCGTCCTCGGCCCCGACGTGGAACACCTGGCCGTCGACGTAGGCCGACTTGGCCGACAGGATGAACCGCATCGTCGATTCGGCACCGGAGGCTGACGATCCTGCGGCGGGGGAGAGGTAGACCAAAGCGACGGTCGCCCCGGTTCGCATCTCCTTGGCCAGGGAACGGGTGAAGCCCTCCAGGGCCCGTTGGGCGATCCGCTCACTCGCATCAGCCACCTCACCGGGGGTGCTGCCCACCACGACGACCCGGGCGCACGGCCCCAGGTTGCGCAGCAGTGGCGAGAAGAACTCGAAAAGGTGGCGTAGGCCGCCCGGGTTGGTGATGCCGGTGGCGTCGAAGATCAGGCCGCCGAAAGTGTCCGCCCACCGCCCGCCGAGGTTGTTTCCCACAAGGTCGTAGTCGTCGGCGAGGGCGACTCGCAGCGGTTCGGCCATCCTTCCCGTGCCACCGATCAGTAGCGGACCTGCCAGCGCCGGGTCGGCGGGCCGGTACCGGCGCAGAACCTCGGGCGCCGGCAGGCCGAACCGTCTGGCCAGAAAAGACCCCGGTGCGGACGCGATCACCTGGGAGACGAGGTCCGAAGCCATGAGCATAAACTTACTCCGGAGTAAGAACGTCGCGCACCCCGCTGACGGGTCTAGTCTTGCCCAGCGTGGCCACAACGACACGTCGCAGGGTCGCCGTCCTGGGCGGCAATCGCATTCCGTTCGCCCGTTCTGACGGCGCCTATGCCGAGGCGTCGAATCAGGACATGTTCACCGCCGCGCTGGCCGGTCTGGCCGACCGGTTCGGACTGGCGGGTGAACGCTTGGACGCGGTGATCGGCGGCGCCGTCCTCAAGCACAGCCGCGACTTCAACCTGATGCGGGAATGCGTTCTGGGCAGCCCACTGTCCGCCTACACGCCGGCGTTCGATCTGCAGCAGGCCTGCGGAACCGGTCTGCAGGCCACCATCTCCGCGGCAGACGGCATCGCGGCCGGCCGCTACGAGGTCGCCGCCGCCGGCGGCGTGGACACCACCTCGGATGCCCCGATCGGACTGGGCGAGGAACTGCGCCGTTCGTTACTGGCGCTGCGCAGGTCGCGGTCGACCTTCGATCGGGTGAAGTTGGCCGGGCGGCTGCCGGGTGCCCTGGGCGTGGAGATTCCCACCAACGGTGAACCGCGTACCGGTCTATCCATGGGTGAACACGCCGCGATCACCGCCAAGCAGATGGGCATCAAGCGTCTCGACCAAGATGAGTTGGCCGCGGCCAGCCATCGCAACGCGGCCGCGGCCTACGACCGCGGATTCTTCGACGACCTCGTGACCGGATTCCTCGGTCTTTACCGCGACGACAATCTGCGGCCCGACTCCACCGCGGCGGCCCTGGCGAGGCTCCGCCCGGTGTTCGGGGTGCGGGCCGGCGACGCGACCATGACCGCCGGAAACTCCACCCCGCTGACCGACGGCGCCTCGGTGGCACTGCTGTCCAGCGAGGGTTGGGCAAAGGCGCACTCGCTGACCCCGCTCGCCTTCTTCGTCGACTCCGAGACCGCTGCGGTGGACTACGTCAACGGTGCCGATGGTCTGCTGATGGCACCGACCTACGCGGTACCGCGGTTGCTGGCCCGCAACGGACTTCGCCTGGGCGACTTCGACTTCTACGAGATCCACGAGGCCTTCGCCTCGGTGGTACTGGCGCATCTCGCCGCTTGGGAGTCGCGGGAGTACTGCACGCGACGGCTCGGCCTGGATACCGAATTGGGCGCCATCGACCGCAGTAGGTTGAATGTCAACGGCTCATCATTGGCCACCGGTCATCCGTTCGCGGCCACCGGCGCCAGGATCGTGGCCCAGTTGGCCAAGCAACTCGCCGAGAAGAAGGCCCAGACATCCAAACCGGTGCGTGGGTTGATCTCGATCTGCGCCGCGGGTGGACAGGGCGTGACGGCCATCCTGGAGGCGTGAGGCGACTACCTCTTTTTCGGTTTGTCATCGCCGGATCCGTACCCGGCGGAGTCGACGAGTCCGGACTGGACGACGGCGGCGTCGATATAGCGCTGGACCGGCCGCGCTTCGAAGAATCCGGTATGCCCGCCGTGATACCAGCCGATGTCCGGCTTGCCCCAGTGCTCCCAGAGGGCCAGCACCTGCTTGCGGGGGTGCACGATGCGGTCGGCGACGCCGGCGTAGATGAACCGCCCTCGCGCCGGCACCTTGGGTTGCATCGACAGCGGTGAAACCATTTGCCCGATCGGCCGGGCCAGTTCGAGGGTTTCCCGGCGCGGGTCGTTGGCGGACAGTCCGGAGTGTCGGCCCAACAGTTCGATCAGATCGGCCGGGGGAACCCCGAGGATGGCGCAGGTCAGGTCGTTATCGAGGCTGGCCACCAGGGCGCAGACGTAACCGCCGATGGAGATTCCGTTCAGGCCGATCCTGGCGCCGGGTTGCTCGGCCCGGATCCAGGCCATGATCCGCCGGATGTCCCACACGGCCTGCGCCGTGCCGTGGAAGTCGTCCATCATGTTCTCGCCGGGGAACACCGCATTCCTGGGCAGCCCTTTGGCCCGCGGTCCGTGCAGGGGAAGCACTGGCAGGATGACGTTGAGGCCGAGGTCCTCGTGCAGATGCCGGGCCCGGAAAATCCTCAGATCAAGTCCGGCCCGACCCATCTCGGTTCCGTGCACGCACACCAGCCAGGGCCGGGGTTCTTTGTGGCGCAACATCATTGCGTACATCCGTTGGTTGCTGGTGTAACTCATCCAGCGCTCGGCACCGGGTTCGCCACGGTGCGGCGCGTAGGCGCTGTCGAATGAGATCCGCTCGTGGGTGCGGCCGCGAACGGTGAATGAGCGGATCTCGACATCAGTCGGTGCCGGCGGGGCCGGGAAGAAGCCCTGTGGCTTGGCGAGCCAACCCTTCTTACCGTAGAAGTCGGTCGCCTCACGAACCTCGTCGTTGATCAACCCATGGTCGGCGGGATCACTGACCGGGCGACGCCACAGCAGGCCCACCAGCACGAGTTCATCGCGCAGGGCGTGACTCGCCAGCGACAGGGTGGGCCGGGCCAGTGGCAGATCGCCGTTGTCGCCCCCGAGGTAGGACCGCCACGAGCGGGCATAGAAGCCGCCGGTCTTGGTGAACGGTCCAACGAAACTCGCCAATGGACCACGACTGCCGCTGATGGCTCTCTTGAACTCCGGCACCACCACGACTGCGACCGTAGCAAATAAATGACCGTGTAGGGCCCACAACGGGTCCTGACCAGGTGATGCATCTCCGGTGTTGAATGGGGCCGAAGTAATCGCGGCCGGGTAGTTTCAGCGAAGCACCCCGACAGCGCGATGGCCCCGGGACCGCAGTCCCGGGGCCATCGTTGCGCGGGTGTTTAGAAGGCCGCCTCGTCGAGTTCCATGACTTCGTTGTCCACCGTTTCGACGACTTGTCGTACGCCGCTGAGCAGGGGCAGGAAGTTCTTGGCGAAGAACGAACCGACCGCGATCTTGCCCTCGTAGAAATGCCGGTCGGCCGCGACGTCGCCGGCATCGAGGGCCGCGATGGCTGTCGCGGACTGCCGTAGCAGCAACCAGCCGATCATCAGGTCGCCGACGCTCATCAGGAAGCGCACCGATCCGAGGCCCACCTTGTAGATGCTCTTGGTGTCCTCCTGCGCGGCCATCAGGTAACCGGTCAGCGCCGCCGCCATGCCCTGGACGTCCTCGAGGGCCTTGGCCAGTAATGCGCGTTCGGTCTTGAGGCGTCCGTTGCCGGACTCGTTGGTGACGAACTCCTCGATCTGGCCGGCCACGAAAGCCAGTGCCACACCCTTGTCGCGAATGATCTTGCGGAAGAAGAAGTCTTGGGCCTGAATTGCTGTGGTGCCCTCGTACAGCGAGTCGATCTTCGCATCGCGGATGTACTGCTCGACCGGGTAGTCCTGCAGGAAGCCCGATCCGCCGAAGGTCTGCAGACTTTCGGTGAGCTTGGCGTAGGCCTGTTCGGAGCCGACGCCCTTGACGATCGGCAGCAGCAGGTCGTTGACCTTGGCCGCCAGGTCAGGTTCCACACCCTGGACCGCCTTGGCTACTGCCTTGTCCTGGAAGGTTGCCGTGTAGAGATACAGCGCCCGCAGGCCTTCGGCGTAGGCCTTCTGAGTCATCAGGCTGCGGCGCACGTCCGGGTGATGCGTAATGGTCACCCGGGGAGCGGCCTTGTCGGTCATTTGTGTCAGGTCGGCACCCTGCACGCGGGTCTTGGCGTAGTCGAGCGCGTTGAGATAGCCGGTCGACAAGGTGGCGATTGCCTTGGTGCCCACCATCATCCGGGCCTGCTCGATCACCTCGAACATCTGCGCGATGCCGTCGTGGACCTCGCCGACCAGCCAACCCTTGGCGGGCACGCCGTGCTGGCCTAACGTTAACTCACAGGTGGCCGAGACCTTCAGGCCCATCTTGTGTTCGACGTTGGTGACGAAGGCGCCGTTGCGCTCGCCCGGTTCACCGGTGGTGAAGTCGAACAGGAACTTCGGAACGACGAATAGCGAGAGCCCCTTCGTGCCCGGGCCGGCGCCCTCGGGGCGGGCCAGCACCAGGTGCAGGATGTTCTCGAACATGTCGCCAGAGTCGGCGGAGGTAATGAACCGTTTCACCCCGTCCAGATGCCACGAGCCGTCGTCTTGTTTGACGGCCTTGGTTCGGCCCGCGCCGACGTCGGAACCGGCGTCCGGCTCGGTCAGCACCATGGTCGAGCCCCAACCGCGCTCTGCGGCGTTCACGGCCCACTTCTGCTGCTCTTCGGTGCCCAGGTTGTAGAAGATCTGCGCGAAGCCCGCGCCGCCGGCGTACATCCAGACTGCCGGGTTGGCGCCGAGGACGTGCTCGTGCAGCGCCCACAGCAGGGCCTTCGGAACCGGTACGCCGCCGAGTTCCTCGAGGACTCCGACTCGGTCCCAGCCGCCGTCGATGAAGGCGCGAATCGACGCCTGGAAGGGCTCGGGCAGCGTCACGGTGTGCGTCGCGGGGTCAAATGTCGGCGGATTGCGGTCACCGTAGGCGAACGACTCTCCGACCGGCCCCTCGCACAGCCGGGCCATCTCGCCGAGCATCTCGGTGGCGGTATCGGCATCGAGGTCGCTGTAGGCGCCCGCGCCGAGGGCCGTATCCAGGCCGAATACCTCGAACAGGTTGAAAACTTGATCGCGCACATTGCTCTTGTAGTGGCCCATTATTCCTCCTCATGAGAACGCCACTTCAGGGTTGGGTACTTAGCTCAAGTTACCCACCAGTAACACTTTTGACTATACCGCCCGAAGTTTCCCGTGCAAACTCACTGTGACTAAATTCTCTGCAGTACCTCCAGCGAGTGGAATCTGTCGGACCGTCCCCATGGCAGGGCCGGGGCGTGTGGTGTGAGGATGGTGGAGGCCATGAGAGAGACAGAGCTGAATCCGGGCACGCTACGGGCGGCATTCGGCCACTTCCCGACCGGTGTAATCGCGATTGCCGCCGAGTCGGCGGGCGAGCGGTTGGGTATGGCCGTCAGTACGTTTGTGCCGGTCTCGCTGGACCCGCCACTGGTGTCGTTTTGCGTTCAGAACACCTCATCGACCTGGCCAAAGCTTGAGAAACTGCCGGCGCTGGGAATCAGCGTCCTCGCTGAGGGCCATGACCAGGCTGTACGCGCCCTGGCAGCCAAAAGCGGTGACCGTTTCGCCGGATTGGAAACGGAGTCGTCGCCGACCGGTGCGGTCTTCGTCAGAGGCACCTGCATGTGGCTGGAGAGTGAGATCGAGCACCGGGTGCCCGCCGGTGATCACACCATCGTGATCTTGCGCATTAGAGATGTCCGGGTTCATCCGGATGTGGCACCGATCGTGTTCCACCGCAGCGCGTTCCGGCGATTGAGTGGCTAGCGCTGTTACTTGCGCTTGAAGAGGATGTTTCCCAACCAGACGACCGGGTCGTACTTGCGGTCAGCGACGCGTTCCTTCATCGGGATGATGGCGTTGTCGGTGATCTTGATGTGCTCTGGGCAGACCTCGGTGCAGCACTTGGTGATGTTGCAGTACCCCAGCCCTAAATCTTCCTGGGCCATCTCCTGGCGGTCCAGGGTGTCCAGTGGGTGCATGTCCAACTCGGCGGTCCGCATGAGGAAACGGGGGCCGGCGAAGGACTTCTTGTTCTCCTCGTGGTCGCGCACCACGTGGCAGACGTCCTGACACAGGAAACACTCGATGCATTTGCGGAACTCCTGAGAGCGCTCCACGTCGATCTGTTCCATCCGGTACTCGCCGGGCTGCAGATCCTTCGGAGGGGCGAATGCCGGTATTTCGCGGGCCTTCTCGTAATTGAACGACACGTCCGTGACCAGGTCCCGGATCACCGGGAAGGCCCGCAACGGCGTGATGCTGATCGTCTCGGCCTCGTCGAAGGTCGACATCCGCGTCATGCACAGCAGCCGCGGCCGCCCGTTGATCTCGGCCGAACAGGATCCGCATTTTCCGGCCTTGCAGTTCCATCGCACCGCAAGGTCGGGGGCCTGCTCGGCCTGCAGACGATGAATGACATCAAGGACGACCTCGCCGTCGTTGACGTCGACGGCGAAGTCGCGCAGCTCGCCGCCGTCGTCATTGCCGCGCCACACCTTCAGTTTCGCCAGGTAGGTCATCGACGCTCCTCCATTCGTCCCGGGTGTGCCGCGAGTTCCTCGTCGGTGTAGTACTTGCCGAGTTCCTCGATGTCGAACTGGGCCAGCAGATCCTCCCGCATCGGGGGCTGCTGCTGCTTCGTCACGCTCACCTCGGGCACCACGGCGTCGTCTGACGTGCGGTCATCGGACGTGCTGCACACCAGCAGGGTGCGCCGCCACTGCGAATCCATCTTCGGGTGGTCGTCGCGGGTGTGGCCGCCCCGGCTCTCGGTGCGGGCCAGTGAGGCCTTGGCTACGCATTCGCTGACCAGGAGCATGTTGCGCATGTCGAGGGCGAGGTGCCAGCCGGGGTTGAACGCCCGCCCGCCTTCGGACTCGATATTGCGGAAGCGGACTTTGTACTCCTCGATCTTGCTCAGGGCGTCCTCGATCTCTGAGCCGGTCCGGATGATGCCGACCAGATCGTTCATGGTCTGCTGCAGTTCGGCGTGCAGGGCGTAGGGATTTTCCGGCTTGGCCTGACCCTGCGGACCGGTGAAGGGCGCCAGTGCCAGTGCGGCAGCGCTGTTTAACGCCTCCTGTGTCACCGAAGGCCGGATCGAGAGCGCGCGAACGTAGTCCGCGGCACCGAGTCCGGCCCGACGGCCGAACACCAACAGATCGGACAGCGAGTTACCGCCGAGTCGGTTGGATCCGTGCATCCCGCCCGAACACTCGCCTGCCGCGAAGAGTCCGAGCGTGGCGGCGGCGCCGGTATCCGGGTCCACCTCGATGCCGCCCATCACGTAGTGGCACGTGGGCCCGACTTCCATGGGTTCGGTGGTGATGTCGACCTCGGCTAGTTCGATGAACTGGTGGTACATCGACGGCAGTCGGCGCTTGATCTCCTCGGCCGGCATCCGCGAGGCGATGTCGAGGTAGACCCCCCCGTGCGGACTCCCGCGACCCGCCTTGACCTCGGCATTGATGGCACGCGAGACCTCGTCGCGGGGCAGCAGGTCCGGCGTGCGACGAGCAGAGTCATTATCCACCAACCACTGATCAGCCTCGGCTTCGGTCTCCGCGTACTGCCCCTTGAACACCGGCGGGATGTAGTTGAACATGAACCGCTCGCCGTTGGCGTTCTTGAGCACACCGCCGTCGCCGCGGACACCCTCGGTGACCAGGATGCCCTTCACCGACAGCGGCCAGACCATCCCGGTCGGGTGGAACTGGACGAACTCCATGTTGATCAGGGACGATCCGGCGCGCAACGCAAGAGCATGTCCGTCGCCGCTGTATTCCCAGGAGTTCGACGACACCTTGAACGACTTTCCGATGCCGCCGGTGGCGAGCACTACCGCCGGCGCCTCGAAGAGAATGAATTTTCCGGTTTCCCGCCAGTAGCCGAACGCTCCGGCGACCCGATTGTCCTCGCCACTGCGATCCAGGATCAGTTCGGTGATCGAGCACTCAGCGAAGACCTTGATGCGGGCCTCGTAGTCGCCGAGTTCGGCCTTGTCCTCCTGCTGTAGCGAGACGATCTTTTGCTGCAGCGTGCGGATGATCTCCAAGCCGGTCCGGTCACCGACATGAGCCAGGCGCGGGTAGGTGTGGCCACCGAAGTTGCGCTGACTGATCCGGCCATCTTTGGTCCGGTCGAAGAGCGCGCCGTAGGTTTCCAGTTCCCAGACCCGTTCAGCGGACTCCTGTGCGTGAAGTTCGGCCATCCGCCAGTTGTTCAGGAACTTTCCGCCGCGCATGGTGTCGGCGAAGTGCACCTGCCAACTGTCCTTGGAATTGGCGTTGCCCATCGCCGCGGCGCAACCGCCTTCGGCCATCACCGTGTGGGCCTTGCCGAACAACGACTTGCTCACCACCGCGACCCGCAGGCCGCGCTGCCGCGCTTCGATGACTGCCCGCAGACCCGAGCCGCCGGCGCCGATCACGACGACATCGTAGGAGTGCCGTTCGATCTCCGCCGAGTCGCCCGGCGCGTCGAATTCGGTTCGCTGGGAATCAGATTGAGTCATTGGACCTCGCTTGCGCCGTGGTTTCTGGGACCTGGATAGGGTTTCTGGGACCGGGATTGAAAAGCTCTGTCAGCCGATGAATCGGAGGTCGCTGATGGTGCCACTGGCCACCAGCATGACGTAGAAGTCGGTGAACATCAGGGTGCCCAGGGTGATCCACGCGTAAAGCTTGTGCCGGGTGTTGAGTCTGCTGACCTGAGTCCAGATCCAATACCGCACCGGGTGTTTGGAAAAGTGCTTGAGGCGCCCGCCCGTCACGTGGCGGCAGGAATGGCAGGACAGCGTGTAAAACCACAGCATGATCACGTTGACCAGCAGGACGATGTTCCCCAAGCCGAATCCGAAGCCCGACGGGGAGCGGAAGGCGGCGATCGCGTCGTAGCTGTTGATGACCGAGAGGACGACGGCGACGTAGAAGAAATACCGGTGGGTGTTCTGGATGATCAGCGGAAAGCGGGTTTCCCCGGTGTACCGCGCGTGCGGTTCGGCAACGCCGCAGGCGGTCGGCGACTGCCAGACCGAACGGTAGTAAGCACCGCGGTAGTAATAACAGGTGAGCCGGAACATCAGCAGGAAAGGCAGGGACAGCGCCGCGTACGGAAGCCACCACACGTCGGGAAGGACCTGGGGCCAGAAACCACTGGCCTTGCCGCATCCCGTGCTGACACACGGCGAGTAGAACGGGGTCAGGTAGTGGTACTTCTCCACGAAGAAGTGGTTCTGCTGGAATGCCCGAACCGTCGCGTAGATCACGAACGCCGCGAATCCGAGGTTGGTGAGGATGGGCGACTTCAACCAGTTGTCGGTGCGCAGCGTCTTCTGCGGGATCTCGGCCCGGCCGGGCGAGAAAACGCCGGTTCCACGCCGATCGGCCGTGGGTACGCTCATCTGCAGTGTTTCCCTTCGGATGTTGGGGGCAGGCTACACCGGCGTGATCGCACCCGTTTAGCGGCGGGTTAGCGCCTGTTGTGCCCGCCCACACCCTCGTCGTCGACATCGCGCCAGAACTCCCGATCGTAGGGGGTGTCGGGGACCTGGATCTTCTCCCCGGACGCCTCCGCGGTATGCGAGATCAGTTCGAGTTCACCGGCGTCGACCTCGAGAAGCTCCAGGTCATTGAGGATTCGTTCAGCGTCGAGGACAACCCGGCGCATCCCCGGGGCGTCACCGAAGCGGTTCTGCAGGGTCCGAACGCATCGGCGCAGATTTGAGACGTGCTGTTGCAGTTCGGCGAGTTCGGCGGCCTTGGACATCGGGACTCCTCGAGAGTGTCTAGAATCACACTATTACCGTTCATGGTAGTCAGGCAGAAAATCCGACGTGAGACCCGTCACTTTCGGATGCCCTTTCCCGCCCGGCTCCAGTGCAGACGGACCGACTGGCCGGGCCGAACCTGCGCGAGTCTGTCGGTGTCGGTGTCGGTGACCACCCCGATCACGGGGTAGCCCCCGGTAACGGGATGGTCCGGACCGAGGATCACCGGCCGGCCGCTCGGGGGGACCTGGATTGCGCCGCGGGTGGTGCCTTCGCTGGGCAGTTGGCGATCCGGCCACTGCCATTCCAGAGCCGGGCCCTCCAGGCGCACCCCCACCCGGTCGCTTCGGTCGGACGTGATCCACCCGGTTCGCACCAGTGCGTCGGGATCGACGAACCAGTCGTTCCGTGGCCCCAGGGTCACGGTCAGATGCAGCGTTCCGGCGGGGAACGCAGCGACCGGTGCCTGTTCCACCGCCGAGAAAGCCGCGGCGGGACTTCCTACCGGGAGCAGGTCCCCCGGCCGCAGCGGGAGTGGCCCGATTCCCGACATCGTGTCGTAACTGCGCGAGTCAAGGACGGGTGCCACGTCGATGCCGCCCCGAACGGCGAGATAGCTGCGCAATCCCGAACGTGGCGCGCCGAGCGCGATCACCTGACCCGCCAGTAGGTGGCGAACGCTATTGATGCCGATGGGAATACCGTCGGCGGCCGGGTCTGCGTCGGCCCCGGTGACTGCGACATCGACCGCACCGCCGTGCACCCGTGCAGCGAATCCGCCCGCGGTGATCTCGATCGTCGCTGCTGCGTCCGGATTGGCCAGTAGCCGGTTGGCCAACCCATGGGAGCGCCGGTCGGCCGCTCCGGACCGGCATACTCCCACCGCTGCCAGCCCGGGTCGGCCGAGGTCCTCGATCAGAGCCTGCGGCCCAGTGCGCAGCACCTCCAGCGTGATCACGGCAGTCCCTCGTCGCGGAATCGGACAACCGTTCCCGGCGACAGCAGGGCCGGCTGCGGACGACCGATGTCCCACAGCACCGCCGCGGTCCGGCCGATGAGGTGCCACCCCCCCGGTGACTCGCGCGGGTAGATCCCGCTGAACTCACCGCCCAACGCGACTGAACCGGCCGGAACCCGGGTTCGTGGCTCGATCCGGCGGGGGACTATGAGGCGGGGGTCGCCCCCCACCAGGTAGGCGAAACCCGGTGCGAATCCGCCGAATGCGACCCGCCACGGTGTCGCGGTGTGTGCTCGGACCACCTCGTCGGCAGCCATCCGAAGCTGTTCAGCCACCTCGGCGAGATCGACACCGTCGTACACCGTGTCGATCACCACCTCGACCTGAGTAAGACCGGGTGTCTTTAGCGCGAGCACCGGGATGGTGGCGAGTCGGTCGCGGACAGCCGCTTGGCTCCCACCGTCGGCGAGGGTCACCAGTACAGTGCGCGCGCCCGGAACGACGTCGGTGATCTCGGGCAGGTCGGCCTGCCGCAGCGACTCACAGAGCGTGAGAACCTCGTCGGTGGAGCCGCATTCGAGCAACAGCGCCCGATCGCCGTAGTCGCGGATCGTCGGCGCCGGCATCACATCAGGGCGGAGTAGGTGGGTTCGCGACGTTTGATGTAGGCGATCACCGCGTAGGTCAGTGGCAGCAGCGCAATCTCGACCACGGTCTTGTAGGCCCAGCCGAGCGCGGCGTAGGTGAGAAAGTCGGAGACGGTTGTGATCCCGATCGCGGGCGCTGCGATGGCGCAAAAGACCAGTGTGTCACCGAGTTGACCGGCGAAAGTAGAACCGATCAGGCGGGCCCAGAGGTGTTTCTCTCGGGTGCGTTCCTTGATTTTGACAACGGCCCAGGCGTTGATCGTCTGTCCGACGAGGAATCCGGCGAGGCCCGCGATGATCAGCTGGGTGTAGGCACCGACAACGTTTGCGAGGTGCTCCTGATTAGGGTAGAAGTCTGCAGCCGGAAGGTAGACGGTCACCCAGAGGACAGCAGCCGCAAGCGCGTTCAGGGCGAAGCCGAGGATTATGGCCCGCCGAGCCGCCTTGAAACCGTAGATCTCCGCGAGGATGTCGCCGATGATGTAGGTGAGCGGGAAGACGATGAAGCCGCCGTCGGTGATGATCGGGCCGAAGGCCACGCCCTTTGTGGCGGCCACGTTGGCGATGATGACCAGTGTGGTGAACGCGGCGACCAACATCGGGTAGTACGTGCTACCGGTACGGGCTAGCCCGGGTGACTCCGTTGCGGTGTCGACGGCACTGGTCATGCGGTTCATCCAAGCACGGGACCGAGCGTTGGCGACCGGCCGTCCGGGGTGATCTCCACGGGGTCGCCGACCCGGATCGTGCCCGAACTCAGGACCAGCAGCGCCGAACCCGCACGGCCCCGCAGCGCGGCCATCGCGCCCGGGCCGATCCAGTCGTCCAGCAGGCGACAGGGTGCCGCGACCCTCACCACCTCGAAGTCCACCGCGCCGATCCGCAGGCGGGTACCCGGTGCAGATGGGATCTCGCCGCTGTCAACGGTGATGTTGCGACGGGTTGCGCTGCAGTCGAAACCGTGTCCGAGGTCGGCCGCGGCCAGGTCCAGGGCTTCCTGGGATTGCAGGGTCACCTGGCGGCGCCGGCTGCCGTGATAGCGATCCCCGATGAGGCCTTTGCCTGCCTCGGCGTCCACGGAACCAACCGGACGCGTGGGCAGCCGACTGCCCGGCGCGATGTGGATCGCGGCGACGTTCACCCGGTGAAGTCTAAGGTGACTTCGGGATCATCGGCACTGCGGCGGTAGGGGTTGGGTTGGTGGTCTGGGTCATCGCGCCCCGCATCTCGCGCCTGATGGAGGGTGAGCACTGATCCGGGCACTGATCTCTGGTGACCGGAGATCTCAGAGCCCCGGAGTACCGCCGCGCAGATAGACGGTGGTGGTGTGGGTGAAGAACTCCCGCGCCGCACCGCCCTGCTCCTTGGGGCCCAGTCCGCTGCGTTTGGCGCCCCCGAACGGTACGTGCGGGTCCGCGCCCGCGGATTCGGAGTTGACATGCAGCACCCCGACGTCGACCCGGTCGATGGCCTGCAACGCCCGGGTCAGGTCCTGGGTGAAAACCGCTGCGGAGAGGCCGAACTCGCTGTCGTTGGCTAGGTCGAAGGCCTCACCGGCGTCCGCGGCGCGCCGCACCGCCAGCACCGGTCCGAACAGCTCCTCGGTCCAAATGTCGGCGGTTGTGGTCAGTTCCACGATCGTCGGGGCGACGAAGTGGCCGAGGGCGAGTTCACCGTCGCTGTAACCCCCGCCGCCGGCGAGCACGGTAGCGCCCTGGTCACGGGCGGTGTCGACACCCGCGATGATGCTCGACTGGGCTGATGAACTGATGACCGGACCCATCTGGGTTGCCTCGATGCTGGGATCGCCCACGGTAAGGGAATCGGCTCGTGCGATCAGCGCCGCCAGGAAATCATCAGCGATCCCCTCGGTGAGCACCAATCGTGAAGTCGCCGTGCACTTCTGGCCGGAAGATCGAAACGCGCCCAGCATGACCTGCTCGAGAGCAAGATCGAAGTCGGCGTCGTCGAGAACAACAGCGGCGTTCTTGCCGCCCATCTCCGCCTGGACCGGCACCCCGCGAGCCGCCGCTGCCGCCGCGATCCGTCGGCCCACGCCGGTTGAGCCGGTGAACGTGATGGCATCGACGCCCGCGTGGTTGACCAAGTGATCCCCCGCGGTCGAGTCGCCGATCATCAGGTTCAGCACGCCGGGCGGCAGACCGGCGTCGCTGAGTGCCTCGGCGAGGCGAACTGCGAGCAGGGGCACCGAACTCGCCGGTTTCCACACCACCGTGTTGCCGTACACCAGTGCCGGGGCGATCTTCCAGGCCGGAATGGCGATCGGGAAGTTGAACGGGGTGATCGCCGCGACCACGCCGATCGGCTTGCGGGTCACCAGAATCCGCTCGCCCACGCGCGGCGAAGCGAAGATCTCCCCGGCTTGCCGATCACCCTCTGCGGCGTAGTAGCGCAGGATCTGTGCCGCGCGGCGTACTTCGGCGATACCTTCGGCCCTCGTCTTACCCTCCTCGAGAGTCAACTCCAGGCCCCATTCGTCGGCGTTGCGCTCGACGACTGCTGCGGCAGCGGCCAACACTGCGCCGCGCTGGTGGATAGGGACGGCCGCCCACCCGGATAATGCACATCGAGCGGCGCCGATGGCGTCGTCGACATCGGCGACGTCGGCCATGGCACCCTCGGCGACGACGACATGGG
>JAGYKK010000037.1 GCA_018401645.1 Mycobacterium sp. | reverse complement strand
TTCACGGTCGCGGTGCGCACGATGCCCGCCCGACCGGACGACAGCGCGCCACTGCGGTTGGCGACGGGGGAAGCGGCAGGGGAACTCGTGCACGCCGGCGTCGACGGGATCGATGCGGTCGAGTTCGGCTTCACCGCGCACCGCGGCCCCGCGGACGCCTCGTCGGTGCTGCCCCTGAACAAGAGCGCCTCCGGCGGCGAACTGTCCCGGGTGATGCTTGCCCTCGAGGTGGTGCTGGCTACCTCCACGGCGGGCACCACCATGGTTTTCGACGAGATCGACGCCGGCGTGGGTGGTCGGGCCGCGGTCCAGATCGGGCGCCGGTTGGCGCGTCTGGCGCGTACCCACCAGGTCATCGTGGTTACCCACCTTCCCCAGGTGGCGGCGTATGCCGACACCCACCTGGTTGTCGACGCCGGCGGTGACGCCTCCGGTGGCGCGGCCAGCGAGGTGCGGAGCCTGGACGACGAGGACCGGGTCGTCGAACTGGCGCGGATGCTGGCCGGCCTGGGGGAATCCGACACCGCGCGGGCCCATGCCCGGGAACTGCTGACCGCGGCGCAGCAGGAGCGGTCCGGTCCGTAATCGCCGCTCTAGCCGTGTTACGTGTGTGACGGAATGTAACTTCTGGGGCTGAAGTTACGGCGCGCCTACCCGCCTCCGGGCCCCGCCGCAGACAAAATCAAGGCCATGAAGATGTCAGCGCTCCTCACGCGTAATGCCACTGCACGACCGGGCGTCACCGGGACCGCACGGGTGGATCGGGACACCGACCGCCTGTTGCGTCGCGTCGGCGCCGGCGACATCGTCGTTCTCGACATTCTCGACCTGGACCGTGTGACCGCGGACGCCCTCGTCGACGCCGGTATCGCCGGTGTGGTGAACGCTTCGCCGTCGATCTCGGGTCGCTATCCCAATCTCGGCCCCGAGGTCCTGGTGGCCAACAACATCGCCCTCATCGACAACGTCGGTGCGGAGGTGTTCAAGAAGGTCAAGGACGGCGCCAAGGTTCGACTGCACGAGGGCAGCGTGTACGCCGGTGACCGTCGCCTCGCACACGGTGTGGAACGCACCGACGAGGAGATCGCGGACCTGATGCTCGATGCCAAGACCGGCCTCGTCGCGCATCTCGAAGCCTTCGCCGGCAACACCATCGAGTTCATCCGCGGCGAGAGTCCGCTGCTGATCGACGGGATCGGTATCCCCGAGATCGACGTGGAGGTTCATCGTCGCCATGTCGTCGTAGTGGCCGACGGCCCCGGCGCCGCGGACGACCTCAAGGCCCTCAAGCCGTTCATCAAGGAGTACCAGCCGGTGCTGGTTGGGGTGGGCGCCGGCGCCGATCTGTTGCGCGCCGGGGGATATCGCCCGCAACTCATCGTCGGAAACCCGGATCAGATGAGTGCCGAGGTACTCAAGTGTGGCGCCCAGGTAGTGCTGCCCGCTGACGCCGACGGTCACGCCGACGGATTGGAACGCATCCAGGATCTGGGTATCGGCGCGATGACGTTCCCGGCCGCCGGTTCGGCGACGGACCTGGCGCTCCTGCTGGTCGATCACCACGGTGCCGCGTTGATCGTGACGGTCGGCCAGTCGGCCAGCATCGAGGAGTTCTTCGACCGCACCCGCGTGCAGAGCAACCCGTCGACCTTCCTGACCCGGCTCAAGGTGGGCGACAAGCTGGTCGACGCGAAAGCCGTTGCGACGCTGTACCGCAACCATATCTCCGGCGGCACGATCGCACTGCTGATTTTGGCGGTACTCCTCGCCGTCATCGCCGCATTGTGGGTGTCACGCGCCGACACCGTGGTGATCGACTGGATCACCACGTACTGGAACCAGCTCTCCATGTGGGTGCAGAGCTGGATCAGATAGCGTGGCACCGCTTCGTCACCGGGTGACTTCGCTGGCGGCGGTGTTCGTCGCTCTGGCAATAGGTCTGGTGCTGGGTTCCGTGGTGTTCTCGGGTCCGCTGGTCTCAGGACTGCGCGGCGATAAGGGAGACCTCCAGGAACAGATCGATACCCTGACCGACGAGAACGTCCGGTTGAGTGAAAAGCTGACGGCGGCAAACGAGTTCGATGCCCAGATGTCGGGACGGGTCGTCCGCGACGCGCTGGCCGGCAAGTCGGTGTTGCTGTTACGCACCCCGGACGCCCAGGGTGACGACGTCGACGCGATGGCGAGGCTGATCGGTCAGGCGGGTGGTTCGGTCACCGGCACGATCGCGTTGACCGCCGAGTTCGTCGAAGCCAACTCCGCGGAGAAACTGCGTTCGGTGGTCAACTCTCCTATCCTGCCGCCGGGTACCCGGTTGAACACCGCCCTGATGGATCAGGGCTCCCAGGCTGGCGATCTGCTGGGGATCGCGTTGCTGATCAACCGCGACCCGAAAATCACTGCGGTCAACGACAGCGACCGCGAGACCGTGCTGTCGGCGCTGCGTGACACCGGTTTCCTCACCTACGACGGGCGCCTCGGGCCCGCCGACACAAGCGTGATCATCACCGGCGGCGGACTGGCCGACGACGCCGGTAACGAGGGCGCGACGGTCGCCCGGTTGGCCGCGGGGATGGCCCCGCACGGGTCCGGCACGGTGCTCGCCGGTCGCGATGGTTGCGCCACCGGTGTCTCGGCGGTCGCGGTCCTGCGCGCCGAGGCATCGTTGGCCGATGTCGTGACCACGGTGGACGACATCGGCATCGAATCCGGCCGGATCACCGCGGTTCTGGCGTTGCAGGCGGCGATTGCCGGGGCGCCGTCGGGTCGGTACGGCGCCGGTGACGGTGCGGCGTCGGTGACGGTGCCGCAGTAATCCAGGCTCACGGGCGTGTCAGCGCGGCGGGGTGGGCGTCGGTGTTAGGGTGAATTTCCGTGGGTCGGCAGGCCCCAAACCGGGCCTTCGGGGCCGGTTAACCCAAAGTCCTGCGCCGTCGTCACGGAGGTCGCTCTTGCCCGCATTGCGCAAGCACCCGCAAGCCGCCACCAGGCATATCTTCGTCACCGGCGGCGTCGTCTCCTCGCTCGGCAAGGGTCTCACCGCCAGCAGTCTCGGGCAGTTACTGACCGCCCGCGGACTGCAGGTGACCATGCAGAAGCTCGACCCGTACCTGAATGTGGATCCGGGCACGATGAACCCGTTCCAGCACGGCGAGGTGTTCGTCACCGAGGACGGCGCCGAGACCGACCTCGATGTCGGCCACTATGAGCGCTTTTTGGATCGCGACCTCTCCGGTTCGGCGAATGTGACCACCGGGCAGGTGTATTCGACCGTCATCGCCAAGGAACGTCGTGGCGAGTACCTTGGCGACACCGTGCAGGTGATCCCGCACATCACCGATGAGATCAAGAACCGGATCCTGGAGATGTCGCGACCCGACTCCGATGGCGTCCGCCCTGATGTGGTCATCACCGAGGTCGGTGGCACCGTCGGCGACATCGAGTCCCAGCCGTTCCTGGAAGCCGCCCGCCAGGTTCGTCACGAAGTCGGCCGCGAGAATTGTTTCTTCCTGCATGTCTCGCTGGTGCCGTTTCTGGCGCCGTCGGGCGAGTTGAAGACCAAGCCGACCCAGCACTCGGTGGCCGCCCTGCGCAATATCGGTATCACCCCCGATGCGCTGATCCTGCGTTGCGATCGCGACGTGCCCGAGGCACTCAAGGAGAAGATCGCGCTGATGTGCGACGTCGACATCGACGGCGTGATCTCCACCCCCGATGCACCGTCCATCTATGACATTCCCAAGGTGTTGCACCGGGAGAAACTCGATGCCTACGTGGTCCGGCGGTTAAATCTGCCGTTCCGGGACGTTGATTGGACGAACTGGGACGATCTTTTGCGCCGGGTTCACGATCCGCAGGAGACGGTGCGAATCGCACTGGTGGGCAAATACATCGACCTTTCCGACGCCTACCTGTCGGTGACCGAGGCGTTGCGGGCCGGTGGGTTCGCCCACCGCGCGAAGGTCGAGATGCGCTGGGTCGCCTCCGATGACTGCGAGACCGACACCGGTGCGGCCACCGCACTCGCCGACGTCCACGCGGTGCTGATTCCGGGCGGATTCGGCATTCGCGGGATCGAGGGCAAGATCGGGGCCATCCGCTATGCCCGCCATCGTGGGCTTCCGCTACTGGGCCTATGCCTGGGACTGCAGTGCATCGTGATCGAGGCGGCCCGGACGGTGGGACTGAGTCAGGCGAACTCCGCGGAGTTCGACCCGGACACACCCGACCCGGTGATTTCGACGATGGCCGATCAGCGTGCTGCCGTCGCGGGCGCCGCCGATCTCGGTGGCACCATGCGATTGGGCGCCTATCCCGCAGTACTTGAGCCGGGATCCGTTGTGGCGCAGGCGTATCAGTTGACCTCGGTGTCCGAACGGCATCGCCACCGCTACGAGGTGAATAACTCCTACCGCGATCGGATCGCCGAGAGCGGTCTGCGGTTCAGCGGTACCTCGCCGGATGGGCACCTGGTGGAGTTCGTCGAGTACCCGAGCGAGGTGCATCCCTTCCTGGTTGGCACCCAGGCGCACCCCGAACTCAAGAGCCGACCCACCCGACCGCATCCGCTGTTCGTCGCGTTCGTTGGCGCGGCGATCGATTACAAGGCAGCCGAACGACTTCCGGTAGAGATTCCCGATCACGCCAACGGTCGAGAACTCGCCGACGACGCCGCCGCGCAGTCGGTTGCCGAACATGCCCGTGGCTGACCACGGTTTCGACACCATCTCTTCGCGCACCGTCTATCGCGGAAAGATTCTCGCCCTGCGTGCCGATGAGGTACGGATGCCCGGCGGCGGCAACGCCATTCGTGAGGTGGTCGAGCACTACGGGGCCGTTGCCGTCGCGGCGGTCGACGACGACGACCGGTTGGTGCTGGTCTATCAGTATCGGCACGCCATGAACCGGCGACTGTGGGAACTACCCGCCGGACTGCTCGATGAGCCAGGGGAGTCTCCGCAGGTGGCCGCCGCGCGCGAACTGCGGGAGGAGACCGGACTCCTGGCCCGGGATTGGCGGGTGCTGATCGATGTCGCGGTCTCGCCGGGGTTCTGTGACGAGTCCGTGCGGGTGTACCTGGCACGCGGTCTGAGCGAGGTCGGGCGGCCGCCGGCCGTCCACGAGGAGGCCGACCTGACGGTGCACCGGGTGGCCCTCGACGACGCCGTCGAGCAGGTGTTGTCCGGTGTGATCGTCAACGCCACCGCGGCGGCCGGTGTGCTGGCCGCGCACGCCGCAGTCGTGGGCGGACGTCCGACCCGAAGCACCGATGCGCTGTGGCTGGACCGGCCGAATGCCTTCGCGGCTCGCGGGGTACGGCCGTGACGGCGGTGTCGACCACCGCGCTGGATGGGCAGTTGCAGGGCTATCTCGATCACCTCACCATCGAGCGCGGCGTGGCCGCCAACACCATCAGTTCCTATCGCCGCGATCTTCGCCGCTACGGCGGGCACCTGGGCGGCCGCGGCGTCGATGACCTACGCCACGCCACCGAGATCGACGTCAGCGACTTCCTGGTCGCCCTGCGCCGGGGAGATCCCGACGCCGGCGTGGCCCCACTGTCGGCGGTCTCGGCGGCCCGGGCGCTGATCGCGGTCCGCGGCCTGCACAAGTTCGCCTCGGCCGAGGGCCTTGTCGACCGGCATCCCATGCTCGATGACGCCGATCGCCCGAGCCGCCGACTGCCCAAAAGCCTGGGTCTGACGAGGTGTTGGCGCTGCTGGACGGATGCCGGCGGCGACGCGCCGACCGACGGACCGCTGACGCTGCGCAACCGGGCACTGCTGGAAATGCTGTACTCCACCGGCGCCCGAATATCGGAAGCCGTCGGCCTCGACGTTGACGATGTCGACACCCACGCCCGGTCGGTGTTGCTGCGCGGCAAGGGCGGCAAGCAGCGACTGGTGCCGATCGGCCGGCCGGCGATCGCGGCGATGGATGCCTATCTGGTTCGGGGCCGGCCCGGTCTGGCGGGTCGCGATGGTGCCGGACCCTCCTCCGGTCGCCGTGCCCCTGCCCCCGGGGGAGCGATCTTCCTCAATGCCCGCGGTGGCCGCCTGTCCCGTCAGAGTGCCTGGCAGGTGTTGCAGGACGCCGCCGAGCGGGCCGGAATCACCACCGCGGTCTCCCCGCACACGCTGCGGCACTCGTTCGCCACCCATCTGCTCGACGGCGGCGCCGACGTCCGGGTGGTGCAGGAACTGCTGGGCCACGCCTCGGTGACGACCACCCAGATCTACACCCTGGTCACCGTCACCGCACTGCGCGAGGTGTGGGCGGGCGCCCACCCGCGGGCCTAACCCAAATACCGGGCCTAACCCAAATACTCCGACTCCAGCACCATGTCGGGCACTGCGGTGTACTCCGCGTGGGTCCTGTGCTCGACGGTGTTCCAGGTGGTGCCCTGCTGGGCGCGCAGGTGGGCCCGGTACTTCGGTGCGCCGGGGATCAGGATGTTGTCGGCGACGACGATGCTGCCCCGGTGCAGCCAGCCACGGTCGAGGATGTGACCCAGATCGGGCAGGTAGGCGGCCTTGTCGTGGTCGATGAACAGGAAATCCAGCGCGCCGGGGGCCAACCCGTGATCACGAGCCAGGGCGTCCAAGGTCCTACCGCCGTCGCCGATGGTGCCGACCACGCAGGTGATCCGATCAGCCACGCCGGCGTGGGCCCAGATTCGCCGGGCGTTGGCGGCATTGGCGTCGGCGAGTTCCACCGAGACCACCCGGGCCCGGGGGGCGGCGCGGGCGATCCGCAGCGCGCCGTAGCCGCAGTAGGTGCCCAACTCCAGCGCCAGTGTGGCCTGTGACCGGCGCACCGCCGCATCAAGGAGCAGGCCCTTCTCGTCGCCGACGTTGATCAGGATGGATTCCTGGTAAGCGAAGCGGTCGATGGTGGCGATCACGTCGTCGATGTCACCGGCCCGGGCCCGGCTCAGCACGTAGGCCACCGCCGCGGCCTCGCGGCCGTCGCCGACCTGGCCGGTCCGGGTGATGTTGCGGACCCCCGCCGCCAGGCGTAGGACCGACCAGCGAAGGAAGGGCAAGCGGACTTTGAGCGCCATGCCGCCACAGTAGGCGTACCCGAGTGGCTAGACTTTGCGCCGATGTTCGCCACGCCGCCCTCGCACCCAACCCGGACTAGATGTCCCGGCGTCCCAACCCCTCTGATCCTGACCGGCGTGGGGGCAACGGCGTGAGCGACGCACAGGACGACGCCACACCGGGCCTCACCGGCCGACCACCGCGTGCCATCCCTGATCCGCAGCCCAAGACCAGCCACGGACCGGCCGTGGTCATCTCGATGTGCAATCAGAAGGGCGGGGTGGGCAAGACCACCTCCACCATCAACCTCGGGGCGGCACTGGCCGAGTACGGACGCAAGGTGCTGCTGGTTGATCTGGATCCGCAGGGTGCATTGTCGGCCGGACTCGGGGTGCCGCACTACGAGTTGGCCCACACGGTGCACAACCTGCTGATCGAACCGCGGGTGGGAATCGATGACGTGTTGATCAACACCCGGGTCGAGGGTCTGGATCTGATCCCCAGCAATATCGACCTGTCGGCCGCGGAGATCCAGCTGGTCAACGAGGTCGGCCGCGAACAGACCCTCGGCCGCGCGCTGCGGCCGGTGCTCGAGGGCTACGACTACGTGCTGATCGACTGCCAACCCTCGCTGGGTCTACTCACCGTCAACGCGCTGGCCTGCTCTGACGGCGTGATCATCCCCACCGAGTGCGAGTACTTTTCGTTGCGCGGGCTGGCCCTGCTCACCGACACGGTGGACAAGGTCCGCGACCGGCTCAACCCGAAGTTGGTGATCAGCGGAATTCTGGTCACCCGGTTCGACAACCGCACCGTCAATGCCCGCGAGGTGATGGCCCGGGTGTTGGAGCGGTTCGGCGATCTGGTGTTCGACACCGTCATCGCCCGCACCGTGCGCTTCCCCGAAACCAGCGTCGCAGGCGAGCCCATCACGTCGTGGGCACCGAAATCCGGTGGCGCCCTGGCGTATCGCGCGTTGGCCCGCGAGGTCATCGACCGTTTCGGCAAGTGAGCGCACCGGCCGCGCCCGGCATGGGCGCCGAGAAGATCCTCGACAAGGGTTTCCACGTCACGCTGAGCAACTTCGAGGGTCCGTTCGACCTGTTGCTGCAACTGATCTTCGCTCATCGCCTCGATGTCACCGAGGTGGCGCTGCACACGGTGACCGACGAGTTCATCGCCTACACCCGCGAGATCGGCCGGGTGATGGAGCTCGACGAGACCACGACGTTCCTGGTGATCGCGGCGACTCTGCTTGATCTCAAGGCCGCACGGTTGCTGCCGGCCGGTGAGGTGGCCGACGAGGAGGACCTCGCCCTGCTGGAGGTGCGCGACCTGTTGTTCGCTCGCCTGCTGCAATACCGGGCGTACAAGCACGTCGCGGAGATGTTCGCCGAACTCGAAGCCGCCGCCCTGCGCAGCTATCCGCGCGCGGTGGCCCTCGAGGAGCAGTTCGCCGGCCTGCTGCCCGAGGTAATGATCGGCGTCGACGCGCAGAGTTTCGCCGAGATCGCCGCGGCGACCTTCGCTCCGCGCCCGGTGCCCGTGGTGTCCACCCATCACTTGCATGTGTCGCGGGTGTCGGTGCCGGAGCAGGCCGCGAGGCTGCTGGCGATCCTCGAGGGACGCGGTGTGGGGCACTGGGCGTCGTTCTCGGAATTGGTCGCCGACTGCTCCGAACCCATCGAGATCGTCGGCCGGTTTCTGGCACTGCTCGAGCTGTACCGGGCCCGAACGGTAGCATTCGAGCAGTCAGAACCGCTTGGTGTGCTGCAGGTTTCGTGGACCGGCGACCAGGTGATCAACGAAGAGCTGGTCCGGGCCGAGTGGGAAGAGTGAATCGGTGACTGAATCGATGGCCGAAACGGTGACTGACTCGGCGGCCGAGGAGCTTGCCGCAGGACTTACCGAACTCCCCGAACTCCCTGAACTTGATGACGACGATCTTTTTCGCGTTCTCGAGGCTCTGCTGTTGGTAGTGGACACTCCGGTCAGTGCCGAGACGCTGGCCTCGGCGACCGAACAGCCGGTATACCGCATCACCGACGCGCTGGAGAGGATGGCAGCGGAGCTCACAGCCCGTGGCAGCGGCATCGATGTGCGCGAGGCCGGTGGCGGCTGGCGGATGTACACCCGGGCCCGGTTTGCGCCCTACGTTGAACGACTGCTGCTCGACGGTGCGCGCCAGCGTCTCGGCCGCGCTGGAGACGCTGGCGGTGGTGGCCTATCGTCAGCCCGTCACCCGCGCCCGGGTCAGTGCGGTGCGCGGGGTCAACGTCGACGCGGTGGTCCGGACTCTGCTGGCGCGTGGACTGATCACCGAAGCCGGCAATGACACCGATACCGGCGCGACGATGTTCTCCACCACGGAGTTATTTCTGGAGCGTCTCGGGTTGGCGTCGCTGACCGAACTGCCCGACATCGCTCCACTGCTGCCCGACGTCGATGTGATCGATGATTTGAGTGAAAGCCTGGACAGCGAACCGCGGTTCGCCAAACTCTCCCGGGCGCCGCAGGCCGACGTGCCCGTCACACTCGACGTCGATACCGATACCGATGATTGATTCCGATGAATGGCGCACGCGATGACTGGCGCACCCGTTGACTGATCCCGAGGGAGTGCGACTGCAGAAGGTGCTGTCCCAGGCCGGAATCGCGTCCAGGCGGGTCGCCGAGCGGATGATCATCGACGGCCGCGTCGAGGTGGACGGTCACATCGTGACCGAGTTGGGCACCCGGGTTGATCCCGACGCGTGCGAGATCCGAGTCGACGGCACCAGGGTGGTGCTTGATGACTCGATGGTGTACCTGGCGGTGAACAAACCCCTTGGCATGCACTCGACGATGTCGGATGACCGCGGCCGGCCGTGCATCGGTGATCTCGTCGAGCACCGGGTGCGCGGAAACCGGAAACTGTTCCACGTCGGCCGACTGGACGCCGATACCGAGGGACTGCTGTTGTTGACCAACGACGGCGAACTCGCCCACCGGCTCATGCATCCGTCCTATGAGGTGCGCAAGACCTACCTCGCGACGGTGGCCGGGTCGATTCCGCGGGGATTGGGCAAGACGCTGAAGGCCGGCATCGAACTCGAGGACGGACCGGTCGCACTCGACGATTTCGCGGTGGTCGATTCGGTGCCGGGGAAGACGATGGTTCGGGTCACGTTGCACGAGGGCCGAAAGCGCATTGTTCGTCGTCTGCTGGCTCAAGTCGGCTTCCCGGTGGCGGCCCTGGTGCGAGTCGACATCGGCGCGGTGACACTGGGGGACCAACGCCCCGGCAGCATCCGGGCGCTGACCCGCAAGGAGATCGGCGATTTGCATCGGGCGGTGGGGATGTGAGCGGCGTTGTCATTGCGATTGATGGACCTGCTGGGACCGGAAAATCAACGGTGTCAAGGGGTTTGGCGCGAGAAATCGGTGCGCGCTATCTCGATACCGGCTCGATGTATCGGATCGTGACGCTGGCACTGGTGCGCGCAGGGGTGAATCTGGATGATCCGGATGCCGTCGCGGCCGGTGCCGAGGTGCCGCTGTCCGTCGGCCACGATCCCGACGCCGAGCAGTTCTTCCTCGGCGAGGAGGACGTTTCGGCGCAGATCCGTGGAGACGAGGTGACTGCGGCGGTGTCGGCAGTGTCGGCGGTGCCCGCGGTGCGCACCCGACTGGTGAGTATCCAACGCGAACTGGCGGCCGGGCCGGACAGTGTGGTCGTGGAAGGCCGCGACATCGGCACCGTGGTGTTGCCGGATGCGGACGTGAAGATTTTTCTGACCGCGTCCGCCGAGACGCGGGCCCGCCGCCGCAACGACCAGAACATCGCCGCCGGTCTGGCGGATGACTACGACAGGGTGCTTGCAGACGTGCGGCGTCGAGACCATCTCGACTCCTCCCGGCCCGTCTCGCCGCTGCGTGCGGCCGACGACGCGGTGATCGTGGACACCAGCGACATGGACCAGGCCGAGGTGATTGCCGCACTGCGGGATCTCGTCGCACAACGGACGGAGACCCGCCGGTGAGCGAGGACGGGACCTGGTCCGAGGAGAGTGAGTGGGAGGTCGGCGGCGAGACGGAGTCCGAGGAGTCCGGTGAGGCCGGCGGCCCGCCCCCGGTGGTCGCGGTGGTGGGTCGGCCCAACGTCGGCAAGTCGACGCTGGTGAACCGGATCCTCGGCCGGCGCGAGGCCGTTGTGCAGGATCTTCCCGGCGTGACCCGGGACCGGGTGTCCTACGACGCCTCGTGGACCGGGCGGCGGTTCATGGTGCAGGACACCGGCGGCTGGGAACCCGACGCAAAGGGCCTGCAGCAATTGGTGGCCGAGCAGGCCTCGGTGGCCATGCAGACCGCCGACGCGGTGATCCTGGTGGTGGACGCGGTGGTCGGTGCCACCACGGCGGACGAGGCGGCCGCCAGGATCCTGAAGCGGTCCGGAAAGCCGGTGTTCCTGGCGGCCAACAAGGTTGACAACGAGAAGGGCGAATCCGATGCGGCCGCACTGTGGTCGTTGGGGCTGGGCGAACCTCATGCGATCAGTGCGGTCCACGGCCGCGGGGTCGCGGACCTTCTCGATGACGTCGTCGCCGCGCTACCGGAGGTGTCGGAGGTGGCGTCCTCGGGTGGGGGACCGCGTCGGGTGGCCCTGGTCGGCAAGCCGAACGTCGGAAAGAGTTCGCTGCTGAACCGGCTTGCCGGTGTCCAGCGGTCGGTGGTGCACGATGTCGCCGGCACCACCGTTGATCCGGTGGACTTGCTGATCGAATTGGACGGCCGGATTTGGCGTTTCGTCGACACCGCGGGACTGCGGCGCCGGGTCGGGCAGGCCAGTGGGCATGAGTTCTACGCCTCGGTGCGCACCCATAGCGCTATCGACGCCGCCGAGGTGGTCGTGGTGTTGATCGACGGGTCGGAGCCGATCACCGAACAGGATCAGCGGGTGTTGTCGATGGTGATCGAGGCCGGCCGGGCCCTGGTGCTGGCGTTCAACAAGTGGGACCTCGTTGACGAGGATCGGCGCTTTCTGCTGGATCGCGAGATCGACCTGCAGTTGGAGCAACTGCAGTGGGCACCGCGGGTGAACATCTCAGCCAAGACCGGTCGCGCGGTGCAGAAGTTGGTGCCGGCCATGGAGACCGCGCTGACGTCATGGGATGCGCGCATCTCGACCGGGCAGTTGAACTCCTGGCTCAAGGAGGTCGTCGCGGCGACCCCGCCCCCGGTGCGCGGCGGTAAGCAACCGCGAATTCTGTTCGCCACCCAGGCGACCAACCGGCCGCCGACGTTCGTGTTGTTCACCTCCGGATTCCTGGAAGCCGGCTACCGGCGGTTCCTGGAACGGCGGTTGCGCGAGACTTTCGGCTTCGAGGGATCACCGATCCGGATCAATGTGCGGTTGCGCGAGAAACGGCAGTTGCGCAAGCGCTGAACCGAGGAGGTCTACTTGGCGGTGGAGCCACCGTTTTTGGAAGCGAAGGCAAAGATCGCCAGACCCAGAACTATCGCTCCGGCGCCAACTCCGTAGGCGATCACATCTTCGGCTCGATTGGAATCGACAAAGACACCCACGAAAACGACGGCGATGATAGCGACCACCACACCGATGAGTTTCGACTTCAAATCGTCTAAGTCCCTGACCCGCAACCACAGTGGCACATCAACTTCGGCGTCAATGAACAACTCGTAGAGGCCGTATCCGATAACCAGCAGTACTGTGCCCAACAAGATGGCGTCAACGGCGGTCAACACATCAACGATGGTGTCCTTGAGGCTGGAATCATTGGTGACTGCGGACACCACCACGATCACCATCGAGATTGAGCCCTGAGCCATCAGAAGCAATGCCCCGAGAATCGACGCTAATGCCGGCACCACCACGGCATATCGGGTCAGTCCGAGGACTCTGTTCATCAGGGCACGACAGTAGTGGATTCGACTGGGGGGCGACAAGCTACTGGGCATAGCGCAACACGGCGGTGAACGGCGATTCGCCGGGCAGGCGATCTGCCGACAATGCCAGTACCCGGCCACCGTTGGCCACCACCCGGCGGGCCAACTCCTCAGCGATGACCGGGCCAGTCGGTTCCAGTGTCAGCGCGCCGTCGTCGGCGATGCCGCCGCGCTCGTCGTTTTCGCGGTCGAGGATCAACGTGGCCACTGCTCCGGCGGTTGCCGCCCGCGCGATATCGGCGAGGTCGTTGGTGGCGCGCCGTTGCCCGCGGCGTTCGTCGACCAGTGCGGCGAGTTCGACATCAATGTCGTCGGCGTGTTGGTTCAGAACGGGCTTCACCGCCTCGGCGATCTGGGTGAGGCTCCACTTGTCCGGATTCGCCTCTACGCCGACCGCCAAAAGTGATGGTGCGCTACATACTTGGCGGAAAATCGAGTAGATCGGTTCAGTGGCGATCAGCACCAGTGGGCGTTCATCTCCGCGCAGCAGTGGCATCAGGGCATCGTCGACGAGGCGCGCGTACTGGCGGATCCGCACGCGCTTACCCTCCGAACCCACCAGTCGGCCGGACGGGGACCGGTCGTTGAGTGAGGATTTGCCGGCGGCGCTCGCTGCGTCGGTCGGCATGTCTGCCACCCGCACCTCTTTCGGTGGGAGGTCCGCGGCGACGTCCACCAGGCGAACGGCGCCCTCTGACAGGCACAGTACGTGGGCGTCCTGGGCGGCCGTCGCTGCGATCAGTTGGATCAGGTTGGCTTTGCCCTCGACGTGGACCTGGGCATTCGGCCGATGTGGCAACCGGAAGGTCCATTGACTGTCGGGGGTGGTGATCACGCCCAGGCCGTGCGACTGGTGCGCCCAGAAGTCCTCGTCGTCGACGAGGTCCAGCAACTGCACCTCGATGTAGTCGTCGTCGCCCCGCGGCAGACCGGGTCGGTTGCGAACCTCGGTCATTGCCTCCTTGACCAGGTTGTGCAGCCCCAACGCTTCAGCGGCGGCATCCTGACTGATCGGTGTCGTGGGCATGTAGATGGTCACGACCGCGGGCCCGTTGATCGCGGCCAGTGCGCGCAGTTCGCTCTCGCTGGGGATGTCGAGATGCCACATGCCGATCAGATCCGTTTCTCCGGGGTTGATGATCCGACAGTACGGGACGGTCGCCGCGGATCCGGACGGCCCGGTTAGGGTTCCGAAGTGTCCGTCGCCCACATGATTCTCATCATGCTCGCCGGCGTCGGAGCCGGAGCGATCAACTCACTGGTGGGCTCAGGCACGCTGATCACTTTTCCCACTCTGGTGGCATTGGGTTTTCCACCGGTCACCGCCACGATGTCCAACGCTGTCGGACTAGTGGCCGGGGGAGTGTCCGGGACCTGGGGCTACCGCGGAGAACTCGGCGGGCAGTGGCGGCGCCTGCGTTGGCAGATCCCTGCATCGGTGTTCGGCGCCGCAATCGGGGCGTTCCTGCTCCTGCATCTGCCGGAGAAGGTCTTCATCCAAATTGTGCCGGTGTTGCTGATCCTGGCGTTGGGCCTGGTGATCGCCGGTCCCAGGATTCAGTCCTACGCACGACGGCGAGCCGAGTCAGCCGGGCGTTCGGCCGAACAGGTCTCGCCGCTGCGGATGGCGGCTTTGGTTCTCGGCACTTTCCTCGTGGGTGTGTATGGCGGCTATTTCACTGCGGCGCAGGGGATTTTGTTGATCGGGGTGATGGGCGCGTTACTGCCCGAAGAGCTGCAGCGGATGAACGCGGCGAAGAACCTGCTGTCCCTTCTTGTCAACGTGGTCGCCGCGATCGGCTTTACCGTGGTGGCCTTCGACCGGATCAGCTGGCCGGTGGCCGGGCTCATCGCGGTCGGCTCGCTGCTCGGGGGTTGGCTCGGGGCTCGTTACGGGCGGCGACTCTCGCCCAACGCACTGCGCGCGGTAATCGTCGTGGTCGGGTTGATCGGGCTATTCCGTCTGCTGATGGTGTGACCGCCTGGGTTCTGGGCCCAGGTCCGCTGCGGTACGCTTTGGCCCTGCTGCCGGTTGATTCCGGCGGCGCCGCGGGCTGTGGCGCAGCTTGGTAGCGCACTTGACTGGGGGTCAAGTGGTCGCAGGTTCAAATCCTGTCAGCCCGACCAAAAAACCGGCTCTGAACAGCGGTTTTGCGGTCACGTTCACCTTCCCCCAGGGATCTGAAGTTGGTCTTGGGACCAAATCTGGGACCAGTCGGCCGTCCGTGGCGGTCTAGAACGGGCTTCCGGCGGCATTTATGCGCACGGTGTGCGCGCCACTGTGCGTTAAGTGCGACTGTGCACGCGCCGTGACTGTGCTGAATCCGAGCGCACTTGACCGCTGGTCAAGTGGACGCCAGAGGTCGCTGGCAGCCCTGCGGGGAGGTAGCGGCTCACGTGGCGCTGGGAACCGCGAAATTCGGCTTGACTTCAACCCGAACGTGGATACCTAGTTTGGAAGCGATCTCCACCAGGGCATCGAGTGAGAACTTCGAGATCTTGCCTCGGTAGAGATCCGACAGGCGAGGCTGGGTGATGCCCAAGTTTTGGGCGGCAGCAGTCTGTGACCAACCGTTCTCATCGACCCGGGAACGGATAGCGCGGATCAACGCAGCCCGGAGTTTGAGGTTCTCGGCTTCAGTGGCGTCGTCGGCGATGTCATCCCAAACGCTCATCTTCGTGCTCGCCTTTCCTGTTCGTACTGCTTCCTGGCTTCCGAATATCTCTGAGTGCCGATCGCTATTGCCCTCTGGGGGTCTGGGACTTTTTTCGTGAAGCAGTGCAAGACGAACACCGCATCACCGAACTTCGTTACGTAAAACAATCTGAAAGGCCCCATCGGCGGTCCGGACTGATTTCGACAGCCCGGGCGCTGATGGCTGGCATGGGCTTCCAATCGTCTGGTTCTGACCGAGTTAACGCCTGAGTTAGTCTGCTGCAGGAACAGGTGACACAGTTATCACGCGGCCTGATCGGCCGGTGTGGCTGATTGCTTCGAATTCGATCGGGGTCAACCGTCCCAGGCCGGACTGCTGCCGGCGGCGTGGTAGGTGCGTTCGATCCAGGTGACGACGCGCGGAGTTCCTTCCTCGGGTGTTCCAGCGCTGGCGGTCCAGGACGTTGTCTCTGCAGCAGCGAGAAGAAGCTCTCCATGGCGGCGTTGTCCCGGCCGCCCCGACTCGGCCCATGGAGCCGACCATGTCGTTACGGCTCAGTGCGAGAACGAATCTCCGGCTTCGAAATTGACTTCCCTGTCGTTGTGAACCACGCAGCTGGCAACATGCCGCAGGCGGGAAGACCGCGTTGGCCAGCCTGGGTGGCCAGCTGCGACTTCATCCGCGTGTCGATGCTGTAGCCGACGATGCGGTTGGAGAACACGTCCTTGATCGCGCACAGATAGAGCTTGCCCTCGTCGGTGCGGTGTTCGGTGATGTCGGCCAACCACAACGCGTTGGGCGTCGGTGCGGTAAAGATGCGGCCGGACCAGGTCGTCGTGGACTGGCGGCCGGCCTTGCCGTTCTGGCGCGCTTCTTCTTCCCAACGCGCTCCACCACCGGTTATCCGAGCAGATCCGCCAGGCGGTGCGCTCGGCCATCGGTTGTCCGGCGTCGCGGGCTTCCTCGAGGAGGTAGCGGTAGCCGAACTCGGGATCATCGCGGTGGGCATCGAAGAGGGCGTTAGTCCGGTGCGCCTCGAGATACTCGGCGTCGGTCACGGGGTTGGCCAGCCAGCGGTAGTAGGGCTGGCGGGCGAGCTTGAGTTCGGCACGTCACCGCCACGGCAATCCTGTCGGTGGCGAGCTCCTTCACGAGCGGGCAGACCCTTTCCCGCAGATTGGCCTGCGACAGATACGCTGCGGCCCGGCGCAGGACCCGTTCTCCTGCTCCAACAGCCGCGTCCGCCGGCGCAGCAGCTCGCGCAACTCGACCGACTCGGTGCGGCTGGTGCCGGGTTTGCGCCGTCATCGACATCAGCCCGGCGCATCCAATTTCCGATAACGTCATCGCATGGATCCCGGAAATCGGCGGCGATCTGCTCGATCGTCACCCTGTCCTCACGGTTACGGGCAACCCGAACGACATCGTCGAACTCTTTGGGGTAAGGCCTGGGCACAGCAACATCCTTCCAGCCCACCCTCAGTGTGGGCAAGCCAACTCAGATGTCACCTGTTCCTGCAGCAGACCCTGAAGCCGGCATCGTAGCGGGCATCCTTCGGGAAGTCCCGAAGCTGCCGAGTGACGTGCCGGATCCAGACGACTTCTTCTCGTTAATACACTATCAGTACCGATATAGCCGGCGTCTTCCGATTGCTGGTGGGGGACTCCTGTCAGCTCTGAGACGGCGGTCGGATCATCGTCTGTTGTACCGCGCGGTAACGATACTCGTTGGCACCGCGCACAATTCATCAATATTTGAGTACCAGCCGTTTGAAAATTCGTTAGGCTGTGCAGAGCGGGTAGAGGTCTTTCCGATCACAGCCTGAGAGGAAAGCGAGCGCCTGCGTCAGGTAGATGACGTAGGGGGTCGGGCTATATGGCCCGGGCTGGTTCTGGCTGAGCACGACGCCTGGCCGGTTGAGGGGCTGATGAACGTCGTGCCGTAAAAGCCCGACCACCAGTAGTCGCCGGTGCGGTCGAACGTCGCGGTGGCGTTGCTGTCGACCACCACTGACATGCCGGGAGTCCCCAGCCCAGTCTCGAGATGCCCTCGTCTACGAGCACTCCGACTGCACCTGCGGCTGGGTCATGAGTGCGACGGTCTCGGGCTTGAGGATCTGCGTGCCCTGGATAGGTGCCGCCGTTGCCGAGCATCAATGCGAAGCGCACAGTCACCGGCGGTGGAGACCAGCCCACTGCCGCCGGGCGTCCAGTCAGGGTCTGGCTGCGCGGGTTGGGGACGGAACGAGACGGCCGCCCGCGTCCTGGGTGTACATCGCGGCGAGTCCGTCGAGTGATGACGTCCCGGTGAGGAACTCCGGTGTGGACATCATGCCGAGTGGTTCGAGGATGCTGTCGATGACGAAGTCACCGAAGGGTCGGCCGCTGGCGACTTCGACCACGCGGGCGAGCACGTCTGCGGACCAGCCGTACCGCCACTGCGTGCCGGGCTGTTCGAACAGCGGCAGTGTCAGGACCTGGCTGACCGCGGCCCAGCGAGGGTGCCCGATCCGGCGATGTTGTTGTCGGTCCAGAGTTTGTCAAGATCCGACGCGTTGCCACCGTCCTCGCCGATGCCCGACGAGAACGTCAGCAGGTCGTGCACCGTCGTCGGCCGGTCGGGGGCAGTGGTCGAACCCTCCGCCCGGTAGCGCGGTCTGGCTGGTGGCGACGCGCAGGTTCGCGGCGGCGGGAATGTAGTTCGATACGGGATCCTCGAGCGTATGTCCCTCCTCGACGAGAATCATCGCTGATACCGCGGTGATGGGCTTGGTCATCGACGCGATGCGGAACTTGGTGCCGAGTGTCATCGGTGTGCCCGAGGCGATGTCGGCGTAGCCGGCCGTCGTCCCGTAGACCACCTGGCCGTTGCGGGCGAACATCGCCACATAGCCGGACTGCAGCCCGAGCAGCGCCCGGCTTTGAGGAAGAGGTCGATGGCGCCTACCAACAGCCTGGGCGCGGCTTCGCCGGTGAGATTGGCCGGGGCAGCTGTACACGGGTTGCCCCCAGATGCCGGATCTCCCGCAGAACCCGTTTTCCGGTGCGCGGCCGTCGCCGGCTCGGGCGCCCCGGCGCCGCCGGCGCCGCCGGTGCCGGAGAGTGAGAGGCGCCCGCGCCGCCCTACCCCCGCTGCCGCCGTTGCCGGACACCGCACCGCCGCCGGCGCCGCCGACCCGCCGTTGCCGGAGAACAACCTGCCTGATTCAGCCGTTGCCGCCGGTGCCACCGGGCGTCGTGGCCGCACCGCCGGCGCCGCTGTCACCGAACCACCCGGCCGACCCGCCGTTTCCGCCGGCGAAACCGTTGCCGCCGTTTCCGAGCAGTCCGGCGTTGCTGCCATTGCACGCACCGCTGGTGCAGGCTCCGCCGTAGTCAGGTAGGAGTAGCCGTTGCCCACCAGGATGCCCGCGCGTTCGGGTTCTCGGCCGTGCCGTCCCCGGGATCCAGACCCGCACGAACTCCGCAAACGGGTCCACCGTCGCCGCACCTGCAGACGAACGGATTCAACGGCTCACCCGCCGAGGCGCAGTAGCCGCCGCCGGCGCAGCGCCCTGGGCCTGTTCAGATCCCGACGAGGAACGCCAACGCCGTCCATCAACGGCCCACGCCGGCCCATCACCCTACCGCCCTGCAACCACGCCAGCAAACCCCCACTCAACCCACTGACTCGCCCCACCACTGGCCGACAACGCCCGCGAGCAGCCTTCGTCATCACCGGCACCTGCGACTCACCCACAGGCCCAACCACCGCCGCCACCACCGGAGAGACGCCGCTGCCGGGGCGGGACCTGGTCCTGAACACCAAATCCGGCCGCACAACAAATGATTCCGGCTCGAACTGTGCCCTCGACACCCCGATCGAGGAAGGCGCCACCGGCACCGGACCTGACGTTCCGCACCGGCGGCCGACGGCGACACCACCGAACTCGGCACCGACACCGAAGCACCGGTATTCACCGGCATCTCCGAATCACCCTTCGACGCCGACTCGGCTCGCCCTCCCGCGAGGACCCACCACCGCGCACCACCGGCGCGGACTCCACCGGCCCAGACCCCACGGGCGAGACTCCACCGGCGGCTCACTAACGGCGGCACCACCGCTGCCCGGTACCGCTGCCCACCGATCTGCTGAATCACCATCCAGGCGCTCATCGCCAACCGCCGCAGGATCAGACTCCGTCGCGGACGGGTCGCTCACAGCGGGATCCACAGCGTCCCGCTCACCTGCCGACAGCCTGTCGGCATCCGGACCCCGGAGCCGCAGGAGTCATCGGAGGTATCGCCGTGGGTGTGGACCGGCGGTCGGCGGCTGGCGCCCGCTTGCCGACACCGTCGTTGCATTCCGTCGCAGCCCCGCGACCGCGATGTCGCTGCCGACGACAGGGGCGTCGATTTCGCGGTCGCGCTCGGGCCGGCATTGCCCGGGCTGCGCGTCGAGAGGAGGCGGCTGCATTCGAGCCAGGGGCTCACCGGCTTGCGCACCACGCGACGTCGATGGGTCCGCACCAACTTGCGTCGCCCGTGTCGGCATACGCGCTTGTCGCCAAACTCTGACCACGTCGCCGACCCGATGCCTAATGCGACTGCCAATGTCTGATCCGCCCGACACGGGCGAGACGTTCAAACTCCCGTTGGCCCCAATGCTGATGGCGTTCTTCGACATGGTGGCTGATCTCCCGGTCGGGGCTCTGAGACGGCGCTCGGATCATCGTCTTTTTCGTACCGCGCGGTAACGATCCCGTTGGCAACTGGGCACACCATCAACCTTTAAGGACCACTCCTGATTGGTGGGTCTGAGCAGCCGAAATCGCTGCCAGTTCAGATTTTGTACCGCCCGGTATGTATAGCACACCGTGAGCCTGCCTCCGCTGCAAAATTCGATAGTCCGGCCGAACCGGAACCGTTACTGATACCGTCTGGGCCGAAATTCGGGTTCGCTGAGTCGGGTCCGTCCGCCACTGGAGGTTGAATGAACAAGCCAGGCGCAACCATCCCGATCCTGGGCGCTATGTCGGCTGGGTGGGTGCACTGGCCGTCGCGCTGGGTGTGGGCTCGGCGATCGGGGCGGTCCCGTTGGCCGGCGCCGACACCACGGACTCGTCGGAAGGTCCGGGGATTCGGATACGGCGGCACCGCGGCGGCGACCTCGCCACGGCGCCGACACGGTCGCGGCCGCGCTGCGGGCGGTCGCGATGACAGTGTCGCCCCAAACCGGTGTTGGAGACTCCCGGCGACGGCCGCCGCGCCGCTGGTGCAGGCCGGTGCGGCTGGTTGCCCGGGTGTGGTGGCGCGCCCGGAGCGGCCCGGGTCGGTGGTGAGTACACCCGAGCGGAGTCGTCCGGTGGTGGCCGCGCGCTGGCCGCCGCTGCAGCGGGACCGGCCGATACTGCGGGCGCCGCTGAGTCCCTTTGAACCGCGATCCGGTGCCCGCGGCGTCTGAACCGGCGGCGGCAGCTGTCGAGGTGACTGTGCCGGCGCAGTCGCCGCCACTGACCGCTGATGGCCACGGAGTCGGAGCAGACCGGTGCCGCGGGTGCCATCGCACCCGTCACCCGTGCTCTCGCCCGCCCCGTCGCGGCCGGTCGCCTTGAGGCAACACCCCATCTGCTCGCCGGCCGTGATCCGATACCGGGCCAGCCGACGGGGCACTCCGGGCCCGGCCCGATTCTGGCGTGGGTGCGCCGGCAGTTCTTCAACTCCGCTCCCTCTCTGACCCCGGTCGTCTACGGCCAGACCACCAGCGAGTCCGGACAGGCGGTGATCACCGGCAACTTCGGCGCGACCGACGCCGACGGGGACACCCTCTATTTCACCTACATCGGCGATCCGCAGGACGGCGGCACGCTCAACGTCGATGAGGTCACCGGTGACTTCACCTACACCGCGCCGGCGACGATGAACGCACTCGGCGGCTTCGACCAGTTCAACGTCGTCGTCAGTGACCAAACGCCGGGCGCGTTCCCGACTTTCCACGGCATCGCCGACCTGATTTCGCGGATTCCAGTGATCGGGCCGCAGATCATCAACAACCTTCAACTGCTCGGACTGGCAACGCCGTATATCGACTCGGTTCCGGCCCGGGTGGCGATCACCGTGACGCCGACGCAGCCCGCCGCGCCACTGTCCGGTGACGCCGCAGAGCTCTCGCAGGAACCGATTGCCGCAGAGGAGGGATGGCAGCGTTACGTCCTGACACCGCAGGGATGCTCAGAGGGGCAGCCCTGCATCGTCAAACCGGTCAGCCTGTATTACAAGAATGACGGCGTCACTATCGGCGAGAACGGCGAGATCACGCTGACCTATGGACTGGGGTCGCAGGCACCCATGGTGATCCTCGACTACGGGCAGGACGTGGGCGGCTTCACCCGCTTCAGCTATTTCGGGGCGACGCCGAACCTCCTGCAGGCCTCCTACAGCGAATCGCTGTCCAACCTGACCGCCATCGGCGATGGAGCATTGAGTTCGGCGCTGCTCGCCAACTCCGGTGACCCACTGACGTTCCAGATCGTTCCGGTGCTGGGCAACGGCTCGTATCAGGGCGGCCAACTCCAAGGCGGCTTCCGGTATCAACGGATCGTCCTGAACCTGCCGGGCACGGTGACGCTGACCAACATTCTCACCGAGATGACCGCCCCGCTGCGGGCACCCGATGGCTACGCGGGCAACTTCCTGTCCGACTCCGACATCATCAACCGGATCTGGTACGCCGGGGCCTACACGCTCAACCTTGATGAAATCCCTGCCGGCACACCGGGATTCAATGGTCCGTATCCGCTGTCGATCCTCGGCGAGGCCGCCAAGCGTGACCGGGCGATCTGGGCAGGCGATCTACTCACCGCTGGCATCACGCTGCACGACGTCTTCGGTGCCGTCGGGGATGCGGTGGCCCGCAACAGTCTGCAGATCATGGCTGATAATCCAGTCGCGGAATTCATCATTGAACTCGTCAGCCTTCCCTTCCCGGTTCCGTCGGATCTCGGCACTCCCGGGCCGGCGCCCGGTGTCTGCAGCGGGGTCGCCAAGGGCGGCTGCGAGTTCTGGGGTGCCAGTTACTCGATGGCGCTGGCGCAGAACATGGGTAGCTACTACAAACTCACCGGTGACACCGAATTCATCCGGCAGAACTGGGAAGCGATACAGCGCGCGGTCACCTACGGCAATTCGTTGGTCAACCCCGCCAGCGGACTTGTCGACGTGCCTCAGATCGCCAGCATCGACTGGAGTGTGGACGGCAGGGCGGTGGGTCAGGTCGCCTCCACCAACATGGTCGCCTACGACAGCCTGGCCAATGCAGCGATTCTGGCGGCGGCGATCGGCGATACCGCCTCGGCAGCGCAGTACGCCGCTCAGGCCGCGGCGCTGAAGGCCGCGATCAACGACAACTTGTGGAACCCCGATCTCGGCGCATACGACGCCTCGACGGACACGCGCGGTTACGTCGTCCAGGATGCCAACGCCTGGGCGATCTACTACGGGGTGGCCGACGCCGAGCAGTCCGCGCGCATTGTCCAGACCATGGCCGACACGCTCAGCACCGACTTCGGTCTGCGGGCCGCCCAGGAAGGTATCAGCGGATATCCGCAGATCGTGTCCCCGTTCATCGGCAGCTTCAGCCTGCCCGCCAACTATCTTGCCAACCGGCCGGATCTGGCGATGGATCAGATGCTGGCGACGTGGGGCTACATGGCCAATACCGACGCCGGCAGCACCACTTGGGAGCGAATCCGCCTGCCCGGCGGCAACTTGTCGGGCTCGATTCCGTACCTGTTCGGTGATTCCGCGTCACACGCCTGGAGCACCGGCGGCACCTCCACGCTGTCGGAGTACGTCGTCGGCATCAAGCCGACGTCGGTGGCCTACCAGACATGGGAGGTCAAACCGTTCCCGCAGGGGCTGCAGTGGGCACAGGGACGCGTGCCCACCACAGCCGGAATGATCGCGTCGCGATGGGAGTTGGGCGACAACGTGTTCCGGCTGACCGTCGAGGCGCCCGAGGGAACCTCCGGCACGGTGGCCGTGCCCATCCTGGGATCGAGCAGGGTGATCTACCGGGACGGCATCGAGGTGTGGGACGGGACGGCGCCGGTCAACGGTGCGATCGCCTCGGCCATTGTGGGCTACGTCGAATTCCGCGACGTCACCGGTTCACATACCTGGGCCTGGTCCTGACCGTCAGTCGGGTCCGGGATCGGTCGCGGCTCGCAGCGCCTTCGCCAGCAGGAAGAAGGAGGTGGCGTAGCCGACCACGACCACGGGCAGCCGGTGCTGCATTCGTCGGCAACGCACACCGTCAACCGTTGAGTACGATTCGGTTCGGGAAATTCGTTAGGCTGCGCTCGGGATGACAGGCGACTCCACCAGACGCCCACGGGGCAGGCCGAGGACGTTCGACCGTGACCGCGCGCTCGGCGTGGTCATCGACAGCTACTGGCGCGGCAGCGTCGATTCGGTCTCGGTAAACGAGATCTACCGTCGGGCGAAGGTCTCCAAGCCGGGTCTGTATCGGGAGTTCGGAGACGAGGACCGCCTCCTGGACGCGGCTCTCACGCGCTACAGCGAAACAGTGCTCGGCCCCGTGCTGGCGATGCTCTCCGATGACCGGCCGTTCGGGCAGACGCTGGACTCGCTGATCGATTTCGTGACACGCGAGGAGACTCCCGCGCTTCCCTCAGGCTGTCTCTTAGCCAAGATGCGCAGCTTCCGGTGGCGGTTGGGTCCAGTCACCGGCGAACACGTCGACCAACTCCGCGAGGGTGCGGTCGCGGCGTACGCGGCGTGGCTCGAACAGGGCGCGAACCGCGGGGAGATCGAGCTACCCGCTCCCCTTGACATCACCGCGACCTACGTCGATGCCCAACTCACGATGATGCTCACCCGGATCTCAGCAGGAGAAGACCCAGAGCTGGTGCGAGCCCACGCACGCCTGGCCTTTGCAGTACTCGCCAACCCGGCCTGCACCAGCTCGTAGGTCCCGGGAGTGGAAGTCGCAACGGAGGTCGACGGCGATCCAGGCGCCCGGACTGACATGCTCGAGGGCGTATCAGCCGCGCCG
>JAGYKK010000036.1 GCA_018401645.1 Mycobacterium sp. | reverse complement strand
GGGCTTGCGGCCGCGATCCGGCCGTTGTCGATGAACCTGCCTCGGTGGTGTCCGCTGTCTGGGTCGCATCGGGCGATGCTGGTTCGGCGGAGGCGACCGCGGTCGCAACGGTCGATCCTGCGCCGACGACGACGCCGGCGACCGCAACCCCAAGGCACATCTGCTTGACGGACTTCATCCTGATGTTCCCCATTCCCGGTCGCGTCGCGTCCCGTTTGGCTCGTGTGTGGTCACTGTAGAGGCCAGCCTTGGGACTTTGGTCCTTCTTCGGCAATTACCCGTTGCAATAGCAGGATGTGCGGTGCAGTGTTGGTGAACTGGACTTCAGCGATTCGGAGACACTTCGGCGATACGGACACACCATGGCCGCAGCAACATTCGTGGGTCGGTTAGGTCCGCTCGCCGCAACGCTGGGCATTGGTCTGGCAGTCATGTCCGGTGGGACGGGAGTGGCCACCGCCGACTCGGTCACCCGTGACCCGTCCCCGACCTCTGATCGGTCCGGTCAACCGCCGACCGCCGGCGTCACGCGCGGCAGCCGTGACCCCGGTGCGCGCGGCGCGATGGTGCGGTCCGGTCCCCGCCCCTCCGCCGGGGTGGCGGCGCGGCCAACATCAGCACCGCCCGCAGCGTCGCCGGTCGAGGCGCCGGTACACGATTCTGTCCGCCGGGGCGACTCTGCGCGCCGGGACCGCCTTGTCCGCAAGGGTGCAAAAAACTCGGCTGCTCGCACAGCTGAATCATCGGTCCCGCAACAGGTTTCCGCCCAGGCGGCCACCGCCAACCCGATCAGCGGATTCTTCGCCGGTTTGACGGCATTCTTCAACAATCAGACCCCCCGGCTGAACCCCGCCCAGCTTGCCCAGGACCCCACCGGCGTGGTCACCGGCCTACTCAACGCTGTGGACCCGGACAGTCCCAGACTCAGCTACACCATCACCGAGGGTCCCAGCCACGGTGTCGCGACACTCAGCCCGGAGGGCGCCTGGACTTACACACCGGATGTGGCCGTGGCGGCCGGGGTGACCGACTCCTTCCGGGTCACCGTCAGCGATGCCCCGAGCGGCTTCGCGATACACGGGTTGGCCGGGTTGATCAACCTGCTCTCCTTCGGGCTGCTCGGCAGCCGCGGGGATTCCTCCACCAGTCCGGTCACGGTGACGGTCGCACCCTTCACCCCGGCCAATCGTGCGCCGGTGTTGAGCATCCCGGTGGTGGGTGTCCCGAATGCCTCCACCGGTGTGGTGAACGGCAGTGTCAGCGCTACCGACGCCGACGGTGACGTGTTGACCTATAGCGCCCCGGCGTCGACGGCGAAGGGCGCGATCATCATTAACGCCGGCACCGGTGCGTTCACCTACACGCCGACCGTTGCTGCGCGGGACACCGCGGCGGCGCCGGGTGCGACGCCTGCTGATCGCGCGGACGGGTTTACCGTGACCGTGATCGACGGCCGTGGCGGCACCGCGACGGCCGCGGTCACCGTTGCGATCAGCCCGACTCCCGACCCATCGGGGCCACTGGTCGCCTTCCCCGGTGCCGAAGGTTTCGGCGCATCCGCCACCGGCGGACGCGACGGCAGCGTCATCTACGTCACTAATCTCAACGCCGCCGGGCCGGGTTCGCTGCAGTGGGCCATCGATCAACCCGGCGCGCGCTACATCCTGTTCAAGGTCAGTGGGCTGATCGACACCCAGATCCATCTGACCAACGGTGACGTGACCATCGCCGGGCAGACCTCCCCGGGCGGGATCACCATCCGCGGCCTGGTCACCGACGAGACGCCGTATCAGGACCAGACCGTCCGGGCTCCAGAGGATTTCGCGGAGAACTGGATTCTGCAACACATTCGCATCCGGCCGGGTGCCACCGGTCCGGCCGACGACGGACTGCGGTTGCGCTACACCCGCAACGCCATCGTCGATCACGTCTCCATCGGCAACGCCGTCGATGAGGCGATCGAGATCTCCTACTCCAACAACATCACCGTCCAGAACACGCTGCTCGCCGAAACCGTGGGTGGGCACGCGTTCTACGGCGGGATTCTGATGAACTACTCAAACCCTGCCTACGGCTTCGCTCTGGACAACGTCTCGCTGCACCACAACGTCTTCAACCGGATCGAAGGCCGGCTTCCGGAGGGCAGCCGGGAGTCCGCCGCCGCGGCCAACTCGTTCATGAACCTGGAGTTGTCCAACAACCTGTACTGGGATCCGCGATTCTTCATCGCCCTGGGCGTGGACACCGCCGTGGCCGGCGGCCAGCCGATCTACTGGAGACTCAACGCCGTCAACAACTTCTTCCGCACCGCTAACGGTTTCCAGTTCGGCATGTTCGACGATCAGATTCTCAATGTCGCCCGCAACGAGCTCTTCGTCAGCGGCAACAAGATGAATCTCTACCCCTCGCGGTCGGACTACGAGTTGTTTTACTGCTGCAACGACTATCCCGCCGAGACCAGTCCGGATGCCACCTCCCGGCGGGCCCAGGCCCGAACCACACGGCACCCGTTCCCGACGATTACCTACACGCCCACCGACCAGTTGCGTGTCGTCCTGCTCAACACCGCCGGCGCGTGGCCACGCGACCCGATGGACACCCGCCTGATGAGTTTCGTTGCTGCCGAAACCCTCTCGGTTGCCCCGACCGACACCAACCCCGCGGGCGACGCACTGCTGCCGGCCTTCACCGGCCCGGCGCCGGTCGCGCCGACCGACACCGACGGCGACGGCATGCCCGATGCGTGGGAGATCGTCAAGGGCACCAACCCCACCGTCGCCAACACCAACGCCCGCACGCTGTCGTCGGTCGGCTACACCGATCTCGAGGTGTACCTCAACGAGTTGTCCACCAGTCGCATCACCGGAACGGTGTAACCTCCGATTATCCTTCGGTCATGAACACCGTCGAGGTCTTCGCCGACGTCCTGTGCCCGTTCACCCATGTCGGGTTGCATACGTTGATCGACCGGCGCGCTGAGCGGGGCCTGGCCGAACCGACCCTCCGCATCCGTGCCTGGCCGCTGGAATTGATCAACGGCAAGCCGCTGGATCCGGACCATATCGCCGCCGAGATCACCGCACTGCGTGGCTCGGTACGCCCCGATCTGTTCAGGGGCTTCTCTGTCGAGACGTTCCCGAAGACCTCGATGACCGCATTCGCACTCGCCGCCGCCGCGGATCAAACCGGCGATGCGGTGGTGAGCGAGACCGTCGGTATGGCGCTTCGCGACGCCGTGTTCGAACAGGGCCTCGACATCGGTCGCCCGGAGGTGGTGGCCGAGATCGCGGCCCGCTTCGGCCTTGACCCCCTTGACGCCGACGCCACCGACGCGGCGGTGCGGGCCGACTGGAACGAGGGTAGGGGCCGCGGGGTGGTCGGCTCCCCGCACTTCTTCACCGGCGCGGCAAGCTGGTTCTGCCCGGGTCTGGCGATCAGCCGCGACGACGTCGGGAACTTCATCGTGGCCTGGAAACAGGGCAGCAAGAACTTTGTCGACAGCGTCTTCGGCTGAGACCGCCGCTGCCTGGGCGTCTTAACTGGGGCGTCTTTACTCGGGGCGCCTTTACCGGGGTGCGGCTACTGCGGATGCGTCGCTAAGTAGTCGGCCACCGGGATGCGGGTGGATTCGGCGAACCCGATGGGCAGCAGCACCTCCCCGGCGGTCGTGTAGTAGTACACGTCCCATCGGTAGTAGCCGGCGAATGCGGCGGGATCGGCGCCAAGCACTGCCGCGTAGTCGCTGACCGCCCTGACGTAGGCGTTGGCGTTGTTGTAGGCGAACAGGGCGCGGTCGCGATTGGTCGCGAAACCGCTGTCGGCCAGATAGCGCCCGGCGGCCATGATCGAGTCACGAGGGGCGTTCACATCGCCTCGGCCGTAGGCGGCCCAGGTCGGCGGCATGAACTGCATCGGCCCCTGCGCGCCGGCACTGCTGACTCCGGCGATGCTGCCGAGGCGGGTCTCGATGAGGTTGATGGCAGCCAGGTAGTTCCAGCCGACACCGGTGGCCGCCTCGGCTTCTCGGTAGTAGCCCAGCAGTTCCTTGGCGGGTGCCGGTGCCACGATGCGCCACGGCGGCAGCGTGTCGGGTCGCGGTGGTGCCATCGCGTTGAGTTGCCGACGGGCGTCGACGTTGCGGTCGTAGGCGAACATCAGGTCCGCGGGAATGCGCCCTCGGATGGTGGCATCCCAGTCGGGGTTTCGCCCGATCGCGCGGTACGCCGCCTGCTGACGTCGTGCCGCGGCTACCAGTGCCGGCTCCGGCGTCGACGGATCGCGCAGTGCGAGTTCATCCGCCACGAGATCGTCGGCGATCTGGGCGGGCTCGGTTGCCAACCGGGGCTGCGCCCCGGGGGTGACGGCGGGGGTGGGGGCCGGCGCCGGATCCTCGACCGGAACGGGCGCCACCGGAATTACCGGCGCCACCGAAATCTCGGGGCCGCTGTCGACTGGCTGCAGCCGCCAAGCAATACGGTCGCGATCGTCAGCGATGCGGCGAGCGTCGGAGCGGCGATCATGGTTTCACCTTCCAGGTCGTGGACAGTCTTAAGCCCTGGGAATCGTCCCGTCCCTGAGAATGGTCGCAGCTATTCCCTGACGACGAGGACCGTCTCGAGCATCGGGTCGCCGCAATAGGCGATCCGGGGTACCCCCTTGGCCTCGGCCTGCAGCGCCGCCAGCACGGTGGCACTGATGCGTTCACCGGGCGCCAGCGCCGGGATTCCGGGCGGGTAGGGCGCCGCGGGTCTCGGCGGCGATTCTTTGCGATCGCGTCGGCGGCCGGCACCCGCTCATGGGCGGCGAAGAACGCGTCCCGGGGTGTCATCGCGGTGTCGGGTTGCAGTGTCCATGCAGTGATCGGGACCAGAGCCCGCGGTTCTCCGCGGTGCTCCTCGACGGCGCGGATGATCTCGGTGACCATGAAATCGACGGTCTGCGGTGTGTCGGCAAGGGTGATGACCGGGCAGAAGGTGTCGCGGTCGGCGAATTCCAGATGCAGACCACGCTGCTCGAGCACATCGGCCACGAGTTGACCGTCGGCTCCGGTGCCCGCCAAGGTCAGTACGATCTTGGTCGGATCGTGCATGAGTAAAGCCGTTGAGCGGTCGGCGATTTCGTTGCCGACGACGCCGAGGCCCGGGACGGTCCGGAAACGCTCCCGCGCCTCGTTGGCCAATCGGATCGCCTGGTCCAGCAATTCGGTGCCGCGATCGGCCAGCAGGGCACGAGCCAGATCGATACTGGCCAGAATGGCACCCGAGGGGCTCGTGGTGTGCAAACCCTCAAATGCGGCGTCGAGGCGTTCGAGGTCGATGCGTTCGCCCTGGGCCAGCACCATCGAGGATTGGGTGAACCCGGTGATGTGCTTGTGGATGCTCGTCACGAGCGCGTCCGCGCCGGCCGCGATGGCGTGCGGCGGCAGGTCGGGGTGGAAGCCGAGGTGGGCGCCCCAGGCGGCGTCGATCGTCAACGGAATACCGTGCGCGTGCGCTAACTCAGCATGAGCGGCAACGTCGGAGACGCCGCCGACGTAGCTTGGCTCGACGAGCATCACCGCTTTGGCGTCCGGGTGTTGCACCAGCGCGTCGGCCACGCGGCGGACCGGCATGCCAGCCGTCAGACCGGTCAATTCGTCGAGGTCGGGGCGAATCCACACCGGCACCAATCCAGCCAGCACGATGCCGAAGAACAACGACTTGTGAATCGTTCGGGCGACGATCACCTTGTCGCCGGGCTTACCGAGGCTCAGACAGATCGCCTCGTTGCCGTGCGAGGAACCCTGCACGGAGAAGCCGCACCAGTCAGCGCCCCACAACTCCCCGGCGAGGCGTTCGGCGGTTGCGAGGCGTCTGGTCGAGGCGCGACGATTCTCGACGCCGCCGTAGAGCGGGACGTCGAAGGCCAGGAAGTCGTCGATCAGGTCCGGGTTGCGTTTATGGCCGGGCACCGTGAACGGCGTTCCGGCGTTGGCCAGAAAGCGTCGGTAGGCGTCATAGAGGGGGGTATCGCTCATCGGGTGGTCCTCCAGATATCGGCCGCAGGAATGCCCGCGGCTTCTTTTCGGATGACGTACGAGAGCCGCCCAGACCGCCGAGTGCGCGGGCAGGGCCCCGTGAAACGTGCTCTGCTAGTTTAACGGACCGACGGTTGAGCGGGAGGTCGCGACCATGGGTTCTCACTTCGCCGTGGTCGCCTCGCTGGCGCTGGCCATCCTCTTTAGCCCCGAGACACTCGTGCTCGGTCTGGTGATCGCCGGCGACCGGAAGGTGCCCCGGGCAGCCTCGCTCGCATTCGCCGCCGGTGCGGTAATCGGCATCGCGTTCGCCACCGGTATCGGCCTGGGATCGCGCCCGCCTCCGGCACGGAGGCGCCGACCGCCATAGCGGGGTGTGGTCAGTTCGTCCGCGTTGTGATCGCCACCGCACTGCTGGTCCTCGGCATCTACAAGGCCGTCAACGCGTTCCGCGGGAAACCGATTTCGGACGTTACCGAGCCCGATTATCGGCCGGGAAAGCTGCGAAGCGCGCTGAACAGCCGCTTTCCCACGCTTATGCGCCGATTGGATCCGGCTGCGGATCTGAGCGCGTCCGCCCGAATCGTGCGCGCCGGTTTGGCGGGGTTCGCGGTCTGCGGGCTGCATCCGAAGGTGTTTCCGATCGCCATCGCCGCCGGGCATCAGATCATGCAGATCACCGATCCGGGCGCACGCGCCATGGCAGTCGCGATCTTCGCCGCGATCAGTGTGGTGCCCGCGGTACTGCCCGCCGTCCTCGACCTGGTGAACCCCGGTGCCGTCGTTCGGATCAAACAGTCCTACGAGCGCATCATGAAGGTCCATGGTCGCCGGATCACGGCGGTGCTGCTACTAGGTGTTGGAACCTTCGTGGGTTACGAGGCCTGGCACGTGATGCCCACCCGGTAGGGACGAGATCAAGGAATCGATGATGCAGATAGTGCAGGCCGAAGAGGTCGAACCGATTGTCGCCGGACTTCTCGGTGGGGCTGACTTTTCGATCGTGCCCATGCGATCCGTGCCCATGTGATGTCCGCCCATGTGATGCGCGCCGTCAACCTGACCCGGACCGACCGCGGCGGATCGCGCTCATGGCCGCCTCGACGCGCTCGTTGAACGCACCGCGTACTTCCAGCATCGGCAGTTCGGGGTGCGCGGCGAAGACCTCGGCGAGCAGTTGCTGGGACGTGGCGCGAGCATGCGAGCCGTCGCGTTGGGGGTCGGGCTGCCAGGGAAAGTCGTCCTGGCACCAGAGGACCCACGCGCTGTGCCTCGTCGACTCGACGGCCTCGGGCAGCAGGGACGCGTCGTCGTAGTACTGGATGCTGTAGACGGCCGTCATCAGCGGACCGCTGTCGGAGACCAGCCATGCCAGCCCCGCGCGATCCGCCTCCAGCATCCCCGAAACCTCTGACGCCCGGTGCGCGGCCATGATCGCGGCCTGTTCGTCGGGTTGGGGTAGCCGTCCGCGATGATGCTCGACCCAGGCCCGCAGATACTCGGGCACGACAATCGCCGGCAGTCTCCCGCCGAGTGCCTTCGCCAAGGTCGACTTGCCGGTGGATTCCCCGCCGACGACCGAGATCAGGCCGCGGCCGGGTCAGGCACCGGCGGGTGCGGGCGACGGGACCGTCTCGGCCGGGGTGCGAGATGACCACGCCCGCCAACCGGCCACGGCCATCAGGATCAGGATCGCGTAGAACAACGACGTGAAGTACAGGCCCTGGCTGGCATAAAGCACGGCACCGACGGTGTTCACCACGATCCACACCGGCCAGGTCTCCGTCTTCCGCAGGACCATCAGTAGCTGCCCGGCCAATGAACCCACCAGCATGAACGCATCGCCCCAGGTGGCCGCGCCACCCATGCTCGCCAGCAGTGGCACCACCAGAACCCACAGGGCGGCGGCCCCGACGAGGCCGCGGATCCGGAACACCGCAGCGAGTCGACTCGGCTGCTGGACGCCCTCCCGGCCCCAGGAGAACCAACCCCAGATCGCCGCGGCCATGAAGATCAGTTGCATGGCGGCCGACGCGAACAGGTCGAACTCCACGAACAGCCAGCCGTAGAGCAGGCTGGACAGGAAATAGAAGGGCCAGGTCCAGCGAGTCCCGCGGATGCCGAGACCGATGGCGAGTAAGGCCAGCACCACCGAGGCGCATTCGATAGCTGTGACGTCGTAACCCCACACCGTGAACAGCACTGTCATGACGAATGCGCTCCCTGCCCGGCATTACCCGGACGGTTTGGCGGTCGGCGACGCGGTATGTCGCCTTCTCAGACCGGTCGCCCGGACTCCCGCGGATGTGATCCTGCGGACCGTAGCCTACCCGTTGAGCAGTACGAATGGATATGCGGGGAACAAATCCCGGATGGCTGCAGTTACCTTTGTCGACAACCTGAGCCGACCCGACTCAACTATCGGTTGACAGCATCCACGTCCACCAGCAAGCTTGAGTCTGGTTCGCTCAGATCAGAAGTATTGGACATACATCTAGCAGGAGGAAACAACATGGCTCGTGCGGTCGGTATCGACCTCGGGACCACCAACTCCGTCGTCGCGGTACTCGAGGGTGGCGAGCCTGTCGTCGTCGCCAACTCCGAGGGTTCTCGCACCACGCCGTCGGTGGTGGCCTTTGCGCGCAACGGCGAGGTGCTGGTTGGCCAGCCCGCCAAGAATCAGGCGGTGACCAACGTCGACCGCACCATCCGGTCGGTCAAGCGCCACATGGGCACCGACTGGTCCGTGGAAATCGACGGTAAGGACTACACCGCCCAGGAGATCAGCGCGCGCACGCTGCAGAAACTCAAGCGCGACGCGGAAAGCTATCTCGGCGAGGACATCGTCGACGCGGTCATCACGGTTCCGGCATATTTCAACGACGCCCAGCGCCAGGCCACCAAGGAGGCCGGCCAGATTGCCGGCCTGAACGTGCTGCGCATCGTCAACGAGCCCACCGCCGCGGCCCTGGCCTACGGGCTGGACAAGGGCAACAAGGAACAAACCATCCTGGTGTTCGACCTCGGTGGCGGCACCTTCGACGTCTCGCTGCTCGAAATTGGCGACGGGGTCGTCGAGGTCCGTGCGACCTCCGGGGACAACCACCTCGGTGGTGACGACTGGGACGACCGGATCGTCGAGTGGCTCGTCGACAAGTTCAAGGCCTCGGCCGGCATCGATCTCACCAAGGACAAGATGGCGATGCAACGGCTGCGCGAAGCTGCCGAGAAGGCCAAGATCGAGCTCAGTTCGGGTCAGTCGACCTCGATCAACCTGCCCTATATCACCGTCGACGCCGACAAGAACCCGCTGTTCCTCGATGAGCAACTGACCCGCGCGGAGTTCCAGAAGATCACCCAGGATCTGTTGGACCGGGCCCGGGCACCTTTTCAGTCGGTCATCGCCGACGCCGGAATTCCGGTGGCCGACATCGACCACGTGGTTATGGTGGGTGGCTCCACCCGCATGCCCGCGGTGTCCGATCTGGTCAAGGAGATGACCGGCGGCAAGGAGCCGAACAAGGGCGTCAACCCCGACGAGGTGGTCGCGGTCGGGGCGGCCCTGCAGGCCGGCGTGCTCAAGGGCGAGGTGAAAGATGTTCTGCTGCTTGACGTCACACCGCTTTCGCTGGGCATCGAGACCAAGGGTGGGGTGATGACCAAGCTGATCGAACGCAACACCACTATTCCGACCAAGCGTTCGGAGACCTTCACCACCGCCGACGACAACCAGCCGTCGGTCCAGATTCAGGTCTATCAGGGTGAGCGCGAGATCGCCGGGAACAACAAACTGCTCGGCAGCTTTGAACTGACCGGCATCCCACCGGCTCCGCGCGGCGTACCGCAGATCGAGGTGATCTTCGACATCGACGCCAACGGCATCGTCCACGTGACCGCCAAGGACAAGGGCACCGGTAAGGAGAACACGATCAAGATCCAGGAGGGCTCAGGGCTTTCCAAGGAGGAGATCGACCGGATGATCAAGGATGCCGAGGCACACGCCGACGAGGACCGCAAGCGCCGCGAGGAGGCCGACGTTCGCAACCAGGCGGAGTCCTTGGTCTACCAGACGGAGAAGTTCGTCACCGAACAGCGGGCCGGCTCTGAGGGTGCGAAGGTGCCCGAGGAGACCCTCACCAAGGTCGACGACGCCATCGCCGAGGCCAAGACCGCCCTGGGCGGCTCGGACATCGGGGCGATCAAGTCCGCGATGGAGAAGTTGGGCCAGGAGAGCCAGTCCCTCGGTCAGGCCATCTACGAATCGGCGCAGGCCGATCAGGCCGCCGGTGGCGGCGCGGGCGGATCGTCCGGCGACGACGTCGTCGACGCCGAGGTCGTCGAGGACGAAGTCGTCGGGGACGACCAGGATCCCCGGTGAGCCCCCCGGATGGGGATCGCGACCGCGACGAACCGGTGACCGTCACCGACAAGCGCCGGATCGACCCGCAGACCGGGGAGATCCGGGACGCCGGCGGGCAGGAGCGAAGCGACTCGGGACATGTCTCCGGCCCGGCCCTCGTGGCCGGGGTCGGGGGCCTTCCCGGCGAGTCGCCGAGGAGCCGAATAAGGCGGCCGAACCGCTCCGGTGATCTCCAACGGGTGCAGGCCGACTTCGCCAACTATCAGTAAGCGCGCGCTGCGCGACTGTGGAGTTATCGGCGAACGTGCCGGGCGGTCGTGGCTGGCACTGCTGCCGGTACTGGACGATCTCGACCGCCTGCAAACTACCGGCGCACCCAGACCGTCGCTGGCTGGCGGTCGCGGACAAACTATGCGCCGCGCTGAGCGGTATGAGTCTGGTGGCCGGAGGTTTATGCCGGCTTCGTTCGATCCGTCACTGCATGAGGCCGTCCAACACGAGGGTGAGGGCTCCAACCCCGCCATCGGCCACGTCATGCGGCGCGGCTACCGACTCGGTGAACAGGTGCTCAGGCACGCCCTCGTCGGCGTGGTCGACAGCGTCGAGGCCGACGAGACAGCAGAATAAAATCACTAATCACAGCGAGGAGGTGACGCCGCATGGTTCAGCGAGAATGGGTTGAGAAGGACTTCTACAAAGTCCTCGGCGTCTCCTCGGATGCCAAGGACGACGAGATCAAGAAAGTCGCCCGCAAGCTGCTCGCCGAGAATCATCCGGACCGAAACCCGAACGACGTCGCCGCCGAGGAGCGCTACAAGGCCATCGGTGAGGCCATGGGCGACGTCCTGCTCGATAAGGCCAAGCGCAAGGAGTACGACGAGACCTGCCGGATGCTCTGCCAAATGTCGCTCTAACGGCGGTTTACGGGCGGCCCCAGCGGCGGCGATGACGCAGAATCGAGGATTCAACCAGAACGACCTGAATGGACTCCGCTTCATCAGGACGGCGGCGCCATTATCGGAGATCTGTTCCGCATGTCTGGAATGCGGCGCTGCGCCCCGAACCAGTCGCATGACGTGGTCAGGACCCGGAAATGAGACCCAACTCTGATTTTCGGAAGCCACCGAGCGCGTGTGGCGATGCCACCGCGCTGACTCAGGTCCGGCGCCGTGTACGAACTGTTAATGGCAGCGGTGCACGTCCGGGAACCAGTCCGAAGGTGTGCCCAGGGTGCAACGGGTCCGGGTTGATCAGCCGCAATCAGGGCGCGTTTGGATTCTCCGAACCATGCACCGAGTGCCGGGGAAGTGGTTCGCTCATCGAGAATCCGTGCGACGAGTGCCGGGGCACCGGTGTGACGACCCGAACCCGCACCATCAATGTCCGGATTCCCCTGCGGTGATAATGGTCGCTAATCCGCTGGTTAGGGCCAGGGCGAGGCAGTGGCTTCCAGCGGGCGGTGCCACTGGCGGGATTCCTGGGCGTCACGGTGCACGTGCGCTCGGATAGAGTCTTCGGTCGTGCCGGTGATGATCTCACCGTCTCGGTTCCGGTGAGTTTCACTGAGTTAGCCCTGGGCACTACGCTTTCCGTTCCCACCCTTGATGGCGTGTCGGTGGAAGGTGCTCCATGGGCACCGCCGACGGCCTGAATCCTGCGGGCGGCAGCGGCCGCAGTCCCCAGAACCAGTAGTGGCGGGAGCGGTGATCTGTTAGTGACCGCTTCAAAGTGGCGGTTCCGGGCCGACGCTGGCGCGAGCACCTGAGTAACGGTAGACTCGCCGCCGCGGCCGAACAGGCGAGCGGGTTTAACCCTGGCTCCGGGCTGGGCGGGTAACCGCCGCGAGTCCGACCCGCGGACGCCCGGACGTTCCTGATCTCGGTGGGCCGCCGAGCTGGGCTGAGCACCGCGCAGACGTTGCACCTACGACCGCCTCGGCCTGGCTGGTCCCGGAACGCAAACGCCGGGGAGGGCGCCAGCCCGAACGGCGCGATGCGGCGCTTCCAGCAGGTGATCCAGCGACTCTCCCACACGAGGGGGTCAACCTCGCCGGGATCAAGCGCATCATCGAGTTGGGTAATCAGGTCGAGGCACTGCAGTCCCGGATCGCGGAGCTGAGCAGACAGTCGCGGCGATAAATTGGTGGCCCTCCCCGCTGGAACTTGCGCTGGTGCCCAAGAGCACCGCGATGGTCGTCTGGCAACCGCGGCGCGGTCGCTGAGGGGCCGGGTTAACCGGCCCGGATGGTGAACTTCGCGACGGTTTCCACCGACCTGAAAACCGCGACGCCGTGTCGCCCTTTCGCGCAAGTGTTGGTGAAGGCGTTTTTACCATCGATGCCGACGATTACGTCATTGCCGCCGAAGATCTGCACGGCTGGGTAACCGCAATCAAAGACCACTTCGATGCGGCGGTTCCGCCTGAGAGCGCAAACGTCGATCCCTGCGGAACTTCGCTGGGTCGAAGCCGTCATCGAATGTCTTGTCGCTCAACCTTGGGCCATCTGGGGCTATTCTCGTTGCCCTGGAAGCTGGAGTCTCCTGCCCAAAGCCGCCCACCGGGAGGTGGCGTAGCGCGGGGTCTCCGAGCCATCGGAGCGCGGCAAGGTCCGGGATGTGGTCAGATACGGGTGGAATCCGCCAGCGCGGACTGACGCCGCCGTGTCGTCGGGGGTCACTCGTCGTCTCGATGGACAGAGCCCGACTGACCAGGGGTGATATCCAGGGTGGACCACGTGCGGAACGCAAGCTGATAGCAGGCGCGGGCTGGCCGCCGTAGTCGAGAACAGTGGGATAACCAGCTCTCTCCTGCTCGGTGACCAACCAGCCCGGGTAGGCCGCGAGCACACCATGGATGACGAGGCCGTGCTCGTCGGACCGCACGCCGCCGACGCCGGGAGTCAGTGTCACCGCGCCCCCGTCGACCGCGTACCCGTTGGCGCTGAGCCGGTTGGCCCACGGGTAGAGAATCGGGATGCCCATGGTCTTGCCGGTTGTCAGATAGGCGCGCAGGCCGCGGCGTTGACCCAGCAGTTCGACACCGCCGTCGGACAGTGAGGTGCAGACCATGCCCGCCGACGGCACGAAGGTCGCTGTGAGGGCGGACGATGGATCTTTCAGGACGACGGAGGGCAGCTGGGCCATGGTCGGATTGTGCCATGACAGCCCTACACTTGACCAAGTCCGGCAGGGCTGGGGCCGCCCTAGCGCTGGGGCCGGTCGAGTACCCCGTCGCGCCGGGCGCGGGGGAAGTTCGCCATCACCCGATCGAGCATCGCACTGTAGGCCGCCCCGTTGTTGAGGATGTCGGCACGGCTGTGGTGTCTCAGGTATGCGTCGATGCGACGTTCCAGCGGCCAGTCCCAGTAGTCCCGACCGGTGTAGGCGGAACAAAGGAATTGCCACGCGATGGCGTCGATTTGCTCAGGCGCAACAGCTTCGGTCATCCCCCGGCCCCGAGTCCCTTTCTCCGCGATGCCTACCGCACTCTTCGACGTCCATGATGCCATGGCGAGGCATGCGGGAAGGGGCGAAAGTCACTGTCGCGGCCCGGGGTTCTAAACACCGATGCCGGGCCACCGGGCCGGCCGCGTTGCTCAAAAGAACAACGATCGACGACCGCTGCGTTCGTCGGGCATGCGGGAATCTCCCGGTCTTAGCTGCCGTGGATCGCGACGCTAGGGCAGGGCGTGAATTCCCTTGTACAGCAGCGCCAGTCCGATGATCAGAAGTATCGCGCCGATCAGACCGGCGTGCTTGTCTTCCATCCACACTTTGAGTTTGTTCAGCGGTTCGTCGAGTCGGCGGCCGACGAACAACCGGCCCAACACCGGCAGGGCCACGCTGGACGCGGCGATGGTGGTGAAGATCGCCGCTGCCGACCAGGACTGTGCGGTGCTCAATTCGCTGGTGCCGATGACGGCTCCAGCCGCCGCGCACAGGAGAAGAACTTTGGGGTTGGCAACCGTGAGCACGATCGCAGTGAGGAACGCCCGGCCTGGCTGCAGGGAACTCAGCGACCGCATCCAGCGCGGGGAGTGGGTTGAATTGCGGCGATTCAACCAGCGGTACAACCCCAGGGCGATCAGGCCGATGCCGACGGCGATGCGCAGGTAGGGCGCCCATCCGGGGGAATTTCCCGCACCGCGGTCCGACCCCTCGACGGACGCGGCGGTGATGGCGGCGATGCCGAACGTCCATCCGGCCAGGAAGGCCAGGCTCGTCGGCCGCGGCCGCAGTGTGTGCAACACCAGGATGCCCGGGATGATCGAAAATGGTGAAAGGGCGATCACCAGCGCCAGGGGGATCAACTCGGCCGCACTCGTTGCCAGGGTGCCCACCCCGGCAACCTAGTCCGGAACCCGGCGCAGAGTCCAGGCCGGCACCCAGTGCGTTACCGCTCTGCGGTCGGAGCCGTAGACCACGTCGTAGCTGACCAGCCCCCACCAGTCGCCCTGCTCGGACAGGCCCCAGCAGCGCAGCCAGCCGGCGACGACCCGGTGCATCTGCAGTCCGTACGGGTGATAGCGCCCGACACGGTGCGGCTGCCGGGGAAAGAGCACGGTCAGGTCGACGAGGACCGGAACGGGTGGGCGCAACGGCCGCAGTGGCGGACGGACCGGTTGGCCGTTGTAGCCGATTGACGCCAGATCACCCACATATCGATCATATGTTCGATAATCTCCATTCGCGAGCAGACGCAAAGTCGCACAAATCTGCCGAACGGAGTGCGAGTTCGCGTCTGTTCGTTGCGGTTGCCTCCGAGCCTCGACTTGAGCGGAACAGACTCAAGGCTGCCGGTGTTGTATACCTCGACAATCTTCTAACGGTAGAAACGGAGACGTCGTGGACTCGTTCAACCCGACCACCAAGACCCAGGCGGCGCTGACCGCTGCGTTGCAGGCTGCCAGTGCCGCTTAAGCAACTTCGAGATCTAAATTCGCCTTACCCATGGCTGATGGCGCGTTCAGTCAGACCGACGGTATTTTGCCGGGCCCCCGCTGGAGGCGGCTGGTGTCAGCCCGGCGGGCAACCCGCGCCGATACGCAGCGACTGCCTGACCGGTTGTTGCTCGATGCTGGGCATCGTCCAGCCAACTTTCGCGTTATCGTGGCGCCACCGTCGCCAAACAAAGCTGGCGGGGAGATATAATATTGCCACCACGAAAGCACCCCATAATTGATCGCTGATGGTAAGATCGCTGAAGCGCTTGACCGCGCCATGAGTAGCGCTCTAGTTATGAGGCGAAAGCCCGTGACAAAGCCAACTGAGTCCATTATCAGTCTGGCAATCACCGATCCAACCGCGCGGGCCCGCGAGGGCAAGCTCGACCCGGTTATCGGCCGCGACAACGAGATTCGTCGCGTCATCCAGGTGTTGAGTCGGCGCACCAAGAACAATCCGGTCCTCATTGGCGAGCCCGGCGTGGGTAAGACCGCCATCGTCGAGGGTCTGGCACAGCGCATCATCGACGGCGACGTACCGGAGAGCCTGCGGGACAAGACCGTCGTCTCGCTGGACCTCGGCTCGATGGTCGCCGGCGCGAAATATCGCGGCGAATTCGAGGAACGACTCAAGGCCGTGCTCGATGAGATCAAGGAATCCGCCGGGCAGATCATCACCTTCATCGACGAGTTGCACACGATTGTCGGGGCCGGCGCGACCGGCGAGGGTGCGATGGACGCCGGCAATATGATCAAGCCGATGCTCGCCCGCGGCGAGCTGCGCCTCGTCGGCGCGACCACCCTCGATGAGTACCGCAAGTACATCGAGAAGGATGCCGCGCTGGAGCGTCGGTTCCAGCAGGTGCTGGTGGGCGAACCGTCGGTGGAAGACACCGTCGGCATCCTGCGCGGCCTCAAAGAGCGCTACGAGGTGCACCACGGCGTACGGATCACCGACTCGGCCCTGGTGGCCGCCGCCACCCTCTCGGACCGCTACATCACCAGCCGCTTCCTGCCCGACAAGGCGATCGACCTGGTCGACGAGGCCGCCGCCCGGCTTCGCATGGAGATCGACTCGCGGCCCGTCGAGATCGACGAGGTCGAGCGACTCGTTCGTCGGCTGGAGATCGAGGAGATGGCGCTGTCCAAGGAGGAGGACGCGGCATCCAAGGATCGGCTTGAGAAACTGCGTGCGGAGTTGGCCGACCAGAAGGAGAAGCTCGCGGAGTTGACGACCAGATGGCAGAACGAGAAGACCGCCATCGACGTCGTCCGCGATTTCCGGGAGCAACTGGAGACTTTGCGCGGCGAGGCGGACCGCGCCGAACGTGACGGCGATCTGGCCAAGGCCGCGGAGTTGCGCTACGGCCGCATCCCGGAGGTCGAGAAGAAGCTCGATGCAGCACTGCCGGTGGCCGAATCGCAGGGGTCGGTGATGCTCAAGGAGCAGGTCGGTCCCGACGACATCGCCGATGTGGTGGCGTCGTGGACCGGGATCCCGGCCGGCCGGATGCTGGAGGGTGAGACCGCCAAGCTGCTCCGGATGGAGGACGAACTCGGTAAGCGGGTCGTGGGGCAGATGCAAGCCGTGCAGGCGGTCTCTGATGCGGTCCGTCGAAGCCGGGCCGGGGTCGCCGACCCCAACCGGCCCACCGGATCGTTTTTGTTCCTCGGTCCCACCGGTGTCGGAAAGACCGAGTTGGCCAAGGCGCTGGCGGATTTCCTGTTCGACGACGAGCGCGCGATGGTCCGAATCGACATGAGCGAGTACGGCGAGAAGCATTCCGTCGCAAGGCTTGTTGGTGCCCCTCCCGGCTACATCGGTTATGACCAGGGCGGCCAGCTCACTGAGGCGGTGCGTCGGCGCCCGTACACCGTGGTGTTGTTCGACGAAGTGGAGAAGGCTCACCCGGATGTGTTCGACGTCTTGCTTCAGGTGCTCGACGAAGGCCGGCTGACGGACGGCCAGGGGCGCACGGTCGACTTCCGCAACACCATCCTGATCCTGACCTCCAATCTGGGTTCCGGCGGTGATCCCGATCAGGTGATGGCGGCGGTCCGCACGGCGTTCAAGCCGGAGTTCATCAACCGCCTCGATGACGTGCTCATCTTCGAAGCGCTCAAGCCTGAGGAACTGGTCCGGATCGTCGACATCCAGCTAACCCAGCTGGCCAAGCGCCTGGCCCAGCGGCGCCTCGATCTGCAGGTGTCGCTGGCGGCCAAGGAATGGCTGGCCGAGCGGGGGTTCGACCCCGTCTACGGGGCCCGGCCCCTGCGTCGACTGGTTCAGCAGGCAATCGGCGACCAGCTCGCAAAGCTGCTGCTGGCCGGTGAGGTCGTCGATGGGGACGCCGTTCCGGTGAACGTCGCGCCCGACGGCGACTCCCTGATTCTGGGCTGACTCCCGCTGGGAGATTCTGGGCTGAGTCCCGCTGGGAACAGTGACCCTGTTGTGACCTACCGGGCCTCTCGGTGAACGGCGGGGAGCGGTTACGCTACCAATAATGGTCCCGTTCTGGTTCACGCTGTCCGCACTCTGTTTCGTGGGTGCGGCGGTGCTGCTGTACGTCGACATCGGGCGACGCCGGGGGCTGGGCCGACGCCGAAAGTCATGGGCGCGTTCCCACGGCTTCGACTACGAACAGGAATCCTCGGAGATCGTCGAGCGCTGGAAGCGCGGCGTCATGTCGACCGTCGGCGAGGTCAGTGCGCGCAACGTTGTGCTCGGCCAGATCCGCGGTGAAGCGGTGTATGTCTTCGACCTCGAGGACGTCGCCACCGTCGTCGCGTTGCACCGCAAGGTCGGCACCGGCGTCGTGATGGACCTTCGACTCAAGGGCATCAAGGAACCGCGGGAGAACGACGTCTGGCTGCTGGGGGCGATCGGTCCCCGGATGGTGTACTCCAACAACCTCGACGCGGCCCGGCGGGCCTGCGACCGCCGCCTGGTGACGTTTGCCCACACTGCCCCGGACTGCGCCGAAATCATGTGGAACGAGGAGAACTGGACGTTGGTGGCGATGCCGATTTCGGCCACCCGCACCCAGTGGGACGAGGGCCTTCGCACGGTCCGGCAATTCAACGACCTCCTGAGAGTTCTGCCGCCCATTCCGGCATAAGCTGCCGCGGCGCAATCCGCGGCTCGCCGCAGTGCCGCGTCAGCACGCCCGCAGGCACTTCCGCAGGGCCGCAGCGATGCGCCGCCGATCCTCGGGCCCCGGACCGGCACCCAGGCTCCCAACTACCAGCTGTGAGCATTTTCGGAGCCGTTAAGGTGGCGGGATGCCCTGACCCGTAGCGCTGATCACCGGTCCCACGTCGGGCCTCGGAGCCGGGTACGCCCGCCGATTCGCCCGCGACGGTTACGACCTCGTGCTGGTGGCCAGAGATGTTGATCGCCTCGTCGATCTCGCCGCGGAACTGCGCGCCGCCCATCGGGTCGAGGTCGAGGTACTGCCGGCGGATCTAGCCGACGTTTCCGGCCGGGATCGGGTGGCCGCGCGCCTGGGTGCCGGGGTGACGGTGCTGGTCAACAACGCAGGATTCGGCACCTCGGGTGAGTTCGCCGCTGCCGACCCCGCACTGCTGCAGCGCCAACTCGACGTCAACGTCACCGCGGTGATGCAGCTGACCCGCGCGGCACTGCCGCCGATGCTCTCCGCCGGCCGGGGATCGGTGATCAACATCGCCAGCGTCGCCGGTCTGCTTTCCGGCCGCGGGTCCACCTACTCGGCTTCCAAAGCCTGGGTGGTGTCCTTCTCCGAGGGGTTGGCCAACGGACTGGCTGGGACCGGAGTGGGCGTGCACGCGGTGTGCCCTGGCTTCGTGCGCACTGAGTTCCACCAGCGTGCCGGGATCGATATGGCGTCCATCCCGCGCCCACTGTGGCTGAGGGTCGATGATGTCGTGGCCGAGAGTCTTGCCGATGTCGCCGAAGGCAAGGTCCTGAGCATTCCCGGCACGCAGTACAAGGTGCTGACCACCGCCGGCCGGATGGCGCCCCGACGTCTGGTGCGCGCACTCCCAGAGGGATCGGAGGCGGCCGTGACCGCACCTGACCTCGACGTGACTGCTCGCGGTGAACTCATCAACCTGGTCCGGCGGCTGTCGGTGGTCTTCGGCCACGTTAGGTTGTCCTCCGGCCGGAAGCCGACTACTACGTTGATCTGCGCCGGGCCACCCTCCAGCACCGGGCCGCTCCGTGATCGGCCGCCTGATCGGGAACTGACCGCCGACTGGGACCATGGCGGCGGTTGGCGGGCTGACGCTGGGAGCCGACCCGGTGGCGTATGCGGTTATGCATGCCTCGGGCCGGCCTATCGATGTGTTCGTGGTCCGCAAATCGGTGAAAACACATGGGCTGCAACGTCTTATCGAGGGCACGGAGGTGGCGGGCAAGCGGGTTCTGGTAGTCGAGGACACCAGCACCACCGGAGGGTCTGCGTTAACGGCGGTGCGGGCCGTCCGGGACGCCGGTGCGACGGTCATCGGGGTGGCAACCGTGGTGGACCGGTCCACCGGCGCCGCCGCGGCCATCGAGGACGAGGGCGTGCCCTACCGCAGCATCCTCGGTCTGGCCGATCTCGAGCTGCCTGCGCAGTGACCAGGCGCGCCGGGGGCGCGGTCAACAGACGTGCCGGGGGCGCGGTGACGAGGCGCGCCGGGGGCGCGGTCAACAGGCGCGCCGCCGACGTCCGGTCTCTGGAGTCGACCGAGGTGCCCGACACGGAGATCGCCTGGGATGACGTCGTCGATGTCATCTGCGTCGGCCCCGATCCCGGCCCGGTGGCCCATGCAATATCAGGTGTCCATCGCGATCGGCGGGTGCTCGTTGTCGCCCGCCCGGACACCTGGGACGCCGATACCGCCGGCTACATCGCAGAAATGACCGCGGAGCTACCGACCCCGCCTCCCGGCCCGCCGGTCGCCATCACCCGGGCGCGGGTGATCGACGACCCCATCGCCCGGGGCCGGCCGATCGACGCCCCGGCTGTCCGAGGCCGGCCGATCGACACCTTCGAAGGTTCTCGCTTGCGGGACTGGGCGGCGCAATGTTGGGCGTCACACCTCGGCGTTCTCTACACCGATGTTGTTGACGAAACGCTCGTGCACACCGACGAGAGCCGGTGCTTCGAGGGAGTCGTGATCGGAACCTATTCACCAGACTGTGCGCTGGAGGAATGGTTGGCGGTGCAGGCTCGTGCCGACGGCGTCGGTGCGGATCCCGACGTCACCTGGAGACGCGCAATCGTCGAGTACGGCCGAGTGGCCGGTGTCGAACTCGACACCGCCTCCGGACCGATGCTGGTGCGAACTCTGGACGGGGTGGCACTGCCGACCGCGCCCGGTGGTGGTGACCCCGCACCGCAGCCCGATCTGCCCGATGGGGCCGGTGCGGTGGCGATCGTCGGACGTCCGGCCGGCCGCTTCGGCCGGGTGCAACTGCTGTTCCCGCGCTAGGGAGCCTCCGCGTCAACGTCGCCTACGGGTAGCGGCCGAGGGCGGTCATCGAGTCATTCTTCGAAAATGTGGCGATACCCTCATCCCCATGCCGTCAGATGGACCGGGGCCCGGTCCCACCGAGTGGTCCACCCCGGCCTCCGGAGTCGGTCCCTGGCCCGGGCCGCGACCAGACGATCCGCGGTATGACCCCGAGCTGCTCGAGCACGGCGACAGCCGCAATGTCGTTGATGCGTATCGCTATTGGCGGCGTGAGGCGATCATCGTCGACATCGACCGGCGTCGGCACCGGCTTCAGGTCGCGATCGAGAACTTCGGAAACGACGCCAACATCGGGGCGGTGGTGCGGACCGCAAATGCGTTCGCCGTCGACGTCGTGCACATCGTCGGCCGCCGGCGCTGGAACCGCCGCGGCGCCATGGTCACCGACCGCTACCAACGGCTGGCGCATCACGACAGTACCGAGGATCTGCTGGCCTTCGCCGCCGATGCCGGGCTCACCGTGGTCGCGGTCGACAACGTTGCCGGAGCTGTGCGTCTCGAAGAGACCGTGCTGCCCCGGGATTGCCTGCTGGTATTCGGCCAGGAGGGGCCGGGCATCTCCGAGGCGACTCGCCGCGGCGCCGCGCTGACCGTATCGATCGCCCAGTTCGGCTCGACGCGCAGCATCAACGCCGGTGCCGCTGCCGGAATCGCCATGCACGCCTGGATCAGACACTGGGCTGACCTGTCTCAGGCCTGGTAGGGCAGGATTAGCTGCCATGGATCAGCAGTGGATGAACCGGGCGGGCAGTGCCGAGGCTGCTGTTGCCAAACGCCATCTCCGGCGACTCTGGCAGCTGCCGGCCACCCAACTCGGTGTGGTGGGCTGGCCGCCCACCCGCAAGGACGCGACCTTCGGCACCTGGCACTACTGGTGGCAGGCCCACCTGCTGGACACCCTCGTCGACGCCCAGGTGCGCGATCCGCAACCCGAGCGGGTCGAGTCGATCAGACGGCAGATCCGCGGTCACCTCGCACGCAACAACGGCAGGTGGACCAACAGTTACTACGACGACATGGCGTGGCTGGCCTTGGCCTTGGAGCGAGCCAACCGACTCGTCGGTGTCCCGAGCCCTCGGGCGCTGGCGACGCTGGCCGATCAACTCATTAACTCGTGGGTGCCCGAGGACGGCGGCGGAATCCCCTGGCGAAAGCAGGATCAGTTCTTCAACGCCCCGGCGAATGGTCCGGCCGGCATCTTCCTCGCCCGCTACGACGGCCGCTTGCGTCGGGCCGAGCAGATGGCCGACTGGATCGACGAGACGCTGATCGACCCGGAGACCCATCTGGTCTTCGACGGCATCAAAGCCGGCTCGCTGGTCCGGGCCCAGTACACCTACTGCCAGGGTGTGGTGGTGGGCCTGGAAACAGAGTTGGCCATCCGCACCGGCGACGAAAGGCACGCCGCCCGGGTGCGGCGGTTGGTGGCCGCGATCGACGAGCAGATGGCGCCGCAGGGAGTTCTCAAGGGCGGCGGTGGTGGGGACGGCGGACTGTTCGCCGGCATCACGGCACGCTACCTCGCGCTGGCCGCCACCTCGTTGCCCGGCGACTCCGATGCCGACGCCGCGGCGCGCGATACCGCCGCTGCGATCGTGCTGGCGTCGGCCCGCGCGGCCTGGGATAACCGCCAGGACGTCGAAGGCCTGCCGCTGTTCGGAGCGTTCTGGAACCGGGTCGCCGAGTTACCCGTCGCCGGCGGCCCGGCTTCGCCCGAGCACGATCTTTCGGTGCAGGTATCGGGCTGGATGCTGATGGAGGCCGCGAATTCGGTCTCGCGGGCCCCGTAGGGGTTCAGTCGGCAGAAGTCCTCCCGACTCGGCGAGCGCATCACCACCGGTGGTCACTCACATCCGGGCCCGCAGCCGTTAGCGTGTCTACGTGCTTGCCTCAACCACCAACCTTGTCCGTGGCGCACTCATCGGCGTTGCCGAAGTCATCCCCGGCGTGAGTGGCGGAACGGTCGCACTGATCGTCGGCATCTACGAGACGCTGATCAACGCGGTCGCCAATCTGGTGCTCTCCGCGCGGCAACTCCTCGGCCTCGGTACCGGGAAAGCCTCCGCGCGTTCCTCTGCCGCCACCTTCATCGGTCTGCCGTGGCGAATCCTGATCCCCGTGGCGATCGGCATGGTCACCGCGCTCATCCTCGGAGCGCGATTCATCGGGCCCCTGCTGGAGGAATATCCGGTTCGAATGCGGGCGCTGTTCTTCGGACTGGTGCTCGCGGGTGTGTATGTGCCGGCGCACATGGTGCTCCGCACGCCTCCGGGCGCATGGCGAGCGAAGGACCTCGCCGTCGGGGCGGCGGCGGCGATCTTCCTGTTCTGGCTCACGGGCGTGCCACCGGCCAATATCACCGACCCCGGCCCGATCGTGATCGTCTTGGCGGCGGCCGTGGCCATCTGCGCCCTCGTGTTGCCCGGGGTCTCCGGTTCATTCCTGCTGCTGTCGGTCGGCATGTACGAGACGACCATCAGCGCCGTGAACGACCGCAACTTCGGCTACATCGCACTTTTCGGACTCGGCGCCATCGTCGGTCTCGCGTCGTTCGTCACGCTGCTGAAGTGGCTGCTCGCCAACCGGGCTCGGATCACCCTCGTCGTCATTACCGGGCTCATGGTGGGGTCGCTGCGGGCACTCTGGCCGTGGCAGTCTGAGGACCGCGATCTGCTCGCGCCATCCACCGACGGCGCCATGGTGCTGCTGTTGTTCTTCGTCGGCATTCTGATCGTCGTGGGACTGCTCTTGATCGAACGACGGCTGGGGATCTCCGAGGAGCAAACAGACTTCGGTGCGTACCGGTGACGCCCTAAGAATCCCCGCCCAGGGCTCCGCGCCGCCCTCGCCCAGCGAGTACATCGGGTCCAGGATGCTCGGCAGGGCGAGCACGGTGGTGGCCATGAGGCCCCAAGATACGGGTGCGGTTTGACATACTGCCTCTCAGACGCCCCGATCAGCCCGAGAGGACTTCCCATGCCCATCGCCACGCCCGAGGTCTATGCGGAGATGCTGGACCGAGCGAAGGAGCACGCGTTCGCGTTCCCGGCCATCAACTGCACCTCATCGGAATCCGTCAACGCCGCGATCAAGGGGTTCGCCGACGCCGGCAGTGACGGCATCATCCAGTTTTCCACCGGTGGCGCCGAATTCGCCTCGGGGCTTGGCGTGAAGGACATGGTCGTCGGTGCGGTGGCGCTGGCGGAGTTCGCCCACGTCATCGCCGACAGGTACCCCGTCACCGTCGCCCTGCACACCGACCACTGCCCCAAGGACAAGCTCGACACCTATGTGCGTCCACTGCTGCTGATTTCCACCGAGCGGGTGCGAGCGGGTCGTCCGCCGCTGTTCCAGTCCCACATGTGGGACGGTTCGGCGGTGCCGATCGCCGAAAACCTGACCATCGCGCGGGAACTCCTCGCCCAGGCAGTGGCGGCGAAGATCATCTTGGAGATCGAGATCGGCGTGGTCGGTGGTGAGGAGGACGGCGTCGAGGCCGAGATCAACGAGAAGCTCTACACCACTCCGGAGGACTTCGAGCGGACTGTCGACGCCCTCGGCGTTGGTGAAAACGGCCGGTACCTGCTGGCCGCCACCTTCGGCAACGTCCATGGCGTCTACAAGCCGGGCAACGTGGTGCTCAAGCCGGAGGTGCTCGCTGAGGGGCAGCGGGTGGCGGCGGCCAAACTCGGCCTGGCCGACGGCGCCCAGCCCTTCAACTTCGTCTTCCACGGTGGGTCGGGGTCGCTGAAGTCCGATATCGAGGATTCCCTGCGCTACGGAGTGGTGAAGATGAACGTCGACACCGACGCCCAGTACGCCTTCACCCGGCCGATCGCCGGACACATGCTCGCCAATTACGACGGCGTGCTCAAGATCGACGGCGAAGTCGGCAACAAGAAGTTCTACGACCCGCGCAGCTACCTCAAGAAGGCCGAGGCGAGCATGACCGAGCGCATCATCGAGGCCTGCAACGATCTGCACAGCTCCGGCCGCAGTGTGTCGGCTTAAGCCGACTGGCAGATCTTCCACTGCTCGTCGCGGAACTGCAGATCAAAGCTGCGGACCGAGGTGGTGGTGGGATCCGACGCCAGGTACGAGGTGACGTTGGCCTCGGCCTGATCGCCGTTGACGATCACCTCGTCGATGCTGGCCACCACCGGGTACTGCTGGGCGGCCGCGATGCGGGCGTAGGCGTCGGCCCAGGTGCGATCGTCGTAATTGACGTAGTTGTCCCGCGTTTGGCCGCAGGTGATACCGCGCAGCGTCGCCAGGTCGCCGGTGCGCACCGCGGTGTCGAAGTTCGCGATCGTGGACCGCACCATGTCCTGCTGCTGGGACAGCTTCGAGGAAGCTGTGTAGCGCACCAGCACTACGCCGAGGATCGCGGCGGCGGCCAGCACGCAAACGGCCAGGACCACCGGTAACAGCCAGGCCGGTCGCCGGCGAACCCCCGCCCGTGGCGCGATTGTTTGCGGGGCTGCAGTGCGCGGCTGAGGAGTCGCAGTCAGCGGTGTTGCGATCAATTCCGTGTCGGCATCCGGCACTCGGTCGATGATCTGTGTCGATCCCGCATCGAAACCCGGTGCGGTGTAACGGCGTTCGCCGGTGGGGTCATCAACCGGGCCGACGACATCACCGATTTCGATCACTTCGGTGATCGGATCGTGGGTCGGTTCGCCTTCGTCGCGATCGGTCCCGGACGGGTTCGACATGGCTCGACCCTAGCGGGTGCGGTGGGCTATTCGCTGCGACGCGGGGGCCGACACCGACTCAGCTCGTGACATCCTGGGGCCATGACATCCTTTGGCGATCTCCTGGGACCCCAACCTGTGCTCCTGCCTGCCGACATCGAAGCCGAAGCCGAACTCGCGGCCGGTGCGGACCCGGCCGGAGTGGCCGCTTCCCATCCCACCGCCTCGGTGGCCTGGGCACAACTGGCCACCGACGCCCTGGCGGCCGACAAGGTGATCACCGCCTACGCCTACGCCCGGACCGGGTATCACCGCGGTCTTGATCAGTTGCGGCGAAATGGCTGGAAAGGGTTCGGGCCGGTGCCCTATCGGCACGAGCCCAATCGGGGATTCCTGCGCTGTGTCGCCGCCCTGGCCCGCGCGGCCGATGCCATCGGCGAGACCGATGAGTTCGCCCGCTGTCGGGACCTGCTGGACGACTGCGACCCGGCGGCTCGTGCCGAACTCGGCCTGGGCTGATACCGGTCGGTCACGCGGGCTAGCAGGTGCTCTGCCCCGGGCACTCGTCGGCGGATCCGGGCGCCTCGACCTGGACGGTGGCGTGCGCTAGGCCACGGGAAGCCAGCACCGCGCGCGCATCATCGAGGATCCGCGCGGACTGCCCGTTGCTGATGAGGTGTGCGGTCACCATGTCCTTGCCTGGCACCAGGGTCCACACGTGCAGGTCGTGGACCTCGGTCACGCCGTCGACCGCCGACAGTGCCGCGCGGAGTTCGTCGACGTCGATGTGTTGCGGCGAGG
>JAGYKK010000035.1 GCA_018401645.1 Mycobacterium sp. | reverse complement strand
CTCCAGCAGCACCACGGTGGTCGGGTCGGCGCCCTTCTGCGGGCCGAACACCGGTGCCGCTCCGCGGGGGCCCAACAGCGGGTGCTCCACATCGGTGGCCACGATCAGCCTGACCTCCGCGAGCCGACGGCCGGCATCCGCAAGTCCCCCGAGGGCCTCCACCATTCCCCGGCCGCCGTCCGTACAGGCACTGCCGCCCAGACCCACGACAACGGTGCGCACGCCGGTACGCACCGCGGCGTCAATCAACTGCCCGACACCTCTGCTGTGCGCAACAACAGCGGTGTGCACCGTCGGCGGGCCGCCGAGCAACCCCAGACCACAGGCCTGGGCGCACTCGATGTAGGCCGTCGACGTGTGCGGGTCCAGGGCCCATTCGGCGTCGACGGCGTTGTCCAGTGGGCCACTCACCCGGTTGCGCCGGCGGACAATCCCCGGATGTCCGGCGACGAGCACGTCGACGAAACCCGGCCCACCATCGAACTCAAAGGGCTGCTGCGATGACCGCGATCGAACCGACCGAACAGCGTCGCGGCATGTTCGGCATCAGCGGCAGCGGAGACACGTCCGGATACGGCGGACTGATCCGTCCGGCCGCCCTGTCCGAGAGCACCGCGCGCCCCTACGGCGGTTACTTCGACGAGATCGCCGACCGCCTCGCCGAAGTTCTGGGCGCCGAGGTCTTCGATGCCGCCGTGATCCGGGCGGTGGTGTTCCGCGGACAGCTGACGTTGGAAATCGCTCGCGAGCACCTGCTCAGCGTGGCTGCGGCCCTGCGCGACGATGAGCGGTTGCGATTCGAATTGTGTTGCGGCGTATCGGGTGTGCACTACCCCGACGACGCCGGCCGCGAGTTGCACGCCCATTACCCACTGATGTCGATCACCCACAACCGCAGACTGCAGCTCGAGGTGACCTGCCCGGACGCCGATCCGCACATCCCGTCGCTGTTCAGCGTGTATCCGACCTGCGACTGGCACGAACGCGAGACCTACGACTTCTTCGGGATCATCTTCGACGATCACCCCGGGCTGACCCGTATCGAAATGCCCGATGATTGGGTCGGTCATCCGCAACGCAAGGACTATCCGCTCGGCGGGGTTCCGGTGGAGTACCACGGCGCCCAGATCCCGCCGCCCGATCAGCGCAGGTCGTACCGCTGATGAGCATCGACGACAACGTCATCACCCTCGGCGGCCAGGACTGGGACGAGATCGTCACCGCCGCCCGCGAGGGCCAAGCCGGCGAGCGGATCGTGGTCAACATGGGCCCGCAGCACCCGTCGACGCATGGCGTGCTGCGCCTGATCCTGGAGATCGAAGGCGAGACAGTGGTCGAAGCCCGTTGCGGCATCGGCTACCTGCACACCGGGATCGAGAAGAACCTGGAGTACCGCACCTGGACCCAGGGCGTCACGTTCGTGACCCGGATGGACTATCTGTCGCCGTTCTTCAACGAGACCGCCTACTGCCTTGGGGTGGAACGACTGCTGGATATCACCGAAGACATCCCCGAGCGCGCATCGGTGGTCCGGGTGATGATGATGGAACTCAATCGGATCTCCTCGCACCTGGTCGCGTTGGCCACCGGCGGCATGGAACTCGGTGCCATGACGGTGATGTTCTTCGGTTTCCGGGAACGCGACCTGATTCTGAACGTCTTCGAGGCCATCACCGGACTTCGGATGAACAACTCCTACATCCGCCCCGGCGGACTGGCCGCCGACCTACCCGAGGACGGCGTGGCCCGGGTTGCCGAACTGTTGTCGATTCTGCCCGGCCGGCTCACCGAACTCGAAGACCTGATGACCCAGAACTACATCTTCAAAGCTCGCACCCAGGGCGTCGGCTACCTCGACCTGAGGGGGTGCATGGCGCTGGGGATGACCGGGGCGGTGCTGCGCTCCACCGGCCTGCCGCATGACCTGCGCAAATCCCAACCCTACTGCGGCTACGAGACGTACGACTTCGACGTCGTCACCGACACCGGCGCCGACTGCTACGGCCGCTACCTGATCCGCATCGGCGAGATGCGGGAGTCACTCAAGATCGTCGGGCAGTGCCTGCAGCGACTCGAGCCGGGGCCGGTGATGATCTCCGACAAGAAGCTGGCCTGGCCGGCCGATTTGCAACTCGGACCCGACGGCCTCGGGAACTCCCCGGCGCACATTGCCAAAATCATGGGCACCTCCATGGAGGGCCTGATCCATCACTTCAAGCTCGTCACCGAGGGCATCCGGGTTCCGGCCGGACAGGTCTACACCGCCGTGGAGTCCCCGCGCGGTGAACTCGGCGTGCACATGGTCTCCGACGGCGGAACCCGCCCCTATCGGGTGCACTACCGCGACCCCAGTTTCACGAATCTGCAAGCGGTGGCGGCCATGTGCGAGGGCGGCATGGTGGCGGATGTGATCGCCGCGGTCGCCAGCATCGACCCCGTGATGGGTGGCGTCGACCGATGAGCGTCGACATTAGATGGAGCGACCGATGAGCGTCGATCTGACTCTGGGGCCTCGGCCCGAGGAGCCCGGTTCGCCGATCGGTTGGGCCGTCGTCCTATTCTGCCGAGGTCACCGAACGACTCGCCGCCGACGCGGCGGCCGTGATCGCTCGTTTTCTACTATTTTAGGCACTGTCAAAGGTGCTGCCACTGCTGCATCTGGTGCAGGCCGAGGACGGCTACCTGACCGGCGCCGGAGTCGCCTTCTGCGCAGGCCAACTCGACCTGACCCCCGCCGAAGTGACGGCGGTGGCCACCTTCTACTCGATGTACCGTCGCACGCCCACCGGGGAATACCTGGTCGGCGTGTGTACCAACACGCTGTGCGCGGTCATGGGCGGCGACGCCATTCTCGAGGTGCTGGAGAGCGAACTCGGTGTGCACGCCGGTCAGACCACCGGCGACGGAATGATCACCCTCGAGCACATTGAGTGCAACGCCGCCTGCGACTACGCCCCTGTCGTCATGGTGAACTGGGAATTCTTCGACAATCAAACTCCCTCGAGCGCAACCGAACTCGTCAACTCACTGCGAGCCGGTGTCCCCGTCGCCCCCACTCGCGGCGGCCCGCTGTGCAGTTTCCGCCAGACCGCACGAGTACTGGCGGGCGTCGACGTGACCAACGTCGGGGCCGGGGGGAGTCCCGGGGAGCCCACCCTCGCCGGTCTGCGAACCGCCCACGAACTCCGAATGCACACACCCGGGAGGAACCCATGACAACTGCAACACCACTGACACCGGTGCTGAGCCAGTTCTGGGATGAAGAACAGCCCTGGACACTACAGACCTACCTGACCCACGGCGGCTACCAGGGTTTGCGCAACGCCCTGAGCATGCCGCCCGATGAGGTCATCAACCTCGTCAAGGAGTCCGGCCTGCGCGGCCGCGGCGGTGCCGGTTTTCCCACCGGCACCAAGTGGTCGTTCATCGACCAGGCTTCGGCCAAGCCGCACTACCTGGTCATCAACGCCGACGAGTCCGAACCGGGCACCTGCAAAGACACCCCGCTGATGCTGACCACACCGCACTTCCTCATCGAGGGTGTGATCATCGCGGCCTATGCCATCCGCGCCCGTCACGCCTTCATCTATCTGCGCGGCGAAGTGGTCCCGGTCCTGCGTCGCCTGCAGGCCGCCGTCGCCGAGGCCTACGCCGCGGGCTACCTCGGCACCAACATCGGCGGTTCGGGTTTCGACCTCGATCTGATCGTGCACGCCGGCGCCGGTGCCTACATCTGCGGGGAAGAGACCGCACTGCTGGACTCCCTGGAAGGCTTCCGCGGCCAGCCTCGGCTGCGGCCGCCGTTTCCCGCCGTCGCCGGGCTGTACGCCTGCCCGACCGTCGTCAACAACGTCGAGTCCATCGCCAGTGTGCCGCCGATCCTGGCCAACGGAGTGGACTGGTTCAAGTCTTTCGGTTCCGAGAAGTCGCCCGGTTTCACGCTGTACTCGCTGTCGGGTCACGTCACCCGACCGGGCCAGTACGAGGCACCGCTGGGAATCACCCTGCGGGAACTTCTCGACTACGCCGGTGGCGTACGAGCCGGCCACGAACTGAAGTTCTGGACGCCGGGCGGCTCGTCGACCCCGCTGCTGACCGCCGAACATCTCGACGTGCCGCTGGACTACGAGGGCGTCGCGGCGGCAGGTTCGATGCTCGGCACCAAGGCGCTGCAGATCTTCGACGAGACGACGTGTGTGGTGCGGGCGGTGCGCCGCTGGACACAGTTCTACGCCCATGAGTCCTGCGGCAAATGCACGCCGTGCCGCGAGGGCACCTACTGGCTCACCCAGATTTATGAGCGCCTCGAGACCGGCCGCGGCACACCGGAGGATCTCGACACGCTGCTCGACATCGCCGATGCGATCAACGGCAAGTCGTTCTGCGCGCTCGGTGACGGCGCGGCGGCCCCGATCCTGAGTTCGCTGCAGTACTTCCGCTCCGAGTACGAGGCGCACCTCGGTGACGGCTGCCCGTTCGACCCCTACGCCGCCATGCTGGCCGTCCCCGAGGGAGTGGGTGCATGACCCAGGCGCCTGAGACCGGCACACCCACGGCGCCCGGGGCCGCCGACGTCGAGTTGGTCACCCTCACCATCGACGACACCATCCTGTCGGTTCCCAAGGGCACCTTGGTGATTCGTGCCGCCGAGTTGATCGGCGTGCAGATCCCCCGGTTCTGCGATCATCCGCTGCTGGACCCGGTCGGGGCTTGCCGGCAGTGCCTGGTCGAGGTCGAGGGTCAACGCAAGCCGCTGGCCAGCTGCACCACCACCGTCGCCGAGGGAATGGTCGTGCGCACCCAGTGCACCTCGGCGGTCGCCGACGCCGCCCAGCACGGGGTGATGGAACTGCTGCTGATCAACCACCCGCTGGACTGCCCGGTCTGCGACAAGGGCGGCGAGTGTCCGCTGCAAAACCAGGCCATGTCATCCGGACGCACCGAGACGCGGTTCATCGACATCAAACGCACCTTCCCGAAACCGATCAACCTCTCGGCTCAAGTGCTGCTGGACCGGGAACGCTGCGTGCTGTGCGCCCGCTGCACACGGTTCTCCAACCAGATCGCCGGCGATCCGTTCATCGAACTTCTGGAACGGGGGGCGCTGCAGCAGGTGGGCATCGCCGCCGGCGAACCATTCGACTCCTACTTCAGCGGCAACACGGTGCAGATCTGCCCGGTGGGTGCACTCACCGGCGCGGCTTACCGGTTCCGGGCCCGGCCCTTCGATCTGGTCTCCTCCCCCAGTGTCTGCGAGCACTGCGCATCGGGGTGCGCCCAGCGCACCGACCATCGCCGCGGGGTGGTCCTGCGCCGACTGGCCGGCGACGACCCGGCGGGGAATGAGGAGTGGAACTGCGACAAGGGCCGGTGGGCCTTCACCTACACCCGTCTCGGTGACCGCATCACCACCCCGATGGTCCGCGACGACGACGGTGACCTGCGCACAGCGTCCTGGCCAGAAGCCATCGGACGAGCGGCTGCCGCTCTGGCCGGCACCCGCACCGGCGTCCTCGTCGGCGGCCGGGTCACCGCCGAAGATGCTTACGCCTACTCAAGTTCACCCGGATCGCGCTGGGCACCAACGACATCGACTTCCGCGCCCGCCCGCACTCGGCCGAGGAAGCTGACTTCCTCGCGGCCCGCGTCGCCGGACACGTTGACGTCACCTACCGGGATCTGGAAAGCGCGCCGGTGGTGGTTTTGGCCGGGTTCGAGCCCGAGGACGAATCACCGATCGTCTTCCTGCGGTTGCGAAAGGCCGTTCGCCAGCGCGGCCTGCCGGTGCTTACCATCGCACCGTTCGCCTCCCGCGGGTCGGTCAAACTCGGTGCACGGTTGATTTCCACCGTCCCCGGCGGTGAGGCTGCCGCGCTGTCGAACCTGACCGGCGACGAACTACTGACTCGGGCCGGGGCGATCATCCTGCTCGGCGAACGACTGGCCACCAGTCCGGGCGCACTGTCGGCAGCGGCCCGTCTCGCGGATGCCACCGGCGCCCGGTTGGCGTGGATCCCGCGCCGCGCCGGAAGCGTGGCGCACTCGATGCGGGCTGCCTGCCGAATCTGCTGCCCGGTGGCCGCATGGTCACCGATCCGGTTGCGGCGCCAACAAATCAGCGACTTCTGGAGCATCGACGAACTCCCGGTTCACCCCGGGCGCGACGCCTCCGCCGTGTTGGCGGCCACCGCCGCCGGCGAGATCGACACCTGTTGATCGGCGGCGTCGAACCCACCGATCTCACCGACCCGCACGCCGCCCTGGCCGCCATCGAGGCCGCCGGATTCGTCATCAGCCTGGAGATGCGGGAATCGGCGGTGACCGCCCTGGCCGACGTCGTGTTCCCGGTGGCACCCGTCGCCGAGAAGGGCGGGTCCTTCACCGACTGGCAGGGCCGCGGGCGGCCCTTCGACGCCGCGCTGCCCTCCAACGCGGCATCCGACCTTCGGGTTCTGCAGACCCTGGCCGACGAACTCGGGGTCGATCTCGGATTCCGCGATACCGCCCGGGCGGCAGAAGAACTGTCGCGACTGAGCCACTGGGACGGCGACCGAGGCGCCTCCCCGAGCGCCGGACCGACCCCGGCGTCGGCCTCAGGGCCCGGTGAAGCGGTATTCTGCCGGCTGGCGGATGTTGTTGGACGTCCGAGCCGGTTACAGGACGGTGAGCCGCACCTGGCGGAACCGCCCGACCGGCGGTGGCACGGCTCTCGGCGGCAACCGCGGCCGGCCTCGGCGCCGCCGACGGCGAGCCCGTGACGGTGTCCACCGGTCAGGGATCAACTACCCTGCCACTTGAGATCACCGAGATGGCCGACGGCGTCGTCTGGCTGCCGTTGAACTCCCCCGGCAGCGCGGTGCACCGCCAACTCGGTGTCACCACCGGCACCGTGGTCCACATCAGCGCGGGGGATGCACGGTGATGTCGATGTCGGCGACTTATCCGGACCCGGCGATCTTCGGCCACGACCCGTGGTGGCTGATGGTCGTCAAGGCCGTCGCGGTGTTCGCCTTCCTGCTACTGACCGTTCTGGTGGCGATCCTGGTCGAACGCAAACTGCTGGGTCGGATGCAAATGCGATATGGCCCGAACCGGGTGGGGCCCTTCGGATTGCTCCAATCACTGGTCGACGGCGTCAAACTCGCGCTCAAGGAAGGCCTGACCCCGGCCGGTGTGGACAAACCCATCTACCTGCTGGCGCCGATCATCGCGGTGATTCCGGCGGTAGTGGCCTTCGCCGTGATCCCGCTGGGGCCGGTGGTATCGGTGTTCGGTCACAACACCCCGCTGCAGTTGACCGACCTGCCCGTGGCGGTGCTCTACGTGCTGGCCGTTACCTCGATCGGGGTGTATGGGATCGTGCTGGCCGGCTGGTCCTCCGGTTCGGCCTATCCGCTGTTGGGTGGCCTGCGATCCAGCGCCCAGGTGATCTCCTACGAGATCGCCATGGCACTGTGCTTCGCCGCGGTGTTCATCTACGCCGGAACCATGTCCACCTCGGGCATCGTCGACGCCCAGACCAGCACCTGGTACGTGTTTCTCCTACTGCCGTCGTTCGTGGTCTATCTCGTTGCCATGGTGGGTGAGACCAACCGCGCCCCGTTCGACCTCCCCGAGGCCGAGGGCGAACTCGTCGGCGGCTTCCACACCGAGTACTCGTCGTTGAAGTTCGCCATGTTCATGCTCGCCGAGTACGTCAACATGGTGACGGTCTCGGCGCTGGCCAGCACCCTGTTCCTCGGCGGCTGGCGCGCGCCGTGGCCGATCAGCATGATCGACGCCGCCAACACGGGGTGGTGGCCACTGCTGTGGTTCACCGCCAAGGTGTGGGCTTTCCTGTTCGCGTTCATGTGGCTGCGTGCCACGCTGCCCCGCCTGCGCTACGACCAGTTCATGGCGATCGGCTGGAAGTTGTTGATCCCGGTTTCCCTGGTGTGGATCCTCACCGTGGCGGCCATGCACAATTTCGGCATCGACGGCGTCGGACCCAACCTGATCGCCGCCGCGGTCCTGCTCACCGTGGTGGTGAGCCTGCTGAAATTGCGCGCCAAGCGGACGCGACGCGACATTCCGCCACCACCGCCGCCGGCCGAGGGATCCTTCCCGGTGCCGCCGATGCCCACCAAGGAGGCCGCCCGTGCCTAGATCCCTACCGAAGTTCCTCGAAGCTGTCGCCGGCTTCGGCGTCACCTTCGGCTCGATGTTCAAGAAGCCCATCACCGAGCAGTACCCCGAAGAGCCAGGTCCGGTCGCGCCGCGCTACCACGGCCGCCATCAACTCAACCGCTATCCCGACGGGCTGGAAAAGTGCATCGGCTGCGAGCTGTGCGCCTGGGCCTGTCCGGCCGACGCCATCTACGTCGAGGGCGCCGACAACACCGCCGACGAGCGCTTCTCCCCCGGCGAACGCTACGGCCGGGTCTACCAGATCAACTATCTGCGCTGCATCGGCTGCGGATTGTGCCTCGAGGCCTGCCCCACCCGGGCGTTGACGATGACCAACGTCTACGAGATGGCCGACGACAACCGCCAGGATTTGATCCTGGGCAAGGACAAATTGCTCGCCCCGCTGCAACCGGGGATGACGCCGGCACCGCACCCGATGGCTCCGGGCGCCAGCGACGAGGATTACTACCTCGGCCGCATCACCGGCACTGACGCCGAGGCGCCCCGGTGAACGTGGGCGTCTCACTGCTGGCGGCCGAGACGCTGACCCGCACCTCCACCGCCGAGGCGGTCACGTTCTGGATCCTGGGAACTATCGCGGTGGCCGGCGCGATCGGGGTGGTCGTCGCGCCCAAGGCCGTGTATTCCGCCATCTTCTTGGCCACGACGATGATCTCGCTCGCAATCTTGTACGTGGCCCAGGATGCGGTGTTCCTGGGCGTGGTCCAGGTGGTGGTCTACACCGGCGCGGTCATGATGCTGTTCCTGTTCGTGCTGATGCTCATCGGTGTGGATTCAGCCCAGTCGCTGGTGGAAACGATACGAGGACAACGGCTTGCGGCGGTCGCCGCCGGTCTGGGGTTCGGGGTGCTGCTGATCGCCGGCGTTGGAACCCTGTCGACGTCGGGCTTCGTCGGTCTCACCGAGGCAAACGCGAACGGCAACGTCGAGGGCATCGCCGATCAGATCTTCACCCGTAATTTGTGGGTATTCGAGTTGACTAGCGCGCTGTTGATCACCGCCGCACTGGGGGCGATGGTGCTGGCCCACCGGGAACGTTTCCAGCCTCGAAAGACCCAACGGGAGTTGGCCGTCGAGCGTTTCCGCGGCGATGGTGGCCGTGCCACCCCACTACCGAATCCGGGTGTGTACGCGCGGCACAATGCCGCCGACACCATGGCCCGGCTACCCGATGGTTCCGATGAGGAATCGTCGGTCAGCGCCACCATCCGGGGCCGGACGGCACCGGCGGCAGAGGTCGACCCGCCCCGATGAACCCGGATAACTACCTCTATCTCTCCGCGCTGCTGTTCACCATCGGCGCCACCGGAGTCCTGCTGCGGCGCAACGCGATCGTGATGTTCATGTGCGTGGAGTTGATGCTCAATGCCGGCAACCTCGCGTTCGTCACCTTCGCCAGGATGCACGGCACCCTCGACGGGCAGGCGGTCGCCTTCTTCACCATGGTGGTCGCGGCGTGCGAGGTTGTCGTCGGACTCGCCATCATCCTGACGATCTTCCGTACCCGCCGCAACGCGAACGTGGACGAGTCCAGTCTGCTGCGGAACTGACAGGGACGGCACCGACATGACCGCGTTGCTCTGGCTCACCTTTGCGCTGCCCCTGGCAGGTTCGGTGATCCTGCTTGTCGGTGGGCGAGCCACCGACGCGTGGGGACATCTACTCGGTTGCGCGACGGTGATCGGCTCGTTCGTCTGCGGCGTCGCCCTGTTCTCCCACCTGCTCGGCCTCCCGGCCGAAGACCGAGTGGTGCGCGAGGTGCTGTTCTCCTGGGTGCCGGTGGGTGCGTTGCAGGTGAACTTCGGTCTGGCGGTCGACGCCCTGTCGATCTGCTTCGTGCTGCTGATCACCGGCGTGGGTGCGTTGATCCACATCTACTCGATCGGGTACATGGCGCACGATCCGGAGCGCCGCCGTTTCTTCGCCTACCTCAACCTTTTCGTCGCCGCGATGCTGGTGCTGGTGCTGGCCGACAACTTCCTGGGCCTGTATCTGGGATGGGAGGGCGTCGGCCTGGCGTCCTATCTGCTGATCGGGTTCTGGTCCTACAAACCCAGCGCGGGCGCGGCAGCCAAGAAGGCCTTCGTGGTCAACCGCGTCGGCGATGTGGGTCTGGCGATCGCGCTGATGGTGATGTTCGCGGTGGTGGGGTCCGTGGACTTCGACACGGTGTTCGCCGCCGCCCCGCAGATGAGCGAAGCCACCCTCAACATTCTCGGCCTGCTACTGCTGTTGGGGGCCTGCGCCAAGAGCGCCCAGGTGCCGTTGCAGTCCTGGTTGGGCGACGCCATGGAGGGCCCCACCCCGGTCTCAGCCCTTATCCATGCCGCCACCATGGTCACCGCCGGGGTATACCTGATCGTGCGATCGGGTCCGGTGTTCAACCTCGCGCCGGGTGCCCAGACCGCGGTGGTGATCGTAGGTGCGGTGACACTGTTATTCGGCGCGATCATCGGCTGCGCCAAGGACGACATCAAGAAGGCCCTGGCCGCCTCAACCATGAGCCAGATCGGCTACATGGTGCTCGCCGCGGGCCTGGGCCCGGCCGGGTACGCGGTGGCCATCCTGCACCTGCTCACCCACGGATTCTTCAAGGCCGGGCTGTTCCTCGGCGCCGGTTCAGTGATGCACGCGTGCAACGACGAGACCGACATCCGCCGCTTCGGCGGTCTGCGGAAACTGCTGCCGGTCACCTTCGTCACCTTCGGCCTGGGCTACCTCGCCATCATCGGGGTACCACCGTTCTCCGGCTTCTTCTCCAAGGACGCCATCATCGAAACGGCGCTCAACGCGGGCGGTCTCAAGGGCGTGCTACTGGGCGGCGTCACCCTGCTCGGGGCGGCGATCACCGCCTTCTACATGACCCGGGTGATGCTGCTGACCTTCTTCGGTGCGCCCCGCTGGGAGGCCCCCCCGGGGGCAAGCGAAGCCTCGGGGGAAAGAACGGTAATGCACCCCCACGAGTCTCCGGCGGCAATGACCGTGCCGATGATGGTGCTCGCCCTGGGGTCCGTCGGCGCCGGCGCAGCGCTGTCAATGGGCCACCGACTCACCGACTGGCTGGAACCCGTCGTCAGAAGCCACGAGGCCGAGCACGTGATTCCGGTGTGGGCCGTGACCACCGCCGCGTTGAGCGCGATCGCCATCGGAGTGGCGATCGCCTACCGCCAGTACGCGATGCGCCCGGTGACCCGCGACGCACCCGAGGACGTGTCTGCGCTGACCGTGGCCGCCCGGCGTGACCTTTACGGCGATGCGTTCAATGAGGCGGCCTTCATGCGGAGCGGCCAGCAGGTGACCCGGGCACTGGTCGCGGTCGACGACAGGGCCATCGAGGGTGGGCAGTGTCGGCGGACTGGCGGCGGCGGTCGGGCGGACCTCCGACGGGTTGGGTCTCCTGCAGACCGGTTTTGCGCGCACCTACGCGCTGACGATGCTGGCCGGTACCGCTCTGGTCGGCGGGTTGGTCCTGATCACGGCGTTGTGGAGGTGATTCCGGTGACGGTCCCGTGGTTGACGATTCTGTGGGCACTTCCAATTCTCGGCGCGGTCGTCATCCTCGCGCTTCCGGCCGCGCAACGGCAGTTCGCCAAGTACGCCGCGCTGGCGGTGTCGCTGTCGGTCCTGGCCGTGGCCGTGGTGCTCGCGGTGGGCTTCGACCCGGCCGGTGAGCGCTATCAGTTCGTCGAAAGCCGAACCTGGATCGAATACTTCGGCGCGGGATACACCCTCGGCGTGGACGGCATCGCACTGGCCCTGGTGGTGCTCACCGCCGTCCTGATGCCCCTGCTGCTTCTCGCGGGTTGGAACGACATCGACGGCCGGACTGGTGTGTCTGGCCGCGCCACCCAGGGTTATGTCGCGATGATGCTCGCCGCCGAGGGCATGGTGCTGATGTCGCTGATCGCCCTCGACATCCTGCTGTTCTACGTCTTCTTCGAGGCGATGCTGATCCCGATGTATTTCCTCATCGGCGGATTCGGCGCCCGGGGCCCCGCCGCGGGGAAGGCGGCGGTGAAATTCCTGCTCTACAACCTCTTCGGTGGACTGATCATGCTGGCCGCGTTGATCGGGTTGTACGCCGCGACGGCCGGGTCCTCGGCGTTCGCCAGTGGGACCTTCGATTTCCGGGTGATCTCCGAGGCCGTCTCGTCGGGGCAATTCGTCCTCTCGCCGGCGTTGGCCAACGCCTTGTTCGGCGGCTTCATGTTCGCCTTCGCGGTCAAAGCTCCACTGTGGCCGCTCCACCGCTGGCTGCCCGACGCGGCCGTGCAGGCCACCCCGGCCTCCGCTGTCATGATGATGGCGGTCATGGACAAGGTCGGCACCTTCGGCATGCTGCGCTACTGCCTGCCGCTGTTCCCCGACGCGGCAACGACATTCCGGCCCGCGATCATCACGCTCGCGGTCATCGGCATCATCTACGGAGCGGTAGTGGCAATCGGGCAGACCGATGTCATGCGACTGATCGCCTACACCTCGATCAGCCACTTCGGTTTCATCATCCTGGGCATCTTCGTGATGACCAGTCAGGGCCAGTCCGGGTCGACGCTCTACATGGTCAACCACGGCATCGCCACCGCCGCCCTGTTCCTGATCGCGGGCTTCATGGTCAGCCGCCGTGGTAGCCGAGCCATCGCGGACTACGGTGGCGTTCAAAAGGTCGCGCCGGTACTGGCTGGCACCTTCCTGGTTGCGGGCCTGGCCAGCCTGGCGTTACCCGGCATGGGGCCGTTCGTGTCTGAACTGCTGGTACTGGTCGGCACCTACACCCGATACCCGGCCGCTGCCATCGTCGCCGCTCTGGCACTGGTGCTCTCCGCGATCTACGTGCTGTGGGCCTACCAGCGGATGATGACCGGTCCGGTCACCGCCGGGAACGAGTCGCTGACCGATCTGCGGCCCCGCGAGTTGCTCGTGGTCGCGCCGTTGATCGCTCTGCTCATCGGTCTGGGCGTCTACCCCAAGATCGCGTTGGACGTCATCAACCCGGCGGTCGAAGACTCTCTGTCCTTGATCCACCAAACCGATCCCGTCCCCGAACTGACCGCGGAAGGATCGCGATGACCACGCCGAGTATCGAATACGGCGTGCTGTCGCCGATGCTGATCGTGTTCGCCGTCGCGGTGGCCGGCGTACTGGTGGAGGCGTTCGGGTCGAGCCGAACCCGGTACGGCACCCAGATGGTGCTCAGCCTGAGTGGACTATTAGCAGCATTCATCGCCGTGGTGCGCAACTACGCTACGATCGGGGCCGGGCAGCCCGGCGGTGGCTGCGGCTGCCGTCGACCGCCCGGGCCCCGATGCTGCAGGGCACCATCGTGTTGTTCGCGATCGTCGGCGTGCTGCTGATCGGGGAACGTCGTCGCGATTCCGATTCCGCCGCTGCAGGTTTGGACGCGTTCACCCCGCAGGCCTCGTCGATCCCGGGCAGCCTCGCTGAGAAGACGGCCACCAAGGCCGCAATCGCCCAGACTGAGGTGTTCCCGCTGACCATGTTCGCCGTCGGCGGCATGATGCTCTTCCCGGCCGCCGGTGATCTGCTGACCATGTTCATCGCACTCGAAGTGTTCTCCCTGCCGCTGTATCTGATGTGCGGCCTGGCCCGGCACCGGCGACTGCTCTCCCAGGAGGCGTCGCTCAAGTACTTTCTGCTGGGCGCGTTCTCCTCGGCATTCTTCCTCTACGGCATGGCGCTGATATACGGCTTCGCCGGCACTCTGAGCCTTACCGGGATCGCCGCGGCCCTCGAGACCCGTTCGGACAACACCACCCTCATTCTCCTCGGCACCGCCCTGGTGACGGTCGCCCTGCTGTTCAAAGTCGGCGCTGTGCCGTTCCACGCGTGGATACCCGATGTGTATCAGGGCGCACCCACCCCCATCACCGCGTTCATGGCGGCCGCCACCAAGGCCGCCGCGTTCGGCGCCCTGCTGAGACTGCTTTACGTCGCGGTACCGGCGCTCAAAGACCAGTGGCGACCCATGCTGTGGGCTATCGCGATCCTGACCATGATTCTCGGCACGGTGGCCGCGATCGCACAACGAGACGTCAAACGCATGCTCGGGTATTCGGCGGTGGCCCACACCGGCTTCATCCTCGCCGGGGTGGCGGCCGCCAACGACGCCGGCCTGACCGGCACGCTGTTCTATCTGGTGGCCTACGGGTTCAGCACACTGGGGGCTTTCGCCTTCGTCGGCATGATCCGCGGTCGCGACGGAGCCGAAGAGAACGACATCAGCCGCTGGGCGGGTCTGGGCCGGCGTCACCCGGTCGCCGGGGCGGCATTTGCGTTGCTCATGCTGTCCTTTGCCGGTATTCCGCTGACCAGTGGGTTCGTCAGCAAATTCGCCGTCTTCAAGGCCGCAGCCGAGGGTGGAGCGATCCCCCTGGTGGTCATCGGAGTGATCGCCAGTGGCATCGCCGCCTACTTTTACATTCGAGTCATCGTGAAGATGTTCTTCGCCGAATCGCCGCCGGATGCGCCGGACCTGGCACCGGCCGGTCCGATCAGCATCACGGTGGTCGGCCTGACCCTGCTCATCACCTTCATCCTGGGCACCATGCCGCAGCCACTTCTTGATCTCGCCGACCACGCGGCGCGGTTCCTGACGTAGTGACCGCCATCGAGGCCCCGAACTGACGAAGCCGGTCCGCGCCGGGCCGCACTGTGGCACCGTTGTATCCCTACCTTCCCATCGACTGCCGCACCGAGTTTGAGGATCAAATCCCATTGGCCGAGATGCCTTCCGTTGATGTCGAGCGCCTCCAGCGATCAGGCCGCGATCTCAGCACGATCCCGAAACTTCTTCCGGGATGGCTGTCAGGCGTGATGCCCGCGGGCGTGCAACCGACGGTGTCCGTCGAGAGCGGGGTGGACTCCAACGGAATGTCCTCGGAGACCATCATCCTAACCGGGCGCTGGGAGCAGAACGGCGCTGAGGTCGAGGAGAAATGGGTGGCGCGAGTGGCGCCGACGGCCGACGACGTGCCGGTGTTCCTTCACTACCGGATGGATCATCAGTACGACGTGATCCGGTTGGTGGGCGAACTGACCGACGTGCCGGTGCCGCGGGTGCGCTGGATCGAGCCGACCGGGGAGTTACTGGGCAGTCCGTTCTTCCTGATGGATCTCGTCGAGGGCATCGTTCCGCCCGACGTGATGCCCTACACCTTCGGCGGTAACTGGTTCGCCGATGCCCCTGCAGCCAAGCAACGCGAACTGCAGGACGCGACCATCGAGGTGCTGGCCAAGTTACACGCGATTCCCAGTGCCGCTGAGACGTTCGGTTTCCTCGCCGCCTCCGACCCGCCGGGTGACACCCCGTTACGCCGGCGCCTGAACTGGCTGCGGGCCTGGTACGAATTCGCCGTGCCCGACATCGGGCGCTCCAAATTGGTGGAGACGGCGCTGGGGTGGCTCGAGGGGAACTTCCCCTTCGACGTCGCGGCCGGCGATCCGGTCCTGGCCTGGGGCGACGCCCGCATCGGCAACGTGCTCTACCGAGACTTCCGGCCAGTAGCCGTACTGGACTGGGAGATGGCGGCCGTCGGCCCTCGTGAACTCGACGTGGCGTGGATCATTTTCGCGCACATGGTTTTCCAGGAACTCGGCGGCCTAGCCGGATTACCAGGACTACCGGAGGTGATGCGAGAGGAGGATGTCCGCGCCACCTATCGGGTGCTCACCGGAGTCGAATTGGGTGACCTGCATTGGTTTTACGTCTACTCCGCGGTGATCTGGTGCTGCGTGTTCATGCGTACCGGTGCGCGTCGGGTGCGTTTCGGCGAGATCGACAAACCCGGCGACGTCGAGTCGTTGTTTTATCACGGGGGCCTACTGAAGCGACTACTTGGAGACACCCACTAATGCTGATTGGAGACACCCGCTAATGCTCGGACCACTCGATGAATACCCCGTCCACCAGGTCCCCCAGCCGATCGCCTGGCCGGGATCCTCGGACCGCAACTTCTATGATCGCTCCTACTTCAACGCCCATGACCGCACCGGCGAGATATTTCTGATCACCGGTATCGGCTACTACCCCAACCTCGCGGTCAAGGATGCCTTCGTCCTCGTCTCGCGGCGCGGCGGCGGTAAGTACGGCGGTGACGCCCATCAGCAGACGGCAGTGCATCTGTCCGACGCCATCGACCACAACCGACTGAATCAACAAGTCAACGGCTACCGCGTCGAGGTCATCGACCCCCTGCAGACCCTGCGGATCGTCATGGAGGAGACCGAAGGCATCGAGGTCGATCTGACCTGGGAGGGCCTTTTCCCGGTCGTGCAGGAGCAACGCCATGTGCTGCGGGCGGGTAACCGGGTGACCCTGGACGCTCAGCGGTTCGCCCAGTTGGGTTCCTGGAGTGGGCAGATCGTCATCGACGGCACCGAGATCGCCGTCGACCCCGCGACCTGGATCGGAACCCGCGACCGGTCCTGGGGTATCCGCCCGGTCGGTGAGTCCGATCCCGCCGGGCGGCCCGCCGACCCCCCGTTCGAAGGCATGTGGTGGCTTTACGTTCCGATGGCGTTCGACGATTTCGCGATCGTCATCATCCTTCAGGAGGATCCCAGCGGATTCCGCTCACTGAACGACTGCACCCGGATCTGGCGAGACGGCCGGATCGAGCAGTTGGGCTGGCCGCGGGTGAAGATCCACTACCGGTCCGGGACTCGAATTCCCACCGGCGCCACCATCGACGCCACCGATGCCACCGGTGCGCCGGTGCGGTTCGAGATCGAGTCCAAACTTCCGGTGCCCATCCATGTCGGCGGTGGCTACGGTGGCGACTCAGACTGGATCCACGGCGTGTGGAAGGGCGAGAAGTTCACCGAACGGCTCACCTACGACATGAACGATCCGGGCATCATCGGCCGCTCCGGCTTCGGAGTGATCGACCATGTGGGGCGCGCGATCTGCTACGACGACTCCTCGGCCCCGCTGGAAGGCTGGGGGCTCTTCGAACACGGAGCGCTGGGGCGTCACGACCCGTCCGGTTTCGCCGACTGGCTCACCGTCGCACCCTGACGGCGGGCCGGGAGCTAGTCGCGCAGTTCTTCGACGATTCCCACCAGTGCGTCGGTCGGGATCGGCCCGGGCTGATAGAGGCAGACGGTGTCGGCCAAGCCCTCGGTGGCCGCGACTCGCCCGCGGATGTGGGCGGCGATCTGCGCCGGTGTGCCGCAGGCCGCGATGGTGTGTAACACCTCGTCGGTGATCAGGCCGACCATCTCGTCCCAGCGGCCCTGCTTAGACATCGCATTGAGTTCGGGTTGCAGATCACCCCAGCCGTGCACGTCGAGCACCGGACGGTAGGCCGGGGTGGAGGCGTAGAAGGACAGCAGGCGACGGGTGGCGTCGTGGTCGGCCCCGGCCGAGACGATGATCTCGGGCACGAGCGCGAAATCGGACTCCTCGCGGCCGGCGGCGGCCAACCCCTTGCGTACCGCCGGCATCGTCGCCTCACTCAGGAAACGCGTCGAACCGAACGGCATCACCAGCAGCCCGTCGGCCACCTCCGCGGTCGCCCGGGTCAGCTGCGGGCCGAGCGCACCGACGTAAATCGGCGGCGGGCCAAAGGGATTGGGTCCGGGATTGAATGTCGGCGTCATCAGGGTGTGCCGGTAGAACTCGCCGCGGAAGTCTAACCGCTCACCGGTCTGCCAGGTCGCGAAGATCGCCCGCAGCGCCCCGACCAGTTCGCGCATCCGGCCCACCGGCCGTTCGAACTCGGCGCCGTAGCGCTTTTCGATCTGGGTCCGGATCTGCGTGCCCAGACCCAGCGTGAACCGGCCGCCGGACAGCAGTTGGTGGTCGTAGGCCTGATGGGCGAGTTGGATCGGGTTGCGCGGAAACGCGATTGCCACGTTGGTCATCAGATCCAGGCCGCCGACGGTCGCGGCCAGGGTCAGCGGCGCGAACACGTCGTGCGGGCCCTCAAAAGTGAATACTCCGGCCGCGCCCGCCTCACGCAATGCGCGAGCGCGGTCGATCGCGTCGGTGGGCCCGAAAAGGGCGGTGAGGACTTTCACGGCCTCACCACCATAGCTTTGACAGTGCCATCGCCGCAGTCGGCCCCGCACTGCGCGCCGGCGTCGGCCAGACTGAAGTCATGACACACGACGTGATTGTGATCGGTGCGGGTCTGGCGGGTTTGACGGCGGCGCGGGAACTCACCCGCGGCGGATTCGACGCCGTGGTGCTGGAGGGACGCGACCGGGTGGGCGGGCGGACCAACTCCGCGATGCTGGCCGGAGTCCCGGTGGACCTCGGTGCGTCCTTCGTCGGGCCCACCCAGGACGCGGTGCTCAAACTGGCCGCCGATCTCGGCGTCGACACCATGCCCACCTACAACGACGGCACCAACCTGATCCGGTGGCGCGGCAGGGTTCGCTCCTACCGCGGCACCATCCCCCGACTCGGACTGTCGGTGCCATCGACATCGGCCGCATCCAGTGGCAGTTCGCCCGCATCGCCCGCGGGCGTCAGCGTCGCCGCACCATGGTCGGCTTACGGCAGCCAGCCTGACACTATGAGCCTGGGCGGCTGGCTGCGCTCGATCGCTTCCTGTCCTCCTGACCTGATGGCGATCCTGTCTCGGTGACCGCGCCGGAACCTGACGAGGTGTCATGCCACCGCGGTGCGCCATGCCACGCCGCTGCATGGCTCACCGCATGCTCGACGTCGTCGGCGGCGCCCAACAGGATCACTTCCCGGCCGGGAGCCACCAGATCGCCGCCACGATGGCAGCCGAACTCGGCAAGCGGGTGCGACTGAACTCCGCGGTCACCCGCATCGAATGGTCCGATGCCGCGGTGGCGGTGATGTCATCAGACGGTGCAGAGGCGGCGCGCCAATATGGCTATCTCCACCGGCGCACTGACTGACATCGATAATGCGCGCCCGCCCCGCGCATCGAGTACCAGCAAAGAAATGCAGCGTTACCGCAGGGGGCGCTGACCAAGGCCTACGCCGCCTACGACCGGCCATTCTGGCGCGATAAGGGACTCTCCGGGCAGTCCCTGTCCGATGAGGGGCCGGTGTTCATCACCTTCGACGTCGCACCATTCGGCGGCCGTGCCGCAGTTTCGTCGACGCCCGGGGGATTCGACGCCCCATGTCCGCCGAGCGCCGCCGCAGCAGCGCACTGGCCGGATTCGCCGCGATTTTCGGCCCGGCAGGCTACCAATCCCATCGACATTTCGATCAAAGCATGGGGTGTTTGAATCATTGCCTCCGGTGGGCCGACCGCCGCGGTGCCGCCCGGATCGTGGACGCAGTTCGGCCCCCGCTGCGCCAGCCTGTGGGGCTGTTGCACTGGGCCGGAACCGAAACCGCCGACGAGTGGACTGGGCTTCATGGACGGGGCGGTGCGTTCCAGCACGGGTCATGGTGGAAGTGGCTGCCGCGCTCAGGAACTGATTCGTCGCTGCCGGGGCGCCGCGTTCGTTGCCACGATCAACTCCCGCAGATATCCGGTGACGTGGGGTGCTCGAGCATCGCGCAGTGACCGCCCGGCATCTCAACCAGTTTCACCAGATTCGTGCGGCGGCGGCGATCTTGCGGGCCTGACTCATCGGCAACAATCGGTCCCGGGCGCTGCCGATCACCAGTGTCGGCACGGTCAGACCGGTCAGGTCGATGTGGGTCGGACCCACTTCATCGACCAGAACCCGCGCCCACGCACCTCGGCTTCTACCGCTAAAAGTGAACAGACGTGGATGAAAGCGGAGATCTTCGGGTCGGCGTGGTCGCCGGTGGCCATCAGCGCCACGAGCGTCGGCTGCCGGGCTGGGCGCCGCGCAGCAGGCGCGCCGCCCAGGCGCGGATCATGGCGCGGGCGGCGCGGCGCGCCACCGGCCAGCTGCCGGCTGGAACCTGCAGCAGCTTGATCTTCTGACGAGTTCACGGGTTGTGGTGTTGATCAGAGCCACCGCGTCGGCACGCTCGGCGACCCGGTGGCGGAAACGGTCCGACCACGCGCTGATCGCGATGCCGCCCATCGAGTGCCCGGCGATCACGGCGCGCTCCCCCGGCCGCAGCGCGGCGGCCAGCACCGCATCCAGGTCGGCCGCGAGATGGCCGGCATTGTAGGCCGCCGGTCCAGGCACCGCACTACGGCCGTGTCCGCGGTGGTCGTAGGCGATCACCCGATAGTCACGGGCCAGGTCGTTGATCTGTTCATGCCAAACCCGAAGCGAGCAGGTGATGCCATGCGCCAGCACAACCGGGTAGCCGTCGGCGGGACCGAACACCTCGGTGTGCAGCCGGGTGCCGTCGGCGGAATGCACGATCAGGGTCTTGCCGCGTGGCAGACCGGGCCCTTTGGCAGACCGCGTCGCGGCTGGTTGAGACGGCATCGTCGCTCCTTTTCCCGTGGCGGCGGTCACCCGCTCGATCCTGCGACAGCGCCTCCGCCCCCAAAAGCGTAACCCTTATTACGCACTGTCAAAGGTCTTCCAAGTCCAAGGCCTGACAGTGGGCCGCAACTGTTTACAGCGACGCCTCGCGGATGCACACATCCGCCGTCCACACTAGGAGAGATTGAGGATTATGAACACCACAATGACTCGCGTCGCGGCCGCGGTGGGTGGCCTCGCCATCGCCACATCGGTCGTGGTGAGTTGCGCTGAAACCCAAGACAGGGCCGCGGACATCGCCTTCCAGTGCCGCCAGCGCCGGTTCGTCGGCCGCCAGCGCGCCGCCAGCGCCGGTTCGTCGGCCGCCAGCGCCGCTTGGCAGTGCCGTAAGCAGCGGCGCCAGCGTCGCCAGCAGCATCGCGAGCAGCGGCGCCAGCGCCGCGTTTATGAGTGGCGAGCAGCGGCGCCAGCGTTTCCAGAAAGGGCGAGCAGCGGCGCCAGCAGCTCGCCGGCAGTGCGGCGAGCAGCGGTGCCAACGTCGCCTCCAGCGTGGTGTCTTCGGTGCTCAACGGTGCCCCCGACGCGGCGGCCAGCAAGGCGGTTGCCGCTGAGACCGTCGAGAAGACCAGCAGCAAGTGGTGGTGGATTCCGGTCGGCATCGGGGCGGCCGCGCTGCTCGCCGGCCTGATGCGCCTGCTGACGCGCCGCAAGGCCGAACCGGTCAAGGTAAAGCGCGACAGCTGACCCGATTAATCCCTCCCGGCGCCGTCCCCTCGTCGCCGTTCTACTCACGAACGACCTTTGCCCCGGCGGGGGTCGTTCGCTGTCAGCGGACGACCCCCCGGTAACGGAGCACCGGCCCGGCGGCGATAATGCAGTCATGACCAAACATTTAGCAGCGACGCTGCTCACCGCGCTGTCCATGACGGCAGCACCACTCATTCTGGCTCCGGCAGCACAGGCGGAGGTCTGCGGTGGTGTCGGTGGGCGTTACGTCGACGTCGGCGGATGCACCCACGTCGGGGCCGACATCGCCGGCGCGGCGATCATCGGCGCCGAGGTGGATCGCCCCTACGGATACCCGGCCCCCGTCGTCGCACCGGGCCTGCCCCTCGGTGGGCTGGCCTTTCCGTCCTTCCCCGGGGAGTTGCCCTGCTTCACTCCGCTGGGGGTGCCCTACTACACCCCGGGGAACGAGCCCTGCTTCGCGCTGTAGCAAGCACTGACTCTCTCCGAGTCAATTTCCGGTTGAACGAGTCGGCCACCGCGGCCGACTGTAGCGAAACGGGGGGCCGAACGTGACGGGCGTGCGGGCTCGATCGGCGGTCTTCGTCGTTCTCATGGTGGCCGCCCTCGGTGGGCTGTCCGGCTTCGCCGCCGCGGCCGAACCGCGAACCGTCACCGTCGCCGTCCATGACCTTGAACCCTTCGTCGTCACAAACGGCACCGTGAAATCCGGCTTCACCATCGAACTCCTCGAGGCCGTCGCGAAGCAAAAAGGTTGGACGCTTGATTTCGTCAATGTCGAGAACGTCGCCGCCCAACTCAAAGCCGTCACCGAAGGCCGCGTCGACGCCGCGGCCACCGCCATCTCCATCACCGCCGATCGCGCGAAGAACTACGACTTCTCCCAGCCCATCCTCAACTCCGGCCTGCAGATCGCGGTCCCGACCAGTCAACTCGAACGAAAAGCGCCCGGCATAGCGGACTTCCTCGGGCTGCTGTTCTCGAAAACCATGCTGATCTGGTTGGCCGCGGGTGTGATCCTTTCGGTGATCCCCGCCCACATCGTCTGGTTCTCCGAGCGGGGTCACGGCCACGCTATGGTGTCGCGGTCGTACTTCCCGGGGATCTTCCAGGCGCTGGGCTGGAGTCTGGGCATGCTGGCCGGGCAACCCGATTCCATGCCCAGACACACCCTTACCCGGGGGTTGGCCGTGCTATGGGCGTTCGTCGGCCTCATCTTCGTGGCGTATTACACCGCCACGCTGACCACTAATCTGACGGTCGAAAGATTTTCCGCCCAGATCAACGCCCCGTCGGACCTCGTCGGCAAGCGGGTCTGCACGGTCGCCGACACCAACTCTTCGTCCTATCTGCGTTCGATCGGCGTACAAGCCAACGCCGTTGCGGCCATCGACGATTGCTACGCCACCCTCAAGCGCGGCGAACTCGACGCGGCGGTGTTCGACTCACCCGTCCTGCGGTACTTCGTCGCTCACGAGGGCGCCGGCTTCGCACAGATCGTCGGCACGATCTTCGATCCCGAGGATTACGGCGTGGCCTTTCCCAACGGCAGCGATCTCCGCAAGCAATTCGACGAGGGACTGCTGTCGATCAGGGAGAACGGCACCTTTTCGCTCATTAAACAGAAGTGGTTCGGATTCGAAGAACCCGATCCCGGCGACGAGCCCGGCTAGACCGGATCGAAACCGGACACCAGCCAGCGGTCGCCGACCTTGTCCAGGGTGATTCGGACACTGGAGGCGGTGCCGGTGGGGTTTCCTGAATCGGGGGCATTCGCGCCGACTGTACGACCTGGTCGACGAACACCAGAGCAACCGCACGTCTCCCGCCGTCGCCGACACCGACGCCACCGCCGACACCCGCGCTGTCGAGGAGATCTGCTTCTCTTTGGCACCCGGGATCACCACGGTGTCGATCAGATCGGTGAAAGAGTTCAGGAAGGTGCCGGTCAACCGATTCATTGAGCGCAGATCCTGCTCAACCGTCTCGCCCGATAACTCCAGCATCGCCACCGTGCTGTCGCCGGCGACTGCCACCGATCTGGACACGCGCAGCCCGGACTTCCCGTTCCGAGGATACCTGCCACCCAAGCACACTCCGCACCGGCACCGAGTGCGACGACAACGGCCGGCAGCACACCGAACGCGACGATCCGCAACCGGCCATCAACGGGCGCGCGTCGTCGTCCACCGCGTCGTAGTCTGCCGCGTCGTCCACTCACGTCGTCCACCGCGTCATCTCCATCGCGTCGGTTACCGCGTCGTCCACCGCGTCGTCGGCTACCGCGTCGTCCACCGCGTCGTTCACCGCGTCGTCAATGCTGTTGCCGTCGGTCACGAGACGAAATCCACTTTCGCGATCTTGGCACCGTCATCGACTTTGCGGACCGTCAACCGCATGCGCCAGTACCGCAGCGGTTGATCGGCGATGTCGAGGCTGGCGGTGGTGACCGTCACGGCGACCAGAACCCGGCCCTCGTCGCCGTCGACCGACTCCAGACCAGCCTCCGTGACGACGCCCGAGGACGTGGAACGCGCCTTTTGCACCACATCGATGAACGGTCCGGACCGGCTGGCGAAGTCGTCGCGGAACACTCCCGTCGCCGAGTCCAGGATGCGATTCACGTCCGCTTCGGCGCGAGTGTGGTCGATCGTGGTGAGGTTTACCGCGCCCTTCTTGCCGGTCTCGATGAACAGTTCGCGTAACTGGTCGGACTGCCGCACCTGATAGGCCCGATGCGCGAGCCAGCCGCACAACCCCCCGAGTATCAGCGTCAGGGCGAGCCCCACCGCCAGCGCACTACGCACCGGCGCGACACCGGCCCGGCGCGCGGGAAGTCCGTCACCGGTATCGGATTCGTCCATCACAAGCCTTGAGGCTACTGGGGCGGTAGGCTTCGCCGGGTAATCACCCTGGAGGGGAGCTTGCCGTGACCACCGCCGCACAGCGCGCCGAGCAGTTGGCATTGGTCTCCAGATTGAAGGCGACCTTCCCGGAGGTGCCCGAGTGGCCCGTTCCGAACGTAATGACCTCCGAACACTACTGGGCCTACCAGAAGGGCGCCCAGGACCAGGGCGGTCAGTACAACGTGTCCGAGCCCTTCCTCAACAAGGAGGAAGAGCAATGGGAGATGATGACGTACGTATTGTGCGAGGTTCTCGGGTGGACGGGAATCTGGGTGTCCGAGGAACGGCGCAAAACCGCCGACGTTGACATCGGCCTGTCGATGTACCTCGGTCTGCCCTACTATTCGCGCTGGTTGTGGGCGGTGGGCAAGGTCCTCCTCGAGAAGCACTACATCACCTGGGCGGAACTGACCGATCGGTTGGCTGAGGTGCACGCACGCTACGCGGGCGGTCTCGAGGGGCGCCTGCCGGAGGCGCAACCGAAGTTCGAGGGTGACGGCTCGAAGGTCGAACGCAACGGCGTGCACACCGAGGCACTCGGCAAAGGCGACCCGGCAATGTATGCCGGGCAGGCTGGGACGGCCGCGTTCGCCATCGGCGACCGGGTCAGGGTTCGCGAACTGCCGGCGATGTTCTACACGCGAACGCCGGAGTACGTCCGCGGCGCCGAGGGCGTGATCGCTGAGATCGCCTACGAGAGCCCGGCCCCGGAGGACGAGGCCTGGGGGCGCGAGGACGTCACCCCCGAGTGGTTCTACGTCGTGCGTTTCAAGCAGTCCGCACTGTGGGATCCCTACTTCGGGCCCGATGGTGACACCCTTCAGACCGAGATTCCCGAGCGCTGGCTGCACGCCGCCGGCTGAACCCGAGAAGGAAAACCATGTCCGGCCACGACCACGACCACGACCACGACCACGACCACGAGAACACCGTCAAACCGATGGTCGATGAGATCACCGACTTCGAGGTCCTTGAGATCGCCCTGCGGGAATTGTGCATCGAGAAGGGGTTGTTCACCGCCGAGCAGCACCGCGTGATGACCGAGTACGGCGAGCAGATCGGTCCGACGCCGGCCGCCCGACTCGTGGCCAGGGCCTGGGTGGACCCGGACTTCCGAAACCTCGTGCTGACCGACGCACTGGCGGCCAGCAAGGAAGTAGGGGTGGACTGGCTGGATCCCACCGGCTTCGGCACCCCGAGCGACTTCTACGCGTTCAAGGTTCTTGAAAACACCCCCGAGGTGCACAACGTAATCGTCTGCGCGCTGTGCTCCTGCTATCCGCGCCCGATTCTCGGTAACTCACCGGAGTGGTACCGCACCCCGAACTATCGGCGCCGGATCGTGCGCTGGCCGCGACCGGTCCTCGCCGAGTTCGGCCTGCAATTACCGGAAGATGTCGAGGTCCGGGTGGCGGACTCCAACCAGAAGCACCGCTACATGGTGATGCCGATGCGCCCGGCGGGCACCGACGGCTGGACCGAGGACCAACTCGCCGAGATCATCACCCGGGACTGCCTGATCGGTGTCACCCTGCCCAGGCCGGGCGTGACCACCAACGTGATCACCGCATCCGTCCCGGCCATCCGGCCGATCGTCCCGATCGTGATGTGAGCGGGCCCTCCGCAGATCCCCCGGAACCGGGGGTGGAGTCCGTCGCCGTCGAGACCCTTGAGGAGATCGCCCGGCGCAATCAGATCTGGTCCGCGATGGCCGACAAATACGGCGTCGAGAACCCGGTGCCGCCGTGGAAAACCAGTCTGGATGGCATGTGCGACGCCATCGATCGGTCCGGTGCCGACGACGATCGCACTTTCACCTTCAAGGACCGTCGCGACGAGGAGGATGTGCTTTCGGCTACCCGCTACGCCGATCTGCCGTATCCGGAGAATCAGCTTGTCGCACTGGCGCATTCGCTGGTGGCCCGCGGTGTCATCGACGAGACGGAGCTGCGGCACCGCCTCGATGCCGTGCGCGCCCGGCTCGAGTCCTGAAACTTCGGCGGGCAGCGGTGGGACCTGGAACCCAGACACTGTCACAATGATGCGGTGGCAGCACTGAAACCCGCTGAGCTATCCCAGAGGTTCTCTATGCCGGCTCTGGTCGCGGCCATGGTGGCCTTCGCGCTGCTCGGCAGCACCATGCGGACGGCGGTCAACGACAGCGATGCCCTGGCCACGGCCGGCACCATCTTCGCCGGCGTCTTCGTCCAGGCGCTGCCGTTCCTGGCGGTCGGAGTGCTGCTGAGCGCGCTG
>JAGYKK010000034.1 GCA_018401645.1 Mycobacterium sp. | reverse complement strand
CATGTGTGTTCCCCTTGCTGGTTGTCGGAGTGCGCCGCCGGGAGTCGAACCCGGCCATGGACCGTCAGCGCGAAGTGGCTAGAACGGCGACTGCCAGACGTCGCTGGCAGCAGCGGGCTTGTCGGCGGCGAACACGTCACCGGCCCCGAGATGCTTGGCCCCGTATCGCCGATAAGCGTTTCCCTTACCGGTGTCGACGAGCTCGAGGAGTCGCAGCGCGACCTTGTCGCCGACCTTGGCCCCGACGGCGTCGATGGCGTCGAGAGCGCCAGGCGTCGGCCAAAACGCGATGTCGTAGCCGGCGGGCACGTCGACGGGTGCGCCGTCGGCGGTGAGCGTGTCGGCTCCGACGAAGTCGATGACGGTCTTGTCCTTGGCGAACGGCGTGTCGACCTGCGCCCGGCGACGGATGGTGGCCACAATCGTGTCACCGGCCTTGCTGGGCTTCCAGGTGACGGACTCGCCGACCTCTTGCGGCGGTGGGACCGTGAAGTCGTCATCGGTGAGTGTGTTTGTCATCTCGGGGTTTCCTCCTGTTGTTGTGGAACTTGAACGAGCCGGACAGCTCGCGGGATGTTTTTGTTGCAGCGGTGGGCTATGCCGGTGACGTGCGCCGGCTGCTCGCTGACGTACGGGCACTTCGGGCAGCGCCAGACGGTCACGCCGCCAGCCCTCCGTCGTCGTCGCCTCCGTCGTCGTCGTGGGGTTCGACACGCCGGCAGATCGAGCACCACCACAAGTCGCGCTCGTCGATGTAGTGCCACTTGTGCGGGCACGGTTCGGGGTCGGGCGTGCCGACGAGGGTGACGCTCACGCCGCGAACTCCCACTCGTAGCGGCCGTCTCGCTGGATGGCGACGGCAACCCCGTCGACCACACGCTCGGCCAGCAGCGCGAACCGTGCAGCGTCGCTCGGCGTCAGCGCCCCGACGAGCTTGCCAAGGTTGAACGCCGCCATGTCGGCGACGTCACCGAGGATCGGGCGCAGGATGCCACGCACGCCATCGTCGTCGTCGAACCCGTTCTCGGCGAGCAACACGAGCGCCCGCATGGCCTCGAACCGGCGGATGGATTGCGGCTGGCTCGGCGACAGGCTGAGTGCCCCGCCGGCTGCCTGGGCTTGCCGTGCCACGGCGTTGACCCAGCCGAAGGGCGTGCGGACGTCGGCCTGTTTGCTCGGGTCGTCCGGCTTGCCTGGCAGCTTGTTGTACCTCGCCTTCAGGACGGCCACGGCGGCACTGTCGGCATCGTCGCCTTCGTCCGCTGGTGGCAGCACCGGCCGGCCGAACCGGTCAAGGTCGTAGGACTTCGCCGGGGAGGTTGAGGGCACATCCTCCCCGGCGGGCTGCTCGACCGTCGACACATTTGCCGTGCGTTCGTCGGGAACAGCGATGGTGGACTCCTGAACTAGTTCAGAAGTCGGCGTGTCGGCGCGACCGGGGAAGGCCACCGCCGGACGGATGCGACGCAGCGAGTGGAGCATGTCGGCCCACGGTCGGGCGACCTCGACGTCGACCGGGTGGAGCTCCCAGCGTGGCAGCGACTTGACCGCCAACCCCTCGCCGTGGGCCTTGAGTGCCTTGCTGAGCGGGTAGTGGGCGAGGTGGGCCGACGGTTGGCTGTCGAACCACTCCGACCGTTCGCCGTCGACGTAGCGCACCGAGCCGACGTAGTAGACCATCTGGCAGGCGTACGACGTCTTGCGGTAGTCGCCGGCCGTCTTGAGGTCAATGATCGACGGCTGTCCGCCGACGGTGCCGACGATGTCGATCGGGCTGGCGATCTCGTACCGGTCGTTCACCGACGGGTGCTCGACGTGGTGAACCTCGATGGCGTGCTCGTCGGCGAGTCGCTGCCAGTCGGCGGCGATGTGTTTGGCGACCTCGGCGGGGATGCCGAGCCGCTCGCGTTCTTCCTTCAACCCGTCGGCGTCACGGTGGCCGACGAGGTAGCCGACGAGGTCGTGTACCCATGTGCCACGCTCGCCGTAGATCGGGTCTCCGGTGTACGGGCCATCGAGCGGCCAGTCGCTCGCGCCCCAGTAGGCGACGTGCTTGCCGGTGTCGGGATGTGTGACCATCGGCCGGCCGTCGGTGTTGCGGTCGAACCCGCGAGCCGTCGTGAAGTCGCTGTCGGTAAGAGTCACGCCAACCGCTCCCCGTCGGCGATGTCCTCGAGGACGCTGGCGAACTCGGGGCTGTCGGCGTAGTAGTCCTCGATGTACTCGACGAGAGCGGCGTGCCGGTGGGCGTGGATGCCGGCCCAGTCGAGCGCGTCAGTCGTGAACTCGCCGGAGTTGACGTACCGCTCGGTGAGCAGGTCGATGTCGGGCGGGTCGGGTGGCGTCCAGTAGCTGTCGGGTGGGCCGAGCCACGTCGACGGGTTGGTGTTCATGTGTTCATGGCTGGTCACGACGCCACCAACCGGTCGGCGTCGTCGGGGTGAACCTTGCCAATGGTGGACGCCCACGGGGCCGTCAGGGTGTCGTAGTGGTCCTGAGTCAGCCCGTGCTGGCCGATCATGTCCCGCACGGCGAGCCCGAAAGCGGCGTCCCGCACGGCGAGCCCGAAAGCGGCTTCCTGAGCGGCGTCCCAAGCGGCGACCCGAGCGGCGTCCCGAGCGGCGACCCAAGCGGCGTCCCAAGCGGCGTCCCGAGCGGCGCCCCGAGCGGCGTCCAATTCGTCCGCCTCGTCGGACGTCAGTACGGCCGCTCGGCGCACGAAGGCAACGATTTCTTGCCATTGCGGGCCGAAAGTGGCGACCAACATCTCGGCGGTGATGTCGGGGATCACCTTGTCAACGACGCACGCCCAGGTGTCACACTTGTCGTTTGCCGACGTCCCGAACCCGTACTTGTCGCCAACTTGCTCGATGATGTGGGCGTCGCCGGGCACTGGCTGGCAGTACCGGATCGCGCCGTGGAGACATGTCGCGCCGTCGGCGCTGACGTAGTTGCCCCACGTTTTCGTCCAGAGCTTGCCGTGTTGGAGCCGCTTGTCGACGGCCTCCATGTCGATGTGGATGATGGTGCTGGTCATGTGTGTTCCCCTGTTCGGTTGGTTGGTCACGACGCCACCAACCGGTCGGCGTCGTCGGGGTGAACCTCAATGGTGGACCCACGGGGCCGTCAGGGTGTCGTAGTGGTCCTGAGTCAGCCCGTGCTGGCCGATCATGTCCCGCACGGCGAGCGCCGAAGTATGTCCCAAGGCGACCCGAGCGGCGTCCCGCGGCGACCCGAGCGGCGTCCCGAAGCCAAAGCGTCCCGAGCGGCGCCCGAGGCCCCGAGCGGCGTCCCGAGCGGCGTCCCGAGCGGCCCGAGCGGCGCCCCGATGGTCCACCCGTCCGCCCTCGGACGCCAGTGGCTGCCTATAAAGGCAACGATTTCTTTTCATTGCGGGCCGAAAGTGACCAACATCCGGCGGTGATGTCGGGATCACCTTGTCAACGACGCACGCCCAGGTGTCACACTTCGCTCTGCCGACGTCCCGAACCCGTACTTGTCGCCAACTTGCTCGATGACGGGTCGCCGGGCACTGGCTGGCAGTACCGATCGCGGAGATATGTCGCCGTCGGCGCTGACGTAGTTGCCCCACGTTTTCGTCCAGAGCTTGCCGTGTTGGAGCCGCTTGTCGACGGCCTCCATGTCGATGTGGATGATGGTGCTGGTCATGTGTGTTCCCCTGTTCGGTTGGTTGGTCGGTCAGCGAGGTGGACGTTTGTGCCAGGTCGGCGGCGGAACTCGTCGTGGGCTGGAGTGGCGGTAGCCAAAGACCACCGACACGACGAACACGACGGCAAGCACGACGGCTATCACCGCCGTCTCGCAAGGTGGCGAAGTTGACGAACGCAGCGAGCAGCAACGCCCAGCCGCCGATGGCAGCCCACGAGGCGCCGGGTCGGCGATGCCAGCGATGCAACGCCGGCGGCACCGAGGGCGAGCGAGCTTCGATCAAGGCGCAGTCATCGGCCGCCGCCAATCCACGCCAGCAGCGGCCGGCGGTCCTCGACGACGGTGGACACGGTGATCGACCAGCCGTCGTGGGCCGTGTCGTGATACGTCGACACGTCTGACCCGTGCGTGAGCGTTCCGAGCACTTCGAGGGCGTCCTCGATCTCGCCGAGCAGTTGTCTGACTTCGCCGAGGTCGACTCGTTCGGGGTCGTGCTTGATGCACGACCTCAGACTGCTGACGTCCTGCCAGAGTGTCACTGCGTCCTCCGGTTGTCGGTTGCTTGCGGGTTGGTGACGGATGCCGCTGGCATCACGAAGCGTGCGTTGGCGTGGATGCGATCGTGGAACCGCTCGGGAACCTCGCCGCCTGACCACAGGTCACACGTCTTGCGCTCCGTACCGTCGTTGAACAGTATCGTGAACCACGACCCACCGAACCCGTTGTGCGACGAGGGGCGGGTGGCCCTGCCGATGGTGTAGATGAAGCGGCCATTGTTCTTGTCGATGACGACCCGCTCATGCCTCGGGTCGGGCTTGGCGTAGTCGGCGATCCGCTGCACCCACAGGTTGCAGTGCCAGCAGAACTCTTGGCGCTTGTCGCCTTCGTAGCCAGCCATGCCGCCGTACTCGACCCACTTGCCGCACTCGCCGCAGCGGTCCTCATGGGAGAACGCCTTGCGGGGATCGTGTGCCCAGGTGGCGATGTAGGTGCGCTTTTCCCGATTGGGGTGCTTGCCCACCCACTCGTCGTACTCGCGCCCTGGCTCCATGTGGCGGGCGCTGCTGGTCATCTTCCAGCCCGTGAAGGGGAAGCCGACCCGACCAGGCCAGCGGTCGGTGACTTCGATGCACTGCTCCCAGCCGTTCTCGATGGCCCTGGCAATCAGTACCTCGTCGGTGTATTCGGTCACTTCGCCCCGCCCCTTACTGCTCGGTGAGCGGCGATGACTTGGTCGACGAGTGACAGGCCGCTGTCGGTGGCGTCGTTGTGTGCCGGGCGTGCGTGGCGCATCGGGCCTTGAGTCAGCGGGCGGCGACGGCCGACCATGATGACGTCGTACTCTTGGCGGGTCGGCGGCTTCACCGGTCGTGCCTCTGCTGGTAGTCGGCAAGCGCCACGGCAACCTCGCGTGCAAGCGTGCGGGCTGCCGTGCGGCTGGTGTGCGATGGGTCGCCGAGCTTGCGACGCTTGCGGCGGTAGGCGGCACGGATCGCTGCCCGTGCAGCCGGGTCGTCCTCCCGCCAGATGCCGGCGTGGAAGTTGACGGGCGACGGCTTGAATGCGGTGCTCACCGGTTGCCCCTGTTCGACGGGTGGTTCAAGCGGGACTGCTCCACCCGCACGATCCGTTCGGCGGCGTCGATGGCGGCCCGGTCGGCGAGCTCGATCATCTCGGCCTCATACCGGCGGACACTTCGGGCGGTCGCCCATGTCACGACGCCGATGACGGTGGCGACGATGGCGGCGAGGGGCTTCACGGCATCATCCGATCCATCAGTGCGTTGGCGAACCAGCCAGCTCCAGCGGCGAGCGTCAACACGGCAAGCGTGAGCGTCGGGCCGGCCGAAGCAGTGACCGTGGCGACGAAGCCGACGGCGGTGACGATGATGGCGGCGGTGAGTTTCAAGGTGCCCTCCCTGTAAAAGTTGCGTAGAGTGGTCGGCACGACCCCCCTGCGTCACCCAAACGCCCATAATCTTCGATCTGGTCGGTTGCGGTGCCCCAACAGATAACCACGGACCTGTGACCGGCGTCAAGTTACAATCTCGTGACGGCCCGAAAACGACCAATAGCCCCTCCGCTCGCCGAAGCAAACGGAGGGGCTTGGTGTGCAGCGCCGCCCAGGGGGGAAGCGGGCCGCGATCTGTTGACGTTCAACCGCTGAACGGCTGGGCGTACGACTGCTGGAACCGCTCGACGACGGCGGCGACTTCGGTCAGGCTCGCCGGCGACCGGTCGACACCGTTCAGGTTGAAGGCGTTGATGATGTCGGCGGTGTACTGGCCGACCCACGGCACGTTGATCCGGTTGCAGGCGATCACCGAGCGGACCACGCCGCCGAGGATCGCTGCTTGTCGTAGCGTCGACACGTCGACGGCGTCGGCGGCGAACATGGCACGATGGCGGGCGGCGACCGGGATCACGACGGCGGCTCCCATGACACGCCGCCGCCACATCCGCGAACCTTGCAGTTCGACGTCCGATCTACGCCACCCCATGCGGACAGATGGCACGGCCACGACGACTCGCAGGTGTCGCAGACGGCGATGCCGAGCGGCGATCGGTGGTAGTAGAAGTCGGGCGGTTCGACGCTCACGGCTCGACCACGATGAAGTGGTACGCCCACGCGCCACACCACGCCCACGTCACGACCCGCAGGACGGGATGCGATGCGAGCGTGTTCAAGATGCGCGAGATCGTCGGCAGCGGACTGCGGTCGTGCAGGGCGGCAACTTCGTACAAGCAGCCGGCGGCGACCAGCCAGCGGAACGGGGTCATGCGACTATACCCAGACAGGTATAGTCGCGCTCGAGGTTGGAGCGGAACGGGCTCATGCGTACCTTGTCCCTGTCGACGTGTTCGGTGTTGCCCTCGCTGGCCTCCCATTGGCCCCACACGACGTGCAACGCAGCAACGCGTACGACCGTGACCCCGTGTTCGTCACGCGCCCTGTGGGAGCCATGACGCCGCCGGCGCAGTTCGTGCAGCCGTCGAGGTCGCCGCCGTACAAGCCGGGATGCGGGTGGTTCCTGATCCACGGACGCAGCCGGTCGTACAACGCCTCGGTCAGCCTGACGTCTTGAATGTTGTACTGACGCATCTTGCGCCACGCCGACTCGTCGCCCCGTTCGCACCCGGTCCACAGATCGAACCCGGAGTGCTTCGTCTTCGAGCCGAGCCCGAGCTGGGCGGCGACGTGGTCGAGCTTGTTCGACGCGAACTTGAACCTCGAGCGGGCGACGGTCAACAGGTCGATGTCTTTGTGCGGTGCCGGCGGCGGCATCCCCGCCAGCACGAACTCGCGGTGCAGGTGTTTGATGTCGAAGGCGCGGCCGTTGTAGTGGACGATGGCGTCGGCCTCGTCGAGTAAATCCCAGGCGGCGTAGATCATCTCGGCGTGCCCGTCGTGGTGATCGGAGTGAAACCGAACCTTGCGTTCGTCGTACCACTTGGCAGCAAAACAGATGACTGCGCCCGTTTCGACGATCTGGTTGAGTCCGATGTTCTGGTCGTGGAGTCCCCACGTCTTGACGGTGTGCGCCGACGTCTCGATGTCGATGGTGAGCACGCGAGGCCCGCTGCCGACAGCGTCGGCAATCAGGCCCACACGCGACCCTTGCCGAGCCGCTGCACTTTGCGCCAGCGTTGGATGCTCTTGTCGGAGCAGTGGATTCCGTAGCCGGACAACCGCAGCGCAATGTCGCCGGCGGGCCACACGGTTGACGGCGACATCAGCCACGACAGCACGACGGCGCGATCGTCGTCGTCGTCGAGCCCGTCGAGTATTTCGTCCACGCGGTTCGTCCAGACCGTGACCTCGTCGGCCTCTGGCGGTGTTTCGTCGGCGATGCGTCCCATGTCGTCCCCTGACTGTCGGCCCGTCCGCACCCCAACGGCGGACGAACTGGTGGTGTAACCGGGTCATCGTGTTGGGGGTGGCGGCTCAGTCGACGCCGTCGGCGGTGCCAACATGGGACCGACGTTGCTTCCGGCATCGAAACACAGCGACGGTGCTATGTAGTCGACACGCCCGATCGCGACCAATGCCGCACGGCGGCTCAGTCGACGCCGTCGGCGAGAGGTGCTGCGATCAGCCTGACGCCCCAACGAACGCTGCAACAGCGTGAGTAGCGTTGCGTTCAATCGCACCACGGTTGCGGTCGTAGTAGGCGATCATCTTGCTTGTGGCGTGACCGGTCGAGTCGATGATGTCACGCTCGGGCACGCCTGCGTCGAGCGCCATAGTCACGAATGAGTGCCGCAGACTGTGCGGGCTAAGTCGCTTCGTGATGTTGCACTGGCCCGCCAGACGTCGCACTGTTCGGCGTGCTGCGGCAGGCTGCAATCGTTGCCCGTCGCGACCGGTCAGGATCGGCCCCGAGGTTCGGTCGCCAATGGCCTGCTCGACTGCCCACGCCGTACGCACAGCGAGCGACAACGTGCCGACCTTGCCGCCCTTGCGGTACGGAAGGTGAATTGTGCGGTAGCCGCGCTGGTGGGCGAGATGCTCGATGTCGGTGGCGAGACACTCACCGAGACGCAACCCGTTCAGACCGAGCAGACAGATGAGTGCATGCGTCGTCGTCGACTCGCGTTCCGCAGCGCGTAGAAAGTCGGAGAACTCCGGTCGTGTCAACCCGTTCGTCGATGACGAGAACTCGATCTTCGGGCGACGGACGTGAGCGCCGGGATCACGCACAAGGTGGCCGTCAAGGTAGGCAAACTTGTAGAGGCCGCACACGGCGTTCAACTTGCCGGCAACGGTCTGCGGCTTGCGGCCGAGATCCTCGGACAAGTGGCGGGCGAACGCTTCGATGTGAAGTCGTTCGACCTCCAACACCGCAACGCCCATATCTGCGCACCACTGGAACCAGTGCTTGAGGTGTATCCGGTAGATGTCTCGGGTGATCTTCGGATACCGGGCGAGGAATCCGGCGGCGATCAATTCGGCCGGGGTCGTCGGCGAGATGATGGTCGACGAGGTGGTACGTTCGGGGTTCACGGGCGTTGCCTCTCACTAGGTTGTGCTCGAGGCCCTCATCGACATTGGCGTGTCGATGGGGGCCTACCCCGTTTTCGGGGTGGAGGAGCAACCTAGCAGGCGCAGACCGTTTGTGCCAGAAAAATACGTTCGGTGACTTGAAAGTAAGGGCCGCTACTCGGCGGCAGCTTCTTGCGTCGGACGCAGCACCGAAGCGACCGATCTGGATCGCTTGGCGACGAGTGACGTTCTCGGCTTCCAACGCTGCCCTCAGACTGCCTGCTCGACCGCTGCGATGACGGCTTCCGCGACTGTTTCAACGTCGACGCCATGTGATTCTGCCAGTGTGGCAACGTCGGTGGAATGGTATCCATGATCGGCCTTTCGGGAGGCGGCGGTGCCCGGCAGAGAGGCGGGCCAGGTTTGTTTACGGGTAAGACGTCCTGCCAGTGACTTGCAGCTGGCTTGAGCTGGCGGGCCTTTTAGCTGACCACCGACGAGGATTATCCGGCTCGGAGAATTGTAGTTCCCTGAGTGGCGGTAACGCTGTAAACGAATTGCGCGGACGGCGGGTCGGAACCCGACGGCAGCGTGATCGCCCGAGAGACCACTGCCGTCCATCTGCCGAAACTCCAGATAGACAACTGGCCCTACTCGTCGAAGCCACAGCCGAAGTTCGGACCACTCATCGTCCAGCCGCCGCCAAGCAGCGAACTGATGTTGCGCCATCCCGTATCACCAACCTCGATCCCGCCGATCGCAAGCCGCCCCGGTGGCGGAGCAATCGCCGTGACCTGGGCGGGGTCAGCAGAATCGGGACACGCCACGTAGTTGCCTGTTACTCCAGGCAGGTAGAGGGCGGTGAGCGGCGCATAGTTGGCTGGCCCCGTCAGCGGCGCATACTGTCCAGCAAACGCCGTCGACGCCGCCAGGTTCGCGACCGTCACCGACTCGGTTCGTGACGCTGTCACGTCGACGAAGGGGATGATGTCGGCCGAGTCGGGTGCGGTGTCGGTCGGCAAATCGGAGATCTTCGGCATGTCAGTGGTTCCCTTCGGTCTGCATGGTCAGTCGGCCTCGGCTCGCACGACGAGCAGCGGACGGTCGGCCCCGTTGCCGGGATACGTCGTCACGAGTGCGCCGTCAGTGACTTGAAACTCGACGGTAAACGTGCCCTCGGTCAACGTCGCGATCGTGGCCGTCACAGCCCCGCCAGCGTCGCCGGACAGGCCGGTGATGATCGTCGCCACACCCGTCGACCGGTCCCGGACGTGGCACTCGATGGCGTCCACGCCAGTCAGGTCGCGCGCCGTGCCGTCGTCGGACAGCGTCACGGTGATCGGTCGGTTCGTGTCGCCGGCAACGGCGAATATGCGAGTCGTCATTGGACCTCCACGGTCGGATTGTTCGTGGCGGTGACCGTCAGCTTCGCGAAGTTGAACACGCCCGTAGTGAGCGATGCGTCGGCTTCGCTGATGAGGATGTCGCCGGCTTCGTCGCGCAGGTAGACATCTGGCGCCGTCACGGTCGCCGACGTGTTCGACGTCGCCGTCACGGTGACGGTTTGCGCCATGTCAGCTCCCCGACGAGTTCGTGTTGGCCTGGGCGATACCGAAACCGAGCGCGCCGAGCACGGCAAACGCCGCCGCCTGCGGCTGCTCGTCGACCAGCCCGTAGCCGAACAGGTCGAGGGCGGCTTCGACGGCAAACGCCGCAGCAAGCACGCTGTAGATGACGTTGCGAACCTTGACGGGGATCGCCTGCGCGAGATTGACCGGGGTCATGGTGTGTCCTCCTGGTTGCCTTCGATTGCCTCGACGCGCTGCTCGATGCGTTTGATTGCGTCGCGCATGGTGGCGCCGCCGTTGAATCGCATCTCGCCTTCGATGTACGACAGCGAGGTGTCGATGCGTTGCGCCCACCGGTAGATCCAGTGGGCCGACTTACCGATGACGCCGACGGCGACGAGCACCGCCGCCACGGTCGTCGGGAACTCCCATGCCGCCACAGCAAGCACGGTCAGATTCCGAACTTGTTGACGGCGTATTCGTGCTGCTCGCGTGAGTCCTGCTCGATGATCGCCACGCCGTTCGCCTGGGCGTACTTGACGTCAGAGTTGAGCGCCCGTCGGATCTGGCCGGACTCGAACACCGCAAGCCACGGAGTGTTCGCGTCGGCTCCGGCGTAGACCGGCTTGGCGATGTACAGCATGAGGTGATCTCCGTTGGTTGGCGGGATGGTGGGCGGAGGGGTCGGCGGTTGCGCTCGAGGTGTGAACACGCCCGCCGCCACCTGGGCACGCAAGCCGACGCCGGGACACGACGTCGCCGCCCCCGACAGTTGGCCGTGGCCGACGATGACGAACGTGCGACCCGACCGGCGTTGCGACTCGGCGATAATTGCCTGCACCGACCGCACGGCCAGCGGAGTCGCTGCGTCGTCGCCGTCGACAAGCACGAGGATCGGCTCGGTGTGATCGTTGTGGCCGGCGTTGGCAGCGGCCTTGATGTCGAAGCCGCGAATCTGGAACACCTCGCCGTCACGCGGTCCACCCGACACGACCGACCACCGGTATCCGAGCGAGTACCCTCGACCGCCCTGCGTCCTCGGCTTGGCGTACGCGAACTGCATCGACCGGTGGAACGCGAACAGGTCGCCGGGGATCTTCGGGCTTGCGGTGTAGTGGACGACGGCTGTGTCGATCGCTGCCTGGTTGGCAGGCGGGCCGACAACCGGCCACGCCGGATCTTGCCACGACTCGCGAGCGTGGACGACGCAGCCGGGGATCATGGGGTCAGGCCGGGCCGATGTCCTCGACGAGGATGAACGCCGGGTAGGTAGCACCAGCGTACGACGTCAACCCGGCCGCACGCAACACGTCGGCGAGATCCGTCAGGTAGCGGGCACCCACGGTCACGCGCCTTCGTAGATAACCGTGTACCGCAACACGTCCGTCGCCGTCCAAGTGAACGGGGAGGTCGCGCCGACGTTGCCGGCACTGGCGCCGGTGTCGTTGTAGAACACGAGCACTACACCAGACACACGGCACGTACCGCTGAAGTTCGCCGTACCGGTGTCGGTGTAGTTCGCCGTCCCGTTGCCACGACTGGCCGGCGTTACCGGCAGGTCGACGGTGACGGTGGCGGTGAAACTGCCGCCCGTGCCGAGCGTCAGAACGCCCTCGACCACCACCATCGGCCCGAACTCGGCGTAACGCTGCTCGTTCGTCGGGCTGGTACCCAACGTGACGTTCGTCCACGTCGGCGTCCTCGACCGCCACGCCCCACCCTCGCCAGTAAGATAGGTCGTGATATCGCTGGCCGTCAGGACGTCGCCGTCGGTCCAAGATTTCTGCGCCACTGTGAGCCCCCTTAGAAGCCAATGAGATAGGTCGTGTTGCCGATGACGCCGTAGATGGCGTCGCCGATGCGGAAGTACGGAAGCGGTGCGTCAATCAGACTGAGCGTCACGGTGTGACGGTCGACAGAGATGTCGTGGGCAAGTCCCTGAACCACGAGGTGCTGATGGATCGGGTCGCCCACCCGGTTCGGCGTGAACTCGATCTCGACCACACTGGCAATGTCGAGAGCCAACACCGTCGACTGTTGTGACGCCGACAAGCCATGCAGGTCGACGTCGATCTCCGACACCCGATAGCGGGGCGTGTCGTACAGCTTCAAGATGAACTCGGCGAGCGCCAACGACTGGGCGTCACTGTCGAGCAGTAGGCCGGTGATCGACAACGAACGCGGCGGGCCGTACTTCAGCTGCCATGCTGCCAAGTCGGCGACCGTGGCGGTCTGGTTGGTGCCGCCCTCACGGTCGACGCCGACACGAGCGAACAGCAGCTCGCTGCCGATGGTGGCTTCGATGCGCGAATATCCGATGTTGTCGACTTCGGCAGTGATCGGGTCGCCGTCCTCGTCGAGGATCGGGTCGCCGTCCTCGGTGAACATCGGCGCTGGGAACGTGCCATCGACGTCAGCGAACGAACACGCCGCCGCCACGCCCGACGTTGCCAGCCGATTGCGGAACGTCAACACGCCGTCGGCCGACGCAAACAGGTAGCCGAGATCGCTGCGAGCAATCAGGTCGGCGTAGTTCTTGACGTTCGATCCCCAGCTCACCGAATCGGACTGCAACAGCTCGACGCCCTCGTCGAACTCGCGCAGCGCCGACGTCCACGCAACCTCGGGGCGATCACAGATGGCGGTCAGCTTCGTGGCAGCGTTGACGCCGCTCGACGTCCACGCATCGAACTGCATTTGGCCGAGCACGCCGAGCGCGTCGGTTGCCTTGAACATCGCCGCCGACTGTCCAGAGACTTCGTACGACAGGTCGATGTCGTCGACGAAGCCGGTCCAGATGGCGACGTCGCCGGCCTTGACCCGCAAGCCACGACCGGGGACGATGTAGCCCGAATACGGGCTCAGCAGATAGCTGGGGTCGTAGGCCCGGTCGTGATTCCACACCGACACCGTCGACGAGCCGGCGTCGAACGAATCCCACAGGCGCGAGAATCGACCACGGCGGATACTGATGGAGTAGGCGTCGCCCGTCACCGTCGTGTAGCCGGATGCGATCGTGAACTCCGTCGACCCGATGACGCCGCGAGTGGCGTCGCCGATGATGAAGTCGCCCGCCTCGGGAACGCCGAGGGCGATACCGAGCTCGATGGTCGGCGCGCTCACGTCAAGCCTTGGATCGGGCCGTTACGGCGCACCCACTCACGGAGTTTGCGGACGGTGACGTCCGGGTTCGGGTCGGCGTTGATCGTGACGTTGAACGTCGAACCGCCGCTGCCGCCCAGCATTGCGGCAGCCTTCGGCGAATCAAGCGGTATCACGGCTTCCGGCACGCCGGCTTCACCGATCAGCTCGACATCTGTCACCAGCTTCAACTGGTCCGCCCTTGGCGAACGTGTGTCGGGTTGCCGTCAATGCCGCCGTACCCTGACGCCGGGCGTGCGTAGGTCGACGGGATGCCGCCGAGCGCAGCCGACGCCATGACGTTGGCGCGAATGGTCAGCGGGTTGTTGTTGTAGTACGTCTGAATCTCGTCGCGCGCACCGACGTAGTCGCCGACCAAGATGCGGTTCGTGACGTCGATCTGCACCGACTCAGGCAGATTATCAATGGCGCCCTGCAAGAGAGAAAGCTGCTCCATCGCCTCGGCTTGGCGGGTCAACTCGATCTGGGTCGACACCTGCTCGGGAGTCAAGCCGAGCGCCGTCAGGTATTCGGAGATCTGATCTTCGGTGAGGCCCGCCTGGGTCATCTGGTTAACGAGTTCGTCGCGATACTTCCTGGCGGTGGCGGTGACCGTCTTGTAGTCGCCGTCGCTGTCACGCAACGCCTGCGCCATCTCGACACCGATGGCTTCACGCAGCGCTTCGGTGGCGTCGAGGTTGTCCTCGAGTCCGTCCTCGTTCTCTTTGAGGGAGTCCCTGAAACCGACGATTGCTTGGTCGGTCCCCTCGACCGCCTGACGCATTCCAAAGAACGCTTTGGTCTGGTCGCGGAACACGTCGGCAAACGCATCGCCGGCGATTGCGCCCTGCGATTTTTCAAGTTCGTTGATGACGTCCGTGGCGTCGGCGACCTGCGTTTCGAGCTCGGCGAGCGCCTTTTCGTGATCCTCGATTGCCTTGGTCGTCGTCTTGTAGGACTCGTACGACTTCTTGTTGGCGGCCGTGGATTCTTCGGTCGCGTCGGTGTTGTCGCTGATTATCTCCGTCAATGCGGCTTCGGACGCAGCCGTGGTATCAAGCTGCGACGTGTAGCGCTCGATGAGCATGACGTTGTCGGCGTACTGCTGGCCTGAACGGTCAAGCCCGTCGGTCTGCTTTTGCCACGACTCAAGCAGCGCTCGCGCCGCCTCGGGACCAGAGTCTTGCAAGACCTTGTTGAACGCCCGGTCGATATCTTCGATTGACTTAGCGCCACTGTCCCCAGCGACAACGATCGTCTTGCCCCAGTCTGTCCAAATATTGGACAGCCGGAGCTCTTTGTGAACCTGCTCGAGAATGTCGCCAAACTCGCCCATGACGTCTGCGCCGTCGCTGCCCGATTCCGCTGCGTTGGCGATAGCGATATTCAATTCTTCGACGTTGCGAGCAGCTTTGCCGGAAACGTCGCGGATGTCGTTGATGATGGCGAAGGCGGCCTGTGATGCGGCCAGTGCGGCGAGCGCGATCGTTGCACCCTTAGCGGCCTTGCCGAACTTGTTGAGCTCCCCAGTCGAGTCGGTGAACCGGTCGCGCATCTTGATGACTTGGCCGGCGATCATCGACAGCGTGCCGACGATCCCGATGCCAGCCACACCGAGGGCGGCAATCTGCCCCGTTGTGGCTTGCGCCTCTGGCGACATCGACGACAGTGCGCCCGTGACTTTCGTTGCCACGCCAAGCACCGACACCAGCATCGGCAGCACGCCGGCTCCGATGTTGTCGGACAGGTTGGTCATCTCGGCACGCAAGATGGCCTGCTGGCCTGACAGTTCGCCAGACTCCCGACCGAACTGGCCGAGCATGTCGGCGCCCTGGCGGTACAGCTCGGAGTTGACGGCGATGATCTTCTGCTGAGTGGTCAGCGTGCCGCTGACTTCCTCGCCGGTCTCGCGTGCGTACGCTTCCTTCAGGGTGCGGTCGTCAAGGAAGATGTTGTACTTGCGGAGCACCTCGGTGGACCCGGCATACGCCGACGACAGATCCTCGATGGCCTGCTGCGGCGAGACGTTCTTGAACGCCGCCATGTCGGCAGCGAGCTCGACGTGGCTGCGAGCGAAATCGGCGAGCGGCTTGTCAGCCAACCCGATGATCTTGCCGAGCCCGGCGAACTGCGTAGAGGCCGCGACAGCTTCCTTCGACGCCAGACCGACAGCTCGCGCTGAACCTTCGGCCCACTTGCCGATCTCTTGCGCCGTGACATCGCCGACGACCTGCTCGAGCGCCGACATATTCGCCGACGCATCCGCAGCACCCGACGCCATCTTGACGAGTCCGGCACCGGCAAGCCCCGCAAACGCGACAGCCCCGGCGCCAAACTTCGACATATTCGAGCCGAGCTTGTCGAGCTTCTGGTCGGCCTTGCCGAGTTCCTTGTCGGCACTCTTGCCGAACTTCTCCAACGACTTGACGCCTGACGACGTGTCGAAGGTCAGGACATAGGCAAGCCGTTCGGAGATCGTCGCCATAGCGGGAACCCCCTGGGTCAGTCGTAGCGGAGTGAGCCGAGGAGTTCGTCGGCTGACGCCTTCGACACCTCGTCGATGGCTGAAGCCATGATGACGGCAACCTGGTCGGCGTCATCGACGCCGGAAGTCCGTACGGCGTCGACACAGACACACGCAGCAAGCATCTGCATCAACCGTTGGTGCCCGTGGCGGGGATCGACATCCAACGACTCGTAGTCGTCGGAGCCGGTCAGCAATGCGAGCGTCGCGAGATGCTGGCCGGTGACGTGCGACTCGTGGAACGTCTTGCCTCGCCAGTGAAGCGACCACGCTCCCGGCCTCGGCAGGTCGACGGCGGTGATCGGGTTCGGTGCTTCGAGTGTGGTCATGGTTTGGCCGCCCCCTTGACGACGTTGAACGTGCGCGAACGCATCGTCTTGGCGATGGCCGGCTCGGCTTTCTTGCGACCGATACGCCACGGATACTTGCCTTTGGTGCCGGGATGCCGTGCCGAGCGACGAACACCGATGCCGGGGATTTCGAGAATCGCTGACCGGCCACCGCCGAAAGAAAGACCAGGGCCAGCCATCTGGGATAGCTGGCCGTGCTTCTTGGACTTTCTGGCACGTCGCCCTGCACCCGTTGCGTACGCCGAACGAATGACACGACCCGGCGTGTCGTTCTCGATCAGGGGTAGTGGCCCCTTGACGGACAGCACGATCTCCGGCGAACCGCCGGTCTTGGTGACACGTTGGACAACGTCAATAGCAATGTTGCCGACGTCTTTGCCGGCGGCAGCTTTTGCCGCGCTTTTGGCGCGCCCGACACCGGACAGCTTGGAGTCACCGCCAGACGCTTTGGCGATTTCCTTCTGTTGGATTGCTTCAGCCTGGCTCGCTGCCTTCGACAATGTCCCGAGAGATCCCTTGTCGACGGCTTTGGAGATACGCAGCACCATTTGCGCGACGTCAGACCCCATTGACGAGCCAGACATGCAAGCCCTTAGAAGGTGCCGTTTGTGACGGCTCCGGTCACCTGGAGACTCAGGCTGTATTCGGCCCTACCGCCAACACCGGTCGACAGGCTGTACTGCGCCAACAGGCACTCGCCGGTGACCTTGGCCTCGGACGACACGGAGCCACCCGGACCCCACTGGTAGGAGTGCGACGCCGTACCGGCAGCCTGGGCAGCCTTGAGTGCGGTGACATGGGTGTGCAGTGCCACGTCGTACGGTCCACTGACGGAGATCGTGTCGCCATCGGTCATGCCGGGGATGTACTTCTTGGCTGCCGTGCCGAAGTGTGAAACGTCGATCGGGTCAACGGTCTGACCAACCGACACGTTGTCGATGTAGTTCGACAGATTGGTCAACGTGCCAGCCGCGTTGTCGAGTGAAAAGTGGCCGAGATAGCCGGGCTTGAAGGCCATGATGTACTCCTCTAAGGATTCTGGGGGTGGTGTATTCGGTGGTCAGCGTCGAGCGAACGACACTGCGCGGGTGACCGAACCGGTCCCCGTAACGGTGTCGACCACCCGCAGATAGCGGGCGACCGACGTACCCGATGCAACGACGACACGTTCAGACGTGACGCCGGTGACCGTGGCAAATGTGACAAGCGTCGTCCAGCCGGTCGAGCCGTTGGACGATTGCTCGATGGTGACGACATCGGACGTCAGGCCACTGAAGGCCGTGACGTGCATGTGAGCTACTCCGCCGTTGGTGGACGAGGCCGTAAGGTCGCGTGCGGAGCCGTTGCCGGTCGCCGTGATGGCGGCCAGGTCTTCGACGGAAACGCCCGAGTCGACAACGCCTGTCACCTGCGCCGCCAACGAGAAGTCGGCACTACCCGTGGAAGTGTTGCTCGAGGTGTAGTTCGACTCCAGCGTGTCGGCCAACAACACATCCGTGCCAGTCGTCAAGCCACTCGGCGCGTAGGTCAGCGGCAGGCCTGCCGACTTGAAGTCGGTCAGAATGTCAAAGGGGTCGTTCGTCGACCCACTCACATTGAGGGGGCCATCGGCAGAGAACGTGGAGGAATCCTGCCCAGCGATGAACGCCTTCGGTTTGTTGCAGATCACCGACACGTCAATGATGTCGGTGGTCGACTCGATCGACATGTTGCGAATCTCGCACGACAGATTCAGCGCGCCGAGCAGGACTCGCGACTCGTAGGAAGGAACGAACGCCATTAGAAGACCACCTCTATGTCAAAGTCACAGATCATGAACACCTCGTCGGCAACTACGTCTGTTTGGGGTTCGCCGATCTGGGTGACGACGGCGTAGTCAACGATCGGCGGCTGTGTCGGCCAGTTGTCGGAGTCCTGAACGGCAGCGGTCAGCGACGTCGAACCGGTCACCTCGCGCAACTCGTCAAGCTTCACTTGCGCTGAACGCTCGGCTACACGACCGACAAACACGCGCACACGAAAGTTGTGTGCCGCCTTGGCCTGATGGAGAACCAGACGAGGATCGAATGCAAGCGGCCAAACGTGAGCGGTGGGTGCGTTGACATTGTCGGACAAGTACGCCGACGCACGCAGCCCGCAGCCGGCGATGATTGCTTCGGTGAGCTCGTCGCGCACCTGGGCAATGGTTGTCACGTAAACGCCTTACGGTACGGCTCGAGCAGAGCTGCGGCCATCGGGTCGATCGACGGTGTGCGAACGGCGACACCGGACTCGACCGACAGTTGATAGCCGGTGAACGTCCCGGACGGCGCCTTGAACATGTTCTTCGACTGGATCAGGCACGCTTGCGTCACGTCGTCTGGTATGTCTGCCCAGCCGAAACGGGCGGTCACCTGAAGAGACGGGCGAGCAAAGGATCTCGGGAACACGTCACCGTCGACCAGATGGATCTCGAAATACGGACGCATCGGAACTTCATCGAAGGCGTTGTACGGGCCGAGCACGAATTGAGTCGTGATGGTGTACTCCGTCTCGAACGTGCCGTCGTCGTCGTCGTCGATCGCAACGATCAGGCCCACCGTTGTGGAGATGTCGTCAACGATGGCGAAACGGGACTCTTCGGGCCGGTACTGGCGCATCTTGACTTCAGAGTCCTGCCAGAACCGTCGACCGCAGTGAGCGTCGATCTGGCGCGATGCTGCGTTGATTGCTGCGGCGAGACGAACGTCGTCGTCGCCGTCGTTGATGCCGAGCACGTTGGTCAGCGTGGCTATGTCCGTGTACCCGTTGGTGATCGTCATGCGGGTGCCCTCCAATGCCAGAGCGTTGCGGTGACACCGACGCCGCCGAGAGTGTCGAACACGGCCTGCTGAATCGGTGGGTGATGTACGTCGTCGCCGCAGATGACGCCGCCGGCAACCATCAGCGGCAGCACCGCCGTAATGTTGTCGAACACTTCGCGGTACGTGTGCTCGGCGTCAATGTGGATGAATCGGATCTGCTGGCGATGGTCGGCGAGGTACTCGCGCCACCCCATGCAGTGCGGCACCACGTTGCCGTCGGTCAGGTCGGCGACGTTGCCGAGGAAGGTTGCGAACACGTCACGACCGGCGGCGATATCTGAACATGCGGGCGACGCTGCCATGTGTCAACGGCGTGAACCTTGGCTGGCCGTACGACGTTGGCGAGCGCCACCGTCGATCGACCTTCCCAGCAGCCGACCTCTACGACGTCGCCGTTGAGGTCGGCGACCGATGCGGCCAGGTCGGCGAGCGCTGCTTGCGACTCGACGCAGAACCATTCCTCCGTGAAGCTCACGGCCGGAACCATTCGGCCGGCGCGTGACCTTCGGCGATCCATTTTGGCCACGACCCATCCACTGTGACGGCTTCGAGTTTCACGCCGTCAACGTGCCAGCCGTCGCGACGGAACCCGTCGTCGATCATCTGGTGTTCGGTGCGCCCGACGATCTCGCTGTGAGCGAAATCGTGGAGTTTGCCGACGGCGAAATCGCGACCACCGACCCACGAGAAATGCCAGCCGGCGTCCATCATGTGCAACGGGCAAGGCGCCGTGAACCGTTGCTCACGCAACTCGGCGAACGAACCCAACTCGGACACGTCGGACAGGCGGGCGGCGACAGTGCCACGCCACATGTCCGGGTGTGACCAGTCGACGGCGAACGGATGGAATCGCTGACCGAACACAACGGTGCGTTTCGGTCGGATGTTGCGAACCTGTAGCGGCCGGGGAATCTCGTCAACGTCGCCATGCAGGATCACGGCATCCGTCGGCAGATTCAAGTCGGCCATCCCGGCGAAGATGTGTTCTCTTTGGGCGTGCTCGCGTGTCCACGGGTCCGGGTCCGACGGCAGGTCGGTTGCCTTCACCGCAACGATGCGGTCGGCCCAACGGGCGAACCGGTCTCGGTTCTCGTCGAAGTGGAACGGCTTGGGTGTGTTGGTGTGCGTGACATCGGCCTCGACCAGCACGAAGAAGTCGACGCACCCGTCGAGCTCGACCAGGCGGCACTCGAGCATGTCGAGTTCGTTGGAGAACATGAACGTGTCGACCACGACCGGGTGACTCACGTCACCGGCTCCAACTCGCGCAGCCTTGCCGTCAGGCGGGTCGTCTCGTCCAGCGACGCTTGGATACGGCGTTGCAAGTCTGTGCGGTGCTTGACGTGCTCTTCCAGATGCCGGCGGATGCCGGCGATCTCTGCGGCGTCGGCGTCGACGATCACAGCTTGCCTCGCCACGTCATCTGTTCGACGATCAGCGGCTTGCGCTCGGCGAAGGTTCGCTGGTCGTCCTCGGCTGAGTTGACCGCCATCATGTAGAGCAGGTCGCTGCGCCTGGCTTCCTCGTCGCCGTCATAGCCGGGATGGTGGTGGATGACGCGACTCTCGTGGGCGTGGCCGTAAACGCCGCGTGCCCTCGCCAATCCGATGATCTCTTTGTCCACCCACCAATGCCGATAGCACTCCGGGGCCAAGACGCCAGGACCGTCGAGACATGCACCCTCGTTGTCGATGTAGGACCGACGCACGAAGAAATGGTCGGCGTGTGTACCAGCAGCAACCTCACGATTGCGGACCCTGCCCGCTTCCGAGTCGTTGGTGCCGATGACGTCGAAACGGTCGGACAGGTCACGGGCCGCAGAGAACCAGCCGGGCATGAACTCGACGTCGTCGCCGACGATCAGCACCCAGTCCGCCGTCGACTGCTCGAGCAGCTCGTTGACGTTCTCGGCGTAGCTCTTGCCCTTGACGCCTTCGAGGATGCCGGCCTTGCCTTTCGGCATGGTCGCCATGAACGAGTCGGTGAGTCGGTCGCGGTTGCTGTCACGCACGTACGGAACGAGCACGTCGACCCGCTTCATCTTTGCCAGACCCGACCGCTCGGCTGGCGCCAGCGACGCCAGAAGCGGCTGCCAGTTCTCACGCCAGACGACATCGACGTCGTAGCCGAGAGCGAACGCCCTGGCTTTGTCCGATGACACGATGCTCTGTCGGGCGTAGCACTCTTCGAGTGCGTCGACAATGTCGCCAATGTCGGCGATCTGGTAGGAGGCATCCTGCGGTGCGTCGTAGTCGGGCTGACCGCTGACCTTCCAGCCGTCGCCGACGAGTTCGGCTTGTGCCGAGAAGTCGGAGGCAATGACCGGCGTGCCGCACGCCTGCGCCTCGATCATCGGGACGCCGAACCCTTCGCCACGCGACGGGCACAACAGCACGTCGGCCGCCGTGAACAAACCGGCCATCATGCGAGCCGGAACACCGAGCAGTCGAGCGTACGCACTCGTCAACACCAGAGCACCTTCAGGGATGCCTGAGTGGCGCGCTAGGCGTTCCAAGTTGATGCCAGACCCCATCGACCCGGTGTGGTCGGAATGGACAACCAGGACGGCGTCAGGATGCGACTCGTGAAACTTGCCGAACGCCCGAAAGGCTTCGTTGAATCCCTTGCGGTCGCGAGGGTCTTTGTTCATCGCAACCATCAACACGGCGAACGAGTCGGCCGGAATGTTGAACATGGTCCGCACGTCGACAACGGCAGAGACGACGTCGAGCTCGGGTGTCGGCCTGTAGGCGCAAGTGTCAACCGCTAGCGGGACGTACTCGGCGTCCAGCCCAATTGCCGTGAGTTCGCCGGCGGCGTACTTCGACATGCCGACCGGGATGGCGTCGGACACGGCGAAGAACTTGGCGACGTCGGGCGGTGTCGGCCAGTGGTCGACCGGTGTCCACGCCAGGACGTTGAACGCCTTCAACTCTTTCGCAATCGGCAGCAGCACCCACTGGTCGATCAGTGAGATGATCCAACCGGCGCGCGGGTCGCCCCCAAACCAGTCGAGGGCGTGCGGGATGATTGTCTCGACCGAGTTGCCCGCCGACTCCGACATCGGATACAGCCGGACATCGCCGTACGGCGTCTCGTGGACGCCGACGCCGTTCTGCTGGCCGTAGTTGCACGCCACTGCAACTTCGTGGCCGTCACGCTTCAACCGCTCGACCAGATGCGCGCACTGCACGCCGTAGCCGGTCAACGAGTTCGGCGAGTTGCTGTAGACCAAGAAGCGCGTCATTGCGCGCCGCCGGCGGAGCGATACTCGGGGATCGGTTGGCCGATCCACCGGGTGTAGACCTCAACAACCGACGGATCGTCGGGCACGTTGAGAACTTGCACGATCATCTCGCGCTCGCGCTCGATGCTGGTGATGTCCTCGTGCAGACGAGCACGAGGGACACGGTGAACGGGCATAGAAACTCCCTCCGGCGAGGATGGATGTTGCGGGTGTAATCGCCCCGGCGTGGGGCGGGCAGCAACCGAAGTCGCTGCCCGCCTACGTCCTCGCCGGAGGAACCATCGCCAAGCCCTCGAGGGGCTCAGGCGGAATCAGGGCGTGACGTGCTGGTAGACCTTCACGACAGCGTTCGTGTCGATCAGGTCACCGTCGACGCGCCATTTGGCCCTGAAGGCCACCTGGTCTTCCGCAAACTTCACGGAGTCGTCACGCTCGATGACCGGGTTGCCAACCTGGCGGACGTAGTACGCCGACAGGTCGCCGAACACGACCGGGTACGCAGCAGAACCCTGCGCGGCCACGTTCGGGTCCGAGTAGACCGGCTTGCCGAGCAGGCGATCGGGCTGACCGCCCGCCATGCCGTTGGTGACCGACGCTTCCCAGACGTAGGCGCCGATGGTGCCGGCGCCGCCGTCGCGGAACTTGCGGATCGTGCCGGCCGTCGAGTCGTTCATCAGGAACGCAGCGGAAGGCGAGTTGCGGTACTCGTCCGCAATCGCGTACTGCGCCGAGATGAGCGTGTCGATGGTCGGAGCGATGGCCGTGCCGCCAGTGAGAACCGAACCGGTGGTCGCCGGCACGATGCCCTTCGGGCCAGTTGAACCGGCACCGACAACGAGGTCGACGTCGATGTCACGCCCGAGAGCGCGACCCATGTTCTGCCCGAGGAAGCCGCTGAGATCCACACCGGAGTCGGTGAGCACCTCGTTGGCAACGTAGACAATCTGGCCGTACTTGTAGGCGTCCAGGATCATCTGGCTGAACGTCGGGTCGGTGCCTGCCAGAGCGGTGCCCTGGGAGATCACCTGAGTGGCGATGCTGTGCGCGAGAACTCGCGGGAACTGCATCTTCTCACCCGACGCCGTGGTCATCTTGGTGGTTGGCGCACGGAACATGGCGATCGACGCCTCCATGTACTGATACAGCGACCGGGCCAGAGTGACCGGGACGAGCGAACCCGACGTGCCGGTATCCCATGCAAGCGCCCGGATCTCTTCGGCCGACGCGCCCTGGCGAAGAAGCTCGCGCTCCTTCTGTGCGCCACGGATGTCGATTTCGAGGCCGCCAGCACCAGCGAAACTCGGGGTGCAAGCCCACTCGCGGAACAGGTCAGCAGCCGAACGCTCGGCGCGCACGACGTTGGTTTCGCCGAACAGGTGTGCCGACTGATCGCGCAGGGCGGCGGCTTCCTGCTCGCGAGTCTCGCGGGCAACGAAGTCGCGCACTTCGGCGTCGATCTCGTCGATGCGAGCATCCATGCGTGCGATCTTGGTGTTCTCTTCCTCGGAGCGCTCGCGTCCTGCGGTCGCTTCGAGTTCGGTGCGGAGCTGCTCAACGACGTTGAGGCGCTCCGCGTTCAGCGCAATGACGCGCGAACGGATATCCATGATGTCCTCCTCGGGAAATCGGATGGGGGGGTTGGTGGGGAGCGCCGACGTGGTGGCACGACGTGGTGGCCGCTGAACGGCTCCGGGTTCGTGCTCCGAGTTCGGCTATCAGACGAACGGCGCGGGCCGTTCGGCGATCTTGCGGGCGAGACGGTCGCGGTCTGCGATGTCTCGCGCCAGGATGGCGGGGTCGACCGTTTCCACTTCGGGAACAGGCAGCAGCTCGGTGAGCCTGGCGATCGCCCGGCGGAGATCGTCTTCGTCGGCTTCGTCGGCGGTCAGCATCGACATGAACTCGTCAAGCGAACGCAGGCCGGCCGACGTGGTCGGCGACGCTGGGAACGTCACAACCGACACCTCGAACAATTCGATTTCGCGGATGGTGCGCTCGGTGTAGTCCTCGGACCACTCTTGGTCTTTGACCCGAAAGCCGATCGACATCTGGTCGACGTCACCGCGAGCAAGCTCGGAGCGAAGCGTCTGAACCTGCGGGTTGGACGGGTCCAGCGACGGGGCCGACGCACGCAGGTGCGGATCGTCGGCGAGCGACAGCGTGCCGGATTTCGTGCGGGCGAAGACGTGGTCGCTGTTGTGGTTCTTCAGCATCCGCACGTCGGCCTTCTGGCGGATCGTCCGATGGAACGCACCGTCGGCGATCGTCTCGGCGTACTCGCCGAACATGTCGCGCACGGTGTACGCGGTGCCGACAACCGACGCCACTCCCTCGAAACGGATCGCGCCGTCGTCGGCCTCACGCATCTCGAGGTCGTTGACGGTGAACGCACGGATTTCGCGTGTCGCCGCAGTGGCGCGGTCGCTGATGTCTCGCATGGTCATGGTGATACCTCGGGGGGTGTAAAGCCGGGGGCGAGATTTGCCCCGCCGCTGTTCAAGATGTCGCGCGCTTCCTCGGCCGTCAGTACGACGCCGACCCCCAAATAGATCTTCTGAATCATCTCGGCAAGCTCGCGAGCTGTAGGTGCCTGCGTCTGATCCGGGCGAGGCTCCATGCCGAGAATGGTGCGAGCTTCGTCGATCGTCATGAAGCCGGCGGCAATGCCGACAGCCAACGTTTCGTAGCTCTCACGAGTGTCACCACGCAAGCGTGCGTCCAGGTTGAACCTGTACGATCCGCCAGGCACCAGCGGCGACAACGCCGACTCGATCCGCCTGATCCACGGCAGCAGCGTCACCTGCACACGGCGGGTGTTGCGCTGGCCGAGGTTGGCGTACGTCAACGACGTGCCGTCGACCGGGATGCCGAGATCGGACGGGTCCAACAAGAACATCTGGCCGGCAATCTCCGACGCTGAATACTTTCGAGTCGCAAGGAATTGTGCCTGCTCGTTCGTCACCCCAGTCGGCTTCCACGTCGCGCCGTTCTCGAGCACACCGGGCAAACCCTTGCCCGAGCGGGACCGCTTGCGGCGCCACTGCTCGGCTAGGTTCCTCATCGTCTCCGGCTGTGCGTGAGTCGGCAACTCGATGACGCCGGGCATGTTGCCTTCACCGTCGAAGAACTTGGCGCCGAACTCCATCGAGGCCAGGCCCAAGCCGATCGACTGGCGTGCATACTCGACGGGATTCATGCCGCGCAATGCGCCAGGCTTCATCCGGCCGGGGATGTGCAGTACCTCGAACGGGGCGGGGATTCCGTGAATGTAATACGCGCGACGACCAGCTTCGCGACGGACCTCGACGACGGCGGGGTCGATCGGATCGAGCGCAAGAACCTGACCGCGATCGTTGTTGATGATGGCGCAGAACGCGTCCCCCGACATGACGAGCGACCAAACGATCTGGCCCGTCCACGAGATGCGATCAAGTCCGTCGGATGGCGACTCAACCCACGCAGGCGTCGACTCCATGCCGTCGAGCGGCAGTGTCGAAATCTCGTCGGTGATGAATGCGGCGCACCCGTAGACGGCAAGCAACTGAGTCGCCGTCACCTCGGAGACGTTGATGCCGGCCCACGTCGTGTTGCCAGGCTCGGGGAACCACGGCCACGCCATTGCGCGGGTTTCGTTGTCGACCGGTGCGCCACGGAACAAACCGGACAGCATCAGCGGCCAGCCCGTTCAGCGGCCAAACCCACGTAGAGAGCCGACGCGGAAGCGCCGACGATGGCGCCACCCCAGCCAGCCGACAATGAGCCACCGACCGGGAGACCTACGAGCGCAACGACCTGGAGAGCGAGTGCAAACATTCGTCCTCCTCAGAAGTCAGACAGGGACAGAAACGAGCCGGTGTATTCGGCCTCATCGGCAGCCGGTCGATCAACGCGTCCCCATGCGGCCGTTGCGGCCGTCAACGGTGTGATGTCCGTTGCCTTGGACGACCGACGCGACCACACCATGCCGCCGTCGCCAGATTCCTTCACGCGTACCGATGCAACGGCCGAGCGCAGGTGGTCGCCACGGTGACGCAGGCGGGCGTGCTCGCCACGCGTTGCGTCGATGAAACGGCCGCACGCCTGGGCGTACTCCGACGGCGTCATCTGATCGACGGGGATACCAGCAGACACGAACGAGTCGATGAACGACGACGCCGGCGAGTTCGTCACGATGACAACCGGCACACCGTGACCGTCGGTCAACTCACGCGCCCGCTCGAGCACCCAGTCGGTGCCCGGCCGGCGATCGCGCACGGCAACGTGGCCGAGACGGTCGATGCGGAAACCGGCCACGGCGAACGTCGAGAAGCGGCGATCCGCTGACACGTCGAGCGCTAGGCGCACCGAGTGGTCGGTCGCCATCGAGTCGCCGTCGGCGAGCTGATCCCAACGCTCCAACGAGATCGGGCCGTCGTTGACGCCTTCAGGCTCCTCTGGGATGCCGAGGTGTTCGCGTGCGAACTCTTCCGCCGACATCAGCTTGCGGTTGGCGTTCAATGACTGCTCGGTCATGCGGCCGTAACCGAGCGACGGGTTGACGTGATACCAGCACTCCGGGTCGTCCGGGTTGACGTCTGGTGTGTTGTTCCACGCGGCGTAGAAGAACCTGTCAGCCGGATCGGCCGCCTTGGCGCGCGTGCGGAGATCGTGCAACACCTCGGAGTCGGTCTTCGGAGCCGACGAAGCGAAGATGATCTGCGGGTTGCGTTGCGCCGAGATTCCGGGAGCCATCGACCCAATCTGTTCGTGAGTCAACACCAGCGCCTCGTCGAACACCAACCGGCGCGGACGAGGCCCGCGACCTGACCCACGGTTGCGGGACTTGAACAGGACGCGATGACCGTTGCCGAACTCAATCGACTCGTTGCCGTTCGTCGTGATGAAGCCGTGATTCTGGCGGGACGGCATCAACGACATCAGCTCGTCGCTTGACTCGATCCGCGAACGCAGTGAGACGAAGTGCTCGTGGCTGGTGTCGGCTCGATGTGCGCTATGGATTTGCAGCGTGTCGCCAAACTCCAGAGCGCCGACGAGCTCGACCACCTCGAGCCAGATGTTCTTGCCTGACTGGCGGGTCACCTCGGCACCCACGTCACGAGCCATCCACAGCCGGTCGTTGCCTCGTGCGAACGTCCACCGGACCAGCCACGACTGCCACGGGTCGAGCACGTAGCCGGCGACCTTCTCGGCCCACTCGACGGCGATGTCGGACAACGTCCAGTCGATGTCGCCCTCTGGCTCAAACAGCAGGGTTGGCCGCTGCGACCCTTTCCGCAAGTCGCTCACGCGCTGACTTCCCCTTCGACTCGTCCGGCGTCTCGTCGATCTCTTTGAGCACCTGGCGAAGCTGGCCGGCGATCTGCGCCATCACCGCCGGATCGGCAGCCGACATGGCGTCGGTGAGCTGATCGCGCATTGCCTCAAGTCGTTGGCGTCGATCACTCACGAGTACCTCGTTGACTGCATGACCACCACTCTGCGTGATGCTGTGTTGACGAGTGTAACCCTAAAGTTTCATAGGGCTAACGAGGTCACAACGCTGTGACCAGGG